>DASZLF010000023.1:0-23457 GCA_035552555.1 Occallatibacter sp.
CATCACGTTCCTGGGCGTTGTTCCGGTGGGCCTGCCGTGGGCGCAGTTTGAACACGTGAACCTGCGCCGGGTGACTGTGGAAAGCGAGCACGTTGCAGAAGACATTGCCCACGACGCCAACGCATTGGACTGAAAGCGCCCAAACCTTGCCAGGCAACAACTTTGGACCAGTTTTCCTAGCCTATGGTGGTGGCGTTAATGTCTCTCGCATCCCTCCGGCAGCCGCCGGGTCGAACGATACCACTCCACCGTGCGCCGCAGCCCTTCGCCAAAATCGACCAGCGGCTTGTAACCCATGCGCTCCTCGGCGAGCCGGATATCCGCCAACGAATCGCGAACATCACCCTGCCGCTCCGGCCCGTATGCCGGCTCGCCCCGATAGCCGGTGAGTTCACGCAAAATGCGGAAGGTCTCATTAAGCGTGATCCGCGTCCCGGTGGCAGTATTCATCACCTGGCCCGAAACCTTCTCCGCGGAAGCCGAAGCCGCCAGAAGGTTGGCATGCACCACGTTGTCGATATACGTGAAGTCACGGCTCTGCTCGCCGCCGCCATGGATGCCGGGCTGTTCGCCGGCCAGCATCTTGCGGCAGAAAATCGCCAGTACGCCGGAGTAGTGCGACGTGGGATCCTGGTACGGCCCGAACACGTTGAAGTAGCGCAGGGTCACCGTCTCCAGACCATAAACACAGGTAAAACTACGCAGGTAGTGTTCGCCCGCGAGCTTGGCCACAGCATACGGCGAGATTGGATCGGGGCGCATCGCTTCGTGCTTGGGCAGCACGGGCGAGTTGCCATACACAGAGGACGAACCCGCATACACGACCCGCCGGACACCGGCATCCTTGGCAGCCACAAGCAGGTTCAGCGTGGCATCGACACAATTGCGATTGGTGGTTACAGGGTCAGCCACTGAGCGCGGCACCGACGCCAGCGCCGCCTCGTGAAATACAATCTCCACCCCCTGGCAGGCGCGGGCGCAGGCGGCTGGATCACCGAGGTCACCCTCCATGAATTCCATTGCCTCCAGGCCAATGAGGTTCTCGCGCTTGCCGGTGATCAGGCTGTCAATTCCACGTACTGAATCACCCAGAGCCAGGAGCCGGGAAGCAATGGAACGTCCGATGAAACCCGCCGCACCGGTTACCAGATATTTGGCCAACGAATAGTCTCCGAATATGCACACGCTTCGCGAAACGAGCGGCGCAAGGGCCAGTATATAGCCTGCATTGAGTGGAATTTATGCAGGAGTTCCCGCGTTGATATTTCCTATTCGGCAGCAATAACAGATGCCGGCCTTCCGCCCTCTCTATGGCGCCAACGGATGTAAAACCTACCGAGATTTGAATTCGTCGTAGGTCTTCGAACCGGTCCTCAGTTCCTGTGGTAGTTGGGATTCTTCATCCAGGTCGAGACAGCGAAGTACGCCCGGCTCCGCCTCCTTGTAGCGAAATCCACTTTCCGGGCAAACCATCACTCCATCCGCATCCGGATCGGTAAGCCGGTGTCCGTGGCGGCTCATCCAGCCGATCTGCCGCGCTGGGTTCCCCACCATCAACGCATAGTCAGGCACGTTCTTTGCCACCACTGCACCGGCGGCCACAAAGCTGTAACGGCCCAGCTCCGTGCCGCAAACGATGGTCGCGTTCGCGCCAACAGTGGTGCCGCGACGGAAGATGGTTGTCTCGTAAAGCGAATGCCGGCTCACCTGCGACCGCGGATTCGTGACATTCGTAAGCACACACGACGGCCCCAGGAACACGTCATCTTCGATCACCGCGCCGGTATAGATCGATACGTTGTTCTGGATCTTCACATTGTTGCCAATGGTCACCCCGCCGGCCACCTGGCAATTCTGCCCAATGATGCAGCGCTCGCCGATCTTTGCGCCCGCGAGAACATGCGAAAAATGCCAAACCTTCGTCCCCGCGCCGATCTCGCATGGCTCATCCACCACTGCCGTGGGGTGCGCAAAGAAAGCCTTCCCCGGCGCCTCCGCAACCTCGGCCAGGAAGATCGCCTTGTGCTCGACCATCGCCCGCTGGCAAGCATCCAGAACGCGCAGCACACGCAAGCCTTCCTGGCCATCCGTCACGGGAGCGCGCCGCGTCGCAATGCACTCAAGAAACTCCCGGCACTCGTTCCCCAGCGGCTCCTGATTCTCGATCGCCACCGGTATGCCTTCCGCCTTTACTGCCGTCGGAATTCGGTCTTTCCATTGCACGCGATGCGGGTATAGCACCAGCTTGTCGGTCGCGGTGTCGTCAAACACCGCCATTTTCTCTGAACCCACCACCACCAGCCGCTGCTCCTTGAAGGGGTGCAGCCAACTCACAAATACATGCGCGCGCACCCCGTTCGCAAACTTGAACTGGCTGAGCGTCACGTCGGCTACATCCTGCCCCAGGTACGATCCCCCCTCGCAGGAAACCGATTCCGGCTCCTCCCCCAGCAGTGCCAGCAAGACGCTGATATCATGCGGCGCAAAACTCCACAGAATATTCTCTTCCGAGCGGATCTTCCCGATGTTCAGACGGTTCGAATAGATGTACTCCAGCCGTCCCAGCTCGCCGTCGCGGATCAGTTCCTTCAGCTTGCGCACCGCCGGATGGTATTGCAGAATGTGCCCGACCATCAGAATCCGCTGGTGCCGGGCCGCCAGCTCAATCAGTTCCGCGCCATCCGCCACCTTGAGCGCCAATGGCTTCTCGACATATACGTCCTTGCCCGCTGCCAGGGCCTGCGCGGCCATCTCGAAGTGGCGCATCGCCGGAGTCGCGATCACTACACCTTGAATTTCACCGTCGCGCAGCACCTCGCCGAAATCCGCGCAGGTACCCACTTCCGGATACTTGGCTTTGGCATCGGCCAGAAGCATCGGGTTCCCATCGCAGATCTTGCGCAAAGCACCGAGCTGATAGAAGTTCCGAACCAGGTTCTTTCCCCAGTAACCGTTTCCCACCACTGCGACAATCGCCGACACAAGCGCTCCCATCCGAGACGAACTGATTGAGTCGTGCCCATCCCGCGGCGGAACCCTACCCGCCACCGCGAATTCAGGGCATAGAGACAACTAGTCCGGCAATATTGAATCAGATGACGACATTGTAAAGTACTTTCAGCCGTTCCCGATTCGTAATCCCTCAATGCACCATACTGTTGTCTGGCGAACGCGTAACATAGGTAACCCGCGGCCCCGAGCCGCAGCTTCTTTTGCTTGTGCCCGGCGGGCGAGTTCAAGTACCCTTGATTGCGATACACCCTAAAAGAGTGAGGAACTATTAACATGGCCGTCTCCAGCACCCTCAGCAGCAGCCTGCCTGAGCTGAAACAGAAGATCGAATCCCGCGAGGCCCGCGTGGGGATCGTCGGTATGGGTTACGTGGGCCTTCCCCTTGCCCTCCTTTTCAGCGGCGAACGGTTTCGCGTCGCCGGATTTGATATCGCCACGGATAAAGTAAGTAAGCTGAATGCGGGCGGATCTTACATTGTGCGCATTCTGCCCGAGTCCGTACAACAGGCCCAGAAGGCCGGGTTCCGCGCCACCTCAGACTACTCCGAGATCGCCTCGATGGACGTGGTGATCATCTGCGTGCCGACTCCGCTCAACGAGTACCACGAGCCCGACTTAAGCTACGTCACCAGCACCGTCTCGTCGATCGCTCCCTACGTGCACGAAGGCCAGCTCATCGTGCTGGAAAGCACCACCTATCCCGGCACCACCGAAGAAATCGTGGTTCCGCTGCTCGAACGCGGCAATCGCCTCGGCCTCAAGGCAGCGCACAAAGCCGGTGACATCGGCTTCCACGTCGCTTTTTCGCCGGAGCGCGAAGACCCCGGCAATGACACGGTCGAGCGCCACGATATTCCCAAGGTGATTGGCGGATGCGATCCCGTTGCACAGGAGCTTGGCTCCGCGCTCTACAACTCCATTTTCCGCCGGGTTGTTCCCGTCAGCAGCCCGGCCGTGGCCGAGATGACCAAGCTGCTGGAAAACATTTATCGCTGCGTCAACATTGCCCTGGTCAACGAGCTCAAGCAGCTTTGCATGCGGATGGGCATCGACATGCACGAAGTGATCGACGCCGCCAAGACCAAGCCCTTCGGGTTCCAGGCGTTCTATCCCGGCCCCGGGCTCGGCGGCCACTGCATTCCCATCGATCCGTTTTACCTCTCGTGGAAGGCGAAAGAGTACGACTTCCATACCAAGTTCATCGAACTGGCCGGCGAAGTGAACCTGAACATGCCTTACTTCGTAATCGAGCAGACGGTCGAGGCGCTCAATGGCCATCGCAAGGCAATGAATGGTTCCAAGATCCTGGTCCTCGGCCTCGCCTACAAGCGCGACATCGATGATCTGCGCGAGTCGCCCTCGCTCACCATCATCGAGCTCCTGCGTTCGCGCGGCGCCGAAGTCTCCTACAACGATCCTTATTTCCCCACCGTCGGCCGCGGTCGCCACTACGATCTGAACATGACCAACACTCCGCTGGATCACATCGGCAAATTTGACGCCGTGCTCATCGTCACCGATCACTCCACCTACGACTACCAGGAGATCGTCGAAAAGTCGCAGTTGGTCATCGACACCAGGAACGCCACCAAGGGCATCAAATCGCCCAAAATCGTTCGCTGCTAATTCGGCGTAGCTTAACCCGGAGAGCAGAGGAAGGGTGCCGCGCACGCACCCATCCTTTTTCTTGCCTGAAATACGACACCTGGGAACGGGCGCTATCGAGGGTTGGCAATCCAGGACAGGCTTTGCGGGTATGCTGCAATGAGTACAGTGGCGAAAACACACCTGCGGAAACCGAATTCTGCTTCTCCTGAAGCGTGGTCTCAGATTGCGGCGAGAGAGTGCGGTTCCGCACTGTTGCGGACTGCGCGCCCCGATGCCGAAAACCGCAAGAGCTTCTTATTCACCGAACCGCTGCATATTCTTTCCACTGACCACCCGAACGAGATTCCCACCATATTTGCATCCATCGACAGTGCTTTGCGCGACGGGCACTATGTTGCTGGATTCCTGAGCTACGAAGCCGGATACCATTTCGAGCCGGCAGCACGGCGCAACCTCGGACCATTGCGGCAATGCGATCTTCCGCTTGCGTGGTTCGGCGTGTACCGCGAGCCTCTCACGTGCGATGGTTCCGACCGCAGTTGGGCTGCGTCGGGCGATCACATCATTGTGGAGCCGGGGACGTTCTCCATCGATATTTCCAGCGCGGAATACTCGGAGCGAGTTCAGACAATCCGGCGATATATCGAGGCGGGAGATCTCTATCAGGCGAACTTGACGATGCTGCTGCGCCAGCCCTGGAATGGAGACGCTGCCGGCCTGTTTGAAAGGATCATGGAAAACCAGCCGGTGCCTTATGGCTGCCTCATCAACACGGGACAGGCGCATATCCTCTCCGCATCCCCCGAACTTTTCTTCCGAAAGCAGGGCAGCAAACTCCTGGTCCGCCCGATGAAGGGAACGTCTCCCCGCGGACGCGATTTCCAGGAAGATTGCCGCAAGGCCGCGTGGCTTGCCGCCGACGAAAAGAATCGCGCGGAAAACGTGATGATCGTCGACCTGCTGCGTAACGATCTCGGGCGCATCTGCACAGCCGGCAGCATCGAAGTTTCGGACCTGTTTGCCGTTGAACGCCACCCTGATTTGCTGCAAATGACTTCGACCGTGCGCGGACTCCTTAACCCCGGCACAAGTTCCTACGAAATCTTTCGTAGCCTTTTTCCGTGCGGATCCATCACGGGCGCACCGAAGATCCGGACCATGCAGATCATTCGCCAACTGGAAGATCAACCGCGCGGCATTGCATGCGGAGCGATTGGATACTTCTCTCCCGGAGGCGATGCGACCTTCAGCGTCGCCATTCGCACCCTCGTTGTTAGCGGCGGTGAAATCCAGATGCGAGTCGGTTCGGGAGTCACATACGATTCCAATCCGGAGGCCGAATACGCGGAGTGTCTCTTGAAAGCGAAGTTTGTTACGCGCAATCTCCCGAGATTCGAATTGATTGAAACCATCCTATGGGAGAATGACTTCTTTCTGCTCGACCTGCACCTCGAGCGGTTGAAGGCTTCCGCGGACTACTTTGAATTCCAGTGTGACCTGGAGGATGTGCGTGCCCAACTAGATCGCCTCGCCGCGAGCTTCCAGCCGAACTCTCGTCGACGAGTACGCATGCTGCTTTCGCGATCGGGTCAGCTCTCAATTACCGACACCCCGCTCGCGCCAGCCGGAATTTCTGCTTCGATTGTCATCTCCACGCGGCGCACGGATTCCTCCGATGCGTTTTTGAGGCACAAAACAACTTACCGGGCGACCTATGACCGCGCATTCGCCGATGCGCGTGCAGCAGGGTTTGACGATGTGCTCTTCCTCAACGAACGAGAGGAGGTGACCGAATGTGCCATTCACAATGTGATGATCGAGAAGAACGGCAGGCTCGTGACTCCCTCGCTGGAATGCGGGTTGTTGCCCGGCGTTTACCGCCGGCACTTGCTGGCAACACATCCCGAGCTGGAGCAAGCTGTCATAACGTTGGAGCAAGTCCTCTCTGCGGATCGCGTCTTCATCTTCAATTCTGTGCAAGGAATGCTGCCAGTGCGGAAGATCGTGACCAACAACGACCTGGTTCGAGGATCCACCCGCCTCCGCCCGTGACCGCAATCACAGCCGCCACGCCGACGCCGGCGCATACTCAGTTCCTCAGCGGGGCCTCGCGATCAAACCGCCGACAGATCGCAAGGTTTCATGGAATGCAGCATTTTAAGGGTGCTTACACGAGGCATACTGCCTTCTTGCAGAGCACATTTTAAAGCATAACTTTCATGGAATCAACGATATAACAGCGAATGGCGCACACACCCCCCTACCTTCGCTTAATCCTCGCTTTCTAGCGGTCGCAGGGAGGCGAGACTGTGCCCCATTCATCGCAGTTTTATTGTCAAGTTCCATGACATGGTTTATCGCGATGAGTGGGCCGCGAAATGGACAGGCTCTAAGAAGCCGATTCGAGCAGCGCGCTCAGCCCCTTCATGTCCTTGACTACAATGCATCGCGCATCCACATCGAGTAACCCCTCGGCCTGAAGCCGCATGAGATTGCGCGAAATCAGTTCCCGCACCGTGCCCAGCTGATTTGCCAGCCCCTGATGGGTCGCGGGCAATTGAAACTCGATGCCGCGCTCCGTCTTCGAGCCTTCGGTCTGTGCCAGTTTGACCAGCACCGAGATGAGGCGCTGCCGGATGGTGGTGAACGAAAGCTCTTCGATGATGCCAACCAGGCGTCGCAGGCGAGCCCCCACTACCGCCAGAACTTTCAGCGGAACCTCCGGATGCTCGACGCAGAATGCATGGAAGTCCCGCCGCGAAATAAATGCGATCTCGGTATCTTCGATCGCCACCGCCGACGCCGGGTACGGGCCTCCATCGAAGACAGGCAGCTCGGCGACCGATTCACCCGGGGTGTTCACTGCGAGAACTTGTTCACGGCCATTCACCGAGGTTTTGAAGATTCGGATCTTCCCCCTGGCAATGATATGCAGACCACCGCAAGGTTCGCCTTCCGAGAAAAGCAGCTCGCCCGCACTGAACAATTTGCGTACCGTGCGGGAAGACAGCATGTGCAGCTCAGGTTGCGACAGGCCCGACAGTAGCGGGGTCTTTTCGAGGACAGATGCGAGATCGGTGCGGGCGGCAGCCATTTCCCAGATCAGTGTTTCATCTTCGCCAGTTTGGCATCGATGTACTTATCCAGCAAATGAGGGAGCTCGGCGTTCAAGCGAGTCACCATCCGGTCTTCTGTATCCTTCATCTTGGCGTCAAGACTATTGAAGAGCTGCACTTGGGCTTCCTTCATCTTGGCGTCCATTCCCCGCTCCATGCGGTCCTCGCCTTCCTTGAGCTTTTCGTCGAGCGAATCCATGCGCTGCCCAAAAACGTTCAGCCGCGCGTCGAGCGCCGGTGTGAACTGTCCAACGGCGTTTTGCTCCTGCGTCCGCAGCGCTATAAGCTCATCGTGATCCTTCGCCACTTCGCTGCGCAGCTGGAACACCGTGTAAGCAAGCACCAACATGATGAGAAGGCTTACGCCCTGCATGATTTGCAGGATCGTCAGCTTGGACTGGAGACTGCCCGAGATCGGGCTGGCCGCCGCTGGCGGAGGCGCCCCTGCCTTGGCCGGGATGCCCGAGAACCCCTTTCTCGGCTCAGGCCAGCGATCCCTTGCCTCGAACGCGCCCAATCCGACTTCGGCGGCCTTTGGATTCTGTGCATGGCCGGACGCCATTTCCACTCGGGTGGGCGAAACTGCCGGCATCGGCGGACGGGCCGGATGAGAGGTCGCGGAAGCGCTTCGCGCTGGCGCATCGACGCTCGATTCCGGCGCGCTCATCACTCTGGTCTGCTCTCGCCCCGGGACATCTGCCACCTGGATCACGCGTGTAGCTTCGTAGGAACTTCGGGGCGCCGCCCGCTCCTCGAACAGAACCCGCAGCTCGGGTCCAACCTCGCCCACCCGGAGTGTGTCGCCCGACAGGATCACTGCACCGGTCTCGGCCACCTCGTCATTCAGGAACAGGTCGCCTTGTCCTGACTCGCGCGCGCCCACGCGCAGCATACCGTTCACGATCTCCAGCTCTCCATGGGAAATGGCCACAGACGGAAATTGCTTCACGGGCAGGAACACCTCGCACTTCGCGCCGCGCCCGATGCGGATCGGTGATTGATTCAGAACCCATTTGTTGGGCTTGCCGACAACTTCAATCTCGATGTCCATGAGCCTGTCCTTACCTGTCCATTTCCGCCGCTTGATCTCCCGCGGCGCTTGCCTTCAAATTCGCATCCCTACGTGCCCTGCGCCTCAACGCATCCGGAACAACCCGCTACTCGTAGCCTTCCGATGTGCGGTCTCCCACTCGCCGCGAACCTGCGGGCTGGCGAAGGACAAGGCATCGGTGACGGTCATCAGCAGTCTCTCAGCACCCTCTTTGTTCCGTTCCTTGACCAGCTTGCGCGCGCCCCGCACCGCTTCTGCTACCGCCCCGTCCGCGAAAGCCTGCTGCCGCTCCCTGAAGGGATTGGCCAGAGCCACGCACAGTGCGGGATCGAAGACCGCGCTCTGCGCCTGCCGCAATAGGGCATCCGATGCCGGCAGATCGAAATCCAAAGCCGCGTACGCCCTGCCGATCGTGCGAAACACCGCTTGCTGCCGCTCTTCCTCAATCGCCGAGAGCGTGTGCTGCACGCGCGGGGAGAGCTGAACCGGCCGCGGCTGCTTCTGCAGAAACTGAAGACTCTCATCCAGCTTGCCGCTCTGGATGAAATTCGCCGCCGAGGCCAGCGCAGCGGAGATTCGTTGCTGCTGTGCCTCGCGCCCAGTCGTCGCCTGATCCAGTAGCATGCGCAGAGCCGGGTCTTCGCGTACTGAGAGCGCATGCTCAAGAAATTCAATGGCCTGGTCGAACTCCGAGTCGCCGATCAAAGTCTGGGCCTGCGCCATATCGCTGCGCAGCTGGTCGATCCGCTCCCGATCGCGCAGCTCATTATGCGCGAAGTCCAGCAGCGTCAGGATTTCCGAGGACGCAATCCCCTCCGCGTCGCACAGCTCCAACACCCGGACTGCCTCGCCATACTGTTGGTTGGCCAGCGATTCGCGAGCACGCGCAAGGTATTCGGCGCGGCGCTCGTCCACGGTCTGCTGGCGGATCTTTTCCAGCAGCAGGGCTTCCAGGGACATAAGCCGCTCTTCGCCCGGGACCTGGGCCTGTGCCTGCCGCACCCGATCCAGCGCCTCCCGCGGCCGCAGCTCTTTGCACGCCAGGAGGGTGTTCTCCACCAGTCGCCGGTTCTGCTGATCGCGCACCAGGCGCTCCACCTGGGCGCTCAGCCGGAACAAAGCGGATTCCGTCGGCATCTCAGCCATGGCCCCCTGGATGGACTCCGCTACCTGCTGCAACTGCTCCATCGTGGAGGCCTGCGAAACCTCGTCCTCGAGCCTGGAGATCACCTCTCGCCGCCGGCCCTGCTCCAGTCCGTTTTTGGCATCGGCCAGCATCAAGGCTAGTTCGGGGTGAGTGGGATCGAGGGCTTCCACCTGATGCAGAAGCTCTACCGCCTCATTGAATCGCCGCGCGTTCATGTCCGCGCGAGCGGCGTTCAACAGAATCTTCGCCTGCGCCTGGCGCTGCGCCTGCTCCGCCTCCGCGGTCAGCTGATTGCACAACTGCGCGATCCGGGGATTCGTCTTGTCCGCTTTGCGCGCCTTTTCCGCGTGCAGAATCGCCGATTTAAAGTCGCCCTTCCGCCGCGCCGACTCGATCAACCCCAGAAGCTCGTTGACCCGGTCCTGCTTGTCCTTTTCCTTCTTTGCCCGGGCTCGCAGCGCCTCCAGATCCGGATAAGCGGAAAACAGTTCCCTGCAGCCTTCCAGCACCGCCAGGCATTGTTCGTAGCGCTTGGAGACAAAAGCCTCCTCGGCCTGCTGCCGCACCTGCTGCGCCGTCAGCTCCCGCTTGCGCATCATGAACTGGCCCTGAATATGGGCCAGCAATTCCTTGGCCGCGGCATTCTTGTTATCTATTGTGACCACCTGGTTAAGTACGGTTCGTGCCTGCGCCAGTTGGTCCGCTGCCACCATCTCGCGCGCCTGCACAAGTAGTTCCTCCACCTCGCCCTGACGCAGTTCGGAAATGATGGCGGAGAGCTCGGCCGCCATTTCTTCCGCGGTGGAGTAGCGGTCGGCAGGATCCTTGGCCAGCGCGCGATCGAGGACGAACTCCAACTCCCGCGGGCATTCCACACCAATCTCCGCCATGGTAGGAGCGGGTTTCTGCAGGATCTTCTGCATCAGCTCCGTATCAATGCCGGTGAAGGGAAGCTGCCCGGCGACAAGCTGATAGAGCACCACGCCCACGGCGAAGATGTCGCTGCGCCCATCCAGCGTTTCGTTGCGCAGGCGCTCCGGCGCCATGTAGGGAATGGTGCCGATGAGGTTGCCGACTCGTGTGTGGCCATGCTCGCTGTCGCGCTTTTCCAGGCGCGCAATTCCGAAATCGAGCAGCTTGGCATTGCCATCCGGCAAGACGAAAATATTGGCCGGCTTCACGTCGCGATGAATCACGTTGTTCTGATGGGCGTATCCCAGGGCGCGGCACGTCTCCTCGACGATGCGCAGGCGGTCGGACAGAGGCTTGAACCCGCGCTCGGCCAGGACCTTGTCCAGCGGCCGCCCTTTGACGCACTCCATCACGATGTACGGGGTGCCATTCATATCCCCGGCCTCGTAGACGGTGACGATGTTCGGATGACTCAGATTGCCGGTGATTCGCAGTTCGTCGTAGAACCGCGCCAGCAGCGACGGATCCTCGGCAAATCCTTCGGTGAGAGTCTTGATCGCGACTTCGCGGCCGATGGCCGGATCCGTGCAACGATAGACCACCCCCATGCCGCCATGGCCCAGTTCTTCGATGATGTCGTATTTGCCGATGCGCTTGACCAGCCCAGCACGCACCTTATCCGCCAGATCCACTCCCCCACCACCCTCTGCTCTAGCCAAATTCCATGCCGCCCCCCCGAGGCTCAGCCGGAATGAGGCTAGGGAGCCACGCTCATACCCGGTTGCATGTTGAACTGATCCTTGAGGAACTGCCGCGCATGCACCTGTTCCACCGATTTGTCATCGGGCGGCAAAATTTCGAGGAAACGCAGATAAGCTTCGCCCGCGCCATCCAGGTCGCTGCCGTTTTCCCGATTCTTGGCTTCGTTGTAAATCTTCAGTGGCAGGGCCTCGACGCGCTTGCGCACCGCGTCGATCAGGGCGTCGGTGGCCGTGGTCTCTGAAGCCGATATAAACTCGGTTGGATCAATCGCCGTTCCTGTAGCCTTGACGCCCTCGGAGTCCTCCGGCTTGACGTTCTCCAGCAGCACGTAGCTCTTTTGATCTTCCTGGGGAATCTGGACCATCTCGGTTTGCTCATTGGCAAACGAATTGGAGATTCTGAACTGCAGTTGGATCGAAGCCGTCAGCGTGACCGTTTTCTTCGAATAGGAATACGGCCGGATCACGTTCTCTGTCCGCGTTCTCTCCGTCGAATCCAGAAGGATCTGCTGCTCCTCCACTTTCTTTTCGGCGGCGTGGACGCTCTGCGTGAGATCCTTCTCCGCTTTCTTGTTTCCCTTGGCCTCCGCGCCCTCCAGGGTCTGCTGAGCGGTTTGCAGGTCCATTTTGGCCTTTTCGATCTCGCGGTTCACTTTAGCCCACTCTTCGCTCTGCACTTCACGGGTGTTGGCGATGTATTTTGACTCCACCGCTTCCACCACAGGGACAGTGGTCAGGTGATGGCGAAGCACATCGCCCTCAATCTGGTAGTCCGGCTCCACTGGCGTGCTTTCACCGGCGCGAACCACCTTGACCGGAATCCGCGAAGCTTCCAGGCGTCCGATCACCGCGTTCTCCAACTGCCCGGCGAAGCCGGGGCTGTCGCGCTGAGAAGTCTGGTCGCGGAACTGCACCCGCATCGAGAGCCTGGCGCGAATTCCGTGGGCCTGCCCGGCATCGGTCATGGCGTCTCGAACTGCAGCCAGGTTGCTTGCCTTGTAGGGCACCGCCTCCGACAGATACATCCAGCCAAGCTCGGTTCCTGAGCCGCCGGGCTTGGCCAGGTAATGCTTGGCCTGGTCCAGCAGGTATGCGCTCAGGTCATCGCCCAGCAGGTCCATCTGGTCGTGGAACGAGTCGTTCTCGCTTAGCTTGTATGCGTGCTGAAGATAGACGTACGCGGCCTCGATGCCTTCCTCGTCCGACAATCCGCGGATGGGCCGGTGTGCGCTGCGCTGCTCTTTGGCAAACTGCGCGCAGCGTTGGATATACGCAGGCTTGAGTCGCTCGATGGAATCCGCAGCCATCTGGCGCTGCGCCAGAGGCAGGTTATCCAACGTCTCATAAGCGCGGAGGATGTCTTTCGAGGCCTCATACTCGGCACTGTCGGCAAGTGCCTTGGTCGCAGCCTGCTTGTCCTGGACGGCCACCAGTTGGGCGCGCGCATTGGTCAGCAGATCGCGCGCCTCGGATGTGTCTTTAATCCCGCCGGCTTGTTCGAGATCCCCAATCGCCGACTGCCAATCCGAGCTGCCGGCTGCGGCCTTGCCCTTCCCGATGTGATAAGCGTAACCGGCGTCCATGATTGCCGCGATGCGCGGGTCTTCCGCGGAGAAGGAGCGATACGGCGCGAGATCGACCATCGCCTGCTTGAACTGCTTGGTCGAAGCTGACGATTCCGCGTTCCGAATCGCGCTCTCGTAGGTGTTCGAGTCGCGCACCACGTCCGCTTCGAGTGCCTGGCCTTTGGGCGTGGTCTCGATTCCCTCCGCCGCATCGGCGTACTTACGCGCCGCTCCCAGGTGGACATATCCGGGCGAGTGTTCCTTCAGCGCTCCCCGGTAATCGTCCAGTTCCGTGCGTCCCCGGTCGACAATCTCGCCCAGTGACGATCGGATGCTGGTTTCCAGCTCCGACTGCCCCTCCACCGCCGGCGAAATCGCCACCGCCTGATCGGCCAGCGATTTGGCGTTCTTCAGCTCCGAGTAGTCGATCTCACCGCTGCCCGCCTGCTTCTTGTAGCTGTCCAATGCCTTCTCACCCGCCGCCACCAGCAGACCTGACAGGCGAACCCGCCCGTCCCCGGCGTGCTCGACCGAGGGGTATTTGGCCAGGTAGGCCTTCCAACCGGGAATGTTCGATACCCGCTTGGCAAGAAGGTACTCGGCCAGCTCTGTGTCCGGCGCGGCCACAAACACCAGCATCACGCCTGGCGCCAGGGGCGGAATCTCGCCCGGGGTGACCGATTTCAGCAACGCCTGATCGGCCAGTGCCGAAGCCGACAGCGAAGGGCTCTTGTCGTACTTGACATTGAGGGGAACCACGACCATGGGCGCTCCGCCAGCCGTCGTCCAGCGCAAAACGCCGTCTTGACCCCGTTCCAGCACGCCCCCAGCCGCTAATTGAAACTTGCCCTGCTTGTTGTAAGTGGCCTTGTCGACGGGAGTTCCGGCGCACGGCTTGCACTCCCGCATCTCCGTCTTGCCGTTGATCAGTACGCCGGTCAACTGCAGATACGCCGCACCCGAGGGCCCGTCGTAGAGCACAATCGCCGTCAGCGGTGGCTCCTTGGCCCCTGCATTCGTTCCGGCAACCAGGCATACCAACCCAACCAATATGATCCGGACCAAGGAGCCCGAAACCCACTTCTCGTTCCGACTACGCTGCCATGTCATGTTTACCCCGGAAAGTACGCGAAGATTCGAATCGATAACATCGAGCGAGCGCGAAACGGCTTGCCCGCGGCTACCGCGGTTCCGCCTTCCTGCACGGCTGCCGGGGTCAGGGGGATAACTCCAGCGGAGCCCAAAAACACTCGATGTTTACCGTTGCAGGTATTTTCTGCTAACCTACCACTTCACAACAGGCGTTGCAATCCATTTCCCATCCCCCGCGCGGAAAGGGCGAAGTGGCCTCATGGTTAGGTCGAATGCGGTGAAAGCATCTCGTAAACCGGGCCGGGATCGCCCCACGGCTTTGCAGACCACCGGGAGTACGCCCGTTGTGGGGGCCTACCTGACGATCCGAATATGGACCGGCCCCGATTCCTCCAGCGCGTGGCACGGGTCGGGCGCTGAATCCGGTCTGGCCACCGATCTCATCACCGCTTCCGGCGGCACTGCCGTTGACGCCCAGGGTTCCTGCCTGCTGGCCCGTTTTCCCGCGGTGCAGACCGCTGCACTCGCCGCGCGCCGCCTGCAGTGGGCCGCCCAGGGGTTCACCGAGTCGAACGACCACCCTGCGGAGTTCTGCATCCTGGTCCAATCGGGGGAGGAATCTTCCGGCGAGCTGGACGAGCAGGCCGCCTGGCAGGCATTTGAGGAGACCTCTCCGGGTCAGATCCTGCTCAGCGATGCCGCAGCCCACGCACTGGAACCGGTCCCCGCCTTCGTGGTGCGGCCGGCCTCGCGCGGATCTCTCCGCGAGCTGGCATGGCGCGCCCCCGGCAATCAGACCACCCGCGAAGCCGACGAAGCGGCTGTCGCCCGCTTCATCGGCCTCTACAATCGCGCCGAAGCCTCAGCCGATGGATCCGGAAATACGGTCACGCTGGCCGCCGTCGATCAGGCTCAGCGCGTCCCCATATCGCAGGACGGAATGCCCGGCACGGCGCGCACCTCCACCAGCTTTAAGCTGGTTTTCTGGATCGGAGGGGTGGTCGCGGCTGCCATCCTCGTGGTTGTTGCGGTCGGTTACTTCAATCGCAAGGCCCCCACGGAGGCCGCCGGAACCCCGACCGCCATTCCCACCCCGGCGGCATCGCAGATTGCCGCCTCCAATCCGCCCCCAACCCGGGCGCAGCCCCCACAGGCCCCTCCAGCGCAAACTGAGGCTGCGCCGGCGCCCCCTGCGCTGACGCGAGCTCAGAAAAAGAAGTTGGAAAAAGAAAAAGCCCAACAGGCGGATCAGCAGGCAACGGCCACAAAGCCGCCTGAGGTTGATCAGTCGAAGAAGCCCGACCAGCCGCGCGGAGACTGCCAGTATTCGATGGATGAGCTTCCCGATCTGCTTGGCCGAGCTGAGAACAGCCGGGCGCGCCACAATTATGCCGACGCACGGCGCAAGTTTACGGCTGTTCTGGCCTGCCAGCCCGGTAACGCCCAGGCGCGGGGCGGCGTCGAGCTGGTGAGACAGGCACAGGCTCTCGAAGGCTCGATCCAGTAGCCGGCGACATATCGGTGATCAGCTTATGGATTCCCAGCAATTGCGGGCAGTTTTTCTAATCCCTACTCCCTAATCCCTACTCCCTGTCTTTACTAGTCTTCCTCGCCCGAAGCGGTATACGAATCGAAGGCTTCAAGAAACACCGTCACCGGCAGATTGAATATGCCATCGGGCTCAGGGTGTCCTCCCCAGGGGTTGCGCAAGCTCACGCTCTGCGCGGCCTCGTCGTAGCCCAACACCGTGTAGGCGTGCCCGCCCACCCACCAGTTGCCCGGATCGAACGATCCCGGGCTCCCGCTCTCCGCCGTCATGGCCAGGTCGTGCTGCCCCAGACGCCGCAGTTGTGCAAGAGTCCGCGCGCGGTCCTGCACTCCTCGCTCATGCGCCGTTCCCACAAACGCCCTTAGGACCTCCGCGGGAATGCCTCCCTGGGAAAGGCTGCGATACGCGCCAAAAAACTCGCCGTTCTCGCGCACCGTTTGTTCCACTCCCTCAAAAAAGCCTTTTTCGTCCAGGAACCCCGAAATCATTTCCGTGATAGAAGCTGGAATGCCCAGAGCCTTGCCCTGTTCGCCCAGCTTGACCTTCAGCGCCTTTTTGTCGATTTCGCCATCCTGGCTGACCACCATCCGAATGGCCCGGTCGTAGGCCATCAGCACGCCCCCGCCCTGGTCGAGCGCCGACAGTGCCATCGGCCGTACGAACACCGGAATCTGACTCGATGTCTCAATCGACTTGTGCAGGCTCGCGCGCAACACGCGCTGCGCATAGGCCCTCATCAGCACTCTCACCCAGGCCCCTTCGGAGTGGTCGAAGCTATGCGCCGCTGCGTACTCCAGGTCCTCCTGGTAAACCAATTCATCCCGTCCATCGAAGAAGTGGACACGGTACCCGCCGCCTGGCTCCGCGGCAATTGCCTGGCGCAAAACATCGGGCATTGCGCTCGCCATTGCCGCCACCGATGCATGGAAGTAGCAACTGCCCAGCCTCCCCTGCTTCACGGCAGCCGGACTCACCCCAACGGGTCCGTAGAGTGGGGCAGCATGCTGGGCAAGTCCCACTTCAGGCCCCGCCAGCGCGGCTATTCCTGCCGCCATCAGGCAGAACCAAACGGCGGGCCTGCTCAATTTGATCTTCGCCATCCATGCAGTCATAGCTCACCCGTTCCTTGCGCCCTGAACCAGAACCTGTATTGCACTTCGCTGGGGAGATGTCAGTGTACCCGATGACTGGCCCTGTCGCCATCACCGGATTACTGCTCCATGTGCTACAGTGTTGTCACTCCGAGAACAAAACAGATATGGCCCACGAGGAAGCAAAATTGCGGGATTCATGGGTGATTGGGAGTGCGCCGGGATGCGACATTCAAGTGCAGGAGATCACTGTCTCCGGACGCCATTGCCGTTTAAGTCGAAAGGGCGCAACCTTCCTCGTTGAAGATCTTGGCTCAACCAACGGCACGTTCATCGGTGGAACGAAGCTCACACCGGGCGTGCCGGTCGTGATTCCTTACGGCACGCAGGTGTCGCTGGGCGGGCGCGCCGATATGCCCTGGCCCACCTCCCGCGCCAGGTCCGAGCCGGATACATCGCGACGCCCGCCGGCGCCGGTACGGCCCCCGGACCACCCCAACGAGATCACCATCGGCCGCTCGCCGGAGTCGAAGATCCGCATCGACCTGCCCATCGTCTCCTGGAAACATGCCGTTATTTATCCCGAAAACGGCAAGCACATCATCGAAGACCTCGGTTCCAGCAACGGCACGGCCATCGGCGAGCTGCACAACCGCATTCACCGCGCGGTGCTCGATCCTTCCGACGTAGTCTTTCTCGGGTCGTACAAGATCTCCGCCGCTCAGTTGATTTCCACCGAGTCCACGGTCGAGATCGGCGAGTCGCCTTTCACCAAAGTTCCCTTCCGCGGCGCAGCGATGGAGATCGGCCGCGATCCCGGCTGCGACGTCTCGCTGCCCTTTCCCATGGTGTCGTGGCATCATGCACGGCTGACTCGGTCCGGCCAGGAGATTTACGTCGAGGACCTGAACTCACGCAACGGCACCTACCTTGACGGAATCCGCATCGCCGGCCGAGTGCTGGTGCGTCCCGGCCATGAGATCGGCCTGGGCAGCTTTCGCTTTCAGCTCCTCGAGGGCGGAGAACTTGCCCGCCGCGCGTACTATGGCAACGTCACCATTGAAGCCAACAACATCGTCGTGCACGCTTCCAACGGCAAGCGGCTTCTCGATCCCATTTCTCTCACGGTCTTTCCCTCGGAACTGGTTGCTCTCATGGGCCCCGCCGGCGCCGGCAAGACCACCCTGCTCAAGGCCCTCAACGGCTACACCCCACCCTCTCAGGGCACCGTGCTCTTCAACGGCGCCAACCTCTACCGTTATTACGATCGCTTCCGCCAGCAGATGGGCTATGTGCCCCAGGACGACATCGTCCACCCCCAGCTAACCGTCCGCCAGGCGCTCTACTTCTCCGCCAGGCTGCGCACCGACCTGAACGAAGCTGAAATCGCCGATCGCACCAACAAGGTGCTCGACGATCTGGGAATCCCCGATAAACTCGATACCGTCATCGGCTCTCCTGAGAACAAGACCCTCAGCGGCGGCCAGCGCAAGCGCGTCAACATCGCCCTCGAACTGATCACTGACACTCCTGTCCTGTTTCTAGACGAGCCCACTTCCGGACTCTCCTCCTACGATGCCGAATCGGTTGTCCATCTGCTCAAGCACCTCTCCAAGGCGGGCAAGACGATCCTCACCACCATTCACCAGCCGAACCGCCAAATCTATCAGCAGTTCGACGACCTGATCATGATTTCCCGCGACAAGGGCGACAAGGCCGGCGCCATGGTCTTCTTTGGGCCGGCTTACCCCGACGCGATCCAGTTCTTCAATCCGCCCGCGGCCGCCAAAACCGCTGCCGCCCGCGACGAGCTCAACCCCGAGATGCTCTTTTCCGGCATGGCCTCGGTCTCGGAGAACGCCCGGACTGAAACCTGGCGCCAGCGCTACCAGGCATCGAGTTATCAAAAGGAATACGTCACTAACCGCTCCGGCAAGCAGCCCCAGTCGCAGGGCAGGACCGGAGAAGAAACCGCTCGCCGCCAATTCGGCCTGCAGCAGTGGCTCGCCCTGGTCCGGCGTAATATCTTCGTCAAGCTTCGCGATCGCGCTCAGACCGCCGTGCTGCTGGCCCAGGCGCCCCTGTTCGCGTTGCTCGTAATCCTCGTCAATTATCCGCTTAAGCCCCCCAGCGCCACGGCTCCGGAATTCGGCGACCTGGCGCAGAAGCTGCCCATCATCCACTTTCTGATGGTTGTGGCCGCGGTCTGGTTTGGCTGTAACAACGCTGCGCGCGACATCGTCGGCGAATGGACCGTCTACAAACGCGAGCGCATGGTCACGCTCAAGCTCGTGCCCTACGTCTTTTCCAAGTTCACGGTCCTGCTCGGCCTCTGTGTCTTCCAGTGCGGAAGCATGCTGGCCATCGTGCAACTGGTATGCCATCTGCACGGAAACTTCTTCCAGGGTTTCCTGGTGCTGCTTCTGGCATCCATGCTCGGCGCCGGCATCGGCCTGTGCATCTCTGCCGTCACCCGCACCACGGAGAGCGCCATCGCACTGCTGCCTGTGGTGCTGTTGCCCGTCATCGCGCTGGGCGGAGGCATGCGGCCCATCTACCAGATGCCGAGGGCCGGCCAAATCCTGAGCCTTGCCATTCCTTCCCGCTGGGCCTTTGAAGCCAATCTCCTCAATGAAGCCGCCGCTCCCCAGTGGGGCAATCCGAAAAACGTCCCCGATCTTGCCTGCACTCTCCCCTCGGACCAGAATGAGCTAGCCCAGCGCACTGCCTCCACTCCCGCGCCTCCACCCAGTCTCGTGCCGGCTGCTGCCGGTTCCCCGGTTGACCCCTTCCTCAATATCGTCAGTGACGCCGCGGAAGGCGCTGTCCCTCACTACGTCATCACCGCGAAGGATTCGGCCGGCGCCCAGCAAACCTGCCGCGCTGTCGCCGGTCAGGCCTACCCCCGCATCAAACCGGCGGCCTACGCTGTCAGCTACCGCCATTCCTTCAAAACCTCAATGTTGGTGCTCGCCGGGATGTTGGTTGCTCTTGCCACTCTTGCCATCGCAATTCTCAAATGGCGCGACAAGGAGCCGCAATGACTCGCCTGTCCAGGCAAGCGCGCGGTTTTGTCCCGTCCACTTGTTCGTGATCGGCCGCCCTTAGCCGCCGCGGGCTCACCTCCACAGGAGCAGACCAGGATGAGCGATTCGACCACCCTCCCCAAGCCGGCCCTCAGCTTCGCTGAAGCATGCGACCGCGGCAAGGTGCGGCAAGAGAACCAGGATAGCGTCCGCAATGTGTCCACTCCCATGGGCGAGCTGGTCATGGTGGCCGACGGCATCGGCGGCTATCGCGGCGGCGGCGCCGCCTCCCGCATCGTCGTCGAAAGCTTCGCGTCCAGCATCTCCTCTCAGCCCCCCAACGGCTCACCAGCCCTGGCCATCGCCGAGGCATCCGCAAGCGCCAACGCCCACATCCGCGAGGCAGCGGAGTCGGGCGACCCTGCCTTCCGCCATATGGGCTCGACGGTGGTCATGGCGCTCATCACCACCCAGGCCGGCAGCGCGCAGGCGTGGATCGGTCACATCGGCGACAGCAGGGCGTACCTGTCGCGGAGCGGACGCCTGACCCGCCTTACCAGGGACCACTCAACCGTCCAGGCGCTCATGGACCAGAACGTCATCACCGCCGAACAGGCGCGCACCCATCCCGACGCTTCCGTGCTCACGCGGAGCCTCGGCCACCAACCCGAAGTCGAGATAGAGGTCTCCATGACCGACCTCGAAGACGGCGACACCCTGCTACTCTGCACGGACGGCCTTTGGGGTTTCGTCTCACCGGAGGCAATCGAAAATGTGGTGCTCGATCCCCAGGCGGATGTCGGCGATATCGCCAGGGAATTGCTCAACCTCGCCCTCGAGGCCGGCGGTCCGGACAACATCGGCATCGAGGTGGCGCGCTATGCCACGCCCGCAGCCCCCGAGCCACCTGTCTTCGAACTGGTTTACGATGAGCAGCCGCCGCGCCGCCGAACTACCGCAACCACGCTCCTGATCTTCATCCTCGTCATCGCCGGCGGTGCCCTTCTCGGATGGTTTGCCGCGCGCACTCACCTGATCCCCGAGTTTCATCTACCCCATTGAGGTTCCGCAGCCGCGTCCAGTGGAATACCGCCAGTCTGAAGTAACGCCAGCCTGCAGTAACGCCGGTCTCCACACCGGCTGTCGCGGAGATCTCACCGCACGCCGGCTGGGTGCCCCACGTCCCTCGCTTTTGGGGACGTGGGAGGGATGCCCGAAGCTGGGTGCCCCATCCTTTCCCGGTTCTTTGCGGAAAGAGCGGGAGGGCGCAGAAGTTCGGCTCGACTGAAAACATGCAGGCCGAAAACGCCTCAGTTCACTTTGGGCAAAACCGCCGCTTTCAGAACATCCTCGGGAAGAAACGTCCCTGTCTGTTCATCCTGCACCAGGCCGATCACCCCATCCGGTGTCAGAATCGGCGATCCAAAGACCGCTTCGTCCACGGGTTCGCTCAGCCGAATGCCTCCGCCATCGCGCCGCGCGCCCATCTCCAGCGCATCCACGGTATGCTCCCCGGTCGTGGGCGAGGTGCGCCGCCGAAACACCAGCACCTTGTCCCAGGCATCCTGCGAAAGGATCGACGCCGGAGCGCTGGTCAGCCCCGTCTCGGTAATTGGCGCGCTCGGCGTGAGAACCAGCAGCAACGATGGAGATGCACGGCGCATCAATCGCACCTGGTCTCGCTTCTTGCCCACTGTCGTTACCCGTTCCCCTTCTGCATTCCCGCGCGGATCGGTCTTGAAGTCCCTGGCCCCGAGAGACTGAGCTGCCTCGATGGCTGCCAGCGGTTGCAGCCGGATATCCTGGCTGTTCTTTACCACTCCCACCGACCCACCGTTGATTTCGCCCAGAAACTCCGCGTCGTACTTCCACGGGTTCAGCATCTCGGCCGAGGTGGCAATCCGGCCTGAGGCGGTGCGAAAACCCAGAGCTTCCACATCCACCTGATACGGTATCTTGCCCTCAGAGAGCGAGTAGCGGGAATCCACCACGAAGAGATTTGCCTTGGCCTGCGCCTCCAGATTGCGAATCCAGACCGGCCTCAGCTTATCGATGAGCTTTGTCGGCGTGCTGTCTCCTGCCATCTGGTGGTCCAGTGACTGCAGCACTCCAATCGCCAGATTACGCGCGAAGGGCGTGCCTCCCACCTCCACTGCAACCTCCTGGCTGATCGGAACCACAATCTTCGGGTGCTCCGAGTGCAGCGCCAGCTTGCCCAGAAATCCCACTTGCAAGCCGGAGACCAGCTCAGCCTCCACATGTACAGTCTGCTTGTCGAGCATCTGAATCAGCGGGTGAACCGTGGTCAGATCGCGATAGAAGAGGGAAACAAACACCGCGGGCAAAGAGAGCTCCTCTCCCTTGCGCATCGCGATCTCCTGGTGCAGCGGAGCCGCAAACACGGGCAGCCCATTGAGGTGCAGCGAACACAACTGCACGTCCTTCAGCGTGGCAGATTGGCCCGGCACCAGGATCAGGTTGACCGCTACCTCCACATGCGAGGCGTCGATTGCGGAGATGCTCACGGTCTTTACCTGAATCGTCCCCACGACGGCCACAGCCGCCACAATGGGCGCGGACTGCGCCAGCGTGGACGCCGTATACGGCGACAAAAGAGAGAGTCCCGCCAACCACAGTCGCGCTTTCATGGCCCAACCCCCGAACTGCTGGATTTGAGGTAGTGGAGTCGTCAAAGATTGTACCCCAGCGGCAACGGAATGTACTCGTGCGAAATTGCACCGTGTTCAACGCAATCAAGATTGCAGATTGGACCGATCGGCTTGGCCATGACGTGGAGATCATTGAGCGCCATGCTTGTTTTCAGGAGGGGGATGGGGCAGGGTCTAAGAGAAAACTTGGCTCCTCAGGTAAAAGCCAATCGCAGGTTTACGGAGGTTCGCAAACGTCCACTAAAGACACCATGAAGTGATTTAAAATGAATAGATTGATTTCCATTTTCGCCCATAGACGCCCACTTGAGATCAACGACAGCCAAACCATTTTGATGGTACTTTCGTTGGTATCCGCAGACACGACCCGATATCGTCATCGCAGTCAAGTCTCACATTATATGGCACTCACAGACGTGAAAATCCGCGCCGCTAAACCCGCGGAAAAAGCATACCGGCTCGCCGACGGCGGAGGACTTTACTTGCTGATTCCGCCTTCTGGCGGCAAGCTATGGCGGTGGAATTATCGCTTTGGCGGCAAACAGAAAACCATGCCCTTGGGCAAGTATCCCGACGTTTCTCTTGCGGATACTCGGACCGCCCATCAGACAGCCCGTATCGAACTAATCAAAGGCAATGATCCGATGGCGCAGCGCAAAGCCGAGAGGAATGCTGCCAAGGCAACGGCCACACAGGAACAGGCGAAAACAGAAGAGGCTAGTGTAGTGCGCCATAAATAGCATCATCTATATATCGAGGGTCATCTCATAAGATGAGGGGACCTCGATATGCGTGTGGCGGCGGCGATTGCATTATCGGATGAAACACGGCTTCGGCTGGAAAAGCTGGCGCGTGGGC
>DASZLF010000024.1:0-3238 GCA_035552555.1 Occallatibacter sp.
ATCGTCAGGTCGCGGGCGGGGTATTCGGTCCGGTGCAGCTCGATCTTTCGCGAGATTTCGCTGGCTTCAAGCCACGCCTGGGCATCGCGCATCGCAGTCACGCTTCCGCAGACCATTCCCTGCACCGGCGGCTCGCCTGCATCGAACGCGCGCTCCAGCGGGCGGATTTCGGTGATCCAGGGGCGGTTGGCCTCCACCCATGCGGCAATGCGGGCATGGAGTTGCTCAATCGATTCAAGAACGAGCTCGCCCGGGCCCTCGCGGTCAAAGGTAAAGACGGTGGTTCCGCCAAACTGGCGAAGAACCGGGCATAGCTCGCGCGCGGTATCGACCGGCAAAATAAATCGGTCGATCGCCTCGCCCCCGAGCGTCCGGGTAACGGTCCCATTGGAGGTGATCATGACCGTGTCCGCCCTCAGGCCCGTGGGCTCGATCAACGGCGTGGCGTAGGCCTGACGGCGTCCCGTCGCGATCACAACCTGGATGCCCGCCGCCTCGGCCTCAAGCAGCGCGCGGCTGTTGCGTAGGCTGATCACGGGACTTATTTCTGAAGTGGCGGTGGGAAGCAGCGTGCCGTCGATGTCGATGGCGATGAGTTTTGGCGGGGGCATCAGTCCTTTTAGTTTACCAATCGTGCCTGATGTAGGCTGATGGGTTATCGGAATGCGGCGTGGGAGTTTCTGCTTGCCTGAAGACATATTTACGAATCCGGTGTGGCATGCGTTAGAGACGCGGCAGCGCCGCTTTGCCCAGTTCGCGGGGGACGCCTGCAAGTATGTGGCGGATGTTGCTCCGTTCGCGGCCGTAGCGACCCGGAGCGAACAGGCTTCGCGGCAGCTCTGTTCCCTGCTTGCGCCGGGCGAGGTTGTGTACATGATGGGCGCGGCGCCTTTCGAAGTGCCGGGTCTAGTGGTAAGGGGCACCCTGCCGGGTCTGCAGATGATATTTCCCGACGATGCGGAACTCCCGGCAACCGGACACGCCGACCTTGAGATTCTGCCTCTCTCATGCGCGCACGCCGAGGAGATGGTCGCATTGACCGAAATTGCCTTTCCCGGCTACTTCCGGATCAGGACCTGCGAAATGGGCACATATTATGGAGTGCGCATCAACGGAGCGCTGGTCGCCATGGCCGGAGAGCGGTTTGCCTTCGACCGCTATGTGGAGATCAGCGGCGTCTGCACGCATCCGGAGCACAGGGGCCACGGCTATGCGGCGGCGCTGATCACGCGCCTGCTGCTCGATCATCGCCGGGATGGATGGCTCTCTTGCCTGCATACCGGCGCGGCGAACAAAAATGCCATTCGCCTCTACGAGCGGATTGGATTCGCGGTGAACCGGGACGTGAATTTTCATCGAGTGCTGAGAAGTGAGTAGGTAAGCGTTCTCTCCGCTCAACGTTCAGAATTCAACACGCAGGCCCTGAAGGCGGCCACGATTTCTCCCGCTTCCAGCCCTGCATTTACAATCGTGAGTTTAAGGAAATCCCCCGCCCATGACTTCATCGCATCCGCGCACTCTCTCCCTGAAAGTGAAAACCATCTTGCAAAACCTTTCCACTCTGGCCGCGGCCGGCGCAATTGTGCTTGGCACCGCCAACGGTCATGCCGCTACGACAACTTTTGGCACTGACAATCCTTTTTTTGCGCCCAGCACGCTGCCCTTCCAGGCGCCCCGGTTCGACAAGATCAAGGACAGCGATTACCAGCCCGCCATTGAGGCTGGCATGGCCGACCAAATCAGGGAAGTAGACGCGATTGCGAGTAATCCTGAGCCGCCGACCTTTGAAAACACGTTTGTCGCGCTTGAGAAGAGCGGGCAATTGCTGACGCGCGTGATGGGCGTCTTCAACGGCGTAACCGGCGCCAACACCGACCCTGAGTTGCAAAAGGTGCAGACCATTGAGGCTCCGAAGCTGGCTGCGCACCAGGATGCCATTTATCTGAACTCGAAACTATTCGCGCGCGTGAAGGCGGTATACGAACAGCGTGCTTCGCTGAAGCTCGATCCCGAGTCGCTGCGGCTGGTGGAATACGACTACAAGGAGTTCATTCATGCGGGTGCGGCGCTGTCGGACCTGGATAAGGCGCGGCTGAAGAAGCTGAATGAGGAAGAGTCGACGCTGTCAAATGACTTTATTGTGAAGTTGCTGGCCGCGACCAAGGCTGCGGCTTACTCGACAACGGACCAGGCCGCGCTGAAGGGCCTGAGCCACGCTCAAGTTGCCGCCGCAGCACAGGCAGCCGAAGGCCGCAAACAGCAGGGATGGGTGCTTCCGCTGCAGAACACAACTCAGCAGCCCGATTTGAGTTCGCTTGAGGATCGCGCGACGCGCAAGACTCTGTTCGACGATTCATGGAACCGCGCCGAGCGCGGCGACGCCAATGACACCCGCAGCACCGTTGCGCGGCTGGCGCAGGTTCGGGCGGAGAAGGCAAAGCTGCTCGGGTTCCCAACCTATGCGGCCTGGAACCTGACCGATCAGATGGCGAAGACTCCACAGGCCGCGCTGAATTTTATGGACGCTCTGGTGCCCGGCGCGACCGCGAAAGCGGCGAGCGAAGCCCGGGAGATTCAAGCGCTCATTAACGCTCAGC
This sequence comes from Occallatibacter sp., assembly GCA_035552555.1. Classification (GTDB taxonomy): domain Bacteria; phylum Acidobacteriota; class Terriglobia; order Terriglobales; family Acidobacteriaceae; genus Telmatobacter. Next base: position 2,598 of record DASZLF010000024.1, read on the forward strand.
ATGGCGGCTTCGCCCTTGAGCCGTGGGACTGGGAGTTCTACTCCGAGCAGGTGCGCAAGGCGAAGTACGATCTCGACGAGTCGCAGATCAAACCTTATTTCGAGCTGATTAATGTTCTCGAGAACGGGGTCTTCTATGCCGCCACCCAGCTCTACGGGATCACGTTCAAGGAGCGGCACGACATTCCGGTCTACAACCCTGACGTGCGCGTCTTTGAGGTGTTCAATACCGGCGGCAAGCCGATGGCGCTGTTTTACTGCGACTACTTCAAGCGCGACAACAAAAACGGCGGCGCGTGGATGGACAGCTTCGTAGGGCAATCGAAGCTGCTGGGCACCTTGCCGGTAGTCTTCAACGTGGCCAATTTTCCAAAGCCTGCGCCGGGCGAACCCGCGCTGCTGAGCTTTGACGACGTGACCACCATGTTCCATGAGTTCGGCCATGCCTTGCACGGCATGTTTGCGGATACCGAATATCCGAGCCTCTCGGGGACATCGGTTCCGCGCGATTTTGTCGAGTTTCCATCGCAATTCAATGAGCACTGGGCGATGTACCCGGCCATCTTCAGTCACTACGCGAAAAATTATAAGACTGGCGAGCCCATGCCCGCGGAGTTGGTCGCAAAGATCAGGAAATCCCGG
>DASZLF010000025.1:0-58678 GCA_035552555.1 Occallatibacter sp.
ACAAAGGCGCTTGGCGGGGCAAGGGGGCTCAAACGCCGCCCCCTTGCCCCACACCCCCATCCCCGCTCTACTACTAATAAAGAACCGGCACACGCAGAAGAACGAAGGACGATCCACCCTTGCGGAGTCACTATAAGCCGGCCGGGAGGCCGGCGGTACAACTTCGGGGCGGCGCTAACGGGGTCGATTGCGCAGGCGCTAGGCCCAACTGAAGCCGCTGTGCGCGATCGGCAGGGTGCGGATGCGTTTGCCCGAGGCCGCAAAAATCGCGTTGCAGACCGCGGGAATGACAGCGGGCAGCACCGGCTCGCCGAGCCCGGTGGGCGAGTTGTCGGTGATGCGCCAGGAGATGTGCATCGCGGGCGTGTGGCGCATGCGCGGAAGCCGATAGCGGAGGAAGTTGTCCTGTTCCACCTGGCCGCCCGCCAGCGTCACTTCGACCATCATGTGGCCGAGGCCTTCGAGGATGCCTCCTTCGGCCTGGGCGCTCGCGCCGGAGGGGTTGATAATCTGTCTGCCCACGTCGGCCACGGCCCACACGCGATTCACGCGAACGCGATTGCTCGCGTCCACGCTGACTTCGGCCACTTCCGCGCAGTAGCCGAGATGGCAGGAGTACGCGGCGATTCCCATGCCGAGGCCCGCCGTGTGCTTGCGGCTGTGCCAGTTGGATTCTTCGGCGACCTGGCGAAGCACGCCAGCCAGCCGGTCGGGATTGAATCCGTTGCCGCGCCCGTTGCGGTTTTCGCCGGATTGGGAAGGCGTGGCGGCCAGTAACTCCAATTGCAGGTCGAGCGGATCGCGTCCCGCTGCCTGGGCCACTTCGTCGAGAAAGGACTGGCCCACAAAGGCGTAGGCATTGGCGCCCGGCGCGCGCATGGCCCCGGTGCGCAGCCACAGCGGCATGGTGGAGTGGCCGATGAAGTAGTTGGGGACGCGGCCGGAGGGAAATTCGTCTCCGCCGATTCCCGCCGCCGGAGCCGTGTGATTGCCCTCGCCATAGGTGACCAGGTGCTGGCTCCATGTCGTCACGCGGCCCTGGGCATCGAGTCCGGCCTTCATGCCGTGCCAGCCGCCGGGGCGAAATGGATCGTGAGCAAAATCGTCTTCGCGCGACCACATCACCTGCACCGGAGCTTTGGCGGCGCGGGCGATCCACGCGGCTTCTACCATGTAGTCGTTCATCAGGCGGCGGCCGAACCCTCCGCCGGCCCGGGTCAGGTGAACGGTGATGTCGCTCTCCGGGATCCCGAGTTGCCGAGCCACCAGGCTCCGTCCGCCTCCCGGCGTCTGGCTGGTGGTCCACAACTCCAGCTTGCCGTCCTGAAATCGGGCGGTGGCATTCTGCGGTTCGAGCGTGGCGTGGGCGAGGAACGGGTAGGAATACACCGCCTCAACCACCTTCGCGGCCGATTTAAGGCTGCTCTCCACGTCGCCGTAGGTGCGCAGCGTGTGGTTGGGCGGTTGCTTGAGCAGTTGCTGCGCCTTCTCCGCGAAGGCCTGGCTGCTTTGATCGGACGCCGTGGGCGAGCCGGCCTGGGTGTCCCACTCCACTTTCAGCGCCTTGCGCGCCGATTGAGCCTGCCACCAGGTATCCGCCACGATGGCGATGCCGGGCTCCAGTCCGGGATCGGATTCGACCACTCCGCCGCTGCGCACGTTGCCTTCCACAATCAAGGCATGGCGCACGCCGGGCATGCTGCGGATTTCATCCAGGTTCGCACTCTTCACCTTACCGGCGAAGACGGGGCACTTGTGGAAGACGGCATAGAGCATTCCCGGCAGCTTGATATCGATGCCGAAGAGCGGCTTGCCGGTAACCAGCGCGGCGTTGTCCACGCCATGCAGCGGTTTGCCCACAATGCGGTAGTCGTGGGCATTCTTGAGCCGCAGCGTGGATGGATCGGGAAGCGGCAGCTTCGCCGCATCCTCGGCCAATTCGCCATAACCCAGCGAACGCCCGCTGGCGGCATGGGTAACCCGGCCTTCCGCGGTGGAACACTCCGGCTCGGGGACCTTCCAACGCTCGGCCGCGGCGGTCAGCATCAGTTGGCGGGCGGCCGCGCCGACACGCCGCAAAGGCTCCCAATTGATGGGCGTGGACATGGAGCCGCCGGCGAACTGCGGGCCGTAAGCGGCTTCGTCCAGGCTGGCCTGCTCTATGTGCACCTGGCTCCAGGCGACGTCGAGTTCTTCGGCGATGAGCATGGGCAGCATGGTGCGGATGCCCTGGCCGATTTCCGGCCCCTTGGCGAGGATGGTGACCGTGCCGTCGGGATGAACCTGGAGGAACGCGCGCGGCGAGAGGCCCGGTGCGCGTGAGTCAGGCTGGGCGCCGGCCGCGAGGGCCATCGGCTGCTCATAGATGCCGAGCGCCAGGCCGCCGCCCGCCAGCGCGCTCATCTGCAGAAAATGCCGCCGATTTAATCGCACGAGAGATTCTCCTTCACTGACTAGTCGCGCAGCGCGGGCATGAGTTGGCCGGATGCGTGGTGGATGGCTTCGCGGATGCGCGGGTAGGTGCCGCAGCGGCAGAGGTTGCCGCCCATGGCGGTGTCGATCTGCTCGTCGGTGGGGTGGGGCGTGCGCTGGAGCAAGGCGACGGCGGTGAGAATCTGTCCGGACTGGCAGTAGCCGCACTGCGGAACGTCCGCATCCTGCCAGGCCTTCTGCACCGGATGCGTACCATCTGGTGAAAGCCCTTCCACGGTGGTGATGCGCGATCCTGTCACGTCGCCGATGCGAGTGGTGCAGGAGCGAACAGGGCGGCCATCCAGCAGCACCGTGCAGGCGCCGCAGGAGCCCACGCCGCAGCCGAATTTGGCGCCTTTCAGGTCCAGTTCATCGCGCAGGACCCATAGCAGAGGGGTCTCCGGAGGCGCGTTCACATGGATGGTTTTCTGATTCACAATGAGCGTGAGAGGCACAAGATCCTCCGTTGGCCGTGGGGAAAGGTCTGGTGACCGCGCGGCGACATTAGGAGTCTCTCCCGGGAGGTTGGCCTTTGGCGGTGATGATGATCACGAACTGCCGTCGATGAAACGGACGTCGCGGAGGGCTCAGTTCCACCTTGGGATGGGAGGCTATGGGGATTCCATGCGCAAAACAGGAGCTTCGAGCACAGGCGCGGTGTTACCATTCACCAATCCCCTCTCAAGACCCCCTGGGCAGGGGACTCGATATGGTTGATTTTGTCTGCCCGGAATGCGGGAGCGTCGATCACGTGAACGGGCTCGTGGTGCGGTATCCGTATCAGTGCCCGGGCTGTGACCGTGTGATTCATTCGGCGCGCCCGGTCGAGCCTATCGATGTTTCGAGCCAGGCTACGTCCAAGCGCGTGCGGGTAACGCCTTTGAGAACGAAACAATGGGCCAGACCTGCTTCCCGGAAGGCGAACCGTACGCGACCGAGCCAGTGGGTTTGTCCGGTTCTGGTGGCTGCGGTGGCGGGAGGAGCTCTGTTCGTGTGGCTTCGCATCCCCATTCCGCCGGAGGATTTTCATCCCGCGGCAGCTCAGGAGCCGGCTGCGCAGCGACCGTCCCCGGATTCAGATCGGATTTCTGGACCTGACGTTTCGCCGTCGGCGCCGAACACCGCGGAGATGGCGCCGGCCAGCGATCGCGAAATACGGGAGGAGCATGCGGCGGGTGCAATGGAGCGGGCAAATCCCGATGGGCGCAGCGACCCGAGAACCATGCACGTCGATCCTGAGCCGGATGCTTTTCAACCGTCGCTCGACCCCGCGCATGCCTCTGACGGCGGCCACTCCGGAGCCGGAAGCGGGCTGAACATGGCCACTCCGCTCTTTGCCGGAGTACCCATTCTCAACCGCCCCAATTGGTCAGGCCGGCAGATTCAGGCGATTTCCGATCCCGACCCGCTGTTGATTGTGGACAATCCTCCGTACCGGGAATGGGTGCGCGTGCTCGATGTGCATTCCGGCAACATAGGCTGGGTGCGCAAGGATGAAGTGCGCATCAGCGCCGCTCTCAAGTAGAGCGTTTCCTGAGGCCTCGCCTTGGCACGGGACGGGCAAATGAACGAATTCCCGACCGCAAAGCAGCGCGCGCAGCCAAATCTGCGTCGAATCTAGGGTCCGAAGCCGTCCTGCATGGATCTGCCGCATTCGCGCATCCGGTTCCCCGCGACCACTATTCCTATGCATAAAAGTCACTTGAAAATTGTCGATATAGCCGCCACCGCCAAAAAACTGCTGGGGTTCAAATCGCTTCGCACCGGCCAGCATGAGGCCATCCAGTCGCTGCTGGAGGGGCGTGATACGGTGCTGGTGCAACCTACCGGCTCCGGGAAGTCCGCCGTGTACCAGATTGCCGGCGCGCTGCTGGAGGGAACCACCGTGGTGGTTTCCCCGCTAATTGCGCTGCAGAAGGACCAGGCCGACTCCATTGACGCGAGCGGGCTGGAAGCCTGCGCCGTGGTGAACTCCACGCTTTCATCGAGCGAACAGCGGGAGACTCTGCAGCGCATCGACGATGGCCTGGCAGAGTACATCTTTCTGGCCCCGGAGCAATTGCGCAAGCCGGAAACGGTGGAGAGGCTGCAGGCCGCGAACGTTTCGTTGATCGCCATTGACGAAGCCCATTGCATCAGCCACTGGGGTCACGATTTTCGTCCCGACTACCTGGGTTTGGCGCAGGTGATCGAAGCGCTGGGCCATCCACCCACACTGGCCATCACCGCTACTGCTTCCAGGGAGGTGCGGACGGAGATTGTGGAGCGGCTGGGTTTGCGCAACCCGCGGGTGCTGGTGCATGGATTCGACCGGCCGAACATATCGCTGCGGGTGGACCAGTTTTCCAGCAAGGACGAGAAGTACTCATCGTTGATGCGGCGCGTGGAGTTTGCCGACAAGCCAGGGATTGTGTACGTGGCCACGCACAAGAATGCGGAGACGCTTGCAGACGACCTGCGGCAGATCGGCGTGGAGGCGCTGTGCTATCACGGCGGGATGAGGTCCAGGGAGCGGGAGGAAATTCAGAACAAGTTCATGAACGGAGATGTGCCCGTGATTGTGGCCACCAACGCGTTTGGCATGGGCGTGGACAAGCCGGACATCCGTTTCGTGTATCACGCAGACGTGAGCGACTCGCTGGATGCGTATTACCAGGAGATCGGGCGCGCCGGGCGCGATGGGGAAGAGGCGGAAGCGGTATTGTTTTATCGCCCGCAGGACATTTCAGCGCAGCAGTTCAAGACCGGTGCGGCGAATGTGGATTCCGAGGGGCTGGAATCGGTATATAACGCGCTGAAGTCGCATAGGAAGCCGATGACGCGGGAGAGAATTGTGGAGGCGACGGGCATCGCAGCGCGCAAGCTGGTGGGACTGCTGCAGAAGCTGGAAGAGACCGGGGCGATTACGCATCTCGAATCCGGGGAGATGAAAGCGGCGAGCACCCGGCCGCTGGCGGAGATTATCGAAGCGGCGGCCGAGAAGCAGAAATTCCAGAAGGAGCTGCGCAAGCGGCGGCTGCAGCAGATGCAGAGCTATGCGGAGTGGCGGTCGTGCCGGCGAGAGTATCTGTTGCGCTATTTCGGCGACGATTACAAGGGTCCGTGCGGGAACTGCGATCGCTGCGAGGAAGCGGGCGTGCTGCCGCGGGCGGCGTAATGTGCGGGGTGCCTATCGGGTTCTTGTGAAGCTGGTGATTCGCTGAATGCGGACGGCCGGGACGTGATGAGTTGGCAACCACTGGTTCCTGGCATCAGCCAACCAGTGACGGTACCGAGGATAAGAAGGAATCACACCAACAAACCTCATATTGTATTCCGCCGTATACCAGTCCTTATGCAGGTCATCCTCCCAGGCCCGTATCGAAGGTTCGTTTTCATTGGGAAACAAGGGTGCGGCGTCGTTATCCGGGCACTCGTCTCGCCCGATCCCTCCTCCCTCGATGACTTGCACATAGTGGGCCTCCGTTTCCACGGGTTGACCGCGGAAGAGATCTTCATGTGAGAAGAGATAGCAGTAATCAACCTTGATCGGCGAAGCGGCAATTGGGTGATTCGTGTCCCTGCCGTATTCGGCCAAGACGCCACCACAAAACGCGAGCACAACTGACGCGACCCAAAGCAAACCGGCGAGCCATCTACGACGTGCGTTCTCCATTGTCCCTCACACCAGATTAGACACCGGCCCCCAAGATTCCGGCTCCCAGAAAACACGAAGGCCGCGCAGCAAGCGCGGCCTTCGCATTCTGATGTGCGTTTACATCGCGGTCAGGCGTTCAGCAGATCCTGCAGCTTGGTGAGCATGCGGGCCAGGTCCTTATCGGTGCGGCGCTGATCGTCGATTTTGCCGATGGAGTGCATGACGGTGGTGTGGTGCTTGTTGCCGAACTGGCGGCCGATCTCGGGGAGACTGGCCTCGGTCATCTGCTTGGCCAGGTACATGGCGATCTGCCGGGGGACCACCACGTTGCGCGAATTGTTTTTCTGCTTCAGGTCGCCCACGCGCATTCCGAACTGCTCGGCCACGGCACGCTGGATGGCTTCGATGGTAATCTTGCGCACTTGCATGTCAATGAAGTTCCGCAGGCACTGCTGGGTTGAGGAGAGCGTGATCTCCATGCGGTTGTGCTCGCACCAGGCGATGAGGCGGGTCATAGCGCCTTCCAGCTCGCGCACGTTGGTGCGCACGTTGGAAGCGATGAACAGCGCCACGTCGGTGGGCAGGGTGACCTGCTCGGTCTCCGCCTTCTTCTGCAGGATGGCGACCTTGGTTTCGAGATCGGGCGGCTGGATGTCGGCGATGAGGCCCCACTCGAAACGCGAGCGCAGGCGGTCTTCAATCTCCGCCAGCTCCTTGGGCGGACGGTCGGAGGCGATGACGATCTGGCGCATGCTTTCGTGCAGCGCGTTGAAAGTGTGGAAGAACTCCTCCTGAGTGCGCTCCTTCTGGGCGATGAACTGGATGTCATCGATGAGCAGCACATCGACGGAGCGGAAGCGATCGCGGAAGCTGGTCATGCGATCGTTGCGCAGAGAGGTGATCATCTCGTTGGTGAACTTTTCCGCGGAGACGTAGGAAATGATGGAGTTCGGCTGGCGGCGCTTGACCTCGTGGCCGATGGCCTGCATCAGGTGGGTCTTGCCCATGCCCACGCCGCCGTAGAGGAAGAGCGGGTTGTAGGCGCGGGAAGGGCGTTCGGCTACGGCGAGCGCGGCGGCGCGGGCGAACTGGTTGCCGTTGCCGATTACGAAATTGTCGAAGGTGTAGCGCGAGTTGAGCTGCGCGGCGGTCGACCAGTCGAAGCGGGCCTGCTCCGCGGGGCGTTGCGAAGGCGGGGGCGGCGCGGAAGGCGCGTGCGAAGCCACCGGTCCGAAACCTCCATCCTTGCGCTGCGGCGGCACTGACGGATCCTCCTCCGTAGTGACAAAACACACATCGTCGAAATCAAGGGACTGGGTGTCGATCGCTTCCTGAATCAGATCGCCGTATTTATCGCCGATGTGGCGAAACTCCGGCGAGGGGACGCGAACATATAACAGCCGGCCCACGGCATGGCTATAGCGCGTTGGCTTCAGCCAGGTTTCAAACGACTGGCGAATCACTTTCTTTTCCAACGCGGCTAAAATTTGTAGCCAGGGATTCAGTGCCGTGGATGCGGGCGTCATTGCAAATGCCATCGAGCTATTCCTTGCCTGGCCCACGGTACGGTTCATCCGTTCGACTTCAGACAATGGCTTCACCTGGGCGGAAGAGCACATGGCTTTTCCGTCGCTTGTCTTGGTTCAGTTGCCAATCTGCCGTTGATCTGCCCCCGGTTATCGAACTTCGGGGCGTGGGTGAATTTCATTCCGTGAGACGAGAGAGACTTTTGTTGAACGGGACCGATAGTACCATATTCGGACTTGTTTGCAATCCCTCATTCACATAACTTTTGCGAGTGAATTTCGGGATGCACCATAGCTGGTGAAAGAAGCCGTTGCAAGTGACCGTGGTCACCAATCGATCGGACACCGTGCGCCGTTTTCTGGTTGGAAACCGGCTGCGCGGAATGGGTTGCCGCGAGGCTTGCCGCGCATGGGCCGTGCGCCGCTGCTGGATTCCGGGCGCTATCTACGATATACTCAAAGCTTGCCGTAAAGGCTCAGAATTCAACAAAGAACCAGGAGCGCACTTTCATGCCCAAGCGCACATTTCAACCCAATCGCCATCGCCGCGTGAAGACGCACGGTTTCCGGGCGCGGATGAAGACCAAGAGCGGCGCTGCCGTGCTCAACCGCCGCCGCGCGGCCGGGCGCAAGCGCGTGGCTGTGAGCGCGGGCTATCGCGACTAACGGCACTTTGTCTCCGGGCCGAAGCCGCGTCTCCCCCAGTGGATTCGGCCAACCTCCTTCCGGCTTTGCCATGACCACCCCTGCCAACCCTGCCGCACGGAAGCAATCGCTGGCCGGGTTGCGCCTGCGCAAGCACGCGGACTATCAGCTTGCGTATGGGGATAGCCGCAAACGGCAGTCGGCCTCGATGAGCTGGTTTCTGGCCCGGCGGCCTTCGCCGGATGGGTCCCGCGCTCAAGCGCCGGCGGCCACACGCGTTGGGCTCACGGTGGGCAAGGTGCTGGGCAAGGCCCATGAGCGAAATCGCATCAAGCGCCGCATGCGCGAGGCTCTGCGCAGGCATGTGGAGCTGCTTCCTGCGGGAGCCGATCTCATCTTTCATCCCCGGCGCGCGGTGCTGACCATGGATTTTGCGAAACTTGAGGCCGAGGTTGTGCGTATCCTTACCCAGGCCAGTGCGGAGTTCGATCGTGCCGCGAATCCCGCGGATGCGGGCGCCGCACCAGCCGGGGTTCCACGATGACGCGCATTCTGCTTGCGGTTCTCGCGTTTTACCAGCGCTGGCTTTCGCCGGCGGTGCACACGCTGGGTGTGGGCGGCTGCCGCTACCAGCCCACCTGCTCGGAGTATGCGGTGCGGGCGATTGCGATGCATGGTCCTTTCTATGGCAGCGGGCTGGCGTTATGGCGCCTGCTGCGCTGTCATCCCTTCAGCCGCGGCGGACTGGACCAGGTGCCGGTTCCTAAAGCGCGCGGACCCCTTCCCCACGAACCTTTACCATAGAACCAGCGGCGGATTCCCGATCGCCGCGAGCTGAACGACAGGACGTACCCTTTGCCCGAAATTCAAAATCCCAATCTTCAATCGCAGGGCGGCGCCGGCGGCGGTGGCGGCGGCGGTATGCAGTCCACGCTGGTGCTGATGTTTCTTGCGGTTGCCGTCTTTTTAGGGTTCCAGTATTTCCAGAAGCCGAAGCCTGAGCCGCCCGCGAATTCCGCGCAGACGCAGCAGCAGAGCGCCCCCGTCCCTGCGCCCGCTGCGACAGAGACGTCCGGTGCCTCAGCGCCCGCAGCCAAGTCGGCGGGGAAATCCGCGGGAACGCATCCGGCAGCGGCCACTCCGGCGATCGTTGCAACTTCAGAGACTGACACCATCGTCGAAAATGCGAACTATCGCATTGAGTTCACCAACCGCGGCGCCCTGGTGAAGCATTGGTTCCTGAAGAACCCGCATTACAAGGACTCCACCGAGAAGAAGCAGCTGGACATGGTTCAGCAGCAGGCTTCGGCGCGGTTCGGATTTCCGCTCTCGCTGTTCACCTATGAGCCGGCGCTGACGTCGCAGTTGAACCAGGCGCTCTATCAGCCTTCCGCTGTGGGTGAGGTGCAGGCGCCGAATTCGGTTACGTTCCATTACGCGCAGAACGGGGTGGACGTGGTGAAGACGTTCCACTTCGACCAGAGCTACGTGATCAACGCCGACGTGCAGGTGCGCCGCAATGGGCAGCCGGTGCGGGCGCTGCTGGCGTGGCCCGCGGGTTTGGGCGACATGGAGGAGTTCCAGGGACGAAGCGCCATTCCGGGCCTGACGCGCACGCCTTCGTCGTTTGCCTGGTCAGTGGATGGCAAGCAGGACACGCTGGCGGCAAACAAGGTGAGCAACGACGCCACGCTGGACGGCGATTACCAGTACGCGGCATCGGCGGACTTATATTTCACGGCGGCATTTTTGCCCGATGTGCCGCAGCGCGCGACGGTGGTGACGCTGCACAACACCATCGACCTGCCCACCGATCCTGCGAACCCCGCCAGCGAGAAGAAGCCGGCGGACGTGATTGGCCTCGCGGTGGGCGACACCAGCGGCGATACGCGCCTGCGGCTTTACGCCGGCCCCAAGCAGATGGATATCGTTTCGAGCATCCATTCGATCGGCGCGGACGGCAAGCCCGATGGGCCGACGCTCGAATCGCTCATTCAGTTCGGCACCTGGCTGGGCGTAATTGCCAAGCCGCTGTTCCTGGCGCTGCGCTTTCTCTATGAGCACGGGATTCCCAACTGGGGCTGGGCGATTCTTGTCGTCACCGTGATTTTCAACCTGCTGATGCTGCCGACGCGGCTGATGATGATGCGGTCGTCGCTGAAGATGATGCGCATCCAGCCCAAGGTGGAGGCGCTCAAACGCAAGTATGCGCATCTGAAGACCACCAATCCCAAGCGCGCCGAAATGAACGCCGAGATGATGGCGCTCTACAAGACCGAGGGCGTGAACATGTACGGCGGCTGCCTGCCGCTGCTGATCCAGATGCCGTTGTTCTTCGCGTACTTCCGCGTGCTGCAGAACACTGTGGAACTGCGTCAGGCGCATTGGACATGGCTTACCGACCTGTCGGCGCCGGATCCGCTGCACATTCTGCCGGCTATCATCATCGTTTCCATGTTCCTCACGCAGTTCATCACGCCGTCGCCGGGCATGGACCCCAACCAGCGGCGCATGATGGCCATTATGATGCCGATCATCTTCGGCTTCACGCTGTGGCATTACGCGTCGGGGCTGGCGCTCTACTGGTGCACCGGCAACTTGATCAACCTGGCGATTCAGCTGTCGATCAACCAGTCGCACATCGGCAAAGAGATGCACGCGCTTGCGGCTAAACGAGCGGCGAAGAAGGCGGGAGTGAATCCTAAGACGATCGCGGGGAAAAGGTAGGTCAGTGGTCAGTGGTCAGTGAACAAGTAGTGAAGAAGTGAATGAGTGAAGAAGTGAATGAGTGAAGTAGCGAATGAGTGAAGTAGCGAATGAGTGAACAGACGGGGCTTCCTTTCGGGGAGGCCCTTTTTGGGGTTGCGAGGCAGAAGGGGTATCACCATGCCCGGTGCGGGTCTTTCCCCGCGCGTGCGGAGTCTCAGTGCTTGTCCGTTGCCACTGGCGCTGCGACGGGAACGGCTACGGGACGCGGCGCTCCCCCAGGAAAGGCGGTGCGCGCCTGCGCAGCCGGCATCGGAAGCGGCTGGTGCATGGTCACGATCAGCGCGCTGGCGGACTTGCCTCCGTCGCAAACGTACGAATGCGCAGTGGCGGAGTCGAAGTAGACCGCATCGCCCGGTCCCAGCGTGCAGTGATTCTCACCATGCTTCAGGGCCAGTTCCCCCTCCAGCACATAGAGAAACTCGTAGCCCGGATGCATGTGCGCCTTGGGCTCATGCTGCGGAGCGAGGGGGATAAACTCCGCAAAATAGGGATCCATGTGCCGGTCGGGCACCATGTAGCCGAGGCTCTCGAAAAAGTAGCTGGGCGTGTCCACGCCGGTTTGCGGCAGACGCACGCGCTCCTTGCGGCGATGCACCCGGAACATCGCTTTCGGCTCGGTATCGAAGAAGTACGACAGGTCTTTGGAAAAGACCATGGCGATGCGAGCCAGGTTGCGCAGCGTGGGCACCACGCGGCCGGTCTCCAGTTGGGAAAGGAAGCTGGCGGAGAGGCCGGTATGCTTGCCCAGTTCGACCAGTCCCATGGATTTTTTGAGGCGCAGGCGCTTGATGCGCTCGCCGATGTGCTTCTCCGCGATGAAGCGCTCGGTGGTCTCGCTGTCGACCTGCGTTTTGTGGGTTTCCTCGGTACGGGCGGCTGCAGTCTCGGTCATGGAGAACCCTCTCCGGGCGGGGAAGGCCGGGTTGTTGCCCGGATCAAAATCTATTCGCATGCTACCAAAGTTTTGGCAAGCCGGCAATGCGGGACCTGGACCGGCCGCTCACCGTCTGGAGACGAGGACCAAGGCTGGAACGTCTCCTTCGTGCCCCTTAATAGACAGAACTGATGCAATGATGATGAGGCAAGGTAGGATAGTCTCCGCATTGCGGCGTTTCGTTCGCAGGGAGAGGCATGCAGCCAGGAAGCACAGGTCGAGCCTATCTCACCGGGGACAAGATTCTGCTCAGCGGCGCTTCAGGGATGCTGGGCACGGCGATCCGTCATTCGCTGAGCGAATCGGGCGCGGAGCTGGTGCAGTTAGTGCGGCGTGCCCCGGCGGCGCCGGGCGAGGTGCAATGGAATCCTCTCGACGAGACGCCGCTTGCCACTCCCCAGGCACTGGAGGGAGCGCGGGCGGCCATTCACCTCTCCGGAGCAAATGTAGCGGCCAGGCGATGGACCGCAGCGTACCGCCGGGAAATGACTGCCAGCCGGACCGGATCGACACGCGCGCTTTGCCGAGTGCTTACCGGGCTGTCGCACCCGCCTCAGGTGCTGCTGGTGGCATCTGCAGTGGGAATCTACGGCAATCGTGGAGAAGAGGTGCTGGACGAGGATTCCGCGCCGGGAACGGGCTTCCTGGCCGACCTGTGCCGAGCCTGGGAAAAGACGGCGCGGCCCGCGGCGGCTGCAGGCATGCGCGTGGTCAATCTGCGCTTTGGAATGGTTCTGGGCCCCGGCGGCGCGCTGGGCAAGATGCTTCCTCTCTTCCGCATGGGACTGGGCGGAAAAATGGGGAATGGACGGCAATGGATGAGCTGGGTGGGCATTGAAGACGTGGTGGCGGCAGTGCGCTTTCTGCTGGAAACACCGTCGCTGGAAGGCGCGGTAAATGTGACAGCGCCGCATCCGGTGCGCAATGCGGAGTTCACGCGGGCGCTGAGCGCCCGGTTGCACCGCCCGGCCCTACTGCCGGTTCCGGCGTTTGCGCTGCGCGTGGCTGTGGGCAAGATGGCTGATGAGGCGCTGTTGACCAGCGCGCGCGCGATGCCGAAACGGCTGCTCGAAGCCGGGTTCCGATTCACGCAGCCAAATGTGGAGGACGCACTCGCCGCTGCGATCCAGTGAAAACCGCGCTTCGTCTATTCAGGGATGGAAGCAAAGTAGTCCGAGACTTCCCGCCAGTCGTTCACGCGCGTGAAGCCGGTGGCGGAGAGGTTGTGCGGCGCGGTATACAGCAGGCCGATGCCTTCGAACCGGAGCAAGTTGCGAGGCAGGTCGTCAATGAGGAAGTCGGCGCGAAGGATGCTCTTGTTGCCGCAGAACACGTAGTGCGTGGGCGGAATGAAGGGAAAGTGGCGCTGCAGCCAGCGGTACTTGGGGCCGAGGGAGTTGGGCACCGTCATGGCCTGGGTGGCGATAAAAATCTCAAACCGGCTGGAAAGGTCTCTGAGTGCATCCTGCGCCCCGGGCATGAGGGGCAGGTCTTCAAAAAAATCTTCGGCGTCGAGGAAGGCGCGGAGCTGCGCCTGGCGATCCGCCGGCGTGATCTCCCACAGGCCCTTGCCGGCCAGGTCGTCGACGGTGACCCCTTCGTCAAACTCCTGGTTGTATCGGCGCAGATGCTCTGAGAGCGTATCGGCCATGACTTCATCCATGTCTACGCAGATACGGCGCAACGGTTTCTCCTGGATACTCTATTTCGAGGTTAACAGGGGCGGAGGATCGGCTATCAAGGGAGCGCACAGGCGCGAGACGGCTAGCTGACGCGGCGGGGCTTGGGGATGGCGGGCGGGGCGGAGTTGGCCACCGGCTGAGGTTCGGAGGCGACCGCGGCCGGCGTCATCGCGGAGTCCCAGTAGAGCAGGCGGCCGCAGCTGTCGCACGGCAGGAGTTCGCCTTCGCGCACCTCGTTCCAGGTTTGCGGGCGAATGCCCATGCGGCACGCGGTGCACTGCTTATTTTCAGCGCGGGACATGGCGGTGCCGCGATGGGCAGTGAGGCGGTCGAAGCGGGTGAGCAAGTCAGGCTCGAGCTGGCGGCGAAGCGCGTCGCGCTCAACCTGCAGGGCAGCCTGCTCGCGGGCAAATTCCTGCTGGCGGTGAGCCACGCGTTCGCGGGTCTTCTCCAGCGCCCCGGCCATCACTTCCACCTGGGCGCGAGCCGCGGCCAGCGCCGATTCCTGCTGGTCGGTGCGCTCCAGGCTCTCCAGTTCTTCATTTTCCAGGCGCTCGATTTCGCGCTCGGCAAAACCGAGTTCGTGCTCGATGGCCTCGGCCTGCGCCGGGGTGCTGATGCTGTCGAGCTGCCCGCGGTAACGAGCGGCCTTCTGCCGCTGGGCGGCGATTTCGCGTTCCAGGCGGGTGCGCAGGGACTCTTCGCGATCCAGCGCGCCCGATGCGGCGGCGGACTCCTGCTGGGCTTTCTGCAGCGCAGACTCGGCCTGCGCAATCTCGGCGGGGAGGGCTCGGACAGCCTGCGCGAGGCGAGCCCGCTCCAATTCGACGGCTTGCAGCTTTACCAGGTTTTCAACGAACTCCAGCACGGTTGGTATGAAGTTTAACACTTGCGGGAACCAGACGGAGAGTTGGCCGGTAAGGGATCGGCGATGGTTCGCGAGACGGCGCTGCGCATCCTATCAGCAGAGGCCGGCTGGGCTTGCCGGGGACCTCGACGGATTGCGACTGGCTTCTCATGCATCGACCTTGCTGACAGCCGCCGCGGTGCGTGCGTCAGAATAAGGGATGGAGGCGCTGAACAACGTGGATGGTTCCGGGGAGCGGCAGGAGGGTGCAAGATCGTTCTGGCGCCGTCACCGCTGGCTGGTTTTTACGGCCGCGGCGGCCATCGTGGCGCTGGCGGCGATCTCGGCGGTACTCGCCATCCTGGCTCATCAGGTCGAGCCCTATCTGCGCGCGCGGCTCATTGAGGGCCTGGAGCAGCGCTTCCACACTCGCGTGGAGCTGGATGATTTTCACGTCTCGGTGCACCACGGAGCAGAAGCCCGGTGGGGCATCTGGGCCACCGGGCGGGGGCTGCGCATATGGCCTCCGCACCGCGGCGGAGGCAACTACCCGCTGCAGACGGCTGTGCAATCGATTCCCCTGATCCAACTGCGGGAGTTCAGCTTCCGTGTACCTCTGCATTACAAGAACGCGCAGCCGCTGCACATTCCGGAGGTGCAGCTGAAAGGGCTCGACATTCTTATTCCCCCAAAGTCGGAGCGCGACCGGGAATCCGGCTTGCAGTCCGCCATGAACGCGCCGGCATCTGCGGAGGAGAAGCAGAACGCCAATCCTCCGCAAGGCGGATCCAGCATGTTTTCCACCGCGGTGGTGGAGAAGATCGTGTGCGAACAGGCGAACCTGGTGCTGGAGACGGACAAGCCCAACAAGCTGCCGTTGACCTTCGCCATCGCGCACCTGAAATTGATGCACCTGAGCGCGGGAAAGCCCATGCAGTTCGAAGCCGAACTCACCAATGCCAGGCCGAAAGGAAAAATCGACACCTCGGGCAGCTTCGGGCCGTGGAAGACCAATGATCCGGGGCAGAGTCCGGTGAGCGGAAAGTATCGCTTTCAGCACGCGGACCTCTCCGAGTTCAACGGCATTGCCGGAATTCTCTCCTCCAACGGGACCTATGACGGGACGCTGCGCGAGATGGTGGTGGACGGCGAAACCATGGTGCCGGACTTTCACCTCACGCAATTCGCCGGCAAGTTGCCGCTGCACACCGAATTCCATGCCAGGGTGGATGGGACGAACGGGGACACCTACCTTGACCAGGTGAATGCGGTGCTGGGACGCTCACAGTTCTCTACCGCGGGCAAGGTGGTGCAAGTCAAGCCGGAGGAGGGCGCCGCTCAGCCCGCGCCAGGGCACCTGATCGACTTGAGCGTGGACGTTCCGCACGGACAGATGGAAGATTTCCTGCGCCTGGTGAGCCGCACCGGGACGCCGCAACTGACGGGCGTGGTGGAGAGCAAAGCGGCGCTGCATATTCGGCCGGGGGAGGGGCCGGTGTATATGCGCCTGAAGCTGGACGGATTTTTCAAGCTGGCCGACGCGCGTTTTATGAGCGCGAAGATACAGGATCGGATTGTCGACCTGAGCGTGCGCGGCCAGGGCAAGCCGAATGCGCTCAAGACTACAGACCCGAACAGCATCCGGTCTGAGATGCGGGGGAACTTCCACTTGGTGAAGGGGGTCATTTCGCTGCCCGATCTGCAATACGGCGTGCCCGGCGCGCTGGTCCAGTTGAAGGGAGCTTATTCGCTTGACGGCAAGTTGCAATTCGATGGAACAGCGCGCATGGACGCGACCGTATCCCAGATGGTGGGCGGATGGAAGGGTTTTCTGTTGAAGCCCGCGGATCGGTTCTTCAAGAAGGACGGCGCGGGAACTCTGATGCCGATCAAAATACGGGGAACGCGGGAGCATCCCGACATCAGCATCGACTTCGGGCGGATGAAAACAACGACGCCGGAGCGGCCGGGAACGCAACAGCAATAACCGGCTGCGGTTCGCCATAAGACCCGGCAAACGGCTGCCGATTCCGCTGCCAATCCCGGCCAAAATGTGATAGTTTTCTTCCGTCACACCGCTGCCGAATCCACGAGCATCGGACACACAACGAGGAGACCGCAATGCACTGGACCAAACGCATCGCGGCCGGCGTCCTGCCCCTGTGTCTCGGGATGGGGACGCTGGCCCTTCGAGGGCAGGCTGCGCCTGCTTCCGCAAACCACGCAAAAGTTGCCGACTGGTGGAAGAACGCCGTCTTCTACGAGATTTATCCGCGCAGTTTTCAGGACACCAACGGGGATGGGATCGGCGACCTGAACGGAATCACCGAGCATCTGGATTATCTGAAGACACTGGGCGTGGACGCGATCTGGTTGAGCCCGATCTATCCCTCGCCGCAGGTGGACTTCGGTTATGACATTTCGGACTACGAGGCGATTGATCCGCAGTACGGCACCATGGCCGACTTTGACCGTCTGATTGCGGAGGCTAACAAGCGCCACATCCGCATCCTGATGGACATGGTGATGAACCACACGTCGGACAAGCACAAGTGGTTCCTGGAGGCGCGCTCGTCGAAAAACAATCCTTACCGCGACTGGTACATGTGGCACGAAGGCAAGGGCGAAACCGCGACCGACAAGGGCGAAGTGCCCAACAACTGGCAGTCGGACTTCGGCCACTCCGCATGGGAGTGGGATCCGGCGACACGCCAGTACTACTATCACAAGTTCTATATTCAGCAGCCGGACCTGAACTGGAACAATCCCAAAGTGCACCAGGCGTTCAAGGACATCATCAAGTTCTGGCTGAACAAGGGCGTGGGGGGATTCCGGTTCGACGCCATCACCACGCTGTTTGAAGATCCGGAGATGCGCGATGAGGAGATCCTGCACGACAAGGATGGCAAGACGTTCACCAATGCGTATGGCGACATTGCGCTGAACGACACCATGACCAACAACCTGCCCGGCACGCATCCGGTAATGCAGGAAATGCGCGCGGTGGCGGACCAGTTCAATCCCAACACATTTCCGGGAACGCGGGTGCTGATTGGCGAGACCTATCTGCCCAATGTGCAGGAGCTGGCCAAGCAGTATGGGCCGCCGGGCAAGCCGGAGTTCGAGCTGCCCATGGATACGCAGATCGGGTTCATCAACAAGCTGGACGTGGCGGCGTTTCGCGCGCGGCTCAACGATGCGGAGACGCAACTCAACGGGAACGTTCCGCTGCTGGTGTTCGATAACCACGACAATCCGCGGTTGGATGCGCGCTATGGCGACGGGCTGCACAATGAGGCGATTCAGCGCGTGATCTCGACCATGCTGTTTGCCAGCCGGGGCGCCGCGCTGTTCTATTACGGCGACGAGATCGGCATGAAGACGACCCCACCGGCGAGCAAGGAAGACGTAAAGGATCCTGTGGGGATCACCGGCTGGCCCAAGGACAAAGGCCGCGACGGCGAGCGCACGCCAATGCAGTGGGACGACACGACCAATGCCGGGTTCAGCTCGGCCAAGCCGTGGCTGCCAGTGCCGCGAACCTACTTGACGGTGAACGCGAAGGCGGAGGAGAAGAATCCGGATTCGCTGCTGGCGTGGTACACGAAACTGATCGAGTTGAAGAAGACCAACGCGGCGCTGGCGCACGGCAACAACGTGATGCTGGATACCGGGAATATCAAGGTGCTGAGCTGGATGCGCCAGGCGCCGGATGGGTCTCAGGTGGTGGTGGCCACCAACTTCACCGCCGATCCGCAGACGGTGAACCTGACCTCAGGCGCGGGGCTCAAGGGCGCCCATGCTCGGACGCTGCTGAAGTCTCCGGACGGAACCGATCCGGCGTCGCTGGATGCCGTGGAGCTGCCGGCGTTCGGGGTGTGGGTGGGGGAAGTGCAGTGAAGCAGTGAAGCAGTGAAGAAGTGAAGAAGTGAAGAAAACCGGCGGCCCGTTGTGGGAGCCGCCGGTTTTTTCTGGGATGGGGTGAGGTGTTCATCACTTTTTCACTCTTTCACTCCTTCACTTCTTCACTTCCTCACTTCGGTGAAAGCATTTTGTACTTAGCATGGCGCTGGATGAAGGGTATATTGCTTGCAGCAAGCTAATTCTTCCCCGCGCAGGTTTCACTTAAATGAGGTCACGTTTCCCATTCGGAACATTGTTCTTATGGCTTTTCGCATTGGGCTGGGTGGCCGCTGTCGGGCTGCCGGCGCAGACGCTCGCTCATCCTGAATCAGCGACGCCGATGACGCACGTGCACCTCGGCCAGTCGGTGGTGGCTCTGAACGGGCCGTGGAAGTTTCACATCGGCGACTCGCCGGTGGATGCGCGGACTGGCGAGCGAGTTTGGGCGGAGCCGGGATTCGACGATTCGCGCTGGGACACGGTGGATCTAACGGCGCAGAGCGGATCGTATGATCCGATAGTCGGTTTCACCGGATATGTGAAGGGCTGGACGGCCAAGGGTTATCCGGGCGTGACGGGATACGGGTGGTATCGCATTCGCGTCAGCTTGGAATCGCACACACACGAGAGCCTGGCGCTGGCCGGGCCTTCGAACGTGGACGATGGCTACCAGATCTACGTCAACGGAAACGTGCTGGGGAGCTTTGGCGATTTTTCGCACTCAACTCCGAGGATTTATTACACGCAACCGAGGATATTCCCCTTACCGGCGGCCATGGGAGCGGGGGGTGAGGGGACGGAAACACTGGTGCTGGCGATTCGCTTCTGGATGGCGCCGTCGAGTCCTTACTTTGCTCCGGATACGGGGGGAATGCACACCCCGCCGCTGATCGGGGATGCGCGGACCGTGGAGGCCGTCAACCAACTGAGCTGGCTGGAACTGATTCGCGCGTACGCGCCGCGGCCGATATCGGGAGCACTCTATCTCTTCGTGGCGATCATCGCTTTCAGTCTGGTCCTTTTTGATCGGTCCGATCGGGTCTATCTCTGGATCGGCGGGGTGTTCCTCCTTCTGGCGGCCCAGAACGCGATCGCTACCCTTGGAACTCTCACCGGCTGGCTGGACGCCGTGAAGGTAAGCACCATCTTGGATGTAACTCTGGCGCCTCTGACCTTTGCCGGATGGGCCATGGTGTTCTGGATATGGTTCAAGCTGCGCAGTCCGGCATGGATTCCGCGAGCGATTGGCGGCCTGACCCTGCTGCTCATGGTCTCCGACATCCTGGGCGGGGATACATTCGTGGGGATCTTGCCGGTGCCTGTCATGACCGGCTTTCATACGCTGTCTTTGATTTTGCGGCTGGCATTCCTGGTGATGCTGCTGGGGATCATCGCGCTTGGATTTCGGCGCAACAGGCTGGATGGATGGCTGGTGTTGCCGACCGTGTTTTTCATTGGGGTGACCGAGTTTTATCGCGAGTTGCGGGCCGGGCACCTGCGGCTGACATGGTTTCCGTTCGGGATCCAGATCACCGCAAACGACCTGGCCAACCTGCTGCTGATCCTGACGCTGAGCGCATTGCTGCTGCGAAGGCTGCTGATCTCGATCCGCGAACAGCGGCGGCTGGCGCTGGACGTGAAACAAGCGCAGGAAGTGCAGCAGGTGATTCTGCCGCAGGCGCGGCTGGCGGTGGCAGACCTGGTGGTGGAGAGCGAGTATCGGCCGGACCGGCAGGTGGGCGGAGATTTCTTCCAGATCATTCCCGACCCCGGAGATAAGAGCCTGTTGATCGTGGCCGGAGACGTGGCAGGCAAGGGACTCAAAGCAGGCATGTTGGTGGCGCTGTTGGTGGGGGCCATCCGGAGCACGGTGGAGAGCGAATCGGAGCCGGAAATGATTCTGGCGGCGCTGAACCGGCGCCTGATCGGCCGCGGCGATGCGCATGCGACCTGCCTGGCGCTGCGGATCGGCTGGGACGGCGCGGTGAAGGTGGCCAATGCCGGCCACATTCCGCCGTATGTGAACGGGCAGGCGATCGAACTGCAGGGCTCGCTGCCGCTGGGGTTGACGGAGCAGGAAGAGTTTTCGTCGGCAAGCGTGCCCCTGGGCGACGGTGACCGGCTGATCGTGATGTCGGATGGAGTAGCGGAAGCGATGGATGCCGCGGGACATCTGTTTGGGTTCGACCGCGTGCTGGAGTTGCTGCGCGGCGACGTGACCGCGGCGGAGATTGCCGAAGCGGCGCAACGGTTCGGGCAGCAGGACGATATCAGCGTAATTTCCGTGACCCGGGGTAAGACGAGCGAGGCTGCGGTGGCCCTGGTGCTGGAGGGCGTCGCGTCGTAGGGGCACGATGTCTCCGATCGCCGGTTATGGCGAATGGGGAAAACGTGACGCGCCGCGTCCTCCGGCTTTTACTGGTCCCGCTGAACCACCAGGTCGTCAGCCAGCTTGAAATGGACGATTGATTCGGCGGGAATGTCGATATCGCGATTGCCGCTCAACCCCGCCGCCGCGGTTCCGGCGCCGCCGCCCACCAGGCCGCCCACCACCAATCCCACTCCGCCGCTGGCCACGCCGCCCACCAGCATTCCCAGCCCTGAGCCTCCGCCGATCAAAGCTGCCGAGCGCTTGCCTTTGCCCTTCTTGCGCTCTGCCAGATCGCGAGTCTCCAGCGGATACTCCTGTCCGTTGAGGGTCAGCGAGGTCAGGCGCAACTCCAGCAGCGAGGCGCCCTTGAAATGGCCGCGCTTGTGGGAGGCATCCACGATGCCCTTCACCGGGGAGCCTTTGGGCACCAGAATGCTGTTGTCGGACGCCAGAATCGGTTCCACAAGCTCGCCGGTGAACTGGTCGCCGGTGCGGCTGTGCTTGACGCTGATGCGCTGATCCACGCGGATGGCCAACGTGGTGCCGGCAGGAATGTTCACCTGAACCGGAGCGGGCGGGGCGGGAGGCGGCTGCGGTACCGCGGACACCGTGGGGCCAGTCACCGCGGGTTTCGCAGCTCCGGCCGGCGGAGGCGCGGTGGTGGTGCTGATGGTGGGCTCTTTCTGGCCGGTCGCCGGCGGCTGGACCACGGTGGTGATGGTGTTGCCGTCCTTGTCTACGGTGACCACTTGCTGCGGCTGGCCCGTGGCCACGGCCTGCTTCTTCGCCTGATCGAGCGCCTTCTGCTGCTGCGAAGCGCATCCTGCCATTCCCGCCGCCAGCAGCAACGCCAGCACCGGCACACCTCCCCACGAAAACAACCAGCCTGCTTTCAACATTGGTCTAACCCTCTTTTCTGAGTGGATGTAGGGGAACTGATGACGAACCATTCGATGCGGAGAATTACAGCCGGGCTGCTTGCCGGATTTCCGCCGCTTCCACTAGCGTCTTCCGAAGGCTCTCGGCCTGACCGGCGATGCAACGGGGAGATGGGTCTTGCCAGCGGGGTAGACCGCCAGAAAACGATCCTGCCCTTCGCCCGAGCTGGCCGTCTCCACGCCTTCCATCTCCTTGAACGCGAGGTGCAGCAGGCGCCGTTCCCGGCTATTCATGGGGGGAAACGCATAGGGAACGCCGGTCTTGAGCACTTTTTCCGCGGCTGTTTCCGCGGCCATGCGCAATTCCTCGGCGCGAAGAGCCTTGAAATTGCCCGCGTCAAAACTGATGAGGTCGTGCTCGCGCTGATCCAGCCGCAGCATCTGCGCGGCCAGGGTCTCCAGCGCCCGCAGCAATTCGCCGTTGTGCTGGGTGAGCAGCGGAACGTCCGGGCCGCCCAGTTCGACGTAGATGACCCGGCCTTCCAGCCCTTGCGGGTCGCGCGCACCATCTCCGGCGGTGATGCGGTACTTGAGCCGGAACCCGCCCAGCTTATTCAACTGGGCCAGGAATCCGGCAATTTTCTGTGCTGATTGCTGCAGGTCCTCGATCGGCATGACAAACCAGTATCGCAGAGCGAGATGGGCCGTGAACACGCCCGGTGCAACAAATCTCCCGCTAAGGGGTTCAGATTGCGGCTCCAACACGCTGACAGCCATCCTGCGCGAGAAGGAACTCAAAGGCTGGCGACGGGAGAAGAAGCTGGCGCTGATTCACGCGATGAATCCGGCGTGGGTGGATCTGGCGCGAGACTGGTACGAGGCGGAGCCGGCGGACTACCAGAGCGCGCTGGACCGCATGGATGTGTGACCTTGGCC
Source organism: Occallatibacter sp. (assembly GCA_035552555.1). Taxonomy (GTDB): domain Bacteria; phylum Acidobacteriota; class Terriglobia; order Terriglobales; family Acidobacteriaceae; genus Telmatobacter. The sequence goes on from DASZLF010000025.1 coordinate 22,601, forward strand.
CCGGGTTTGTCATCCCGAGCGAAGTCGAGGGATCTGCGGTTGCTCCTGCGGCGCCCGTCACACCACCGACCTGCGCGCCAGGAGTACCATGCGCGCATGCACGAGGGCAGCTACTTTACCTACATCATGGCGAGCCGCAGCCACACGCTTTACATCGGGGTAACGGGAAATCTGCAGAAGCGGGTGTTCGAGCACAAGTGGCGTGAGCACGATGGGTTCACCGAGCGTTACAACTGCGATCGGCTGGTTTGGTTTGAGACGCACCAGGATGTGCAGCGGGCGATTGCGCGCGAGAAGCAGTTAAAGGGCTGGAGACGCGAGAAGAAGATTGCGCTCATTGAGAAGGCGAACCCCACGTGGCAGGACCTGGCCCGTGAGTGGTACGACCTGGAACCTGCGGATGAGCGGCGCGCGCTCGACCGCATGGATGTGTGACCCTGCCCTCCGGGACTGTCATCCCGAGCGAAGCCGAGGGATCTGCGGCTGTTCTTGCGATGCCCATCACAGGGTCGGCTGGTGGGTGCGCGGGGTTCGTGGTTCACCCGGGGCCTTAGCACGCGCCACACTCTCCGGGGACTGTCATCCCGAGCGAGGCCGAGGGATCTGCGGTTGCTCTTGCGATGCCCATCGCCGGATCGGCAGCCTGGCGGGAGCGCGCATGCACGAAGGCCCAGGACCTGGCCCGCGAGTAGTATGACGTGGAGCCGGCAGACGAGCGGAGGGTGCTGGACCGCATGGATGTGTGACCCTGACCCCCGGGGCCTGTCATCCCGAGCGAAGTCGAGGGATCTGCGGTTGTTCTTGCGATGCCCGTCGCCCGATAGGCTGGCGCGGCGGGAGTCATGTGCGCGCATGCACGAACGCCCAGGGACCTGGCCCGCGAGTAGTATGACGTGGAGCCGGCAGACGAGCGGAGGGCGCTGGACCGCATGGATGTGTGACCCTGACCCCGGGGCCTGTCATCCCGAGCGAAGTCGAGGCATCTGCGGTTGTTCTTGCGATGCCCGTCGCCGGATAGGCTGGCGCGGCGGGAGTCATGTGCGCGCATGCACGAAGGCCCAGGACCTGGCCCGCGAGTAGCATGACGTGGAGCCGGCAGACGACCGGAGGGCGCTGGCCCGCATGGATGTGCGACCCTGACCCCCGGGGCCTGTCATCCCGAGCGAGGCCGAGGGATCTGCGGTTGCTCTTGCGATGCCCATCGCAGGGTCGGCTGCCGCGGCGGGAGTCATGTGCGCGCATGCACGAAGGCCCAGGACCTGGCCCGCGAGTAGTATGACGTGGAGCCGGCAGACGAGCAGAGGGCCTGGCCCGCATGGATGTCTGAGCGCGGCGGGGGGAGTGAAAAGCAACCGCAGATCCTTCGACTTCGCTCAGGATGACACGGGTTTGGTGGGTGGAAGGATGACGGCGGATTGGGGTTTGTGGTATCCCAGGTCTCCAAATGCGAGAGACCTGGGGCACCCCTTTCCATGATGAGTCAGCTTCCTAGGGACATGGGCCCCGTCCATCCGCAGGCTATTTTTCCTCAGCGACTTCGGTCTCGAGGTCAATTGTGGTGATCACTTCCCGTTCGGGAATTGCCCGTTTGCTTGCCGGTTCTTCGTGCGGGAAGATGTCAATCTGAATGAGAAAAATGGTCTTGTCACCTAATTGCACGTGTGGCACGTTGTCGGTGTTGTCCAAGTTTGTAGCCACCTCAAGCTGCTTCTCGGACCCCTTGAACACGACCAAGTACCCGATTGGTTGATTGTAGTCATGGAGATACCGGTACACCTGGTGGAAACCGCGCAGAATGTACGTTGAGCCGCGGCTGGACGAAGGATCGAATATTTTGACGTCCGCAACGAGGGGTGTGGACGAGTGCTGGGCAGAAACCATGTCGGCTTCGCCTGAAGCCGAGGCTGGCTCAATTTGGAAATCCACGCCCTGCTCATAAAGGAATTCATAGACCGAGAACGCAAGAGCGTGTTCGCCCGACCGGGGTGCAGATTTCCATTTCTCCCATAATTCAGCACGACGAAACCACTCTGCCAAATGTTTGAATCGCACCAACTCGCTTAGTACGAGATTGCGCTCGTCAACTCGTTCATCGATGTACTCATAGAATGGCTCCAAATATCTCTCTCGAAAGCGATCAAGTGCTTTGTCGAAACCTCCGCTCACTTGATGAACGAACTCCAGATACGGGATTTGGCTTTTTGACACCAAAATCCGTTTGAGAATGTTCAGACCAATGGCGGCGTGCTCGGCCTCGGTTGATCCCTCAAGGATTTGTCGTTTTGCAAGAGCTGTCGTCAACTCTTCGTCGAGCTGCGGGAACTTTGCCTGCAGTTCGATGACAGCACCGCGCAGCGTGGAGTTCGAATCGAAGAAATCGAAGACGCGAACGAGTTCTGAATTGAAGGTTTCGAAATTGGCGGAACTCAACCTCTGAATGCGTTTTTGAAGCTTGTAGCGCAAATCCTGCAGAATGCTCACAGATTGATCTCCACTCTTATTTCACTATTGAGTCCACCGAGTTCTCGATCAATCCTGCGCATTGTGTTCTTAACGCTTCCCCGGGCATCTGAAAAGCGAATGTTTGTCTTACAGCCACGACAAATTATTCGTCGGCCCAGGCGCGCTTGGAGAACCGTCGCTGAGTTTATAAACTTACAGATCGGGCATTCGAAGTTGAAGGACGCCCCATCGAGACTGAACATTAGATTTCAATACCTGGATTGAGATTAGACCAATCCTATCAATTAGTCTCTCAGCGGCGGATGGTTGGGGCTGTTTCCACTCGTTTTGTGTGCTCCACTGTTCGCCTTGTGTTTCAGGCCCGCGAGTATGCGATGGTGGCGCGGGCGCTCGCGCCGCAGGCCGGAGGCTAGAAAGCTACGAGCTGTCCACGACTCTTGTGACCGCGCTCACAGACCCCCCGCCGCCCGTCGGCCACAATGGCTTGCGTGGGACCTCGCTCCGGCTGCCCCCCCGGCCCCCGCGAATCACCCGAAATAGCCTCCCCGGGAAAGCTCTCCTGTTAACCAGAAAATAAATACCCCCACCCCATCCCCCCTTGCATAAACCAAATCAAATCAATACACAACTTGAGCGCCAACCCTCTTCGGTATCGAATCGCAGATGCGAATGTTTACTGTCTAGTAATCTCGTCCCGACTTAGCGAGCGATCCGCGCATCGCGAATTTTGAGTGGGATTTAGTCGTCGCCTCGGTCTGTGGTTCAATAGACAGAATGGCGAAGTTTCGGCGAGATACGGTTCGGGGGAAGCTGATAGCGGCGCGGCGCAAGGCGCGCGAGTATGCGATGGTGGCGCGGGCGCTGGCCTCCACTGCGCATCCGGTGCTGGCGCAGATTGTGCCGGCGCGCTTCTGCAACCTCTCCTGCGCTTATTGCAATGAATACGATAAAGTCTCCAAGCCCGTTGATTTGAATGAGATGTACCGGCGGATCGATCATCTGGGGCGGCTGGGGACGGCCATGATCGGCATCTCGGGTGGAGAGCCGCTGACGCATCCCGAGCTGGACGACATCATCCGGCGGATGCGGCAGACCGGCACCATTGCGGGGATGATCACCAATGGCTATCTGCTGAACCGGGAGCGGATTGAACGGCTGAACCGCGCCGGCCTGGACCACATGCAGATCTCGATTGATAACGTTGAGCCGGACGAAATTTCGAAGAAGTCGCTGAAGGTGCTGGACAAGAAGCTGGAGATGCTGGCCGAGTTTGCGGAGTTCCACGTGAACATCAACTCGGTGGTGGGCGGAGGATTCAAGAATCCGCAGGACGCGCTGGTGATTGGCAAGCGGGCGCTGGAGCTGGGATTCGAGTCGACCATCGGGATCATTCACGACGGGGACGGGCAACTGAAGCCGCTGGCCGCCGAAGATGCGCGGGTCTACTTTGAAATGACCAACCGGAAGAAGACCAACTATGCGCAGTTCGACAAGTTTCAGGAGGCGATTGCGCAGGGGCGGTCGAATGAGTGGCGTTGCCGTGCGGGGTCGCGGTATCTGTATATCTGCGAGGACGGGCTGGTGCACTACTGCAGCCAGCAGCGCGGGTATCCGGCGGTTCCGATTGCGGAGTATACGACCGCCGATGTGAAGCGGGAGTATTTGACGGCCAAGAGCTGCGCGCCGAATTGCACCATTGGATGCGTGCACCGGATCAGCTATATCGATCATTGGCGAGGGGCGCAGACGAGCGAAGTTTCGCCGGGCGGCGGGCTGGTGCAGATCAGTGGTCAGTGATGAGTGGTCAGTGATCAGTGGTCAGTGGTCAGTAAGTTCGCAGTTCACAGTTCGTAGTTCACTGTAAATACGAGCGGCGCATTCCTTGTGGAATGCGCCGTTCTTGTTTTGCTGACAGTGCGCGCCTGGGTGCGCGCGGGTGCGCTATTTGCCCGAGGTGTGTTTGGCGGGGTGGTGGGGAGCGGCGGGGGCGGCGTTTTTGGTGTCTTCGAGGGCCTGGTCGATGAGCTGGAACAGCTTGGTGCGGTCGACCACTTCAACGAAGGGCGCGCCCTTGGAGTGGTCGGTCACCACCCAGATGGTGGGGGTGTGTTCAATGCCGATGCGCTGGCCCAGAGCGTAGTCGGCCTTGACTTCGGCGGTGAGCTTGCCCTGGGGATCGACGTTGAAGGGGAAGGCGATGTGGTGGTCGGAGGCGAACTGCTGGGTGAAGGCGTCCATGCGCGAGGGGTCGTCGCCGAAGGAACGCTGATTGGCGAAGATGGCGTCGCGGTATTCGTCGCCGAGCTTTTTGCCGCCCTTCTGGTCGAACCAGCGGGCGTTGACGGCGGCCTGGAAGCTCCACGCATGGAACGACAGCGGGAAGTCATGGCGGACCCATGGGATGTGGTATTTCTCGCTGGCTTCCTTGAGCAGGGGGTTGGCGACGCTGCAGTCGGGGCACTCCATGTCTTCAAACTCGACGATGGCGACGCGGGCGCCGGCGGGGGGCTTGAGGGCGGCGGGGTCGTGGACCTGGGTGCCGGCGGGCGGGGGGTTGAACTGGGCGCGGGCAGAGGGGGCCAGCGCGGCCAGAGACAAGGCAACAAAGGGAATGATGTGGGCGCGCAAGGCGCGGCGAACCATGTGCATGGCGATTGGACGACTCCCTAGGCTTGATTGTAACTAAGACAGGGGAACAAGGGACCAAGGGAACAAGGGAACGAGGGAACAGGGAACATTGGAATAGGGAACAGCGGCGGTGAAAGCTGCCGGGGAGGGTGACTGGAAAGCGTGGCTGTTTGGGCGAAGGAATATCGAAAGATGCCGCTTCCCAACGCAACAAATTCGCCGCAATCACATCTATAGAAGTGGACAAAGGATTGAGAAGGAGAAACGCAGAGTATGAATCGACTTAGCTTAAAATCGGGGCTCGCAGGAGGAGGGGTTGCAGCTGGGATGGTCGCCATGCTGCTGATGGGCCCGCCGTTGTCAGCGCAGAACGAAGGTCCGAGCCAGGGGCGGGCGGTGATCACCGTTCTGCCGGCTAAGGGCGCTGAAGCCGCGCCGAATCTTTCGCAGCAGGATCTCCAGCTAAAGGTCGACGGCAAGGCCGCCACGGTGACCAACTTCATGCCTCTTCGCGGCGCCCAGGACCGGCTGGAAGTGGTGCTGATGCTCGACTCCGGCGCGCGCACCAGCATGGCCACGCAGTTCGAGGACATCAAGAAGTTCATCAACACGCTGCCACCCAATGCCAAGGTGACTGTGGCCTACATGGAGAACGGCGCGGCTCGGCTCACCGGTCCACTGACCACCGACCACAACAGCGCGGCGCAGCATTTGCAAATCCCATCGGGACCGCCGGGGCAGGACGCCAGCCCGTACTTCTGCCTGTCGGACCTGGCCAAGCACTGGCCCTCCAACGACCGCGGAGCGCGGCGTGAGGTCGTGATGATCAGCGACGGCGTGGACCTCTACAATCCGCGCTACGATCCGGAAGACCCGTACGTGCAGGCCTCCATCTCGGATTCGGTGCGCGCGGGCCTGGTGGTTTACTCGCTTTTCTGGGAGAACAAGGGCCGGTTCGACGGCAGCATGTACGCCAACAACTCCGGACAGAACCTGTTGCTGGAAGTGACCCAGGCCACAGGCGGCAACAGCTACTGGGAGGGCACGGGCAACCCAGTCTCGTTCCAGCCGTTTTTCAAGGACCTGGATCGCCGCCTGCAGAACCAGTACGAGGTCGCGTTTACCGCGCCGGTAAGCAGCAAATCCGGGGTGGAATCGATGAAGCTGAAGGTTAACGGCATCTCCGGCAAGGTAGATGCGCCGCAGCAGGTCTTCATGGGCCGCACCGGGATGTAAGGATTCTTGGGACGAATTCAGCGAAGACGCGCCGCTTCTTGGGGAGCGGCGCGGTGCTGTTGCCATTTGAAATGTAGCAAGCCGGATGATGACGGGGATCTCCGCGGTGCGCGAACGGGGATGTCACCGTTCCGTATGCTATAGTGCTGTCGGTCATGAGATTGCCGGCTTGTTCGCTCCTGATTCTCGTTGGATTCTTGCCTTTCGCCCTGCCTGCGCAGAACGACGTTTCCCCGAAAAAGAGCGTCTACGTCATCCCGTTTTCTCATCTCGATCTTTTCTGGGGCGGGACCGAGGAAGAGGATTTGAGCCGGGGAAATCGAATCGTCGCAAGAGCCATGCAGTTGGCCAGCGATCACAAGGAGTTCAGGTTTCTGCTTGAGGACGAGGACTTCGTCGCCAATTACCTGGAGAGCCACCGCGGCACGGACGAGGCGGCTGCTTTCATGCGACTGGTGAAATCGGGCCAAATCGAAATTGCTCCCAAATGGGCCGGCATCTATCAGAACCTGCCGCGCGGCGAAGCCCAGATTCGCAACCTTATCTACGGAAAACGCTACGCCCGGGACACTTTCGGCGTGGACCCACAGGTAGCGCACATCGGAGACATTCCGGGCTTTACAAGGCAGTATCCGCAGATGCTGCGCGGCGCTGGAATACCGTACATGGTGATGACGCGCATGGGGCCCAGGGACGCTCCGCTGTTTGAGTGGAAATCGCCCGACGGATCTTCGGTTCTGGTGTGGAACGCGGTGAAGGGCTATCCGTGGGGCGTGAACCTGGGACTGCATCGCGACCTTACGGATGCGGCGCTCACGCGCATTCGGACCGAAGTTGGCGCCGTTCAGGCGCTCACCAGGGCGCCGGTCTATCTGGGGTGGGGACTCGATCTATTCGCTCCCAGCGAAGAACTGGTGAGCAATCTGGGCGTTCTCAACCGTAAGCTGGCGCCGATTCACTTCGAATTCGCGACTCCAACCGACTACTTTCACGCAGCCGAAAAAACGCCTGATCTCCCCGTGCTTTCTGGAGAGATTACGGGTTCCTGGGGCAACGTGGACAGTTCGGCAACACCGGTGTGGCCGCCCGCGATCGAGGCTGCGGATACGCTCATCAACGCGGAGAAGTTTTCAGCCATTAACTACGCCCTGGGGTATGCGGCCTATCCACAGGCGCAGTTTGACTCGCTGTGGAAGAAAGCGCTGCAGTCGATGGATCACAACTTTTTTGGCCAGGGCGGAGCTATCGGCGACGATCGCAAGGCCGGCTACGCGCGCGCGGCCACACTGGAGGCGGGGGAGATTCTGCGCGATTCTCTGCGCAACATCGCCGAACGGGTGCGGGTTCCCAATGCAAAGGCAACCACGATCGTGGTGTTCAATCCGCTGGGCTGGACGCGCGACGATGTGGTCCGCGCGCACGTGACGCTGAATGGCGATGTGGCTCCGTGGGACATTGGCGATTACCGCAAGGGAATGCGCCTGGTGGATGCGGACGGCAACAGCGTTCCGTTCGATGTAGAGGCCTATTCCGAGAACATTTCGCGCGCCTTAACTCTGGTGTTCGTCGCCCGGGATGTTCCTTCTCTGGGCTACAAGACATACTCGCTGGAGCCAGCCGAGCCGCCGGCGGCTGCACCCGCGTCGCTGGTTCAGATGGATGATGACAAGGATGTCAAAAATCCGTTTCGCGTGCCGGGCGTGGATGTTGCGGAGAACCAGTTCTATCGCGTCACCATCGATCGAGCTACCGGACGCATGGAGATATTCGACAAATCGCTGGGGAGGATTGTTTCAAAGGACGTTGAAGTGGTGGCGCAGGAACAGCGGGGCGGCGATGCTATCAGCAACTTCCCTTCCACCGGGCGTACCTTTCCTGAGCACATCAAGTCTGTGAGCCTGGTGCGCAATGGCGCGGAGGAGACGGTCTTCAGGATTGCCGGCGACATTGAAGGGGAATCGATCGCCCAGAAACTTACCATGTACCGCGATCTCCCGCGCATTGACCTGGAGAACACCATAGAGTGGACCCCGGGACCCGCCATGGAAATTCAGCAGGTGTTTCCCGTAGAGATGTCAGGAGCAGAGGTGCGCAACGGCGTTCCCTTTGGATCCGCATCGGAGACGGAGATGATGCCGGGAGCAGGGCCGAAGGCCGGCGACGAAATATCGAAAGATATCTGGAAGGAGTGGCGTCAGATCCAGTACTGGATTTCCTCGAACACGCCGGAATGGAACCTGACCATCAGCGCAGACCATCAACTCTTCACCGTTAGCACCGGTGCGATGCGCGGCGACATGATCCGCGGCACCACGTTCAACCAGTTGCGAACCTACGAGGACGGCAGGGCAGTGCCGGTGAAGCAGCCTTGGGCGGGGACGTATGTCTTTCGCTACTCGATCCGTTCCGGCAGGGGAAACTGGGTTGCCGCAAAGGCATGGCGGCAGGGAATGGGATTCAACAATCCGTTGATGGGAGTGGTGTCAGAGGATGAACTCTCGCCAAAGACGTTGCCGCCGCAACAGTCGTTCGCATCGGTAACTGGAGACTCGCTGGTGATGACCGCGTTGAAAAAGGCGGACAGAAGCGACGGGATTGTGCTCCGGCTATTTGAGGAGACCGGGCAGCGTGAGGAGACGGCGATTCAGTTCTTAGGGAAACAACAGAGCTTTGAATCAGTGAACCTGATGGAAGAGAACACCGCGCATGCCGCCCAGACGACGCTTCTCGTCGAGCCATATAAGATCAAAACAATCGAGTGGACGGTGACCAGGCATTCGATACTTCAGCGGTAACGATTAGGGGAAATCGCCGAGGCAACGCGGGATACAGCGAGCCATGTCAAGGGCCAAATTCGGCCCGCAGTTTCCCATTGAACAGGGCCGCGGGAAACGTGTGTAATCGTGGCTGCGCCGCGGCCCAGCGCCGGGGGAGGAGGATGCATGTACGGTTTCGCCCAGGACATCCGATTCGCGCTGCGGCAACTGCGCGCGGCTCCTGGTTTCAGCCTTGCGATAGTTCTCACCCTGGCGCTGGGCATCGGCGCTACCACTGCCATCTTCTCGCTGGTGGAGGGGATTCTGCTGCGCCCGCTGCCGTTCGCCAGTCCCGATCGCCTGGCGCTGCTGGGCGATCATCTCGGCAACAATCCAACTCCCGGCGTGACTGCGCGCGAAATCGCCACGTACTCGCATGCCGCCAGCGCGTTCTCGTCGCAGGGCGCATACATCGGCGCCAGTTACGAGCTCTCCGGCGGCGAATCTCCACAGGCCGTTTCCGCCGCGCGCGTGACCGCCAGCCTCTTCCCCACGCTGGGCGTTGCGCCGTTGCTGGGCCGCGTCTTCACGCAACAGGAGGACGACGCGCATGCGCCGGTGGCGGTGCTGAGTTATGCGCTGTGGACCAGCCGCTTTCATCGCGATCCGCGCGCGATCGGCGCTTCCATCGAGCTCGACCGCCGGGCCTATTCGATCATCGGTGTCATGCCACGCGGATTCGAGTTTCCGATTTCGAACGGCAGCGAGAACCAGACGCAGCTCTGGGCGCCGATGTCGCTCACGCCCGATGAGCTCTCAGAGGCCGCTGCCGGATTCTGGGGATATCGCATTGTGGCGCGGCTTAAGGATGGCGAATCCTTTTCCGCCGCCGTGCAGGATGCCGACCGCGTGGCGCATCAGGTGATGCGCAACCTTCCCGCGAGCATGTCGGGGATTCATATTCGCGGCGATGCCATGCCATTGCGCGAATACGTGGTGGGCGAGACTCGTCCGCTACTGCGCACGCTGCTGGCGGCCGTAGCCATCGTGCTGCTGATTGCGTGCGTGAACGTGGCGGTACTGCTGCTGGTGCGCGCCATTCGCCGCCGCCGCGAACATGCGGTGCGCCTCGCCCTGGGAGCGCGGGCCGGCGACCTTGTGCGCCAGGCGGTGTGCGAGGGAGTGGTGTTGAGCCTGGCGGGCGGCATGCTCGGCCTGGGTTTGGCGGCCTTAGCCGTGCGCACCGCTCCGCGCCTGCTGCCGGATTCCATGCCCCGCATTGACGCCATCTCAATCGACGCCACGGTGGCCGCCTTCGCCATTTTGCTGGCGCTGCTCACCGGCGTGCTCTGCAGCATCGCGCCCGCATTTTCCGCGGTAAGGACTGACCTGATCGACAGCCTCAAAGACGGCGAGCGTACTAGCTCCGGAGCCACGACGCATAGGTGGCTGCGCTCTTCGCTGGTGGCGGCGGAGATCGCGGTGGCGATGGTGCTGCTAACCGTGTCGCTGGCCCTGCTGCGCAGCTATGCGAAGATGCTCGCAGTCGATCCCGGCTACCGTTCCGATCACGTGCTGATTGCCGGGTACGACTTGCCGCTGCAGCAGTATCCCACGGGCGACGCCGCCGGCCGGTTCCGGCGCGAGGTGGTGGACCGTCTCGCCGCGCGGCCGGGAGTGTCGGCCGTCGGCGTGACCACCATTCTGCCCGCATCCGACAATTACGCGATGGCCGCTTACACCATCGAAGGCCAGCCCGCGGACGGATGGAAGCTGAAGTTCGCCGCCTTCGGAGCGGTCTACGGGGGCTACTTTCACGCGCTGGGGATTCCGCTGCTCGAGGGCCGCGCGTTCACCGCGAACGACCGCTCCGGCGAGCCGCTGGTGGTGCTGGTGAATCAGTCGATGGCGCATGATTGCTGGCCGGGACAAAGCCCTATCGGCAAGCGCATGCACGTGGGCAATCCCAAGAAGGGACTGCCCTGGGCGACGGTGATCGGCGTGGTGGGCGACACCCGGCTGGGCTCGCCGGACCAGCCCGGGGGGGACCAGTGGTATGCACCGGCGGAACAACCGGAAATTCTCTACGGACCCGACGCTGCCGGCAAACTCGCCGCACCCGGCGGCGGCTTCCTCACGGTTCGCTCCGCACTGCCGCCCTCTCAGATGATTGAGAACCTTCGCGAAACCGTGGCGTCCATTGACCCGCACCTGGCGCTGCGCGATGTGCGGCCGCTGGCCGACGCCGTTTCCAACGTCGAAGCTCCGCGCCGCTTCAACACCGGGCTCATCTCCGCCTTCGCGCTGGCGGCGCTGGTGCTGGCCATTGTGGGCATCTACGCCGTGGTGGCGTTTTCGGTCAGCCTGCGGACGCGCGAGATTGCGATCCGCATGGCGGTGGGCGCACGGCGCGGCCAGGTCGCGCGCCTGGTGCTTCTTTCCGGCGCGCGACTGGCCCTGCTGGGCTGCGGCTTCGGCCTGCTGGCGTCGGTGGCCGTTTCCCGGCTGGTGCGGGCCTTCCTGTTCGAGGTCAGCCCCACCGATCCGCTGCTCTACTTCGCGGCCGTAGTGCTGATGCTGGCGCTGGCGCTCGCCGCCTCCGCGCTGCCCGCCGCCCGCGCCGCCGCAGCCGATCCCGCGCACGCGTTGCGCTCCGTGTAGCAGTCTGGGGCCCGATTGCCTCAATGCCAATCAAACTCTCTCATACGTACACATCGCGCCGCTGTCGATCATCACCTTGTCCTTGCTCGAAAATATGTACGTCACATGGTACGTAATGCCCGCATCGGTCATCACGTACACCACGGCCGGAAACTTCGTTGCCTCACCCGTCACGTAGGTCACCGCAATCGTCGATGTCTTGCCATCCCAGGAGATCTGTGTCACCGTCTTCGCCGCAAATGTCATGGCGGTGTTGCATCCCTGGGCGCCCGTAGTCAGCTTCCACTTCCCAATCAGCAGGTTCGTGGGCTCTCCTTTGCACGCCGTTGCCAGCATAAACATCACAATCGCCATGGTGCTCACAAGCTTCTTCATAGTGGCTTCCTCCATCGACAAGGGTTGTCGAAAATGATCTTGTCCGGGCGAAGGTTCGTCCGTCCGCGTCTTTCTTGCCTGGGGGATTTTTGGAGTATACCCGCCGGGTCGCGGACTTCGCAAAATAATTTCCCAATCACCGGCGCCGCGCCGAACAAGTCTTCGCCAGTGCCTGCAAGGGCGTGACGTGGACAGTGAATCCCAGACCCCGCAGGGGCTTGAGCAGGCGTAACGGGGCGCCCTGAATCCCTCGCTTTTGGGGGAACCTCCGACAGGCTCCGGGCAGGCTTTGGAAAGGTGGCCTCCGCCCGATCTCATCTCTCCATCCCCTTTGGAATTGCAGGCCCCCGCCGTATATTTTGTAGATGCAAGCTGGCCTTGCCCGCACTGCCGATGAACTTGTCGAAACGAGGATTATGAAATCTCCCGGTCTACTCATCCTGGTCCTGTGCGGCGCATCGCTGGCCGCCGCTGCGCAATCCAAGCCCGTGCAGTCCACGCAAGCGCCGGCGACGCCCGCGCAGATTCCGCTGGACAGCAACTACGCCCGCGATCCTGCGCAGCCGGTCGACCAGGCCTACACCGATCACATCAAGAAGTACACGACGGACCCAGCGTTTCTTTCGCCGCTGGTGGATTACCTGCCGGCATCGAAGACCGTGCCCACGCCGGCAAAGGTGCTGGGCGACGTCTCCGGTGCGCCCGACTTTCTGCCCTACGCAGAAGACGTCTACAAGTACTTCCGCATGCTCCAGGCAGCGAGCCCGCGGGTGAAGGTGTTTACCATCGGCCATACCGAGGAAGGCCGCGAGCAGATTGCCGTAGCTATTGCCGACGCGGATCTGCTGAAAGGCGCCGATGCCAACAAGGCCCGCATGGCGCAGCTCGCCGACCCGCGAACCATCCAGTTCGACGACGCGAAGGCGCGCACCCTGATCGACCAGTCGTATCCGGTCTACTACATCACCGGCACCATCCACTCTCCGGAGACCGGCGCGCCCACGGCGCTGATGGAGCTGGCCTATCGCCTGGCGGTCGACGACGCGCCGTATATCAAATACATCCGCTCGCACATGATCGTGCTGATCACGCCGGTGGTGGAAGTGGATGGCCGCGACCGCATGGTGGACATCTACAAATGGCACAAGGCCAACCCCGGCAAAGATTGGCCGCGCCTGCTCTACTGGGGCCATTACGTGGCGCACGACAACAACCGCGACGCCATGGGAATGACGCTCGATCTTACGCGCAACGTGCTCAACACCTATCTCGACTGGCACGCGCAGGTGCTGCACGATCTGCATGAGTCCGTGCCGTTTCTCTACGACAACACCGTGGGCGATGGACCGTACAACGCGTGGGTCGATCCCACGCTGGCCGACGAGTGGGCTGAGCTGGGCTGGAACAACGTGGCGCAGATGCAGGGCTTTGGCATGCCCGGCGTGTTTACGCACGGCGACTTCGATACGTGGAGCCCCGGATACCTGATGTTTCTCGCGGGGATGCACAACGGCATCTCGCGCCTGTATGAAACGTTCGGCAACGGCGGCGCGGATACCGAGAAGCGCATCCTGAAACCCGAAGAATATTCGCGGACCTGGTACAGGCAGAATCCGCCATGGCCGATCGTGGAGTGGTCGCAGCGCGACAACAATAACTACGAGCAATCGGCGCTGCTCTCCACGATTTCCTACTTCTCTCGCAACACCCGCCACTTTCTGGAGAACTATTACATCAAGAGCAGGCGGTCGATTGAGAAGCCGACGCTCGAGGGCCCCGCGGCTTACATCGTCGCGAATGACGAAGCGCATGCCAATCGGGTGGTCGAACTGGTGAAGGTACTCCAGCGCCAGCACGTCGAAGTGCAGCAGCTCTCCGCCGCCGTTACGGCCAATGTTCCCGGCGAAAAGCGCGAGGACAAGCCCAAGCCGCAGACGTTCCCCGCGGGCAGCCTGGTGGTGCGCATGGATCAGCCCTACTCGCGCGTGGCCGATGCCTTGCTCGACCGACAGTACTGGGCGCCCGACGATCCGCAGAAGCATCCCTACGACGACACCGGCTGGTCGTTCAGCGAGTTGTTCAATTTGAAGGTCACGCGCATCACCGACCCCGCAGTGCTCAAGGCCGAGATGAAGCCGGTGACCGATGCTGCGGCGCTTGCGGGCAAAATCAACGGCACGGGCTCCGCGGTCGCGGTTGCCGATAACGGCCAGACCACGCTGCTGGCGCTGGTTTACAAGCTCAAGGGCGCGAATGTGCAGATTGCCGAAAAGGCGTTCGACGCCGACGGCCATCACTTCAACGCCGGATCGCTGCTGATCTCGAACGCGTCCGGCGATCTGTTGAATAGCGCGCTGCACGATCTCGCGCTGGATGGCGTTCGTCTCTCCGCCACGCCGCAGGTGGCAGCGCGCGCGATCAGCGCGCCGCGCATCGCCATGATGCACACCTGGCTGGCAACGCAGACGGAGGGCTGGTGGCGCTACGCGTTCGACGATGTGGGCGTTCCCTACGACTACATCAGCACCCAGACCGTGGCCAAAGAAGACGACCTGCGTTCGAAGTACGATGTGATCGTCTTCGCGCCGGTAAGCCGCGTCTCCGCGCACGACATTATCAACGGCATGCCCATGTGGAACAACTCCATGCCCTGGGAAAAGTCGGACCTGACGCCCAACCTCGGCCGCATCGATTCCACCAGCGACGTCCGCCCCGGCCTGGGCTACGACGGCCTCGAACACCTGAGGAAATTCGTGGAACAGGGCGGGTTGCTCATCACCTGCGAAGACACCGCGCAGTTTGCTATCGACACCGGCCTCGCGCCCGGCGTCAGCGTCGCATCCGCCGGCGACGCGCGCGTGGTAGGCACGATCCTCAGCACGACCTTCGTCAACAAGGACAGCCCCGTCGCCTTCGGTTACGAGCCGAACCTGCCGGTAATCAGCGCCGGACCGCTGGTCTTCAACGTCTCGAACACGGTGGGACGAAGCGGCGGACGCGTGCTCATGGATCCTTATGCGGAAAGACCGACCGGCCGCGGCACCCTGGAAGAAAACGACGAACCCACCGGCCGCAAGATGGTGCAGGCCGAGCCGCTCGAAAAGCAAAAGGCGTGGGAGCCGCGCAAGCTTAACGAAGAGGAGGTGCGCAACAATCCCTCTGTGATTCCCGCGCAGTACCGCCCCGACGTGATCCTGCGCTTCACAGACGCAAAGACGATGCTGCTCTCGGGGCTTCTGGACAAGGCTTCGTCGATCGCCGAGCACGCCATCGTGGTGGACGCGCATCTGGGCCAGGGGAACGTGCTGCTCTTCGCCAACAACCCCATCTATCGCGGCGAAACCATCGGCACCTATGGCCTGGTTTTCAATGCCATATTGAACCACGATCACCTGGCGAAGGCGGCGTCAACGGCAGAGGAGAAGAAGTAGCGCTTGCAGTTCATCGTTCTTCGTTCGTAGTTCACAGTTGCGCTCGAACTGTGAACTATGAACTGTGAACTAAGAACCTGCTTATCCGCCCTCTTTCCTCCGCCAACACTTTGTGTCAAACTTGCTTGCATGGGAAACAAAGACAAAGGCGGACGCGAATCCAAGAAGGCACCTAAGCCCAAACCCAAACCGGAAGCCGGCCGCAAGCGCGAAATCTTCACGCCGGCCCCTCCGAAATAGAAAAGCTCAGGTCACTCTCAATCTGGCTTGCCAGCTAGGCACGGCGGCACGGCCCCGATGTATCGCATGGGCAATTCCTTGGGGGCCGTTCGTGGTCCACCTCATGGAACGCTTCAAACCACACCAGCCGGTCGCAGTTGTAGCGGGCTGTGAACCCGTCGTGCTCCCGCCACTTGTGCTGGAACACCCGGGCGTGCAGATCGCCCGTCATCCCCACGTACAGGGTCCGGGAGCGGCTGGTCATGATGTAGGTGTAGTAGTTCTCCTGGTGCATGGCCGCACGGTACTCGGCGGCGGGACCCGTTCGCTGCGATGGCCGTCACAGCGGTCGGTGGTGGAACTGCAGATCCCTCGGGCCGCTGACCCCACTGCGGTGAGGCCCCAAACGCGCGGCCCGTCGGGATGACACCACGGGGGATGTGGCAAGACGCATGGCGGATAGCCAGGGTTACCCTGACTTGAGACCTTAAAGCTTGAGTTTGGATAGATTCAGCTTGGGCATGGGCACGTGCGGCTTCATGGCGGTGAGCGCCGCCAGCACCACGCCGGCTACGGCCAGGTCGCGATACCACTTGTGATCGGCGGGCACGATGTACCAGGGCGCGTGGGCGGGCGAGGTCCGGCTCAACGCCTCCTCGTAGACGCGCTGGAAGTGTGCCCACCGGGTGCGATCCTCAAAATCCGAAGGATCGAGCTTCCAATGCTTCTTCGGGTTGTCGAGCCGGGCCTGGAAGCGGCTGGTCTGCTCGCCGCGGCTGATGTGGAGAAAGAATTTGCGGATCACGATGCCGTTTTCCGTCCACACGCGCTCCAGATCGGCGATCTGCAGCAGCCGCATCCGGCCCTCCCGGCGGGGAATGTCGCCGCGGGCCTGATCCGCCACTACATCTTCATATTGCGAGCGGTTGAAAACGCCCAGCTCGCCTTTGGCGGGCATGGCGCGGTAGATGCGCCACAGGTAATCGTGCTCCAGCTCCTCGCGGTCGGGCGGCTTGAACGCGGTCACGCGGCAGTGCTGCGGGTTCACACCGGTGAACACTTTCTTGACCGCCCCATCCTTGCCGGCGGCGTCCATGCCTTGCAGGATCACCAGCAGCGAACGCTTGTTTTCAGCGGCCAGTGCAGCGGCCAGATCGTCGATCTGCTTGCGATACTGCTTGAGCTCGGCGCGTGCGGCTTTCTTGTCGGCGCAGAAGTCCGTGGCATCGGCGGGAATTTGCGCCAGGCGCACGTTCTGTTTCGGCCGAACGCGGTAGGTTTCCCAATGCCGGAGGGGGATGGACAAGGAGACGTGCCTCGGGAGATTGGATGCAGGCGGGAAGGATCGCAGGAGGATGGGGCGCGGTGCTGTCGGCCGGATGGACCGGAAAAGCAGTTCCTCAGTGGCGTTTGGAGTCGACCTGCAGATTGATGGTCTGCTGTTTGCGGTCGCGGAGGATCGTGACCTGAACCGGTCGTCCCTGGTTGGAGCGCAAAGCGCGGTCCCAGTCGGCGGAGGTCTTGATGCTTTCGGCGCCCACCTTCAGGATCACGTCGTGGGCTTTTAATCCGGCGGTGGCGGCCTCGCTCTTGCGGGCCACCTGCTTGACCATGATGCCCGAGGGAACGGCCAGGTAGTCGGCCATCTGGGCGGTGAGCGGCTCCACCAGCGCGCCCACGTTGAGGCTGGAAGTGAATAGCGGCATGTGCCAGCCGGTCACGCCATCGCCGGCGCCGGTGAGGATGCCCATGCCGGAGGGCGGCGGAAACGCGGCGCCGGAGTTCATCTTGTTCCACACGTCCTGCTCCATGACTTTGCGGTCGACCAGTTGCACCGTGAGGGTCTGGGAAGCGCCGTCGCGGTTGACCACCAGCGTAACCTTGCGCCCGGCGGGAATCTCTTTGAGCATGCGTCCGAACTGCTCGGCGCCCTCGACATTCTCGCCATTCACTGACACGACCACGTCGTTGACATGCAGCACAGCGCCGGCCGGTGCGTCGTGGTCGATGAGCGTGATCAGTGCGCCATGGGAATCTTTGAGCCTGAGCTTTTGCGCCGAGTCATTATCGACGTCGGTGACCAGCACCCCCAGATAACCGGGAGCCGAGTGGGACAGCAGGGGATTGAGTTCCTGCAGGAAATGAGAGATTCCGGTTTGCGCGGCGGCGCCGGGCGGTGCGGCTGCCAGCATCGCGCCTGCCGCGGCCAGCAAGGCGGTTGCGAGATATATGTACGGCCTCGAAAGGGACTTCATGTTCTCTTCTCCGAACTGGTGTAAGCGGCGCCCGCTCTATGGCAGACTTGCCGGGAATCAAATGTACGGCATTTCGGGGGAGAATTCCATGTATTTTCGCGCTCCCCTCGATGTGTTGGACGCGCCAGGAAATCGTTTGCCACGGCGATTTCCCGAAAAAGTAACCTCACGGTCTGTTGCGCTTCTACTGAATCTCGGGCACGTGGCTTAATACCTGCCGCGAGACAAGACGGATCCTGGGGTTGCGGTCGGAGTTGGCCACCGACTGCAGCACCTGTCGAACACTGGTGTCGGCTTCGACCGGCTCCAGGATGTTGATGGCGTCGGTGCGAATCCGCGGGTCGGAATCGTTTAGCAGAGCCTCGAGCACGGCATCGCGCACCCGCAGGTCCTGGGCCACATAGGGCTGCAGGCCTTGCAGGGCTTTCTGGCGCACGCCGGCATTACGGTCGTAACGCAGCGCCACCATGAGAGCGTCGCGGATACCGGCTCCCTGGCAGCCATGACCGGCGCGGCACTCGGCCGCCAGCAGGCCCACGGAGTCATCTCGGATTCCGGTATTGGCTGCGTTCGCCGAAGCCAGCATGAGCAACTGGCGGATCGCCGGATCGTCGAGCGAGCCGCGAATCTGCTGCGGAACCAGCTGGTTATAGTGGACTTCGACCAGCTCGCTGTTGGGCTGGCGCACGATGCTGGAGATGTTGGCAATTTCGCCGCCGGACGCCTGCGCGGGCTGGGCCGCGGATGCCGGAGATGGGTCATTCGCCGGCGCCGGGTTCGCCGCAGCGGTCGCTTCACTGGCCCGGGCGGCATGGATCTGCGCCACATGATAGCCGGCCAGCGAGCCGGCGCCTCCGCCGACAATCAGCAAGAGGCACGCGGCGATGGGGGCGGTCTGCAGGCTGGCGGCGTTGTTGCGCAGCTTTTGCAGCACGCGATCAAACCAGCGCTTGGGAGGAATTAAGTCCAGCGCTTCCTCGAGGCGAATCCGGGAGCGCGTCATCAGGTTGGCATCGGGTTCCTGCAGGGGATAGGCGTCGGCCAGCAGCTTCAGCGCCTGCAGTTGTTCCTTTTCCTGGGCGCATCCGGTGCAGGTGGCCAGGTGCCGATCGAGTTCGTGTGCGGCATCGTCGGGTAATTCGCCATAGGCGGCTATCACGATGCGCTCGTGTGCCAATTCGCAGTTCATCTTAACGTCCTCTTAGCCTCAAAAAAAGTTTCCCTGCCCGCGGCATTCCTCACCGCAGGCCCGCCAATTGCGATCTCAATTTTTTGGTCGCCCTGAAGAGCGTATTCTTGGCGGTTTCTTCCGTGGTGTTGAGCATTTCTCCGATGGTGCGCAGACGGAGACCCTGGTAGTGCTTCAGTTCAAAAACCATGCGCTCGCGGGGCGTCAGCTTGGCCAGCGCCTCCTGAATGCGGGTGCCGAGAACTTTGCGATCCAGTTCCTTGGCGGGATTGGAATAGGACCGGTCGTCGGAGACGGAGGACAGGATGTCGATTTCGTCGCCGGAGTGGTCCACGATGACGGCCTGATCTTCGCGGCGGGTCTTGCGCCGGCGCAGTTGATCGAGGCAGAGATTGGTAACGATGCGATAGATCCAGGTATAGAAGGAGCACTCAAAGCGGAAATTGCCGATGTAGCGAAAAGCCTTGAGGAAGGCTTCCTGATAGATATCCTCGGCATCCTGCTCGCTGCCGGTGAGATGGAGAGCGAGGCGCAGGACCTGCTGCTCGTATTGCGTGACCAGGGCATCGAAGGCGGCGCGGGAGCCGGCCTGGGCCTCGCGGATGAGCTCGGTTTCGGGGGCGCGCGACTCCAGACGATTCTGTCCGCGGTTATCCATTGCCCTGCTGGCAGCCAATCCTGTACCCGTCCTTGGGGTGGATTGTACCGCTCTCGCGGGGGGCCAGGGCAGGGCCACAGCCGGACCGAGGCTGGAAACAGGGTAGCTCGCCGCGTCAGTCGCCATCAGGTCTCCGTTCCGGGGATCTCGACAAATCGTTCTGCTGCACTCCAATGGACGATGCGCGGCGGGAATAGTGAGCCGGACCGCAGACGCTGCGAACCGGCTGAACCGATACACTGGAAGGAATGACGGGAAATCTTTTTGGCGGGGCGGCGGGGGCTGCAAACGAAAGCGAGGCCGGTTGGCTGACGGCGCATTGCGATGGCGGCTCACGGGGCAATCCCGGGCCGTCGGGATACGGCGCAGTCATTGAGGATGCGCAGGGCCGGGTGGTGGCGCGGCTGAGCGAGTTTGTGGGCGTCCAGACCAACAATTACGCCGAGTATGCCGGGCTGCTGGCGGTGCTGCGCTGGGCGATGGAGCATGGGCACCGGAGGTTGCGGGTGGTCTCCGACTCCGAACTGATGGTGAAGCAGATGAAGGGGCAGTACAAGGTGGGCAGCCCGGTATTGCGGCCGCTGTGGGAAGAGGCCAAAAGCCTGGCGCGGAAGCTGGAGAAGTTGGAGATGAGCCACACGCTGCGCGGCGGCAACAAGGAGGCCGACCGGCTGGCGAATGCGGCCATGGACAGAGGCATGGGGAAGACAAGCGGAGCTAGCGGGGTTAGCGGAGTTAAGGCGGATGCTTACGCAAAGCCGCCGAGGCCGGGACAGCCGAGCGCGAGCGCCCCCAAACAGCCGCGGCAGGTGATCGAAGGCTACGTCAAGGATGGCGTCGTCCACCTACTGGAGGGCGAGCTGCCGGACGGGATTTTTGTGAAGGTGGTGCGTGAGTAGTCGGCCCGCAGCCCGACTAGCACGAAAGTCATCTAGCTAGACGCTTCTTTTTCTATAAAAATACCGGACGAGGGGCAACTATTCTCGCTGGAGCGGGTTCATTCTTATGGTCCTTTGTCAGTCTGCCCTGGTTCTCCTCTTGTGAACGAGAGATCCCACCGGAGGAATCAATGAAACAACAGAATAAACCGAAGTGGTTGAACGGTTTTTGGCAGGCGGGTTTGCTTTTCGGATGCCTGTTCGTGGCCGCGCTGGTTGTGGCGGCTTGTAGTAGTTCCACCACCGGCGGTTCGTCATCTGGGACGGCCGTGGTGAATGTGCACCTCAGCGATCCGGCCACCTGCCAGGCGCCGGCCGGTCCCTATTCCCACGTATACGTCACCATCAGCGATGTTCAGGCGAACGTGAGTGCAACCGCAGCAGCGATTGACAGCGGATGGGTGGATCTGACGCCTAACCTGAGCAAGGCTCCCATGCAGATCGATCTGCTCGGGCAGGCGAATAACCAGTGCTTTCTTGCCACCCTGGGTGACAACCAGCAATTGCAGGCGGGCAGTTATCAACAGATCCGGCTGATCCTGGCCGCCAACAGCGCCACTGTGACTAACAATGCGTGCGGCAGCTCCGCCAACTGCGTGGTGCTGGTAAGCGACTCAAGCGTCCATGCACTGCAGCTATCCAGCGAAGCGCAGACCGGCATCAAGATTCCCTCGGGGCAGATTGCTTCGGGGTCTTTCACCATCGCTGCCGGGCAGACCAAAGATTTGGATATCGACTTCAGCACCTGCGAATCCATCGTGCAGGAGGGCGGCCAATATCGTCTGAAACCGGTTCTTCATGCCGGAGAAGTCAGCACCACATCCACCTCGATCAACGGTAAGGTGCTGGACCAGCTTACGGGGAATCCCGTGTCCGGCACGGTGCTGGTGGCCGTGGAGCAGAAGGACTCGAGCGGAGTGGACCGCGTGCAACGGTCCACCCTCACTGCCAGCGACGGATCGTTCGTCTTCTGTCCCCTGGCGGCCGGCACCTACGACGTGGTGATTGTGGGCACGCGGGCCGATGGTTCGCTCTATCAGCCGTCGATCGTCACTGGAGTCGCCGTGGGGAGCACCGTGGGTTCGGTGAATCTGTACCTGCCCACGATTGTGACCAGCAGTTCGTTGACATTGGCAGGAACCGTGACATCGCAGAACAGCAGCAACGCTGGTACTGTAGCCGATATCGGGCTGAGCGTTCTGGAGTCTGTGAACTCGACCACATACACCATTCCGCTGCCGCCGACCTCTACTCAGAGCTCGGCGACGCTTTCGGTTGAAACCGCGGCTTCCACCGCCCACGCCCCCTGTGCGTCCGGTATCGACTGTGCCGGCTACAGCATGGTTGTGCCGTCGGGTGCGGCGTATATCGGGGCGTGGGCGGCTGCCGGAGCCACGCTGACGCTGAGCACCTCGCCTGTCAGCTATGTGGTCGACGGGCAGGCGTTCGTACAGGGCTCGGGCGGCACGGCGGATTGCACTCCGTCGGAGCTGCAGTCGACGGCGTATACCCCGACGTCGACGGGGCCGGTGCAGACGCTGGCGTTTATGCAGTGCCAGTAGGCTGGGGCCAATCATGGGAATCCCACCCAACGGACGGTGAAACTGTCCGTTGGATGGGGCACCCGGCTAACCGAGGATTACTTTCCAATCACACTCTCGCCAGATGTCCCGAAGGCCGACCCAAGCTTCGCCGAGGTCTTCCAATCCGAATAAGACCACCAAGCAACTGATAAAGACTACCGCCCCTGTTAGGGCTACGATCCGAATCGCTCGACGCACAGAATGCCGCTCCCGCACTAAGTCTATGCCGCCTCGATCGGTCCGTCTGCGATCGACTTCGGCCCTCAACGGTAGTGCAAATCGGCTAGTGGTCAGAGAACAGTGATCAGAACCGTTGCCGGGTTGCGACGAATCAACTGACCACTGTCCACTGAAAACTACTTTTTCGCGGTGGCAAAGCGCTTGGCGACTTCGGTCCAGTTGACTACGTTCCACCAGGCTGCGAGGTAATCGGGGCGGCGGTTCTGGTATTTCAGGTAGTAGGCGTGCTCCCACACATCGTTTCCCAGGATGGGATAGAGGCCCTGGGAGAAGGGCGAGTCCTGGTTGGGTGTAGTGATGACGGCGAGCTTGCCGCCCTTGAAGACCAGCCAGCCCCAGCCGGAGCCGAACTGCTTGGCGGTGGTTTCATTGAACGTCTTCTTGAACGCCTCGAAGTCGCCGAAGTCGGCCTTGATCTGGTCGGCGAGGGGTCCGGTGGGCGCGCCGCCTCCGCCCGCATTGGGTCCGGCCATGATGGTCCAGAACATCGAGTGGTTGGAGTGGCCGCCGGCGTTGTTGCGCAGCACGCCGCGCACGTCCTCGGGGATCGCGTTCAGGTCGCGGAGCAGGTCGTCGGCCGACTTGGACGCGAGTTCGGGATGCTTTTCGAGGGCGCCATTGGCGTTATTCACGTAGGCCTGGTGATGTTTGTCGTGGTGGAGTTTCATGGTTTCGGCATCGATGGTTGGCTCGAGGGCCGCGTAGTCGTAAGGAAGCGGTGGAACTTCGTAAGCCATGTTGGGGAATCTCCTCCTTGAAAATTGTAGCGGGTTGGGGGCCGGCAGGGGTGGCAGGAAGCCGGCCCGGGAAGCGTATGAATCCGCAGGGTGTTACCCGGCCGACAGTTGGATGCCGGCAGCCGCGGTGAGGATGCGGCGGAATTCAGCGATGGATGTCAATTCTGCGTTGAGCCCGGGCCTGAGTGTGCCTTCACTTCGTTCGCCTTGCGGGTTTCCATGGCTTTGCTCGCCCAGGCCCGCGCAGTGGCGACGTCATCTTTGCGCGCGTCCGGGTCGTCGTGATCGAGATCGGCCTTGCGGCGGTAGACGAGGTTGAGATAGGCCATGGCGTCGTCGTAGTTGGGGCGAAGCTGGACCGCGAGGCCGAGATAGTGTAGGGCCTCGTCGACAAGATCGGCGTTCTGCGCTTTCACGGTGACGAAGAACTGCGCGGGGGCGGAGATGTTGCCTTCTCCGTCGTCGTTGAATCCGGCTGCCTGGAGAGCGCGGAGGGCGTTCTGATGGGCCTGTTGCCAGTCGATCACTCCGATGGTGTAGGCGGCTTCGGCGTCGCGAGGGTCTTCCGCGAGGACTTTCATTTGCCAGTCGCGAGCTTCGTCGAGCTTGTTGATGCTGTAGGCGATCCCGGCAATCTGTTTCATGCTGTTGACGTCGTGAGGATGATCGACGAGGTAATCCTTAAAAAGCGCAATGGACTCGTCGGCAAGTTTGATGTTGTCGGGAGTGTCGAGGCCAGGGACTATGTTCTGGGCCAGGGCGGTGGCAAGGTACGCACGGACAAACGGCTGCTCGGGGTTCAGCTGCAACGCCGCGCGGAAGTGGGCAATGGCTTCGTCGTAGCGGGCGGCCCTGTAAGCTAAGACGCCATTGTTCACTTCATCGCCGGCAGTTGGTTGCGCGTTGGCAGGTTGCGCAGGTCCTGGCGTTTGTGCTGGTGTTGTGCAGGCGATGGAGAGGATGACGGCGGCGAGGGCGAGGATCGAGCGGACTCTGGACATGATGGGCCTCGGTTGTGCTGGGCGATGCATGAGAGGAGATCATGATAGACCAGGATTGAATCGGCGCGATGTGACGAGGACTAACGAGCCTTCGCGATCTTTCTCCCATTCAGCCATATGCGCAGGGCCTCGTCCGCGCGGCCCTGCCAACCCGCACCCGTCGCGCGCAGTCCATCGACCACATCGGAAGAGAGGCGGATGGAGACAGGGACCTTCTTCGGCGATTTCTGCGGACCGCGCCGGCGCAGGCTGAGTAGCATTCGCTGCTCGTCCTCGGGAAGCTCGGCAAAGGGTACGAATTCCGCAAGATCCGCTTTGGTGAGTTCGCGGACTTCGCCATCGTCGTCAATCAATGGTTTGCGGTTTGCCATGGCGTTTCGCCTCCCTCTTGTTCGCTTTTCGAAAGCTATCGAAGTCAAATTCGTCGGCACAGTCGAAAGAGATCCCACGTTCACGGATATTGCGTTCATTCTTGCCCGGGTCGTACGTGATTTCCACATCTGATTGTATATGCAGTCAGGCCGACGCGCCCAGATCTTCGTAACTTTCACAGTGCTCCGATCATCCTGACACAGTAGCATCGGCAATGCAGCTTTCCCGCTGTTTGAGCTGACGCGAAATACAAACATCCCTTATGAATGGAAATTCCCTTTATCGCTGGCTGCCGTTGGATGGCGAGGCCTTTGGCGCGCCCGGCCTTGCACCGCGCTGGACCTCGGCCGTAAAAGACGCCGTGGGCACCGCGTACTCGGCTTCCAGCCGGCTGTGGTTCACGTGTTCGCACGGCGTCGTGAACGAGATCTATCACCCCACCATCGATCATCCGCAGGTGCGCGACATGGAATTCCTCATCAGCGATGGGGAGACGTTCGCGCACGAGGAGAAGCGCGACCTCAAGCCGGAGTTCGAGTACATTCACACGGAGGCGCTGGGGGTGCGGTATGTGAATCGCGATCCCCAGGGCCGCTACACGCTGATCAAGGAGATCATCGGCGATCCGCATCACTCGGTGCTGCTGACGCACGTGCGCCTGGAGGGCGATCCGGGGGTGCTGGCGCGGCTGAAGGTCTATGCGCTGCTGGCTCCGCATCTTGACGGCGGGGGCGCGGGAAATTCCGCGCGCGCGGTGGACGTGGCGGGCTACAAGATGCTGGCGGCGTGGAAGAACGGGTGGTCGCTGGCCATGGGCGCGAGCTGCGGATTTGCCCGCGTGAGTTGCGGGTTTGTAGGGGCAAGCGACGGCTGGCGCGACCTGATCGATAACTTCCACATGGACTGGGAATTCGGGTCGGCCACGAACGGGAACATCGCGCTGCTGGGCGAGCTCGATCTGGGTTGCGCCATCTGTCCGGCGGCCGGAGCGCTCGAATTCACGGTGGCGGTGGGAATCGGCGACACCTTGCACACCGCGCTGCAGAAGACGGTGACTTCGCTGGTGAAGCCGTATGAGCAGAGCCGGCAGCGGTTCATTGAGCAGTGGCAGCGGGCGGCCAATCCCGAATGGCTGGGGGCGAAGGCGCAGGATGGCGGCAAGCTGATGCGCGCCAGCCACAATGTGCTGCTGGCGCACGAGGACAAGACCTATTCCGGCGCGTTCGTGGCATCGGCTTCCATCCCCTGGGGACAGGCCAAGGGCGACGACGACCTGGGTGGCTATCACCTGGTGTGGACGCGCGACATGGTGCAGACCGCCACCGCGCTGCTGGCCTGCGGACGCGCGGAAACGGCGCGGCGGGCGCTGGTCTACCTGGCTTGCACGCAGCAGCCCGACGGCGGATTTGCGCAGAACTTCTGGGTGGATGGGCGGCCTTACTGGAGCGGCGTGCAGTTGGATGAAGTGGCGTTTCCGCTGGTCCTGGCATGGCGGTTGTGGAAGGCCAACGGGCTGGGCGAGATGGATGTGTTCCCGTTTGTGGAGCGCGCGGCGGGGTTCCTGGCGCGGCATGCGCCCATCACCAACCAGGAACGCTGGGAGGAGAATGTCGGCTACTCGCCGTCGACTCTGGCGGCGGTGATTGCGGCGCTGGTGTGCGCGGCGGAGGTTGTGCGCGCGCGCGGAGGCGCGGAACTGGCCACGTTCCTTGAGGAGTTTGCCGACTGGATCGAGCGCCACCTGGAAGACTGGACGGTCACCAACGATGGAGTTTTGCTGCCCGAGGTGAAGCGCCACTACATGCGCGTCCGGCCGCCGGAAAAGGGCGAGGCCTATGCCTGCGAGAGCTGCGCGACCGAGACGGTTCACATCAACAACCGGCCGCCGGGCACGCGGGTGGAATTTGGCGCGAGAGAGATTATCGACGCCGGTTTTCTTGAGCTGGTGCGCTACGGGGTGCGCCGGGCCGACGATCCGCTGATCGTGGATTCGCTCAAGGTGGTGGACGCGGTGCTGAAGCGCGACCTGCCACAAGGCCCCGCATGGATGCGCTACAACTGGGACGGCTACGGAGATGGTCCCGATGGCAGTCCGTTCGAGAGCTGGGGACAGGGGCGCCCCTGGCCCCTGTTGACCGGCGAGCGGGCGCACTACGAACTGGCCGCAGGCCATGACATCGCCGGCCTGGTCCGCACCTATGAGCGTTTTGCCACCAGCGGGCAGATGATGCCGGAGCAGGTGTGGGATGAGGCCGACCGGCCGGAGCACGAACTCTATACCGGCCAGCCCGCGGGATCGGCCACGCCGCTGGTGTGGGCGCATGCGGAGTACCTGAAGCTGCTGCGCTCGGCGCTGGACGGCAAGGTGTTCGATCGCGTCGATCTGGTGTATGAGCGCTACTGCACGCCGGAGGGACGGGCGAAGCGGCGCGGCAAGCTGGAAATCTACAGCCTTCGGCGCCCCATTCAGAAAGTAACCGCCGGGGACACGCTGCGCGTCCTGGACGGGGAGCGGTTTGAACTGGTGTGGTCCGCTGACGGCTGGAAGACAACCCAGACGGTGCCAAGCCGCATGCTGGGCAGCGCCGGTTTCAGCGCGGATGTGGAAGCAGGCCCGGCCCCCGGACAGATATCATGGACGTTGCACTGGACGGAGACAGACCGCTGGCTTGGATACAACGTGCAAGTGGAGATTGTCTCCGAGTAATTGATTCACTGAAGCGATTTCGAGTCAAAACGGAAAGGAAGATGTTATGACGACGAGCCCTGCGGGCCTCTCCCTCGATCAGTTATCCATCGACACGCTGCGACTGCTCGCAGTGGACGCGGTGGAGAAGGCCAACAGCGGACATCCGGGCGCGCCACTGGGTTGTGCCCCCATCGCCTATCTGCTCTATCACAAGCTGATGAAGCACAATCCGACGCATTGGAAGTGGGCGGATCGCGATCGCTTTGTGCTTTCCAACGGACACGCATCGGCGCTGCTGTATTCCACGCTTTTTCTCACCGGATACGACATGACGCTGGACGATCTGAAGTCGTTTCGGCAGTGGGGCTCGAAGACGCCTGGGCATCCGGAGTCGGGCGAGGTGGAGGGCGTGGAAGTGACGACGGGGCCGTTGGGCCAGGGCTTCGGGATGGCCGTGGGCATGGCCATCGCGGAGAAGCACATGGCCGCGGTCTACAACAAGCCGGGCTTTGAAATTGTGAATCACCACACCTATGTGCTGTGCGGCGATGGCGATTTGATGGAAGGCATTTCGCATGAAGCGGCTTCGCTGGCGGGGACGCTGGCACTGGGCAAACTGATCTTGATCTATGACGACAACCTGGTTTCGCTCGACGGCCCGACTGAGCTGAGCTTCACGGAAAATGTGGAGCAGCGGTTCGAGGCGTATCACTGGCATGTGCAGCGGGTGACCGACGGCAACGATCTGGATGCGATTGAGGCGGCGATTGAAGCGGCCAGGGCGATCACCGATAAGCCGTCGCTGATCGCGGTGCGCACGGTGATCGGGTACGGCAGTCCGAGAGCCGGCACCAACAAGGCGCATGGCGAGGCATTGGGACCGGAAAATACAGCGGCTACCAAGCGATTTTTTGGATTTCCCGAGGACCAGAGTTTTTATGTTCCTGACGATGCGCTGAAAAACTGGCGCCAGGCGGTGGATCGCGGGAAGGCTGGGGAAGCGGAGTGGAACAAGCTGTTTGACGCGTACGCGAAACAGAATCCGGAATTGGCGGAGCAGTTCAAGCGCGCGGTGGTGAACAAGCGCAAGCCGGGCTGGGAGAAGGCGCTGCCGAGTTTTCCTGCGGGCAAGCCGATGGCCACGCGCAATGCCGGCGGAGCGGTGATGAATGCGATTGCCAATGAGGTGCCGGAGTTGTTCGGCGGCGCGGCCGACCTGACCACTTCAACCAAGACGATCTTCAAGCCGGGGGCAAATTTCCATGAAGATCCCGCCGGCCGGAACTTGTTCTTTGGAGTACGCGAGTTTGCCATGTGCGCGGCGGTCAACGGAATGGCGGCGCACGAGGGGCTGGTGCCGTTCGGGTCAACGTTTTTCTGCTTCAGCGACTATGCCAAGCCGGCTATTCGCCTGGCGGCGCTGGCAGGGGCGCACTCGCTGTTTGTGTTCACGCACGACTCGATCGGATTGGGCGAAGACGGCCCGACGCATCAGCCGATCGAGCACCTGATGATGCTGCGTGCGGTGCCGCACCTCACGGATTATCGCCCCGCCGACGCCAACGAAACGGCCGCATGCTGGCGGCTGGCGCTGGAGCGCAACGGACCGTGCTTCTTCGCTCTGAGCCGCCAGGATCTGCCGGTGATTGACGCGACCAAAGTGGACGTGTGGGCGGGCGTGAGCAAGGGCGCCTATGTGCTGGAGGATGCGGAGAATCCGCAGGTCATCCTGATCGGCACGGGTTCGGAGGTGTGGCCTTGCGTGGACGCGAAAAAGCTGCTGGAGAATGAGGGCATTCGCGCGCGCGTGGTGAGCATGCCGAGCTGGGAAATTTTCGAAGAGCAGACGGAAGAGTACAAGGCCGGCGTGCTGCCGCGCGTCATTCCCAAGCTGGCGGTCGAGGCAGGCTCGCCGCTGGGCTGGTGGAAGTATGTTGGCGCCGACGGTGGCATCGTGGGGCTGGATCGCTTTGGCGCTTCAGCGCCGGGAAAGATTGTGCTGGAGAAACTCGGATTCACTGCACAGAATGTGGCGGAGCGAGCCAAGGCGCTGGTGAAGAAAAGGGATTAGGCATTAGGGATTAGGCGTTAGGAATGTGGTGATAGGTTGGCCCCGTGGTCAGACGAATCCCTAATCCCTAACCCCTAATCCCTGCTTTCAAGGAGTTCCATGAAGCTTGTTATCAGCGCCGACCATGCTGGGTTTCCTCTTAAGGAAGAAGTGCGCGCATACCTTGCCAAGTGCGGCCACGAGATCATCGACCTGGGAGCCTTCACCGGCAACAACGCCGACGATTATCCCGATTTTGCGGAGTTGGTAGGGGACGCGATCAAGCAGGACGTGGCGAAGCGCGGCATCCTCATCTGCGGGTCGGGCGTGGGCGTATGCGTGGCCGCCAACAAGATCCCCGGCATTCGCGCCGGCATGTGCCACGATACTTACTCGGCGCACCAGGGCGTGGAGCATGACGACATGAACGTGATCGTGCTGGGCGCGCGTATCATCGGTTCCGCGCTGGCATACGAAGTGGTGGACGCGTTTATCAAAGCGAAATTCATTGCCACGGAAGAGCGCTTCAAGCGGCGGTTTGACAAGGTGATGGCGATTGAGGCGAAGTATGGTTGCGGAGACGGTTCGGCGAGCAAGGCCTGAGAAAGCCATCAGCGGGCATGGGAGGTCCATGGCCGGTTGTGAATTCAATGCGGTTCTCAGCGCGACGCAAGAGCGTGCAACGAAAGGCGCCGATGTTCCCCTTCGACGTGATCCTTTTTGATGTGGGCGGAGTGCTGCTCACCAATGGATGGGATCATTGCGAGCGTTCGCAGGTGCTGGACCAGTTTCATCTGGATCGCGCGGAGTTTGAGGCGCGCCATCCCGGGCCCAACGACGCGTGGGAACGGGACCTGATCACCGCGCAGCAGTACCTGGACGCAACGGTTTTTTACCAGCCGCGCAACTTTACCGCGGCCGATTTTCTCCAGGCGCTGTATGCGCAGTCGGTCCCTCTGCCCAACGGCGGCTTAAGCATCCTTCAGGAGCTTGCGGCATCTGGTAAGTGGATGCTGGGATGTTTGAACAACGAGGCGCGCGAGCCGAACGAGTATCGGTTGCGGCAGTTTGCATTGCACGAAGCGTTCGATGTGGCTTTCAGTTCGTGCTACGTGGGTTTGCGCAAGCCGCAGCCGGCCATGTATCAGCGGGCGCTGGACATCCTGGGCAAACCGGGGGACCGCGTTTTGTTCATCGACGACCGGCAGGAAAACGTGACGGCGGCACAGGCCGCGGGCATCAAGGCAATTCGGTTCGACGGCGCCGGCCAGTTGCGGCGCGACCTGGAAACCCTGGGCGTATTCTGAACTTTTTTCGAGAAGGAGAGCGAAATGCAACTCGGTATGATTGGCCTGGGCAAGATGGGTGGCAACATGGCGGAGCGGCTTCGCCTGGGCGGCCATCAAGTGGTGGGATTCGATTTCAGTGCCGAAGCGGTGCAGAAGCTGACGTCGTCGGGCAATGTCGGCGTGTCCTCACTGGAGGATATGTCGAAGAAGCTCGAGGGGCGGCGAGCGATCTGGATCATGGTGCCGCAGGGCAAGCCGGTGGATGAGACCATTGCCAAACTGGAGCCGCTGCTGAACAAGGGCGACATACTTATCGACGGCGGTAACTCGAATTACAAGGATTCCATGCGCCACTACAAGGAAGTTACCGCAAAGGGCTTCCAGTTTGTAGATGTGGGCACGTCGGGCGGAGTGTGGGGTTTGAAAGAAGGTTACAGCATGATGATCGGCGGCGATAAGGAAGCTGTGGAGTATCTGCGGCCGATCTTTGAGACGCTGGCGCCGGCGAAGGATAAGGGCTGGGGCCACGTAGGCCCGGCGGGCGCGGGACATTTCGTCAAGATGGTGCACAACGGCATCGAATACGGCATGATGCAGGCCTTCGCCGAAGGCTTCACCATCCTGGAAAAGAAGGAAGAGCTGAAGCTTGACCTGGCGCAGATTGCCGAGATCTGGCGATTTGGCAGCGTGGTGCGAAGCTGGCTGCTGGATTTGACCGCCGATGCGCTGGGGAAGAATCCAAAGCTGGATGGGCTCGAAGCGTACGTTGCGGATTCGGGCGAAGGGCGCTGGACGGTATTCGAGGCCATCGATCTGAATGTCTCCGCGCCGGTGATTACGGAGTCGCTTATCCGCCGCATCCGCTCGCGCGAAGAGAATAACTTCACCGATCGGATGCTGGCCATCATGCGCAACGCATTTGGCGGGCATGCGGTGAAGAAGGACTAGCTGGCAGCTTGTAGCCGGTAGCCAGTAGCTTGTAGCCTTTAAATTCAGCTCCTAGTTACTAGCTACCGGCTACTGGCTACCGGCTACGCGCGATAAGTTCACGAACAAGGAGCCGCCATGGCGACAACAACCGTGCAGATGAAAATTCATCCCGACGATCTTTCTCACGTTCCGCCGGCCAACGAGAGGATCCCCAATCCCAGCGTGATGGTCATCTTTGGCGCTTCCGGCGATCTGACCAAGCGCAAGCTGCTGCCCGCGCTGTTTCATCTCGAGCAGTCGGGTCTGCTGCCAAAGCGGTTTGCCATCGTCGGCGTGGCGCGGCGGCCACTGGGGGATGAATTCAACCAGGACATGAAAGAAGGAATCGTCGATTTCGGCGGGGCGGACGGCAGCGATCCAAAACTGGACGAATTCATCCGGCGTATCAGCTACTACTCACTTAGTTTCGACGACGGGGCGGGTTACGCCGGACTTAAGGCGCAGTTAGACAGGATCGCCCAGGAAAAGGGGATCGGGAACGATCGCCTGTTCTACCTGGCTACCTCCCCGGAGTACTTTGCCCCCATCGTGGAAAACCTGGGCGCGCAGGGAATGGCGGAAGATGGGGACGCGCGCATCGGTGTGGTGATTGAGAAGCCGTTCGGGCACGATCTGGATTCGGCGCGCGCGTTGAATCACCAGGTCAACTCCGTCTTTCGCGAGAATCAGGTGTTCCGCATCGACCATTACCTGGGCAAGGAGACGGTGCAGAACATTTTGGTCTTTCGGTTCGCCAACGGCATCTTCGAGCCGGTGTGGAACCGGAATTTCATCGATCACGTGCAGATTACGGCGGCGGAGAACATCGGCATTGAGGGGCGCGGGCCGTTCTATGAGAAAGCGGGCGCGCTGCGCGATGTGCTGCAGAACCACGTGATGGAATTGCTGAGCTTTGTGGGCATGGAGCCGCCATCGAGCTTTGACGCGGACGCGGTTCGCCGCGAGAAGGTGAAGTTGTGGCAGGCGATTCCCAATGTCCCGATTCTGAATGCGGTGCGCGGCCAGTATGGCCCGGGCGTGGTCGATGGCCAGCGAGTGGTGGGTTATCGCGACGAGGACCGGGTCAATCCCGAGTCGGGCACGGAAACCTATGCGGCGGTTCGCCTGCAGATTGAAAACTGGCGCTGGGCCGGGGTGCCGTTTTATTTGCGCGCGGGTAAGAGGCTGAAGAAGCGCGCCACCGAAATCACCATTCAATTCAAGCAACCGCCGCTGTTGATCTTCAATCGCATCCAGACCAGCGGGATGTGCCAGGAGATTCAGCCCAACCTGATCACCATCCGCATTCAGCCGGACGAGGGCATTGCGCTGCGCTTCGGCGCCAAGGTTCCCAGCGCGCCGGGCATGGCGGTGTGCCCGGTGAACATGGATTTCGATTACGCGCAGGCCTTCGGAGTGTCGCGCGCCAACGGATACGAGCGGCTGCTGCTGGACGCGATGCTGGGCGACCAGACGCTGTTCTCGCATCGCGACGGGGTGGAGATCAACTGGGCGCTGTACACTCCCGTGCTGCAGGCGTGGGCGGCAAAGGAGCCGGAAGTCTTTCCTAATTATTTTGCGGGTTCGTGGGGCCCTGACTGCGCCGACCGCCTGCTGGAACGCGACGGGCACACCTGGCGAAACAAATTGGGCAAGCCGGAGTAGGCAGTGCGCTTACGATTCCTGTTCGCCGAGCGCCAGGCGCAGCTCGTGGGAGTCGCTCCACGCCATGCGCAGGCCTCCTGAAACCGGCGCGCTGCCCAGCATCATCACGCCGGCAATCACCCAGCGCATCGATCGCGGCGCCACCCCGCGCGGCCAAATCTCGCAGAGCGGACGAATCACCCCGTTGGCGTCCGGGTGATACACGCGCTCGTCCCAGTTGCGCGAGCCCACGGGGAAATCGGGGTAGTGCCGCACCGCGTCCAGAGTGGACTGCAACAGGCGATGCTTCCACGGCTGCGCATACTGCGGCAGAAACAGGATGCTGCTCCGCTTTTCGCGCCGGATCTCGTGCACGAATTCAGTAAAGCTGGCCGCGTTGGTCAGGTTGATGTTGGCGTTGGGCTCCACGCCGTGCCGGTCGCCGCCGGAAATGAGCAGCATGTTCCACTTTTCGGCCAATGCGCGAACCGCGCGGTTTTCTTCCCAATGGCGAAGACCGTTGAGCTCCAGCGCGTGCAGGTAGTTGCCGTTCCTGAGCAGGAATTCGTTGACGAGGAACGCGTGCTTCTCCTTGCCCACCAGGAACAGGTCCCACAGCGGGTGATTGAACACCACCAGCACATTCGGCTCCTCATTCAGGGCGGCCAGAATCTCGGTCAGGCGCGCGTCGCTGGGCCTGGCGGTGAAGTCGGCCAGGGTCTGCATCCACTGCGCGGCGCGGGCGCTGGGCAGGTTGTGGATGCCGAGGTGAAAGTCCTGCACTCCGCCGTAGGGCGCGCTCCACTCCACTGAAACCGGAATGCGCCGCGCGCTGGGCACTGTGCGCAACAGCATGGGAGCGCGGATGTTGTCGTGATCGCTGATCGAGACCATCGAGTTCAGGTCCAGGTCTTCGATCTGCCGGCTTTCGAGATCGAACGCCACCCTGGGCGTGGCCGGCGGCGTCCAGTAGCTGGCGGCGTAGTTCACGCGCAGCCCGTGAAGGCTCTGCGCGCGGGTTTCCAGGCGGGTGAGAAACGGCCGGATCAGGGGATATTGGTTTCCCAGGTTGGCGAGAAAGTCCAGCGTTTCCTGCGACTGGTTGGTGTGGCTGTGCAGCGAAACTCCGGTGCGAAAGCCCGCGGAGGCTTTCCGGTCGCGCCATAGGTACGAGACGGTCGAGTTGGGCATGTCTGCTCCTCATCCCCGCTTGCCGGTGGGTTCCTTACAGTTCCAGTATCTCGAAGCAGGATCAATATCCGGTTAACACCAGGGAGACAAGGGTTCGATTGCATGTGGGGGAATCAAGGGTGGTAATGCAGGAAGCGGTGCGGGGCGGATGAACGACCACCCTCAGGGGCTAAGCAGGCTGCGAAAAAGTCTGTAAACATGAGATCGCCGGAAAGTATCTCTCCACCGCGCCTTGACCCAATGGGACGCGGGCCATCCGCCGGGGGAATACGATCGTGTCCGATCGTGCCCCCCCTATTCCACTTCATTGCCGGATGGGAGATTACTAAATGACAATGCCCTTTCGTACCATTGCAGCTGGCGCTCTATTGGTGTACCGTTCGCATCGTTATCGGCCCACAACTTTTAACCCTGCGGGATTAACGTGTTGTACTACGGAGGGTTCATGTTACGTGTCATGTTACGTGTCATGTTACGTGTCATGTTACGTGTCATGCTACGTGTGGGATGTGTGTCTGCCCTCGCCTATGCTTTAGCGCCGATCCTCAGTGCTCAGCAGTGTGGTAACCCATGCTATCCAGATGGCTCTCCTCCCTATTGCGGGGAAAGCTGTACTTGGGTCTGGAACTCCACGTCGTGCAGTTGGCAGGAGGAACCGTACAGTCCGTCTCCGATCGTAATCGACACCGACGGCACTGGGTTCCACCTGACTTCCGCCGCTGACGGCGTCATGTTCGATTTTTACGGGGATGGAAAGCCAATCCAGATAGCCTGGACAGCCAAAGGTTCCACGAACGGATGGCTGGCTCTCCCGAAGGATGGGAAAATCACCAGCGCGCGAGACCTGTTCGGCAACATCACGGCACAAGCCCTTACATCAAAGCATCCTCCGAACGGATTTGCAGCTCTGGCCATCTACGATACGCCTGCCTACGGCGGTAACAACAACGGTGCGATCGACCCGGGGGATGCAATATGGCCCAGCCTTCGCATCTGGATTGATGCAAATCATGATGGCATCGCGCAGCCGGCAGAATTGCACCAGCTTGGAGAATTCGGCATTCTGGGCTTCCGACTGCAATATGAACAGTCAAGATACACAGATCAATACGGTAATCAGTTTCGGTACAAAGGACGCCTTGTCCCAGTGAGGGGTGACGATGTCGACCGCAGAATCTTCGACGTTACTCTTACAACTCAATAGGGGCCTTCGGCCGGCTTTCGTCGCTTGTGGCGCTCGACCAACTTAGAGTTCGCACAGTGGGTGCGCGCCAATGTCATTTTCCAAAGGGAGGAGTCGCATGAACGTCAGATTGCTTCCAATTCCCGCGGTTCGCGTGCCCAGAGTCAGGGGCTGTGTATTATCACTACTGTCCGGCTATTTTTTGGGAGTGCAGCGTAACACTTGCAATGTCAATGCCGTGCGGGCGTTGGTCTCGGGAACGATTTGAAATTCAAACGAGCGGCTGGCTTGGTTCCGCTCTGTGGCGGGCACGAAACAATG
>DASZLF010000026.1:0-17621 GCA_035552555.1 Occallatibacter sp.
TCAGCACCAGGGTGTCACTCTCGGCAAGCTGGAACCGCGCGACCGGGAAGGGAATGCCGGGCGCTGCGCCCAGGGGCAGCGAGCCCTCCACGTCCATCTCACTTCCATTGAGAAATGGCGGCAGATGTCCGGCGTTGACCAGGGTGGCGGTCCCGTTGCGATCCACGCGAAGGGCCAGGCAGGTGACCAGCCCGCGTCCTTGCAGGCGCTCATTGAGCAGGGCAAGAATCCGTTCGGGATCGGAAGTGAAGGCGGCGGCGGCGCGAATGGAGCCGACGATGAGGGAGGCGAGCATTCCGGCCTCGATTCCTTTGCCGGCCACATCGCCAACCACCACCAGCGCTCCGTCGTCGAGGGGCAGCACCTGGAAGAAATCTCCGCCCACCTCGCGCGAGGGCTGGTATTCGCTTTCGATGGCGAGACCGGGAGTCTCCGGCAGATGCGTGGAGATCAGATACTGCTGCACATTCCGCGCCGCGTGCATCTCGCCGGTGAGTTCCGCGCGCTCCTCGAACACCCGGCGCTGCTCGCGCAGCAGCAGCGCCATAAGGGTAACTACGATGGCCAGGAGGGCGATACCGCGCGCCTCAGCCAATTCGCTGTACCAGCGCCCGAAAAGATCGGGAAAACCGGGAATGTTCGAGAAGATTTCAAAGCCAATCCACACCGCGTCCGTGAGTGCCCACAACAAGCAAAGCGCCGCCAGCAGGCGGGTCCTGGTTGGCAAGCTGCTCAAGGGCAGAAATGCGAGCAGCGCGGAGCCGACAGAGACTATCGCTGAAAGTGCAGCCAACTCAATAAAAAATTGAAACAGGGTTACGCGCATCCGAAACGCAATGGAGAACGGCATGGCCGCAGACGATGTTTCAAGCACCAGCCACACTGATTCAAGCGCCAACGGAACCAGGATGATGAAGGGTATGCGCCGTTGGGCAAGACGGAAGAAGAAGAGCACCTGTGCGATCACGAGAATCCCATTGAATGAGCCAAACAGCAGGTCTGCTGTTTCCGTGGAGATGCCAGCCTGCACATTGGCGGCGAATACGATCAGGCGGAGGATTGCGAGGGAGACGCATAAAAGGCCCAGCAACAGGAGTTCCGGGCGCGAGCGATCGCTAAGGAAAAAGCCGAACAACGCAAATCCGATGGCGGCGACGACGATGTAGCAGACCGCCATTCCCGCACCGCTTCTTACTGCGGAAAAGATGGTGGAGTCGCGCAGCGTTTTCAGCTCGTCCGCGCGGCCGAGCCACAGGGTCGCCGGCCCTGAGGCAAGATGGCTTCGATATGCCAGCCGCAGGGCGATCCTATCGTGAGTGCCCGCCGGGCCAGGCGGCAACGGCCAGGATCGGGTCCGGTCCAAGCTGAAGTTGCCGGTTCTTACATTGCCGAAACTGCCCACCTGACGGCCGTCGAGGTAGAGCTCATACGCTGCTGGAGCGGAGATCTGAATGGCTGCGCCGGGGAGTCCGCGCATGGGGGCGAGGTCAACCGTGCAGCGAAGCCAGAAGCGGCCTTGCTTAAAGCCGGAGGGCCACTGCGCAAGGGACTGCCATCCTGACTGGTCGAGATTGGGCGCGGCCCAGGCGGGATTGTCGCCGGCGCGCCAGACGCATTGTTGGCGGGAGATGGTCTGGGCGGATTGGGCGGGCAGGACGGCGGGGAACAGGATTCCGAGGACGACCCACCCTAAACGCATAAAACCGCGTTTAGGATGGACCCAGTTCCGGGGGAATTCAAGCATGAAGCACCTCGGCGGGGGCGAATGTAAGGGTGAGGACGGTGATGTCGTCTTCCTGGCCGTGGGCCTGGGCGGCGGCGATCTGTTCGGCGGATTGAGTGCTGATGGCAGAGGTGCGGTCGAAGCCGAAGAGTTCGCCTTGCTGATTCTGGGCTTCGACTACGCCGTCGGAGAGGAACGTGAGGCGGTCGTTCGGTGCGAGGGGGATGGTGGACTCGGTGTAGGCGGCGTCGGGGGCGATGCCGAGGGGCAGGCAGGATTCGAGCGGGAGTTCTTCGCCGTTACGGTAGGGTGCGAGGTGGCCGGCGTTGGCGAGGGTGAGGGAGCCCTCGGCGGAGAGGTCGGCGCAGAGGCAGGTGGCGAATCCGCCCAGGCGCATATCGGCCAGCACATTGTTGAGGTGCAAAAGGAGCGCGGCGGGCGATTCGTTGTCGCGGCGCTGAGCTGCGCCGATCAGCACGGCGGCGGTCATGGCGGCAGCAGCGCCTTTGCCGCTGACGTCGCCGATGAGAATACGTTGGCGGTTCTCTGGCAGGATGCGGCAGGCGTAGAAATCGCCGCCGACTTCGCGCACGGGGCGGAAGGCGACCTCGATGCGCATGCCGGGCACGGCGTCAAGGGCGGCTGGCGCAAGCATGCACTGCACCTGCTGGGCGGCGAGCATTTCGCCGGCGAGGATGGCGCGCTCCCGGGCGGTGTGCTGCTGTTCGCGGAAGAGCAGGAAGAGCAGCGCGAGCACCAGGCTGAGGACGGCGACGGCCTCGGCGTCGGCAACGGTGCTGCTCCAACGCGCTTGAAGGTCGGGGATGCCGGGAATCTGGGTGGAGGTGAAACGGACGGTAAAGAAGGCCACCATGGCCAGGCCCCAGGCCATGCACAAGGAGGCCAGCGGCCTCATCCGGCCGGCGACATGTTTCCAGGGCAGAAAGGCAGCGAAAGGGGCAAGACTTTCGAGAACCCGGAAGACGTCGCCGATGGCTTCAAGCTGGTGTGAGCGGAGGGTGTCAAGCCAGAGCGCCTGCGTGGCCGGCAGCATAGGGATCACAAGGGCTGGAAGATAGAGCCCATTCCCGGCGATGATAACGATCCAGAAGACAACGGGGACGCGCCGGCGTGCCAGGACAAAGAAGAAGAGCGCGCGGGTGATGTTGGCGACGGCCGCGGGTACCGCCCAGCCGACGAAGTAAGCCGATACGGGAAAAGGAAGGAGCGCGGCGGCGGCGGTGTAGTCCAGGTAGATGGGTGGGAGGGCGAGGCAAGAGATGGCGAGGAGCAGTAGTTCGCCGCGGCTGCGGTCGTTGAACCAGAGGGGAAGCAGGACCACTCCCAGAACGCCAATGATGCAGAAACAGACGGCGGGGAGACCGCGCGCCGCCAGCTGCCTGAGGATCACGGCGCTGCGGCGGTATTCGAGGAGATCGGAGCTGCCCGCATAGATGGCGAGCGGCGGCGCCAGTCCGACAGGGACTGTGGAAACGACACGCCGGTTGACGCGCAGGGCGATCACGGAAGGAGGCGCAAGATCGCCGGAGAGCGGCCAATCGCGAATGATGTTCAAGGTGAAGGCGCCGGTGTTGATGTTGCCAGCCGAACCGATTGGGCGTCCGTTCAAATACGCCTCGTAAGCCGCATATAAGGCGATCTGAAGCGCGGGCCGGGGCGCGTTCTGGAGCGGGGACACATTGGCGTGACAGCGGATCCAGATTTGCGGCTCGCCGGAAAGCGGATTCCATGTGGAGTATGGCTGCCAGGCGGAGTCGTCGAAGGCGGGCGCGGCCCATGCGGGGTTGTCGCCTGCGTGCCAGACGCACTGCTGCGGTGTGATGTTGAGGATGGATTGGGCGGGGAGCGCGCAGGGAACGAGGAGCAGCAGGGCGAGTGTGCGCATGCAGGTCCTCGGCCCGGGGTAGTTGAGCGTAGGCACGGGAATGTCATCCTTCTGGCTGACAGCCGGAGCGGGGACCTTCTCCTCTGGAGAGAATTCATTCTCTCACCTTCAGATAACGCAAACGAATTAGTGCTGCACATTTCAGCAAAAAGGCGGTGCCGGTCAGCTCTATCGTGGCCTTCAACTTCAGTCCAAGGCGATCGCTGAAAAGTCTTTCAGGCCGGATTTGAGTTCCTCGGAACGATCAGTGCTGAGAAACGTTAGCTCCAGTTCGGCGAAGGTTAATGAGGTCCGCGTAGATCTTGACGAGCGGCGAACACGCCAGCCCACGGAGACTGCACCATGCCAGACACATCGACAATGCCTGTGAGGCCATCTTTGAATGCAACCCGCAGACGCAGACCCGGAAGAGCTTCGACACTGGTTACACGCCAAGGCGATCGAGGTGCGACCTCTGCGGCTAAGCCAACGGGGGATATTCGCCGGTGTTTGATTCTGTACGCATAACTCCCAATCCACGCGCGATGATGCGCTCGGGGTCAAAATCGGTCAGCCGTCCATCGGCAACGTCCGCCAGGCCCTGGGCGATATCGGCCTTCAGTTCGGCAGGATTGCGATTCATGGATAATCGATCCTCTTGATGTCGTACACCACGGTCGTACCACCGACCTGCTTGTTCTCCTCGTAAATCGAGGAAACCCGGGGAATCGAAATCAAGATGCTGTTTTTCCCGACCGCCGTAATGACAGGTACCAGCTCGTCCTGATTACCGGGGTCATACTGAAATACGAGCCGTCGGCGAGCGAAGAATCGGCCCCAAGATGATCGGCTTCCTTCGGAGCGAATCGCGAAGACTCGAACAGCCTCGTCTTTTGCCAGCGTATCGCAATTCGTGTCTTCCACTTCAAAGTCCCAACCGGCCACATTTGATTTCGTCGCTTCCGTTTCGGTGATGCAACTCGAATAAGTCAGAGGATTCGAGCTGTAGCCCTTCAGTTTGGTGTATCCGAACCAAAGGAGGACAAATCCAACTGCGCCGGTAAATAGCAATCCGACCGTGACCGCGATAATGATCTTGCCTATACGAACAAGCACGTTTTACTCCGCAGAGTTCACCCCAATGTGCCCGCTTCCACCGG
The DNA here is from genome assembly GCA_035552555.1 of Occallatibacter sp. Lineage (GTDB taxonomy): Bacteria > Acidobacteriota > Terriglobia > Terriglobales > Acidobacteriaceae > Telmatobacter. The sequence continues at coordinate 4,769 of DASZLF010000026.1, forward strand.
CGAAACCGCCCGCAGCCGTCCCACCGCCTCCGGCACTACGGCCAGCACATAATCCACGTCCGCTTCGGTCGCCGTCTTCAGCATGCTGAACCGCAAGCTGGCGCGCGCCCGCGTCTTGTCCAATCCCATCGCCATGAGCACGTGGCTGGGCTCGGTGGCGCCGGAGTGGCATGCCGATCCACCGCTCACCGCGACGCCTTTCAGGTCGAGCGCGATCACCAACGCTTCGCCTTCGAGATTGTCGAACCAGATGTTGGTGGTGTTGGCGGCGCGGAGTACGGGCTTTCCGTCGGCGCCTATGCCGTTTACGCCAGTGCCGGGCAGGCGCAGGATCTCGTTTTCCAGCTTGTAACGCAGGCCGGCCAGGCGTTCGATGGTGCCATCTTCCAGGCTGTGCATGGCCAGCTCGGCCGCCTTGCCCATGCCCACGATGCCGGCCACGTTCTCGGTGCCGGCGCGGCGGCGGCGCTCGTGGCTTCCGCCCACCAGCAGGCTCTCGACCGGAGTGCCGCGGCGCACGAACATGGCGCCCACGCCCTTGGGCCCGTGCATCTTGTGCGCGCTGATCGAGAACAGATGGCAGCCGATTTTGCGCACGTCGATGGGAATCTTGCCCGCGCCCTGCACCGCGTCGATGTGGAAGAACACGCCGGTGTCGGCGGCGATCTTGCCGATCTCCTCAACCGGCTGGATGACGCCGGTTTCGTTGTTGGCAAGCATCACGCTGATGAGCCGCGTCTGAGGGCGGATGGCGCGCAGGATGTCCACGGGATCGATGAGGCCGCTGGGCTGCGGAGCGACGTAAGTGGTTTCGACGCGGTCGGCCATCTTCTGCGCCGCCTGCAGGACGGCCGAATGCTCGATGGATGTGGTGATGAAGTGATCGCCGGGGTGGAGCAGGCCAAAGATGGCGGTGTTGTCGCCCTCGGTACCGCCGGAGTTGAAGACCACCTCGGCGTCATGGCAATTGAAGAACTCGGCCATGATTTCGCGGGCGCGGTCCACGCCCTTGCGCGCCTGCTGGCCGTGCAGGTGGATCGAGGAGGCGTTGCCAAAGTGCTCCGTCCAATAAGGATGCATGGCGTCGACCACCTCCGGAAGCAGAGGTGTGGTGGCATTGGCATCCATATAGACTCGTCGCACAGGAATTCTCCTTTGTTTAAATTGTACGGGCAAGCGCGGCTTCCGCCCACCTTGTTTCATCCAGCGGCCGTTTCATGCCTTTCTGTTGTCGCAAAGCGGCACTGGTCTGCTACATTGCCTTCACGCAGCAAATGCCGCGGTTTCTCCCTCTGCCTGCGCGCTTACCCTATTGGAAACAGGGCGATTCTCCCCGGGGCCCCCGGACGCGCCGCGCAGAAACGAACCGTATGAGCTGCTGTGGGAGGAAATTCCGATGCACATGATGGTTCGCACCGCGGGCCGCGCGCTCGCCTTCTGCCTTCTGGCCTCCACCGCCGCCTTTGCGCATGCCCAGGCAGCCGCCAAGCCGGCCAAGCCCGCTATCGGCTCGCAGCAGCAGCCGGCCCAGGTCTACGGCAAGCTGCTCTCGATGATGGAGAAGGAGTTCGTCGACCTGGCGGATGCCATGCCGGAGGACAAGTACAGTTTTGTTCCCACCCAGGGCGAATTCAAGACGGTGCGCTCCTTCGGCGATCAGGTCAAGCATGTCGCCGAGGCCAACTGGTACTTCTTCGGAGGCCCCAATTTCAGCGAGGCCGACGACAAGGCCAAGTCCGATGCAATCGAGAAACTGACCACGAAGGCGGAAATCCTGCAGGCGCTGAAGGACTCGTTCAAGCAGGCCCATGCGCTGGTGGACGGCATCACTCCCGAAAACGTCTTCCAGACTACGGCCCACGGCACCCGCGGCGGGATGACGGCGTTCGGCCTGGCGCACATGATGGATCACTACGGCCAACTGGTGGTGTATCTGCGGATGAACGGGATCGTGCCGCCGGCCAGCCGCGGCGGAAACAAGTAGAGAGGTCGAGGCGGGTCAGCGACGGGCGCCGGGGGACACGGCGGGTTCAGATTTCATCGTCTGATTCCCTCTCAGATATCCCAAAATTGGTAGAAATCGCGTCGTTTTCGGCGTGCTGCAGCCGGGCGAGCGTTTTTCGATAGAACCAAGCGGCCGCCAATCCCCCGGCAACGGCAGAGGCGGCTGCCACCGCACTCACCTTGATCCAAGGCGGCAGGGGCGTCCCTGATTCGGCTGTGTCCTGAGAAATATCTGAATCCAAAGATTTTGTCATCGTACTCAACCTGGCGATGCCGTCGGGTGCGAGCATCTTGCCATTGGACTCCTGAGATTGGAGGCAGTCGCAGAAAGATATCCACAGGAAATTTCGATTTTTGTATTTGCTTTATCCTGCATCTATAGTAAGGTGTAGATATTCCGGTGATGAGAGCGGGTTGTTCCACCGCGCTCGACACCAGAAGTAGTTTGCGTCACTGGCCTCCCGGCACGAACAGCTTGACCGTTCGTGCCGTCTTTTTTTGCGCGGAGGCCTGGAGGTGCACGGCCCTGCACAGCGTGCGTTCGGCTTACTTCCGATTCCCGCCTTCGTCTACAATCGGGTGTGAGAGAGATTTTCGATGAAGAACCTGTTCAAGCGCCGCTGGATCCTTGGCCTCGCCATCACCGCCTTCACCGCCGCCAGCTACGCCCAATGGGCCAACCCGGCCGACGACGTCCCGGCGTATCATCCCTCGGCGCCGCTCAAGGTCAGCGCATTGCCGCCCATCCTCTCCGGCAGCGACCTGGCCGGCGAGAACTTCCGCTATCCGTGGCAGGTGCATGTTTATCAGCGGGTGGCCAAGATCGGCAACGTGGTGTACCAGCTACCCTGCAACTGCCGCTGCGACCGGGCCCTGGGCCACACCAGCCTGCGAAGCTGCTTTGAGACGCTGCACGGGACGGAGTGTTCGACTTGTGCCAAAGAAGGCTTCTACGCCTACGAGCAGACCAAGCTCGGGAAGACCCCTGCGGAGATCCGGGCCGGGATCGCACGGCATGCGTACGAGAGCATCGATCTGGAAAAGCAGTAGAGACGGTCGGGATCAGCGATCGAGGCCCTGCCAGTAAGTGAAGATTTGCGCGCCGAATCCGACGACCATCGCTCCAACTTCCGGACCGGGATCGCCATACACTTCAAATCCGTCCACCGAGCACACGCTTGCGAGCCGCGGTACCATCTTTTGCACGACCGGCCCAAGGAAGTGGGCTCGAACCGCGCCGGCATCCACATAGGTCTCCACCAGGCGGAATTGGCCGTTGCCGCTGGAGAACCATTCATAGCCGAGTGTGCCCGGTTCGGCCTTGGTTGCTTCAGTCATCGCCTGCGCGATGCTCTTGAACTCGTCGAGCTTCCCTTCGTTGGGAGTGAGTTGAACGGTAAGCCGAACCACGCTTGCCAACATGCCGTATTCCTCCTACTGAGCTGCGATCCTGTCACCGTATCATCTTTCAATCGATGGTGAAGTTGGAATTGACGTAAAATGAGAAGATGCAGCACGAGCCAGTTGGCCCGGCTCGCACCGAACTGCCATCTTGAGTCATCCAAAGAATGGCAGCAATGGGGGCGTCACGGTTTCGACGGGATCGATTGCGGCTTAGGAGGCATGTCGGGGTGTGGGCACCCGTAATCGCTCGCAAAACAAAAGTTGCCAACAATAACCTGGCACTTGCTGCTTAATTAACTAAGCAGCCGTCCTCCGCGGCTTCGCCTATGGGCTGCGGGCAGGACGTCATTCAGTAGGCTGGTGGCTGCGGCTCGGTCCGTGTTGCAGTCATAAGATCATCGGACTAGCTTTCGGCACATCTTGTCCGTTCTGAGTGCCGGGGGCGAAAACATGCGGAAGCGGACAGAGCATGGACTCTCCTGGCTGACAGCGATTTCGGACGCGGGTTCGACTCCCGCCGCCTCCACCAATCCCTAGTATTTCGGCAATGGTTTGTCCGCGTGGATGATTGCGGCCGCGCGGAGAAGAGCCCGTTTTTTGCCATCGGGCTTCTCTGAACTGGAATTCAGCCGAGTATAGCCCGGATCGGAGTTTCCTGCGGCGATCATTCGCACCACGAATCGACAACCTTATGAGCCACGGCAAGACGGATGCCCCGCAGCAGAAACACCTTGCTCCGCGAGAACTCGCCGCTCACCAGCACCACATTTTTGCGCGGCAATGAGAACTGTTCGGCCAGGAACGCAGTCAGCGCTTCATTGGCGCGGCCTTCGATGGGAGGCGCATGTACGGCAACCTTCAACTGCGCCGACGCGCCCTCGCCATACACGCCCGTGATCGCCGTCTTCCTGGCGCCGGGCTGCGCGCGAACGGCCAGCGTGACTCCCACTTTCGTCTCCCGCAAGACACTCGCCGCCCCATCCGTCATTCCGCCGGCCCCGTGTACGGCGCGCGCTTTCCGAACAGGGCGGTCCCGATGCGGATGAGCGACGCGCCTTCCTCGATCGCAATCGCAAAGTCGCCGCTCATGCCCATCGACAGCACATCCAGATTCAGCTGCGAATGTGCCGCCGTCCACCGGTCGCGCCACTCGCGAAGGGAGCGGAAGCACCCCCGCGTCACATCCTCCGCCACGCCCAACGGCGCAATCGTCATCAGCCCACGCAGATGCAGGTGATGCAAGTCGGGAAGGAGTTCCAGAAGCTGCGCCAGCTCGGGCGAATCCGGCTCGACGCCCGCCTTTGTCTCCTCCGCGCTGAGCTTAATCTCAATCAGCACTGGCAGGCGCTTGTGCAGCTTGCCCGCCGCCTCATCCAGCCGCTCCGCCAGACGCACCGAGTCCAGCGAATCCACGCCGTCGAACAGCTCCACCGCCTTCGCCGCCTTGTTCGACTGCAGATGCCCGATCAGATGCACCTGGACCGGCACATCCGAGGCCGCGATTTCGCCATTCACGCGCCACGGCGCCAGCTCCGCCGCCTTGCCTGCAAACTCCTGCACCCGGTTCTCGCCGAACAGCCGCAGGCCCAGCCGCGCCGCCTCGGCAATGGCCGCCGCCGGATAGGTTTTCGAGACAGCCATCAGTTCGACTTCGCGTCGCGGGCGGCCAGCGCGACGGCAAGCCTGCTCGATGGCGGCTTCGAGGCGTCCGAGGTTTTCCGAAAGCTGAGACATAGAGTGTATTGGAGCTTTCACCGAGGAAGAATCGCGTTGGCGAGGACGAAAAGGATGACCAAAACGACAGTCAGCAAAATGATGACGCGTGTTGTGAAAAACAACGACTTCGCTTCTTCACAGAAGTGCTGTGACGGGATGCGAGGGTTGTACTGAATATCGAAAGTATCGCCCGCAGCGACTTCGTAAATGGATGAGTAGCTGTCCACAAAGAACCTGCCATCGAAATCCTGCGAACCGCAGCAGTAACTGAAAGAAATCTTTCGCCACGCACCGACCCCTCGACGATTGCCTCTGACGATCTGCCGGACCGAGATGACAGTTGCCGGAACAAAGGGCCACTTATCGACACCACGCAGACGCTCGAACCAGCCGTGCGCCATGTTTCACCGCCCGTGCTCCTCGAGATACTTCTCCACCTCGAGCGCCGCCATGCACCCTGTTCCGGCCGCCGTAATCGCCTGCCGATAGCGCCGGTCCTGCACATCGCCGCACGCATACACCCCCGGCACTACCACGCCCTTGTGCGTGGTGAACACGTTGCCCTGCGTCAGCACGTAGCCCTCGGGATCCAGATCAATCTGCCCATGGAACATCTTGGCGTTGGGCACGTGCCCGATGCCCAGGAACATGCCGCTCACCGGCAACTCGGTCTGCATCCCCGTCACCACGTCTTTGAGGCGCAGGCCCTTGACCTCGTTCTCCTCCACGCCCAGCACATCCTCGACGATCACGTTGGTGCGCAGCTCGATATTGGGGTGCGCCATGGCCCGCTCCAGCATGATCTTGCTGGCGCGGAAGCTCTCGCGGCGATGCAATAAATAGACCTTGGTGGCGAACCGCGTCAGGAACAGCGCCTCCTCCATGGCCGAGTCGCCGCCGCCGATGACCGCGATCTCCAGCCCGCGGAAGAAGAAGCCGTCGCACGTGGCGCAGCTCGACACACCATGCCCGATCAGCGCCTGTTCACTGGGCAGCCCCAACCAGCGCGCGCTGGCGCCCGAGGCGATGATCAGCGACCGCGTGTGCACCTCGCCCGCCGAAGTCTTCAGCTTGAACGGATGCGAATGCAGGTCCACGGTGTTCAGATGCGCGATCTGGAAATCCGCCCCGAAACGCGCCGCCTGCTTCTTCATGTTGTCGATCAGTTCCGGCCCCTGGATTCCTTCTGGCCAGCCGGGAAAATTCTCCACCAGGGTGGTAATGGACAGCTGGCCGCCGGGCTCGTGGCCCTCCAGCACCAGCGGATTGAGAGCAGCGCGCGCGGCATAAATCGCCGCCGTAAGCCCCGCACAGCCGGAGCCAAGTATCACCGTGTCGCGAGTTTCCGTCATTCCAAGATTTCCTTCGTCGATTGTAGCCGGGCCAGATGCCCCCGGGCGCTCTCCGCGCTCCCGCATTAGACAATTCCAGCCTCTGAGCGGATTCCAAATCCCTGTGCCCTGCCTCTATGCCCCCTTCCCCTCAGCAGGTACGAGCCGACCCGCGCAGGCACGGTTTGCCCCCCGCGACATTAGTCACTTGACGGAGTAACAGAAGGTGTATTACTGTCGGTCGCAACCTACTCTGCGCCGGGGCACGAGGCACGGCCGATCACACTGGGAGAGCCCGGCGTAGAGCATCTTCTCCAAATCTAAAAACGAATTTTGGGAGGTTTCACGTGATCAGAAGTGTATTCGCTCTACGAACTGTTGTGCCTCTGGTGGGGTGTTTTGTAGCCGCTTCCCTGGCCGTTCTCCACGCTCAAGCGCCTGCGCAGCCAACGGGCGGAGGCGTTCGGTACATCGAGCAAGGTCAGCCGCCAGTGGTCATTCATCCAACCATAGAAGCCGCGCGTGAAGCCCACGCGAGCCAGCCCCCCACGGGGCAGGCCAGCACCTCCAATGACCTTTACTACCACGGCGGGGTCGGCGGCATCGGTGTAGAGACCACGCCCAGTGTCTACCTGGTGCTCTGGGGCTCCCAGTGGAACAACAATGACCCGAGCGGCGAGTCGGCGATTCTCCAGAACTTCTACCGCGGCGTGGGCGGCAGTTCCTGGTTGAACTCCGTCACCCAGTACTGCCAGGGCGTGGCGTCGGGCACTTTTTACTGCAATGGCGCAGGCCAGGCAGCCGGCAATCCACCGAGCATCTTTGCCGGTGTCTGGATTGACAATGCCAGCTCCTCGCCGTCCCGTCCCCGCCAGTCGCAGCTTGCCGCTGAGGCGTCAAAAGCTGCTGCGCACTTCGGCAACACGTCTGCGTCAAGGAACGCCAGCGTGCAGTACGTGATCGCCACAGCGCATGGGGTCAGTCCGCAGGGCTTCGGGACGCAGTACTGCGCCTGGCACAGCTCCACCAGTTCGTCCTACGGCACCCTCGCCTACACCAACTTGCCTTACATCACCGACGCCGGCGCAAGCTGCGGAGCCAACTTCAACGGCCTCGGGCCCAACGCGGGCATGACCATCGTAGGCGGTCACGAGATGGGTGAATCCATTACTGATCAGTTCCCCAACGGCGGATGGCTCGATTCCGGCGGCGCGGAAAATGGCGACAAGTGCGCCTGGATCTCCTCCGGACAGGGCGCGTCGGCAGACATCACGCTCTCCACCGGCACCTTCCCGGTTCAGTCGCTGTGGAGCAATGCCTTCAACAGCGGCGCGGGCGGATGCGTACTCTCGTATTAGCCGTATTTCACGCCAGCAGACACCCGGAGCGGCCTCACGGCCGCTCTTCGTGTCTGCGCTGGTGCGGCTGCGGAATGAGCTGACGCGCCGGGATCCGCATCCTTGCGCGGCCTTTGCGGAGAGGGCGGGGTGCTCGGTTGTTCGCGGTGCAAACTGCTCACTGCACCCGATAAGATGAATGCCATGGCAAACTTGACTCTGGTCTATGGATTGCGCCTGCTCCCCGAGGGAGAAGTCACCGAGGTGCACGACGCCACCCTGAAGCTGGCCAACGGCCACGAAGCGCATGTCACCATGCACCTGCTGGAGGGCTCGCGCGATCAGATTGAAAAGCAGCTCAAGCAGAGCCTGGACGCGTTTTTCGACTTTTACCCGGAGATCTGACCGGGCCGGCCGTCAATGGCCCGAGTCCGCGTTAGGACGCTTGACCCGAAGGTTGTCCAGCGCGTAATCGATATAGCGCGTCTCCAGGTGCGGAGGCTGCTCCATAAAGCGGCAGGTGGCCAACACCTGGTCCACGATGAACTTCGGCTGATACGCCGCCAGGTCCATGCCCTTGTCCCGGTGCAGCTTGTTCACGATATAGCTGAACAGCTCTTCCGGCAGCTCGAACCCGTGCCGCTCGCATTCGGTGTGGAAGATGCGCCGGTAGCGGGCCACATCCGGCCCGCCCACTTCGATTTTGTAGGGCAGGCGGCGCAGAAACGCCGGATCCATGAGATCTTCCGGATCCAGGTTGGTGGAAAAGATCACCAGCTCCTCGAAGGGAATCTTGAAGCTCTTGCCGGAGTTCAGCTTGAGAAAATCGAAGCGGCTCTCCAGAGGCACGATCCAGCGATTGAGCAGGCTGGTGGGGCTCACCAGTTGCCGGCCGAAGTCGTCGATCAGGAAAACTCCCCCCAGCGCCTTCATGTGCAGCGGCGCCTCGTAATACTTGCCCACGGTGTCCCAGCGCAGGTCCAGCATCTCCAACGTCAGTTCGCCGCCCACGATCACAAACGGCCGCCGGCACGGCACCCAGCGCAGGTCCGCCTCGCTCTGGCGCACAAACGACATGCTGTCCTCGCCCACCCCCGCCGGAGCCACCTCGGTGTGAATGCTGGGATCGAACAAGCGGATGATCTGCCCCTCGATGGCAATGGCATAAGGGATGTGGATGACATCCTGAAAAACCGACGCAAAGCGCAGCGACACCGTTGTTTTGCCGTTTCCCGGAGGCCCATACATCAAGATCGCGCGCCCCGAATTCAGTGCCGGCCCGGCCTGCTCGATCACGTCCGGCCCCATTTCCAGCGAGCCCAGCGCCTCGTTGATGCGCTCCATCGTGACCACTTCGTTGGTCGGCTTCTGCGCGTTCACCTGCTCGGCGTAGATATCCATCGTCACCGGCGCCGGTCCGGAATAACGGGAGCGCTCCATGGCCTCGAGGGCGGTCTTGCGGCCCGTTTCGGTGAATGTGTAGGCCATGTCGAGAAGGTTTTCGCTGTGCCGCCGGCCGAGGGTCTGCAGGTATATGCGGTCCACCGCCATCTGCACCAGCTCGCTCACAATGTGATACGGCAGCTTGATCGATTCCATGAACTGCCGCATGGTCTCCAGCCGCCCGATGAAGATGTTCTTCAACAGCAGGTCAACCAGCTCGGTACCGTCCACCCCTGTCGCCGCGATGCTCGCAGGCTCGTTCGGGATGCGATTGATGAAGCTCGACAGCGTGCGCTGATCGATGGCCCCGATGGCCACCAGGTTGTCGCCCAGCCGGCCGCCGATCTGCCGCCCCCGCTCCAGCGCCCGCTCCACATCTTCCGCGGTCACCCGCTTGGCGCGAATCAGCAGATCACCCAAACGCATCACAGTTCCCATAGCACTCTTCCATGCAGCAGCAATGTAGGTCTATCGGCGGCACACGACCATGGCCGCAACCTCTTGCTGATCGAGAAGCGCGGACTCTCGTTCGCGAACAGGAGGATTGGTTTCATTCTAGCGAAACCGGGCGCGCGCCATCGCCCGCGGTGCCCGAGGAGCCATGTTACCAAAGGGGTACATGGGTTGCGGAGCGCCCGATTGGCGGCTGCGCCGGAGTGGCGGGTTCGATGGGATTAGAAACTTCTCATCTTCCGAATCTAAGAAAGGTCTCACGAGTGCTCCCCCGGTATGCCTGGAGAACGTTTCATGCATTCCGCCGCACGCATCACCATCCTCCTAACCCTTTTCTCTTCGCCGCTCTACGCCGCTGGCCCGCGCCTGGTCGCCGGCCCCAGCTACTTCAATCCCGGCGTGATGGGGCAGCCCATTCACTGGGCCAATGGCAAGGTGAACTACTACGTGGACCCGGGTCCGCTCAGCTCCACCATCCCCCATGCGCAGGCGGTTGCCATGGTGGACTCCGCGGCCGCGCTGTGGAATGCCGTCCCCACCGCCGGAGTGGCGCTGGTGGACACGGGCACACTGAACGAGGACGTGAGCGGAGCCAACGCCATAGGCGGCGTCAGCGGCAACCTGCAACAGCCCTCCGACGTGGCCGCTTCCGCCACCGCGTATCCCGTCGGAGTCATCTTCGATGCCGACGGCTCGGTCATCGATGCCATCTTCGGCCCCGAGAACAGCGATCCTTCCAATTGCGAAATCAACGGCGTTATGGTGTGGACCGACAATATCCAGCCCGACGCCACCATCGCCCACGCCATCCTGCTGCTCAATGGCCGCTGTACCGATACCCCTGCCCGCCTGCAGATGATGAATTTTCTCCTGGAGCGGGCCTTCGGCGAGGTGCTGGGCCTGGGACCTGCGCAGGTCTATCCCCATGCGGTCCGCATCGGCCGCTCCGACCTGGCGCAGGCATGGCCGGTGATGCAGCCGCAATCCGGATTTTGCGGACCGGCCGGCGGAACGTGCATCTCCAATTCCAACACCCTGCAATACGACGACATCGCGTCGATCAACCGCCTCTATCCCATCACCAGCGCCAATCTCGCCGCCTTCCCCGGCAAAGTGCTCACGGTGGCAAATACCGTCGCCCTCAACGGCGTCATCACTTTCCGCGCCGGAACCGGCATGCAGGGCGTCAACGTACTCGCCGTGCCGCTGGATGCCAATGGCAATCCCCTGGTGCAGTACACCGTGACCGCCGTTTCCGGCGCGTACTTCAACGGCAACCACGGCAACGACGTAACCGGCTGGAACGACACCAACGGAGTCCCGCTCTCCCAATACGGCTCCACTGATGTCACACTGCAGGGCTCCTTCGATCTGGGCTACATGCCCCTGCCGCCGGGGATGACCTCGGCCACCTATCAAATCAGCTTCGAGGCGGTCGATCCGATGTTCACCTACCAGATGACCGTGGGGCCCTACCTCTATGGATCGCCGCTGCCTTCGGGAACCCTCGCCCCCATCACCGTGCCCAATCTCGGCGCCGGTGGGGCGCAGACCCTGACCATCCACGTGGCTGATTCCGCAGCCGGCGACTACCAGGACGCCATCTCCATCCAGGCGGCGCCGCGCCTGCTGCCCGCCAGCGGATTCTGGTCAGGACGCATCAGCCAGGTGGGGCAGACCGACTGGTTCAATTTCCCCGTTCGCGGCAATCGCACTTTTAGCATTATCACCGTGGCCATGGACGAAAACGGCCTGCCCAACGGGTTCAAGGCCATGCCTGCCATCGGCATCTGGGATGCCTTCGACCCGGTTGGCGCGCCTTCGGTGGGCACCTCTCCCGGTCTCAATGGCTACGCCACGGGCGAAAGCTGGCTGCGCGTCACCACCGATGGCGACGATATCGTCCGGCTCGGCATTGCCGATATGCGCGGAGATGGCCGCCCGGACTACGCCTACAACGGCTGGGTGCTCTATGCCGACACCGTCCAGCCCAGCCGCCTGCCCGCTTCCGGCGGTCCCATCGTGATCCGCGGCATGGGCTTCCACGCCGTCGACACCGTACTCGTGGGCGGGCAACCCGCGCAGGTCACCAGCATCTCTCCCAACGAGATCACCGCCATCGCGCCGCGCGCGGCCGCCGGCGTCACCGGCTCTGTGGACGTGGAAGTGGACGATCTGCCGGTTTACTATGCCGGTGCCATCCTAACCGGCGGAATCAGCTACGATTCCGGCACCGGCGACGCCCTTAATCTGGTCACCGCGCCCGCCAACACCATCCCCATCGACGTGCCCATTCCATTTACCGTCACCGCGCTGGGCTCCGACTTGAATCCGGCGGGCGGCGTCACCGTCACCTTCAAGGTGGCCGGCGGCAACGCCAGCCTGGGCTGCGGACGGCCCACGTGCTCCGTCACCGCCACCGGAGACGGCCTCGCCACCATGAACGTGACCGCCGCCGACGCAACCGCTTCGGTGGTAATTGCCAGCCTCTGCAATGGCGCATCCCTGCAGGCGCATTTCAGCGGCGGCACGCCGCCCGCTCTGTCTGCAATCACTCCTTCGCTCTCCTTGGCCGCCGGCGCCATACTTACGTGGACCGCCCAGGCCCTGGTGCTAAAGAATGGCGCTCCGGTCGCCGGACAACTCGTGGCATGGCAGACCACCGCCGGCATAAGCACCGGTTCCAGCCCCTCCGCCACCTCCGCCGCCTCGGGCATCGCTTCCAAGACACTTACCGTGGGTCCGCTGACCGAAGGCCAGCAGGCCACCGCCACCGCCTGCCTCAACGGCACCACACAATGCGTTCCCTTCAACAGCTTGGGAGCCCGGCCGGAGTTTGCCTGGCTGGAAGCCGTCTCAGGCGCCGCCCAGAGCATGGCCGTGACCGGCGCGCCCGCCTTGATCACGCTGCGGGTGCGCGACATGGACGGCAATCCCATGGCCGGAGGCGCGGTCACATTCCACCAGTCTGTTTACGCGTGGGCGCCCCCCTGTCCGCCTCACGGACGCTGCGCGCAATCGCAGCTACTAGGAGTGTGTCGGGCATAGATTTGTGACGGAGCCTATAGCGTGGGCAGCAGGATCTGTTTTAAGTTCGAGCCATGGGTCAGAACTTCATTCCTGATACGGTCAATCAGACACTGCTGTTTCCCCCTTCGCTTCACG
>DASZLF010000027.1:0-18962 GCA_035552555.1 Occallatibacter sp.
AAATGTCCCATTCCATGGGGACCTTTTTGCGAAATAAGTCCCACTTCATGGGGGCAAATACACAAAATATGTCCCACTTCGCGTGGACTTTTTATGCAAAAAGCCCCCTTGATCTGGGTCTTTTAGCAGCCTGTATGCACCATATTCGGTGCAGCCAAACCCGCGCGTTCCTCCCCTAACCAGCTGATTCCAAAGGTAACAACCAGGCCACCCCACCCCTGGCCAGACCGTCGATCCCCCGGGAAAATCACTTACTTTTTTGGCAATGCCAGCAGCACCGCGCCGGCGACGGCCAACGCCAAGGCCACCGGCATCGCCAGCACGCCAACTTTGAGAAAACTGCCGAAGCCCACATGCAGGCCTTCGCGGCGCAGCGCGATGAGCCAGAGGATAGTGGCCAGCGACCCGGTGACGGAGAGGTTAGGGCCGAGGTCGACGGCGATCAGGACCGCATTGGCGATGAGGCCGTGGGCGTGGGTGAGCTTGAGGGTGCTGTCGGCGATGAGGCCGAGCGGCAGGTTGTTGACGAGGTTGTTGCCCAGTCCCACGACCGCGGCGGTGAGCATCGCTCCGGCAATGCCGGGCAGGCGCTCGGCCCAGGCAAGGGCGGCGGCGCTCCAGCGCATGGCGCCGATGGATTCGATGGCATTCACCAGGATGAAGAGGCCGGCGACCAGGGGGATCACGCTCCAACTGATGTCGCGCACCACTCGGATGGGATGGATGCGGGCCCGCACAAGCAGGATCGCGGTAATGACCACGGCCGAGAGGCACGTCGGCAGCCCCAGGTTTATGTTCAAGGCTGAACAAATCAGAAGAACAACCGCTGTCAAACATATTCCGGCCAAAACAAGGCGGGCGTTCCCGGTGATCCTGGTGGGGTGCGGCTCGTCAGGAATGTTGCACCGCAATTCCTTGCGAAAGCACCAGCGCAGTACGGCATACGTGGAGGTGATGGAGAGCAGGGATGGAAGGCCAAATGCCGCGAGCCAACTGATCAGCGGCGGCATCTGGGTGCGGAAGACCACAAGATTGGCGGGGTTGGAGATGGGCAGCACGAACGAAGCGGCGTTTGCGATGAAGGCGCAGGCGAAGAGATGCGGCAGCGGCGCGGCCCTGGATTTGCGCACCACGCTGAAGACCGCGGGGGTAAGCACCACGGCCGTGGCGTCGTTCGACATCAGGATGGTGACGACCGTTCCGGCAACGTAAATGAGAGTAAACAGCCGCGCGCAGGAACCGCGTGCGTGCTCCACGGCGACGGAGGCGACCCAATCGAAGACGAGGAAGATGCGCGCCATCTCCGAGAGCAGCATCATGCCGGCGAGAAAGAGGTAAACGTCGGTTCCTTCGGCAATGGCGCGGCCGGCGAGCTGCAGCGGGATGAGGCGCAGGACCAGCAGCAGCACCGCGCCGGCAGCAATCCAGTAGACCTCGGCAATGCGGCGGGGCCGCACCAGCATCAGCAGGATGCTGAGGACCACGATGGCGGCGAGCAGGATGTGGGCAGCGAGCGGCGAGAACATGAATCGGCGGACTACGTCTTTCTCAGGATCACGCAGCCCGGATGCGGGCAGCGGGATGCCGGGGCGACTCATGCGAGCCGGACTGGATGCATGGTAACAAAATGGATGTTGCGGCGGAGCATTCCGTTGACGCGCGCGCAGCCGCTCTGCAAAACTGCGGCCATGGGATACAGCGGCAGGGTGGAATACGCGGATGCCCGCAAGGTTCGTACTCGCAATAAAATTTATTACCGATTCGCGCACTGGCCGATCTGGATCTGGGTATTTTTTCTGGCGCCCGGGCCGCTGACGTTCAGCCTGTTTGCCCATGGATTCAGCGTGGCCAACTCCATCTGGCTGGCGCTGGTGTTGTGCGGAACGGGAATCGCGGGAATCTTCGGGCAGATGCCCGGCGTGGAGCCGGCGCCGTACATTCTGCGCTTCGATGAAGACAAGCCGAACCCGCTGTATCGCAAGGTCTGCTACACGTTTGCATGGAACGCGATTCTGAATTTCGCGCTGCTGAACCTGGCCGGACTGGTGATCGCCACGGTCACCGGGGTGTGGACCATGAAGCAGTTGTATCAATACGTGTATCTTCCGCTGTGCGCGGTGATCCTGGTGCTGGGCGCGGCGGGACTGCTGCCGCGGGTGGGGCGCTCCACCAAAGGCGAAGGCACGGAGCGCCGCTACTTCTACGGCTCGGTGTGGGCCGTCACCACCGCGCAAACTCTGCTGCTGGTGCTGTGGAAGACCATGCCGGACGCGCTGGTGCACTCGCGCGCCGGCTCTGCCATCGAGCTGGTTGTGTATGCCGGCGCGCTGTCCGCGATGGGACTGGCCGCAGTTCGCGGCGCGTTGCCTCGCACACGGCCCATTGTGCCCGGCGACATCATGATCGACTAGGGTGGCGGGCGGGTTCCGCAACAATTGCGCAACCATTCCGCAGGGCGGCCAAGGCCAGCCTTGCACCTGCTAAACTCGGTGGAGTGATGCCTTTAGCAAGCCTCTGGATCATAGTCTTCGCTTACCTGCTCGGCTCCATTCCGGTGGGATACCTGCTGGTGCGCGTGTTTCGCAAGCAGGACATCCGCACTGTAGGCAGCGGCAATATCGGGGCCACCAATGTGCTTCGTTCTGGCGGAAAGGGATTGGGAGCGGCGACCTTCGTGCTCGACGTGGTGAAGGGATCGGGGGCGGTTCTGCTGGGAGCTTATCTGGCCGCGCCGCTGCTGCCGCAAATGGCACAGCGCAACGTGGAGGCGCTGGCCGCCATCTGCGCGGTGCTGGGACACATGTTCCCGGTGTGGCTGCGCTTTCGCGGGGGCAAGGGAGTGGCCACGGGATTCGGCGTGTTCCTGGTCGCGTCTCCGCTGGCGGCGCTGGCCGCCATCACGGTGTTCGCTATCGTGTTTGCATTGAGCCGGTATGTTTCGCTGGCTTCCATTCTTGGCGCCGCGAGCTTTCCCGTGTTCGCGTGGTTCACGGTGCGGGGACCGCGGCCGGCATTCTTTGTTGCGGTGCAAATCGCCGTGGCGCTGCTGATCATTGTGAAGCACCATCCCAACATTCGCCGCCTGCTGGCGGGCACAGAACACCGGTTTGGAGCGCCGAAGACCGCATGACCGTTCTGCCGATTGCACCGCGCATCATCGTTCTGGGATCAGGAGCCTGGGGGACGGCGATCGCGCTTTCGCTGGCACGCAACGGACGCCCGGTGACGCTTTGGGCGCACAGCCCCGAGTTCGCCGCGGAGATCAACGCCGCCGGCGAAAATGTGCAATTTCTGCCGGGGTTTCCGCTGCCGGATACCATCACCGTAACCGGCGACGAGGAAGCCGTTGCACATGCGGACATGATCTTCTCCGTGGTGCCGTCGGAGTTTCTGCGGGCGACCATGGGGCGGCTGCGGGGACACATGCACTCCGGGCAGATCCTGGTCAGCGCCACCAAGGGCGTGGAAAACGGCACGTTTCTGCGCATGACCCAGGTGATCGCGTCGTCGGTGGCCGAGGTGGGTTTGACCCTGCCCATGGGCGCGCTGAGCGGTCCCAGTTTCGCCAAGGAAGTGGCGGAGGGACAGCCGACCGCAGTCACGGTAGCCTTCGACGATCACTCTGTTGCGGCGCTGGTGCAGCGGGAAGTGTCCTCGGAGACGCTGCGGCTGTACACGTCGTCGGACGTGATCGGCGTGGAACTGGGCGGCGCGCTCAAGAACGTGATCGCCATCGCGGCGGGAATCGCCGCGGGCATGGGGCTGGGCTATAACTCCGCGGCGGGGTTGATGACGCGCGGAATCGCGGAGATTACGCGCCTGGCCGTGGCCTGCGGAGGGCGGCGCGAGACGCTGGCGGGATTGTCCGGCGTGGGCGACCTGGTGCTCACCTGCACCGGAACGCTGAGCCGCAATCGCACCGTGGGAATGGAACTGGGGCACGGACGAAAGCTGCCGGAAATCCTGGCGTCGCTGGGCGGCAAAGTTGCCGAAGGCGTGCTGACCACGCACGCGGCGCTGGGGCTGGCGCGGCAACATCGCATCGAGATGCCGATCGCCGAGCAGATGGAGTTGATCCTGGAAAAGGGCAAGGACCCGCGCGAGGCGATCCGCGACCTGATGCTGCGGCCGGGCAAGCACGAACACTGACGACAGTGGTCAGTGATGAGTGATCAGTGATCAGCATACTACCGCCTTGTATTCTGGGTGGGATGAATCGTCGATCTGTTTTGCGTTCTCTTGCTGCTGGTATTCTCGCCGCGCCCCTTGCCGAACCGGCCCGGGCGTTCTCCTTTCCTTGCAATTCTTCCGCACTTGAATTGGATGGCCTCGACAACATCGCGGCGGATCCGTGCGGCGTGCGCATGATTGCGCTCAACCAGCTTGGCTTTCGACCGAAGCATGCCAAGCGCGCGGCCGTGGTGCTGGAAAGCGCGAATGCGCCGGCGGACACCTCGTTCCGCGTGGTGGATGTGGTGAGCGGCGCGATCCGCAGCGAAGGAAAGCTGACGGCAGCGGCCCAGGATGCCGCCTCGGGCGACCTGATGGCGTGGGCGGACTTCTCGCCGCTCGATGTACCGGGGACATATCGGTTGGAGGTCTGCGGCAAGCGCAGCGACGAGTTTGCGATTGCGGAGGACGTCTACGCGGCGGGACTGCGGCTGACCATGCGCGCGTTTTACGGGCAGCGCTGCGGCTGCAACGTGGACCTGGGCGGCGGTTATCGTCACCAGGCCTGCCACGGGGACGGGGCGTATCACAAGACGTCTGGCCGCAGCGGCAAGCTGACCAACACCGGTGGCTGGCACGATGCCGGCGATTACGGGCGCTATGTGGTCAACTCGGGCATATCGACCGCTACACTCCTGTGGGCCTGGGAGCTGTATCCGGAGGTGCTGCGCAATCTGAAGCTCGACATTCCGGAGTCGGGCGGGCCGGTACCGGATTACCTCGCGGAGATCCGCTGGAACCTGAACTGGATGCTGTCGATGCAGGATGAGACCGACGGCGGCGCGTGGCACAAGCAGACCAGCGAGGCGTTCTGCGGGTTCATTATGCCGGAGCAGGATAAGCTGACCAGTTACGTGATCGGCACCGGGGAGGCGCCCTACAAGAGCACCGGAGCCACGGCGAACCTTGCCGCGGTGGCGGCGATTGCCGCGCGCTGTTTCAGGCCATTCGATGCTGCTTATGCGGACCGGTGCCTGGCGGCATCGCGCAAAGCATGGTCGTGGGCGATGGCAAATCCGAAGGTAACGTTCCGCAATCCGCCGGGGATTTCGACCGGCGGATACGGCGACCGCAACTGCGGCGACGAGATTCTGTGGGCTTCGGCAGAGCTATTCCGCACCACCGGCGAAGTCGAATACGAGCACGCGTTCGCCGCCGATGTGCCAGACATGATGGCCCTCGACACCGCGACCTGGGGCAGCGTCGCGCCCATGGCGTACTGGACGTATTGCATGGCCGAGAAGAGCAACCGGTTCGTGCGGGCCCGCATGGTGGAGGCGACTGAGGAAGCAGCAACGTTGCGAATTCTGCGCGCAAACCAGAACGGCTACGGGAACACGCTGCGCCTGAATGATTATCGTTGGGGATCGAACAGCGCGGCCGCAAACGATTCCTTGCTGCTGCTCATGGCGCATCGGCTTCAGCCCAATCCGGCGGCGGTCGAGGCGGCGCTGGCCAACCTGCATTACCTGGTGGGCTGCAACTGCTTCGGTGTCTCATGGGTGACGCAGCTGGGCCGCAGGCCGTTTCAGCATCCGCATCACCGGCCCAGCGCCGCGGACAAGATTGCCGCACCGTGGCCAGGGCTTCTCTCAGGAGGCCCCAACGCCGGCGGCGGAGACGCGGTGGCGAATAAGATGGCCAGGCAGCCTCCGATGAAGATGTGGCTGGACGACCAGCGCGCCTACTCGATGAACGAAATCGCCATCAACTGGAATGCGCCGCTGGTGTTTTTGCTGGCCGCGGCAAACAGCGATCTGATGCTGCGGCCGGGACAGTGATCAGTAAAAGAGTGAGCGAGTGAAGCGGTGAGGCCGGGCTGTCAGAGGCCAGCGGGTGGCCAGGGGGAAGTCATAAACATGCGATTGTCTAAAGAATTATCTTGACAGAAGTTAGTTGCGGAGCGGTATGCTTCCGGCGCATCAAATTCACCGGTATGGAGGCCCTCCCGCATGTTGCGTAAACTCGGTTCTATCGTCGCAGTCAGCAGTTCCCTTCCCATATGTGCGATTGCGGTTGTGCTGATCGGCGGCCTGAGCAATGTGTCGGCGCAGACGGTGCAGGTGCTTCAGACCAACGGCGACCAATCCTTGCTCCTGGCCACTCAGCCCAGCGTCACATTCGGATCGAAGACGAGCAATCGCACCTCCATCACGGTGAATGACGGAACGAAATATCAGACGATGGACGGGTTCGGCGCGGCGTTTACAGATTCGTCGACCTACCTGATTTACAACAAGCTGACGTCGACGCAGCGCAGCAGCCTTATGACGAGCCTGTTCAGCACCGCGAGCGGCGCGGGAATGAGCATGATGCGCCTGCCCATGGGCGCGACGGACTTCGCCGTAAGTGGCAACTACACCTACGACGACACGTCGAACTGCGCCCCGGATACAAGCCTGACAAACTTCTCGATCGCGCATGACACGACGTATACGATCCCCGTGATTCAGCAGGCGCTGAGCCTGTATCCGTCGATGAAGATTGAGGCGCTGCCGTGGAGCCCGCCGGCATGGATGAAGACGACCTGCACGATGAACGGCGGCAACTTCAACATGAATTATTTGACGCCGCTGGCGAACTACTTCGTGAAATTTGTGCAGGGATATAAGTCGTATAACATCCCGATCACGTATCTAGCGGTGCAGAACGAGCCGCTGAATTCGACGACCAGTTACCCATCGGAATCGCTGGCGGACACGGACGAGGCGAACATCATCGCGAACGATCTGGGACCGGCGCTGCAAACGAATGGGCTCTCGGCGCAGATCATCACTTACGACCACAACTGGAATAACTACAGTTATCCTGAGAATGTTCTGTCTAACTCGGCAGCCTATGCGAATACGGTGGGATCTTCGTTCCACTGCTATTCCGGTACGCCGAGCGATCAGAATTATGTTGAAAAGGCTTATCCCGCGAAAGGCATCTGGTTCACGGAGTGCTCGGGCAGCGTGGGATCGAAGTTCCAGAACGACCTGGTTTGGAACGAGCAAAACCTGTTTATCGGCGCGGTGCGCGACTATGCCAAGAGCGTGCTGCTCTGGAACCTGGCGCTGGACCAGAATTCGGGGCCGAAGAACGGCGGATGCACAAACTGTCGTGGCGTGGTGACGATCAACGACAGCACCAGCCCAGCGACCATCGCCTACAACGTGGAGTATTACGTGATCGGGCAGTCGGCCAAGTGGGTGCAGCAGGGAGCCTACCGGATCGACTCGAACAACCCCAGCAACAGTCTGATCGACGTGGCGTTTCTCAACCCCGACGGAACGCACGTGCTGGTGGTATGCAACACGGCGAGTTCAACTTCGTCCACATTCGAGGTGGTGTACAACAATTCCGGATTCACGTACACATTGCCTCATCAGTCAGTGGTCACGTTCAAGTGGTAGGCAGACGAGTTACCGTGAACTAACATCTGTGACCTCGATCAAGTGACGACGGTCGCAGACGATGCGCGAAGGCTTCAATTGAGGAAGCTTTAGAGTTTTTCCCGCAGAAAGCTGATGACGTGGTCGGCCTGGACCACGCCGACCATGCGGCCCTGCGAATCCACCACCGGCAGGGCGTGCAGGTTGTACTTGTCGAACATCTCCGCCAGATCGTTCTGTCTGAGGTCGGCGGGGCAGGAGAGGACGCGGGCCTCTGCGAGCACGTTGAGGCGGGCATCGGGCTGGGCCACGATGAGCCTGGCCAGCGGGACGACGCCGCGGAGGACGCGCTTCTCATCGAGGAGGAAGACCTCGGTGACGCTCTCGGGGTCGCCGTCGAAGGCGCGCAGGGCCTGGACCGCGTCGGCCACGGTGGCATGTGTGCCGACGGAAACAAAGTCCGTGGTCATGGAGCCGGCAGCGGAGTTTTCGTCGAACTCGAGTAGCTCTTCCACCTCCTGCCGCTCCTCCGGCTCCATCTCTTCGAGGATGGCGTCGGATTGCTCTTCGGAGAGTTCGGCGAGCAGGTCGGCGGCGGCGCCGGGATCCATTTCCTCCACGATGTCGGCAATCTTTTCTTCGTCGAGCTTTTCCAGCAGCGCTTTTTGCAGGCGCGGCTCAACCTCTTCAAGCGTCTCGGCGGCCACCTCTTCATCCAGCGAGGTGAAAACCGCTTCGCGCTCGGCGGGGGACAGGTCTTCGAGAATGTCGGCCAGGTCCGAGGGGTGCATGTCGGCCAGGCGCTCGTACTCAATTCGCAGTTTGACGCGGCGTGCGGGATCGACTTCGATGACATCGACGAACTGCCAGGGAATGACCTTGGCTGCGAAGCGATTGGAGAGCGTTTCCAGCCGCGCGCGGGGCAGCACGCCCTTGAACACACGGCGAATGGCCCCGCGCAGGCCCACCTCCACTTCGGCCACCCGGAGCAGGTGGACGGAGCCGTGGCCCATCCACTCCAGATCGACGTCGTTGACGCGCACCACCTTGCGCCCGTGAATGTCGATGATCTGGCGATCGACCAGGTCCTGCTGCAGGTAGATGTAGTTGCCCTCGTCCTTGAGGGGAGCCAGCGCGCCCGGCGTCCGCAGCTCCAGCGTGCCCGCCGGCGTCTCCATCACCTCCTGCGACGGGACGATGCAGAGACCGGCGCGCGTTTTGAGCACCAGGCCGGCGACCTTGCCTGCGTCGGATCCAGTGGCCACGGCAATATCCTTGAGGCGGCCCCGCAGATGGCCCTGCGCATCGGTCACCGGTGTGCCCAGCAGCGCGGTGAGACTGACGCGGGATGTGGCGCGAGGCGGCATGGGATGAGTGTAGACGGTTTGGGGCGGTTCGCGGCTGTGACGAATCCGGCTCGTAACCTGCCGCTCAGTGCATGTGAAACGACATATGCTGGGTTGCGAGTTTTTCCGCCGGAATCACGTACCCGGCCTGAAGCAGGCTCGCAGTCTCGTGTTCCGTCACCGCAATTCGGCTCTTCCTGCCCCGGTTCTTGACACAATCTTGCTCCAGCCATGAAACTTCGTTCAAGGTTTCTATTCAGGATTGGCCGGCCGCGAGCCCGGTTCGTATCAGAGACAAGCGGGGTTCAGATCGATTGAGCGGACCGAATGAAGGACGCTGGACCATCTCCCTCAGCTCCACCATGGAGAGCGTGAGCGAGGTGGAGGCCCTGGCGGAGAAGCTGGCCACGCAGGCTGGACTGGACGAAGACCAGGTCTTTCACGTCACCATGGCGGTGCGGGAGGCGGCCGTGAACGCGGTGCTGCACGGCAACGAGTACGACCCTTCCAAGCAAATCACCGCGAGCTTTGAAAATACCGGCAAGTCGCTGGTGTTCATCATTGCGGACGAGGGCGCGGGGGTGGACCCGGAAAAGCTGCCCGATCCGCGCGACCCGGAAAACCTGCTTCGCGGAACCGGCCGCGGCATCTTCCTTATCCGCTCCTTCATGGATGAGGTACACTTTCGTCAACTGCATCCTGGGACCGAGCTGACGCTGGTGAAACACCTGGCGCCGTCGGGCGAAAAATCCTGAAACATCCACGCACGGCAAGAGAGGCGGCTCTCGGCGCAGCAGCGTTGCGGCGGGCCATCCCCAGCCTCCCTCCACCCGGGCCGGGGTGTTATAACCGTACTACCTGAAAAAGGAGGAATTCCGTGGCACTTACTATTGCTTCCCGTGAAGTGGATGGCGTCACCGTTCTGGACCTCAGCGGGCGGATCACCCTGGGCGAGGGCAGTGTGCAGTTGCGCGAGGCCGTTCGCGATCTCATCAGCAAGGGTTCGAGAACCATTCTGCTGAACATGAGCGACGTGAACTACATCGATAGCTCGGGGCTGGGCGAACTGGTGAGCGCATTCACCACCGCCAAGAACCAGGGCGCAAACGTCAAGCTGCTGGGGCTCACCAAGAAGGTGAAGGATGTGCTGCAGCTCACCAAGCTCTACACCGTTTTCGATATTTACGACGACGAGGCCAGCGCCATCGCCAGCTTCAAGTAACCTCTCCACGGCTCCCACAAAAAAGGCCATCCGTGCAGCACGGGTGGCCTTTTTGCGTTCTCTGGGCTTCTTGGTTAGAACTTGACCTGCGGCGCAGTGCGCGAGGCTTCGCTGGCCTGGAAGTAGGCGTTGTTTTCTTTGAATCCCAGAATGTTCGCCCAGATGCTATTGGGAAACTGGCGAATGAACGTGTTGTAATCCTGGATCGCCTGGTTGTAATAGCGGCGCGAGACGGCAATGCGGTTTTCCGTGCCCGCCAGCTCATCCTGCAAGCGCATGAACTGGTCGCTGGAGCGGAGTTGGGGATAATTCTCAGTGAGCGCCAGCAGCCGCCCGAATGCCGAATCGAGGGTTCCGTTGGCGGCGATTTTGGCCTCCGGTCCACGCGCATTCAGCAGCCCGGCGCGGGCATTGGCAATATCGCCAAAGACGGTGCTCTCCTCCTTGGTGAACCCTTTCACGGTTTCCACCAGGTTGGGGATCAGGTCGGCGCGGCGCTGCAGATTCACGTCCACATCCGACCATTTCGAGTTGATGTTTTCCTGTTTTTGCACCATCTGGTTCTGCGCGGTTTTGAAGCTGCCATAAACAAACAGCCCGGCAATCACAATCACTGCGACTATGACCAAAGCGATCATGGATCCACGACGCATACGCTACGTTCTCCTCCGGCCCTTTCAGGCCCAGCGATCTTGTTCCCTACTCCCTACTCTCTGTCCTTACCAGCTTCCCCCGGCTCCGCCGCCGCCAAAACCGCCGCCGCCAAAGCCGCCGAAACCCGAACCGCCGCCTCCTCCGCCGCCTCCACCACCCCAGCCTCCGCCGCTGCCCCAGCTTCCACCGCCCCAGCCGCCGCCACCCCACCCGCCGCGAAACATGCCGGAGAGCAGGCCAAACCCGAACAGCAGGCGGACGATCCAGGAGCCGCCGAAGATAACCAGGAGAATGATGAAGAAAATCAAGCCGCCCATGGAGTTCTGCTGGTGGACAACACGCATGCCGGGCTGCTGGATCGGCTGTTCATCCAGGGAAACCCTGGCGTCCTCGGCAACCACCTGGCCCACCTGGCCCACCGCCAGTAGAACCGCATCGTCGAAATCGTTCTGTCGAAGGTAAGGCACCATCTCGCGGCCAATGTCGCCCAGTTTGGCGTCGTTCAGGATGCCCTCGAGCCCGTATCCCACGTCAATCTGCCGCTGGTGATCATTGATGGCCAGCAGGATGAGTACGCCGCGGTCGGTGCCCTTCTTGCCCATGTGCCATGTTTCTTCCAGGTGGTTGGCGTAGTCGGCCCGATCCACTCCATCCAGCGTCTTCACCGTCACCACCGCAATCTGTGCATTGGCGGCGGAGTGGTCAAGCTGGGAGCAGATGCTGTCGATGCGCGCAATGGCCGCGGGAGAAAGCACGTGGGCAAAGTCGCTGACGTAATCGGTAGGCTTGGGAAGGTCTTCTACGCGCTCCGCCCTTAGCAGGACCGCGGAAAACAGCAGGGTTGCGGCAACAACCAGCCGCAACCCTTTCGCAAGATTGCGATAAGAGGAGTTCATCGATAACTATTGTACGTGCGCGGCACACCAATCGTTCCGTTGGGGGCTGACAGCTTTGGTTGCCATAAACTGGATAGGAGATGAAAGAAACTCCAGCTCCTCCCATTGCCCGCAGGGAACCCCGTGAAACCAGGCTGCACGGCGCCGTCCTCACCGACGACTACGCATGGATGCGCGACAAGGAAAATCCCGAAGTCGCGCAATACCTTGAAGCCGAAAATGCTTACGCCGAGGCGGTGATGGCGCCGCAGGCCGAACTGCGCGAACAGCTCTACCGGGAGATGCTGAGCCACATCAAGCAGACCGACGTGTCGGTTTCCTATCGCGACGGCCACTACTGGTATTACACGCGCACGGAGGAGGGCAAGCAGTACGCTATCCATTGCCGCAAAAAGGGCACGGTCTCCGGCGCGGACGAGGATGCCGCGGAGGAAGTGCTGCTGGACGGCAACGCGCTCGCCGAAGGCCATGCGTTCTTCGCCGTTGGCGCGGTGGACATCAGCGACGATGCGCGCTGGCTGGCGTACACGGCAGACTTCACCGGCTTCCGCCAGTACACACTTTACGTCAAGGACCTGCACACCGGCGCGCTGCTGACGGGAACGGTGGAGCGGGTGGGATCGGTGGTGTGGGCGGCGGACAATTTTTATCTCTTCTACACCGTGGAGGATGAGGAGCAGAAGCGGCAATATCAGGTGTGGCGGCACATGCGCGGCACGCCCTACCCGGCCGACGTGCTGGTATACGAGGATGACGATGAGCGGTTCAACGTGGGCGCGGGACGCACGCGCGACGGCAGCTACATCGTGATGGAATCGGCCAGCCACACCACGACCGAAGCCTGGGTGCTCAAGGCCGGCGAGCCCGAAGGCCAGTTTCGCGTGATCTGCAAACGCGAAGACGAGCACGAGTACGCGATCGACCACCGCAACGATCTCTGGTACATCCGCACCAACGACAAGGGGCGCAACTTCCGCCTGGTCACGTGCCCGGTGGGCCAGGAGCAGCGAGAACACTGGACCGAGCGTATTCCGCATCGCGACCACGTGATGCTCGAAGACGTGGACCTTTTCCACGACTTCTACATCGCTTGCGAGCGCGAAGGCGGCCTGCCGCGGCTGCGCTTTTTCCGCTTCATGGGCGTGGGGCCGCTCACCGAAAGCTCCGGCGAAATCGCCTTCCCCGAGCCGGCTTACAGCGCCCATCCGCACATCAATCGCGCCTTCGACACGCCCACGTTCCGCTACGCGTATCAATCGCTGGTCACGCCCAGTTCGGTGTTCGAGTTCGACCCGGAAAATGGCGCGTCCAAGCTCCTCAAGCAGGTCGAGGTTCCCGGAGGCTTCGATCGCACCCTCTACGCCAGCGAGCGCGTGAACGCCACCGCGCCCGACGGCGTCCAGGTGCCCATCTCCCTCGTCTATCGCAAGGATCGACGCCAGCCGGGTGCGAATCCGCTGTACGTTTACGGCTACGGCTCCTACGGCTACTCGCTTCCCATCGGCTTCAGTTCCAATCGCCTCAGCCTGCTCGATCGCGGCGTGGTGATTGCTTACGCGCATATTCGCGGCGGAGGCGATCTGGGCAAGCCCTGGCACGATTCGGGCAAGATGCTGGTGAAGCGCAATACGTTTACCGATTTCATTGCGGCGGTGGAGCATCTCACGGCGGCGGGATACGGCGATCCCAAGCGCGTCTCCGCGGAAGGCGGGTCGGCGGGCGGCCTGCTGATGGGCGCGGTGGTCAACATGCGGCCGGAGCTGTTCCGCGCGGTGATCTCCCACGTGCCGTTTGTCGACGTGATGAATACCATGCTCGACGCTGCGCTGCCCCTCACCGTGCCGGAGTACGAGGAGTGGGGCAATCCAAACGAGGAGCAGTACTTTAACTACATGCTGAGTTATTCGCCTTACGAGAACCTCAAGCGGGCGAGTTATCCTGCCATGTTAGTCAAGACCAGCCTGCATGATAGCCAGGTGATGTACTGGGAGCCGGCGAAATATGTGGCCAAGCTGCGCACGTTGAAAACCGATAACAATCCCCTGCTGCTGGTGACCAATATGAAAGCCGGACACGGCGGCGCCAGCGGACGCTATGACTATCTGAAGGAGATTGCGTTCGACTACGCGTTTTTGCTGCGCGAATTGGAAATCGTGTGATAGAGTCTTTCTGATTCGTGGGAGACTTCATGCGCTATTGGTATACGGCCGGTTTCGCTGCGGTCGTCGCGGTGGGACTGGGCAGGTTTGCACAAGGTGAGAATGCGGCTGCATCCGCGCCGGTGAAGATCTACCACGTCGGGCATGATGTGACTGCGCCTCAACTTCTGCCGGTTGACTTCCCATTGGCAATCGCTTCAGACTGCGGCGAGACCATCTCGTCGAAGGTGACGCTCTCGCTGATCGTCGATACCGATGGCGTTCCGCGCAACATCATGTTTCTGGCGCCTTCAGGTAACGACTTGGATCGGCTGGCGATTCGATTGGTGTCATTCGAGCGGTTCTCACCAGCAAAGAAGGATGGAATTCCCGTCGCGGTAGGCGAGTCACTGGAGATGCAGCTCGACGGCTGTCTGGTGGAATCTGAGGATACTGCTGGACATAAGAGCATTCATCTATGGCTTCTAAAAGCGCCCGGACAAAAGCTCGCCAATTATGAAGGCTTTCCAGGCAAGGTCATTTTCGCTGAAGTATCCGCCCTCTCGAATCCATCTGACGAATTAAGCAAGATTCAGCTCGGCGGACAGGTCCGTCCACCGGTTGCGTTGTTTCAGCCCGAGGCAGGAGCACGCAACGGAGGGATTCGAGGAGACTGTGTAGTACGCGTGATCGTGGATTCGAACGGTCTGCCGGAACAGCCCACAGTCGCCCGATCATTGACGCCAGAGCTCGATGAAAAGGCAATCGAAGCGGTCAATCGGTACCGGTTCAAGCCGGCAATGCGCGATGGTATGCAGCCTGTCCCGGTAATGATCTCGATTGCGATTAATTTTCGGTGAGCCAGAATCCCGATACGGTAAAGCTCACCAAGCGTTTCCTTGGCTCCGATTTTGCGGATTAGCGTCCGCTGCGAGAGCTTAGAATCGTGTGATAAGCTCTTAGCGAATTTCCGGAGAACTTCATGCATCCTTGGGCCGGTGGAGCGTTGTACCTCTCGATATTGTTGACATCGATAGGCACTCCGATGGAGCTTCCGGCTGCGAAAAGCAGGGAACAAACAACCCCGCCCGATGGTGGACTAACGGAGCCTAAGATCATTCCCTCGCAGACGCCATTTACCCCGCCGGAGAAATGCAAAAAGAAGCGGCATAATACGGTCGACCTTCACGTCGACATCGACGAGCATGGGACGCTGCGCGGCTATTACTTCCAAAATGTCCTTGGTAAGGATGCCGACAATTCCATACTCGATCACGCACTAGATATAGCCCGTGCAGACCAGTTTTCACCCGCCCTTCGCGCCGGAGTTCCGGTAGCCGTTGAACGCACACTGCAGGTTGACATCGAAACGTGCGTGGAACGAGTAAAGCAACCAGACGGCACCACAGTTGAGCGAGTCGTGCTTCAATCTCCTCCGGCCCAATCCATCGGCACGCTGCCCGATGGCTCGAATTCACCGATGGCGACCAGCCCTGATGCTATTAAAACTTATGCGGCTTCGCCATCGCACATCCGCGGGTCAATCTCCGCGCCGGTAGCCCTCACTCATCCTGAGGCGCAATACACCGATGAAGCGCGCAGGCTGCACGTCCAAGGGCGGTGCCTTGTCTCAGTGATTGTTGATCCCTATGGATTTCCGCAGAACCCGCGTGTCGTTCGTCCTATCGGTTACGGATTGGATGGAGCGGCAGTTGAGGCAATTCGCAAATATCGTTTTCGTCCAGCAATAAAGAGCCACGTTGGGCCCGTGCCCGTAATGGTTACGATTGAAGTGAATTTTCGCCTCTAGGCCTGAACTGAGACTCGACAACATATCATTCGGCCAGCCGCGACTTATGCGCCCATAACCCAAGCCCCGGATGCGCAATATAGAAGACATTTTTCCCATTCGTCGAGTTATATCCATGCTGTAACTTCGCGGGGTCGTACCGGCGCTGCATCTCATCCAAATCGCCATAGGCAAACCCGACGCCCTCAATCTCTTCCCTGCTCAGCCCGCCCGGGCAGTAAGTAATCTTGAATCGCCCCTCTGACGAGCTGTGGATAAGGTGCGCGGCGGCGCTCAGGTCATCGGCGAGATCGGCGTTGTCGCGCACCGCTTCCAGCGTCGCCGGCGTGCCGTGGTAGCCGTACTTCCGGATCAGCTCGTCTATGCGCTTGTCTTCACCAAACTTGCTCACACCGGGAGCGAGGATGATCAGCTCTCCGCCGTCGGCCAGCGCCATGCGTGTGCGGTAGATGGCCTTATTGCCCAGCCAGGTGGAGTGGAATTCGTGCGGATCGAGATAGACCACGGCCTTGCGGATGGGCTCGTCCATGTGCTCGAAATTCACCTGCACGCTGAGCTCGGAGGCGCGCAGAAAACACTCCTGGTCATCGCCGATGAAGAGCCCGCGCACGGCCAGGCTCCCGTCCGGCTTGCGACTGATCACGGTCTGCACGTACACGATGGGCAGATGGCGCAGGAACCGCTCGGCAGCGTAATTGAGCACGTTGCGCACCGGGTTTTGCGCCTTGCCCATGATGCGTTCCATGCCGTAGACCGCGCCCAGGTAGTGGCTGCGGTTGATGCTTTCGCGCCCGCCGGCGCCCACCAGAATGTTCTTGTTGTAGTTGGCCATGCCGATGACTTCATGCGGCACCACCTGGCCGATGGACAAAATCAGGTCGAAGTTGCCGTGAACGATATGGCGATTGACCTGTGCGGGCCATGAGTAATCGAGCTTGCCCTCGGACTGCTCGCGGATGTACTCGGCGGGAACCTCGCCCAGCGTTTCCACATCGGTGCGCCAGTTGTGGACCAGGAAAAGCCGCGGCGGCACCTCGCCGAACATGTAGGCGATCTGTTCGGGCTGAAGCGGCGCATGTGTTCCCAGAGCCGGCAGCACCGCGGCAAGGCGGACGCCATAATAGCGATGCGCGATCTGGGTCAGCAGTCCGGCGTGGGAGTGGAAGCGGCTCAAATCCGGCGGCACAGCCAGCACCCGCCCGCGCGGTCCCAACTGGTCCAGAGCCGAAGACAGCAGCGTTTCCAGTTCCTTCGGGGATAAGTCCGCATCCACCCCGCCGCTGGCGCAAAACAGGCTCACATTACGCTCCGCTATCCATTGTAATGGCGATAAACGGCAGTCGGGAGTAGACTCGTAACAGGGTCGATGCAAATCTGGAGGCTGATTCCATTCGATTTACAACATGGTTTCAGCCGTACAACGGCGGCGCATAAAAGGTCTATAAAAAAGCGAAGAAAAAGACAACCAGTTCCGCGCAGTTTGCATCCAATCCCACTCAGAGCATTCCCCCGACCGTGTGACGCTCCATAGATTACGAATGGGACCATTTTGAGCATTTCACGTCAGGGTATGCCTGTCCTCCGAATTACCTTCTCACGCAGGAGCTCGTGAAAAATGGCGACATCGATTGAACAGCCTGGCCTTGGGCAAGAAGATCCAAAACAGCTTCCCCCCGGCGGGGCGGAGCATGGGCTTACGAATGGCGCCGACGGCCATTATGCCGAGGCGGCATACATGGCGGCCATTCTGGAGAGCCTGCAAACCATGAAGGAGGGCGATTTCAGCGTGCGGCTGCCGGTTGCGTGGACGGGGCTTGCAGGCAAGATTGCCGACAACTTCAACGAGATTGTTACCGCCAACCAACTGATGGCGCTGGAACTGAAGCGCGTGGGCCAGGCTGTGGGCAAAGAGGGCAAGACCCGCGAGCGCATCCGCGTGGAGCGGCGGCGCGGCGCCTGGGACGACATGGAAGTGAGCGTGAACACGCTGGTGGAGGACCTGCTGCGTCCCACCACCGAAGTGACGCGCGCCATTGCCGGCGTGGCCCAGGGCGATCTCACCCA
Organism: Occallatibacter sp.; assembly: GCA_035552555.1. Lineage (GTDB taxonomy): Bacteria > Acidobacteriota > Terriglobia > Terriglobales > Acidobacteriaceae > Telmatobacter. The sequence goes on from DASZLF010000027.1 coordinate 17,735, forward strand.
GACGGTACGGCTGGACGTGGATGGGCGCCCACTGGAAGGCGAATTCCTGCGCTCCGCCAACATTGTCAATACCATGATCCAGCAGCTCGGCATCTTCACTTCGGAAGTGACGCGCGTGGCCCGCGAAGTGGGCACCGACGGCAAGCTGGGCGGACAGGCCCTGGTGCCGGGGGTGGCCGGAACGTGGAAGGATCTGACCGACTCGGTGAACTCCATGGCCTCGAACCTGACCGGCCAGGTGAGAAACATCGCCGAAGTGGCGACGGCCGTGGCCAGCGGCGACCTTTCGCGCAAGATTACGGTGGACGTGCGCGGCGAGATTCAGCAGCTCAAGGAAGCCATCAATACCATGGTGGACCAGTTGCGATCGTTCGCATCGGAAGTGACGCGCGTGGCCCGCGAAGTGGGCACCGACGGCAAACTGGGCGGCCAGGCGGTGGTGCCCGGCGTGGCCGGAACGTGGAAGGATTTGACCGACTCAGTCAACGCCATGGCCGGCAACCTGACGGCGCAGGTGAGAAACATTGCCGAAGTAACCACCGCCGTGGCCCGCGGCGACTTGTCCCGCAAGATCACCGTGGACGTGAAGGGCGAAATTCTGGAACTCAAAGACACCATCAACACCATGGTGGACCAGCTCAACGCGTTCGCCGGCGAAGTGACCCGCGTGGCCCGCGAAGTAGGAACGGAAGGCAAGCTGGGCGGCCAGGCCAACGTGCCCGGCGTGGCCGGAACCTGGAAGGACCTTACCGATAACGTGAACTTCATGGCCGGCAACCTCACCGGCCAGGTGCGTAACATCGCCGAGGTGGCGACGGCTATCGCCAACGGCGATTTGAGCCGCAAAATCACGGTGGACGTCCGCGGCGAAATCCTGCAGCTCAAAGAGACGCTCAACACGATGGTGGACCAGCTCAACCGGTTCGCCGGCGAAGTAACCCGCGTGGCCCGCGAAGTGGGAACGGAAGGACGTCTCGGCGGCCAGGCCAACGTGCCCGGCGTGGCCGGTACGTGGAAGGATTTGACGGACTCAGTGAACTCGATGGCCGGCAACCTTACCGCGCAGGTCCGTAACATCGCCGAAGTTACAACCGCCGTGGCCCGCGGCGATTTGAGCCGCAAGATCACGGTGGACGTGAAGGGCGAAATCCTCGAGCTCAAGAACACCATCAACACCATGGTGGATCAGCTCAACGCGTTCGCCGGCGAAGTAACGCGCGTGGCCCGC
>DASZLF010000028.1:0-3449 GCA_035552555.1 Occallatibacter sp.
GAATCCACGATGTCGCGGTAGAGCTTGCCCTGATGAATCAGTTCCGCAAAGCCGCGTTCCACTTCGAGCGGCGAAGGAAAAATTTTCGTTTGCGAGAGCAGAACGGCGTAATGCCAGAAGGCCAGAAACACGGCCGACGCAAGCAGCGGCCACAGCAGCCGTTCCCAAGGACGCGGTTGGACAGTTGCGCTCATATCTTGTGGGCGAGCCCAATCTGGTTCAGAATGCCGTCGCGCAGCTCGAGATAGCGCGGTGAGCTGATATCGCGCGGGTGGGCAATATCGATAGGAACGATCTGCTGAATGCGCCCCGGGCGCGCGCTCATCACAACCACGCGATCCGCAAGCTGTACCGCCTCGTCAATGTCGTGGGTTACAAAAAGGATGGTCTTGCGTTCCGCATGCCAGATCCTGAGCAACTCGCCGCGCATCACCATGCGGGTGATCGAATCCAGCGCGCCGAACGGCTCATCGAGAAACATCACGTCGGGATTCACCGCCAACGCGCGCGCCACCTCCACCCGCTGCTTCATCCCGCCGGAAAGCTCGTGCGGATAAGATTTCTCGAAGCCCTCCAGTCCTACCATTCGGATGTAGTGCTCAATCCGTTGCTGACGCTCCGCGCGCGGCAGCTTTGCCAGCCCGAAACCGATGTTGCCCTCGACCGTGAGCCAGGGGAATACGCCGCGCTCCTGGAAAACGAAAATGCGCCGCGGGTCGGGCCCGCGCACCACCTCGCCGTCGATTCGAATTTCTCCGCTCGTGGGATTCAAGAACCCGGCCATCGCGCTCAGCAGCGTCGATTTGCCGCACCCGGACGGCCCCAGCACGGACAGGAATTCGCCTTCACTCACCTCGAGGTTGATGTTCTCGAGTACCGACATGCGCTCGCCGCCGCGGTTAAAGCTCATGTTCACGCCGTCGGCGCGGAGCTTGGTCCGGGTCGCCGGAGCCGCCGTATCGATTTCAATAGCCGCTTTCGTGCTCATTCAACCCTCGTTTACATAGCCCCAGCGCAGGGCTTTCGTCTGCTCCATCGAGTGCACGCCGGCATCGAGCAGCAGTCCCACAATTCCGATCAGCACCATTCCCGCCACCACCAGGTCGTAACGGTCCCCGGCATTGCGCGCGTCCACAATCAGAAAGCCCAGCCCGGAGTTCACCGCAATCATCTCCGCCGCAACCACCACCAGCCACGCCACGCCCAAAGTAATGCGCAGGCCGGTCATCAGGCGGGGGACAATCGCGGGATACAGAATGCGGCGCATCAGTTCGACTGGCCCCAGACCAAAGTTTCTCCCCGCGTGAATGTAGACCGCCGGCACGCTCTGCACCGCATTCACCACCGTAAGCAGCAGCGGCAGAAAACATCCAATAAAAATCAGAAACACCGCCGCCAGGTCGCCCACTCCAAACCAGAGAATCGCGATGGGAATCCACGCCAGGGGCGAAATCGGACGCAGAATCTGCAGAATCGGGTTCAGGGCCATCTCCGCACGGCGATACCACCCAATCGCAAGGCCAAGCGGAACCGCCACGGCGACGGCGAGCAGAAATCCCCAGGTCACGCGGAACAGAGACGCAACCATGTACTTGATCAGCAGTCCGTGCTCGACCAGATAGCCAATCGCTTTGGCAGTCTTCCACGGCCCCGGCAGCAGCTGATGCGGATGCCGCAATATTGCGAGCTGCCAAATCCCCAGCAGAACGAAAAGGAAGAACACGGGCCGCAGCCAGATACGAATCTTCAACGGCCTCGACCTTTCCCGCAGCGTGTCATCGCGCGCTCCCGCTCCACCGGCATATTCGGAATCAAAGCGATTCTATCCACAGCTTGCGGGGAAGCGCGTCCACCAAAAGATGGAGGGGAATAACCTTTCAGCCATTGCTTCGCGTGCCGGCGCCGAAATCAATCGCCGGTCGCACGCGAATACCGCTGCTGATGCCACTCCCACGCGCTCTTCAGGATCTGATCGAGGTCAGTGAATTCCGGGCTCCATCCCAGCTCTCTGCCAATCTTCTCCGAGCTGGCAATCAGCACCGCCGGATCGCCCGCGCGCCGGGGCTCTTCGACCACAGGAATCGGACGTCCGGTGACGCGCCGCGCCGACTCGATCACCTCGCGCACGGTGAAGCCCACGCCGTTGCCGAGGTTGTAGATGAGGCGATCACGTTGCTCCAACGCGTTGAAGGCCAGCAGGTGCGCGCGTGCCAGGTCCTGCACATGAATGTAGTCGCGGACGCAGGTGCCGTCCTTGGTTGGGTAGTCCTGCCCGAAGACTTTGATATGGGGCCGCCGTCCCAGCGCCACATCAAGAATCAGTGGAATCAGGTGGGACTCCGGCTCGTGTGCTTCGCCGCGTCCGGCAATGGCGCCCGCCACGTTGAAATAGCGCAGGCTCGCATAGCGAAGGCCGTGAATACGGTTCAGCCAGTCAAGCATGCGTTCCACAAGCAGCTTTGATTCGCCATAAGCGTTGGTCGGGCGCAGCGCAGCATCTTCGTATATCGGCGTCGATTCCGGCTCGCCATACACCGCGGCGGTTGAGGAGAACACCAGCCGGTTTACGCCGGTGGCCAGCATGGCCTCCAGCAGGCTTAGCGTGGAAGCGCTGTTGTTGCGGAAGTAGACCTCCGGCGATTTCATGCTCTCGCCCGCTTCAATCAGAGCGGCAAAGTGCATCACGCCGTCTATGCCCGTATGCAGCAACTTCTCCAGGGCCGCACGATCCGCCAGTTCGCCCTGCACAAACTCCACAGCAGCCGGAACCGCGGAACGATGGCCATGGCAAAGGTTGTCGTAGACGACGACCTGGTGACCGCGGTCGAGCAGCAGTTGGGCGACGGTGCCGCCGATGTATCCGGCTCCGCCGGTTATCAGGATTCTCAATGGATGGGCTCCTCGTTCGCGCCTGCCGGGTCACGCTTCCGGTAAGCGATTTTCTCCATACAACCGTCTATCTTCCATACAACCGTCTATCTTAAAGAAACGTCAGATATGAAAACCTATGAAAATCCAGGAGGAGTGAATTAGAGGAGCCATATCGAAAAATTTACCTTCCTGATGCCTTAGCGGGTAAAGGTTACGCTTTTGGCGGGCGGCGGTTAGAATAGGTTCAGATTCACCTGTTTAGATCGTCTCCGCAAAAGTCCTTCTACCCTCGCGGTGAGGCGGGTTCCCCCGGCATTTGAGTTTCCCTTCGCATATCCCGGTGGGAAGCGCTCCATCGCACACAGGATGGTGCCGTTCGTTGGTCACGTTACTGTTGTGATGGAGGTAAGGCTGGTTTAAGGCCCTCTCCGCGTTGTGGAATATAGAATGCAGGTAATTTTCTAGTAACGAAAGCATCTGGAGAACTCCGGGAAGCCGGATTCATACATCTAAACAAAAATCATGGTGAACGAAGATCTACTGAATCACGGAAACCTTGGGCTACTCCCCGATCAGGG
>DASZLF010000029.1:0-34620 GCA_035552555.1 Occallatibacter sp.
TCGCCGACCAGTGGAGCTTGAGTTGCCATATCACACGTCCACTACCGCGGCAGATTGCGCCAGGCGGAGGCAAATTCGCAGAAAAGCGAAATCAAGTTGGGCCACGCGCCGTTGCTTTTGTGCTTGGCGCGGCGCGGAGAAGAATCGGCAGTCGTGCTTTCCATTCATGATCTCGGTGTCGAATCCAGGGTAGATTTCAAATGCGCAATCAACTGGTCGCGCGCTGCCGGCTCCGGATCCGGAACGAACGGCAGATTGCGGATGCGGGCGATCAGAGACGCTGCAATGTCTTTGACGCGCCAGGCGTAACGGTTTCCGTAGGTGGCGTCCTTGCTTCCGCTGAACACGACGGGGCTGGGGTCGTCGAGCAGCGGGCGGAGAGGCGCAACCCCGGCTTCCCCGAGGCGGAGCACGTGGCCGGCGATCTGGCCGTCGAACATACCGGGCAAGCCCCAGGGATTGGCCATGACCGCGGGAGCGTTTTTCAACGCCATGGCGTAGATTTCTGAGAGCGCGGCACGGTCTTCGGAGGGTGGATATCCCGGGTCTTTGACCAGCAGAATCTCCGCCGCAAGAAACCGAATGCCGGATTCGGCGGCAGCGTCTCGGACGACCGCCTGCAACGCGTTGCGGGCACGACCATCGCCCCATATGCGATTGACAGCCGAGTCGTCCACGGCCTGAAACAGGCGGAGGAACGTCGTCTGACGGAGCTGTTCGACAACAGAAACCGCATCATGGGGCTGCATTAAGGCACCGGCTTCGCTTTCGTATTGCCAACCTGACTGGAGAGTATCCATCCGGTCTTTCCGATCGAAGGACCCTCGGTGACAGTGATTTTCCACCACTGGACTTTGGGATCGGCCTTGTTGAATTTTTCCCAAATGCCGATATTGATCATCTCTACTCGCGTGTCTTTGGGGAGCTTGACGATTTCCGTTTTGGCGGCATCGTTGGGATCTGAAACCAGTGACGCATCGTCTGTCTGCACAAATTTGCCGGAGGCGGTGTAGAAGTTGATCAAGTCGTTTCCTGCGGAATCCTTGCTCTTGTTCCACAGACTTTGCGCGGCTTTGAAGGTGCCGCTGGGGGCATCGTCGGAGACCTTGGTTAACGGCAGCTTGGTGAAGGTCCCCGCCGCATCGGTCTTCCATCCCCATTGCACCGAGCCATAGGTGGCGCCCGTTTGCACGCCAGTAACCGCCAGTGCAGTGTCCTCAAAGATCTGGCTGGAATTCGGCCCCGCTCCGTGGAGACGGGGCCCGTCCTTCAAAATGGCATCCCGCTGAACAAGGGTTCCCTTGGCATCGTGGGCATGGAAGCCATGCTGTCCATCGCCCGCCTGGGCGGGAGTGTCCCAGAGCTTGTCGGCGGCTCCGCCTGCGCCGGTGGCGTAGAGCGGGTTTCTGAACTGCGCCAACTGGTCGATGTGGGCGCCCTCTCCGGCGCTTCCGGCGGGAAGCGACCTGGCGCCCACGGTGGGATTGACGGCCACGAGGGCGCTGTTCTGTTTACTGGTAACTTTCTGGACGATGCCAATCATGCTGGCGTCGACCGGATCACCGGGTTTGAAGTGCAGTTCGATGCTCTGGATGCCATCCTTAGTGGGCCGGGCATCGTATTTGGTGGTGTCCCAAGTTCCACCCCAGGTATTGACGGCACGGTGCAGGATGGGCTCGGCGGGGGCCAGGCCAGCGAGTTGGGGGACATGTGCGCCAAGGGCGAAGGGAGATTCAATGGCGTGAAGTGCGGCGTCGGCGGATTGTTCGGCGGGGCTGGAGGCGCTATCCAGGCGCCAATCGCCTTCGGGAGGGGCGGGGCGGTGGCCCTGTTGCGCTACGTGGGCCAGTTCGTGAATGAGCAGGCGCCTGCCGCTCACTGTTTCAGGAGCATATCGATTGCGGCCGAACACGAGGTGATTTCCGGCGGTATAAGCGTGGGCTTCGAGGGCGTGGGCGGACTCGCCGGCGGCGGAGTCGGTATGCACCCGCACATCCCCAAACTCGCGGCCGAAGCGCGGCTCGATAGCGGCGCGGAATTCCGGGTCGAGAGGTTGACCGGGACTGCTGAGGACCCTGCGCACCTGGTGAGGAACGGCATCGGGCGAGGAATGGCTGGCGGCGGATTCCGGGCGCATGGCGGGAATGGCCAGGGGATCACGGGGCAGGGGGCCACGCTCCTGCGCCTGTGGGTTGCGAGAGCTTTTTGCCGCGATATCGGGGAACAGTCCAGCGGACGCGACCCGCCTGGGAGAAGCGATTGGGCCGGCATGTAGAGAGGACCGACGAGTCATGTTACACCGATGCGGCAACGGCCGATTTTGCTACGCGTTGGCAGTGGCGCAGAAAAGATCGATCCATTCGGGCGACGCGCTGCTCCAGCCGCGCCATAAGGCCGGGGTTGTTCTTGGCGTCGCCCAGCAGATGGGTAAAGCCGGAGCGTGAGGCGGCGTGCGGATTGAAGGCCTCCGACCACGTGGGAAAGAGGTAGCGGATGTGCACGCCGCGGTAAGGGGAATGCGGATCGATGCGGTGATAGTCAATGCAGGCGGCGAGAAGAAACTGTTCGAGGAGCATGTTGAAGCCGCTTTTATCCGGCAACTCGGCCCACAGCGCACGATGCGCGGGATCGCACACCAGGCGGATGGCGGTCTGGGCGAAGTGGCGAAGGAAATCCACGCGATTGCCGCCCACGATGCCGCAGTTCTCTTCGCGGAAGGAGTTGGTAGATCGCGAGGAAGCCCACTGCCACTCGACCGGCAGGCTCAAGCCATGGCGCTCAAACAACCACTCGATGTGCCGCGGCCCACACCAAGCGTCTTCGAGCGGGTGCTGCTCCGGGCACTGCGCCAGCACCGGCGCTGCCAGCAGCGGAGCGGGCAGGGCCTTCCACAAAAAGACGTCGGTATCGAGATGGACAAAGGGCTGGTCCTGCAGGGTATACGCGACCAGCTTGCCCAGGGCCCACCAGCCGGGATCGGCATCGTGCAGGCAATCGAGCTCCGTAGAAACGTGGTTAAACTCGAGGCCCAGTTCGTCCACCAGCAGGGCCTTGCCGGGAGTGTCGGTGACCAGTTGAGTGGACGCAAAGTGGGTCCGGGCAAGCCGCAGCGAAAGCCCCCAGGCCAGCAGGTGATGGCGGGGCTCGCGCCAGATGCGGCCCTTGTAGGCCTTGAACGGCTTGCTCCAGAATGACCAGACTGCGCGCATGGAGTCCTCTATTGGTAATTAACTGGCGGCGTCATGCCGGTAATGGAGAGCTGGGGTTGAATGTTGCAGGGCAACGTAGTGCCCACGGCGGAAATGGAAGCGATGAGCGTGACCGTGTCCGTAACTCCTCCGCCGGGGTTGGAAATGATATTGATGGGAATGGGGAAGGTCTTCTGGCCGGCCGGAATGGTGACCGACGAAGCGATGGTGACCACGCTGCCCGCACCGGTTCCAGTGAAGACGAGCGTGACGGTGGTGGGGGCGACCGACGGATAGCTGAGCGTGATGAGAGCCTGTACGCCCGTGAGGGTGATGGTGGCAGTCTCGCCCACCTGCAGGCTCTTGAGCTGGTTGTTGGAGTCGACGATGACCTTGAGAGCGGTGAGAGGAGACTTGACGGTCTGATTGTTCTCGACGCCCTGGATGACCACGTTGGTGACGAAGACAGTGGGCGCGAGATAGAACCATCCCTCGTAATCGCTGCGCGCGGCGGAGTTGCCGCTGGGCAGGTTGTAGTTGACGCTCTCACTGGAATCGAGGGCGCGGGAGCCGGTTTCTCCGAGGCTCTGGCCGTCGAGGTAGATGTTGCCGTTGACGCCGTCGCCGTAGATGGCGCCGCCGATGAGCCGCACCCGCACGCGAGCAAAGCCGATGGGATTCAGCCACCCGAGCAACGTATTGAGGGCGACTAACACCTCCCATGCTCCGTAGTTCACATTGTTGGGAGTGCTGGTGACCGGGGTGATCCAACTGACCTGGTTGCCGGAGACGGTCACGCCCCAGGGGGGGTCGAGAGCCATCACGGTGCGCAGGAAACAGTCCGTGCCCAGGGGAGAAGCGAACGTCGGTTTGGTGATGCCGGGGAGTTTGCCTTCTTCCATAGCGAGGAATACTCCGGGAGCCATGGGGGGCTCAAGATAGACCTGGAAATTGCCGCCTCCCCAGGGGCAGGTGGTGGCCTGGTCGAAGGTCACGGAGAGGCCGTTTTTGAGCAGCGTGTCGATGGTAAGAATGTCGTCATTGGTCCAACTGATGGCGCTGACGTGGAGGGCGGCGGCCGAAGCGGCCGCATTGACGGCGATCAGAGGCGGAAAGAGCAAGCGGCAATCGTTGACGAGGAAGCGGCTCTGGGGAGTCCTGCCTTTTGCGATCAGGCGCTTGTCGAGCCGGCGCAGCCCGACGCAGGCGAGGGGGGCCTGGTAGACGGGCATGTAGGCGGCCGGCTCGTAGTAGCTTCCATTGCTGCCGCAGGGAGGCCAGTCGATCTGGCCGTTGGCGGTACGCGCGGGGATGGTCCAGTAATCGCCGGGCTGAAACTCGCCCCGAACGCGGAAATTTACCTCGATGCCGTTCTCGAGGGGAATGAGGGAGTCGGAGACGGGGATTCCAGAGGACGAGGCGGAGGCACCCGATTGATCCCAGCGCCTCATGCGCGCGTTCAGGGTGGTGTCGATGCCGAACACCGGGACGGTCATGGTGACTTGCAGGGTGGCCTGGTTCACCGAGTCGATCTGAAACAAGTTGCCAGGCTGATTGGGATTGTCGCCGAAGAGATAGCTGTCGTCAGTGAGCTCCACCCACTGGCCGGCCTGGAAACCGAGGTTCGCATCGGGCCCCAGGCTGGCCACGGAGATCACAGTGCTGTTGTTGCCCACGCTGGTGACCTGGGTGACGACCGAGCCGTTTTCGCGCGACCACTTGAAGGTGGCCGAGGTCAGGTCGCCGCCAGTTTGAATCTCGACGCGGTAGAGCTGGTTTTCGAGGCCCTGATATCCGGCCGCAGCAATGGGCTGGCATCCGCAATCGTTGCCGCCGGCGGGAGCGCTGGCTCCCATTTGGCCCAGATGCTGCGCACCGCGGAGGTTGTAGAGCGACTGGCAACAGGGAGAAAGCTGGTCGATGACGTTGGTTTCGGCTTCGCCTGAGCCGACCCTCAGGCCTGCAATGGGATAAGAACCGACGTGGGAGATGTTGATTTTTTCGCGCTGCGCGGCGTTGTTGCTGGATGAGACGGAAGCCACGACACGCCAAACGGTCTGCAGGCGCGCGGTGGTGTCGGCCTGGCCCAGAGCCGGCTCGGTGAGGCATGGATCGTCGAGCGCGGTGGCTAGGCGCTGCCACACCTCCAGGACGAAGCCCAGCGATGCGCCTTCGCCCGCTTCAAGCAACTGGTTGAGCAGGTCGGCGGCGGTGAACTTCGGCTCGATGAGATATGGCTGGTCGTCGTAGTTCAAGATGCGCGGATTTTCCACCAGCAGACCGTGGACGTAGTAGCGCCCGGGACTGATCCAGATGGCCTCTCCGCGGATCTCGATCGCGAACCCCGCATTGTCTTCGGGACCGCCCCAGGGGCCGATCACGTCCTGGTTGATGGTGTCGCGCAGGCTCTCGTCGATGAAGCACTGTTCGTTGGCGTCGGCGTCGAGATCGACGCGCCCCTGCTGCTTCAACACCGAGGTGTACTGCTTCGCGGGATTGAATCGGATCCGGCTGAAATCACCTTTCATCTCATCCGCCTATCTGATACCTGGCCTGTTGCTGCCTGGGTTCCGGGTTAATCGTGCTGGCTGCTAAATCAAACCGACGCCGATGCCGAAAGGCACTTCGTCATCCATGTCCGCGGGCTCGGAGGTGCAGCGCCGCGGGTGAACTCCGTATCCGTACTCCATGCGCGGAATCTTCTCCGCCAGGGTGCGGGAGGGGATAAGAAAAACGCCGCACTCCAGGTTGGCCGGGACATATTCCGCGGACCGGATCTGGATGTTGGCAACTGCTTCTGTCTCCTGAATCTGATAAAACACGCCCATCTGCGATCCGTTGTCAGCGCCCTTCCAGACGGCCATGGGCACATCGCCGCTGAGCAGGCAATAGCCGGGCAGGCCGAAGCGCAGGGTGATGAACGTGGGCTCGAGGGCGTCCTGGCTGGCGGCGTCCGGGGGCAGGCACTCGTATCTTCTGGGTGTGATGGAACCTGCCGGCAGCCAGCAGAAACGCACGCAGCCCGACTGCACCCGTGCGGCCCACACCGCGGCCTTCCAGGGATCGCGCTTGCCGAGACGCGCAAGGAAGATGGTGTTCGATGCGAGGCGAATGGCCTCAACCCGGACGCGCCCGATGACCGTGGAATCCTCGATGTGCAGCGTTGCGCCGGGAGAAGCGAAGTCGGGTCCGGCGATGGCGGGACACCACGGCGAATCGGCGTCCACGATACTTCCGCAGATACGCGTGGAGCAGGTTGCGCGCAGGGCGATGGGGCCGCTGACGACGCGGTTCAGGCAGAGCGTGATGGCCAGCGCCGGTCCGATGACGCTGGGCTCACCGGGGGCGGCTGGTTCGCCCCGGGAAGTGCGCGCAATGCCCGGGACCAGCGTGGAATCGGCAAGCTGGACGCAGGCTTCGTCGCCGGTGAGGAGCAGTTGGCCGCTGAGCCACACCCCGTTGATCTGCACCTGGCCCGCAGGCAGGGCAACGCCGTCGGTACCCAGCGTGACCGGCGGCGCGGCCACCTCGATGTTGCCGCGCAGAGTGACGCAGGCGTTCTTCCACTCCGGGGTTCCGTCGATGGTGAAGGATGCGGAGGCGATGAGGAGGAGGCTTTCGGGCGGGATTTGGACGGCATTGGCGCTGGTGAGATCGATGGCGTACGACTCGAAGTTGGGGAGAAGGATGGTTCCCGCAGAGTTTGCCGGAAGCGAATTCCACGCGGCTACGGCGGATTCCACCGTGGGATAGGCGGCGGAACCAACCACGGCGAGGAACGGCGCGGCGCTGTTGACGTATTCGGAGGCAGGCTGCGAACCCGGCTGCACGATATTCGCGGTGCGGTCGTAGGGCCCGCCGCCGATTTGCGCCGCTGCGCCGTAGTTGTAGTCGACGCGCAGGTCGCCGGGCAACGGGACGTCCGCGGCGTACTCAATTCGGCCCCGCTCGGGATCAATGGCAATCTTGCCCGAGGCAACGGCGCAGACACTTCCATCAGGCCGCTCGCTCAGGTTGGCGCAGACAATCTGCCCGGCGGGAACGGGCTGCCCATCGGCGATGAGCTGCAGACTGGCAGGATAAAAGCTGTCCAGCTCATCGGCGAAGCGTCGCAGGCAGATCGGCTCCGGCACATCGGGTTCTGTAGTGAGGCGGGAGAACGGCGCAGGCTCATCGGGCACCGTCTGGAAGAGGGGAACGGGGCCGGCGACGGAACTGAAGAAGTATCCGCCGTTGCCAAGGCTGAAGGCGGGCGCGTTGGTTACGGGCCAACTCTGCCAGCGCCACATCCACACCGCGACCTCAGGAATGTTGAAGCGCCCGGGACCGTGCAGGGCGATGTCGAGCGGCGCGGCGTCGGGGGATAGCGGAAGGCGACGGCGCGGGGTAATGTTGCGTACATCGATGGTGCGGTTGAGCCGCGTGAAGGGGCCGTCCTGATCTTCCCAATCGCAGCCATTGCGAAGGCTGGCGGTGGCGTTGTGGCAGGGGCGCACGTCGCGCAGGCTAAGAGTGGTGACCAGGCGATGAAACTCCTCGACCGCCATGGTGGCGCGGCCGGAGATGTCGTGGGTCATCTGCTCCAGCGCGATCAGGGTGCCTTTGCGCCGGCGGTATCCGATGGTATTGGCAACTTCGGCGCGGCTGTCAGGGCCGGCGAGCGCCGCGGTATACACGGTGCTGTAGCCGATGAGCTGGCCGATGTAGGGGATCACCCAGGGCGCGCAGGTTTCGATAAATTGATCGTCGTAGAGCTGCCAGACATTTTCCTTGACGATGCCGTATTGGCTCTCAAGGACCTGGAAAAGCGTCTGGAGCGGACCGCCCTGGACCGCGTCGCGGGTACGGAAGACCGCCGGAAGGAGCGAGTAGATAGGCGAGCGGTTTGTACTCATGACCACACCACCACGTTGCCTTCGCAGGCGGGATCGAGCAGCAGGACCTGAGCGCCCATGGGCAGCACGGAACCTGATGCGTTGCCGGGGACGGGACCGCTGGCGCAGAGCAGGTTGGCGGTGCCCGCAGCCGCTCCGCTGAGGTTGAAGCCGGTGAGATTGATGGCGAGCACGCCGGAGACCTGCTGCGCAATGCGCATCACCTGGCTGGCGGCGACGCTCTGGCCGGGCGCGAGATTGCCGAACGCGAAGGCCGTTACCAGGCTTTGCCAAACCTGGGGAATCACCACTGCGGGATCGTAGGAGGGGGTGTCCACCATGACCTGCAGCGCTATTTCAAATTTCTGCGGGACATAGGACACCGCGAGCACCGGCATGTTGGGAAGTCCGTATTTCCGATACGCCAGCAGCAGGTTCACCACCACCGGATCGCTGGCGCTTAGGGTGGTTCCGCCATCGCCGGCGAGGGTGAGAAAGATGCCGCGGGTGTTTCCGAACCAGGCCCAGGTGGCCAGAGCCATGGAAATGCCAGCGAATCCGAGGGCGAAATTCTGGTAGTCCTCGAGCGAGACCACGCGGCCCAGCGTAAGAGTGGGCAGGGGCGCGGACTGCTGCGCATCGGCGGGACTGGCAGGATCGGCGCCGCCGCTGGCGGGCCCTGGATTGGTGACGTTCTGCAGGCCCTGGGGGCGGTCGAGCGGCTGGGTTAATTGTCCTGCGTTCACCATGCCGGCGACGCCGATGCCCTTGCGGTACTGCGCCTGGATGTTGGAGACGCCGGTGGGGGTGCGGGAGCCGCCGATGCCGTCGCCAAACTGCACGGTGGGGCCGCCGCTGGAGTTGGGCCGCGTGACGTAAGCGCGATCGGCGGGACCGGACTCGAGGAAGCTGGGCTCCTCGCTCCACAGCAGGTTGTTGACCCTGACCTGCAGCGTGGACTGTACGCCGCCGGGGGTGGATGCCGAGGTGTAAGTGAGCGGCGACTGCTTGAGTTGGAACTGCAACGCGGGGTTGGTGGCGTCGCCGGAGCCGACGATCTCGCGCACCGTTTCGCCATGCGTGGCTTCGACCGCGTTGGCGTTCACGGCCACGGTGGGAGTGTCGTAGATGCGGGCGAGGGCCGAGTTCAGCGCCAGGGCCGTGGTGGCTCCGTTGACGGTGGAGCTGGCTACCAGCACGGCTTCGCCGGCTACGGGATCGGCGGTGACCGAGGGTTGCAACTGAAAGGATGCCGAGGGGACGGAGAGCATGCCCGCCTGTCCGGTGACGGTGAGCACGCTCCATAACAGGTTGCCGGAGATGCTGGGATCGTCCGCGGGCGGGAACGCATCGACGAGGAACGGCTGATTGATGCTGGCAGCCAGCGCACCGGTAGCGCCCGAGGGCGTAAATCCGCCGTTGGGGGCGGCATTGGAGGAGCCGGTGAGGGCGACCAGCGGCGCGATGCGCACCCGCTTGCCGCTAACGCCGATGGGCGAGTTGTCCGCGATGGGCTGCAAGCCGGCGAGCAGGAGCGAAGCACCCGAGGAAGGCGCCAGCATGCCCGGCGCCAGGGGATAAGTTGGGCTCTGCGGCCATGAAGTCAACGGCAAGTTGGCAAAAGAAAGCAACTGGCTCTGCACGTAAGCGGTGGTGACGCGCGTCTCGTGCACGAACTCCCAGAGCAGCTCATTCAGGTTGAGTGCGGGATCGCCGAGGACCGTCCCGCTGGCGATTTTCAACTGCGTGGTTTTGGCGGACAGAGCATAGAGGCCGGGATTGGATTCCGATGCGCTCTGGATCTGGAAGAACGAGGTGTATTGGGGGCCGGTGAGGATCATCCATTGCGATTGGTTGGGAGGCGCGGTGGCTCCGTAGGCCGCGGGATTCAAGCCGGAATAGGAGTTATCGAGGTTAATGATGCTGCTGTAATCCGTGTACTGCCAATTCCAGTCGGTGCTGACGGAGGGCGCGCCGGGATTGCCGGGAATATTGGCCAGGGTGGTGGAGGTAAACATGCCCGGAACCGGCGCATTGGCGCCATAGAGCGCGGCCTTGGTGCGGAAGATGTAGAGGGTGACGGCGGTGGCGCCGTTGGCGAACGAGGAAGGCAGCGGCTGATCCCAGGAGATGAGGGTGTTTCCGCCGACGGCATCGATGTGAACCGCGGTGACGTAGCAGACCGCGGCCGGCCCGCTGGTGGAAGGAATGCCGCCGGGCGCGCTGACAAACAAGAGCGCATTGCCCACCTGGACGTTGTTGGCGGTTCCGGCGATCCAGGTGGAGGTGTCGCCGCCGTTCAGTTGCCAGGGCTGCGATGTGGCGGCGGGGATGGCGTTGTTGGCGATGGTGGCGGTCAGCGGCGTCGACGTCTCGAAGACTTGCGGGGATTGGCCCGGCCCAGGCACGCTCTGCACGCGCGTTCCGGCGGGGATGGGCACCGTGGCCGGCGATCCGGGGGCGGTGGCGAGCGAAAACGCCAGCACCGTGGAGGCGCTCACGCCGGGCGAAGGCTTGTAGCCCACCAGGCGCGCCAACTCAAAAACGCTGCGGCCCTCGATGGCGGTGCCCAGGTAGGCTTCGTTGGCCAGGCGCTCGGTGTAGAAAGTAAGGATGTCGAGCACCTCGGACCACGCATCAACGAGGGCGATGGAGAAATCGCCGCTGGACCGGGTACGCAGGCCAATCAGCGCGGGCACATTGGAGCCGGAGAGCGCGGCCTCCATGCTGGCAAGGAACGTCGCGTAGGTGCCGACGCGATAGGTGATGGCGGAGAGCGCGGGCCGGTTGACCACGATCATGGGTGTCATCTGGGTCACGCCCGCGCAGCATCCGCAAAGTTGGGTTCCCGAACTCTGGCATCCGCAGCTCATTTGCCACCGTCCATGATGAGGGTCAGCATGCCGCGGTCGGCATGGTTCGGATCGTTGTCGCAGCGGGGAAGCTCAATGGACCCCATGAGCAGTTGGGTGGGGGGCGCGACGCCCGGCGCGGTGGGAGAATTCATGCGCTCGAAGGTCTGCAGCGTGACCGCGGCAACTCCAGTGACAGACTGCGCAGCGGAAACGATGGGGCTGGCATAGACCGTCTGCCCAAACTGGAAGTTGGCCGCGTTGAGGAAACCCAGGGTTCCGCTGCAACTATCGCCGGTGACCAGCGCCTTCCATACGGCGGCATAGACATCGCCGCGGAAGAAGCCCGGAGCGACGCAGATTTCCAGGCCGATGCGGATGCCGATAAAGATGGCCTGCTCCACCACCAGGTCGACGCCCATCATGCGCAGCATGTTCAGGCTGGTCTTTACCTGGGTGGCCAGCGAGCTGGTCCACACGCCGATGGGATCGATGCTGACGAATGCGGAGTACCAGGAGCCGGTCCAGCGCAGCGTGCCCTGCGCCTGGGCCACGCCGTTCAGCGTGGCTGCCATTGTGCCGTAGTCGGCAGCGGTGACGCAGCGCATCTGGCTCTGAAATGCGAACGGGGCAAACTGCACGATGTGCTGGGTGGATTCGGGGTCTACGCCGCCGGCCGCGGCCAGGGGATTGCGCACGCCGGTGATTCCCGCGCCGCCGGCCGTAACAACGTGCGCCAGCGCTTCGCGGCCTACGTTCCCCGCCGCGCCATTTCCAGTGCGATAGGTCGCGGTGAACTTGACGCCGGTCTCCGGCGCAGCGCCATAGGTGCCGTCTCCGAAGCGCAGATGCGCGGTGCCGTCCCACTCGATTTCGGGAATGAATCCGGGGTACTCGCCGTCTTTGCTCAGCAGATCCTCAACGGGGCTCCAGCTCTGCCCGTCGTCGCTGGCCACGGAGATTTGCGGAGTCGCAGTGGAAATGTCGGGCGCGAGAAAACTTGTTGCAGATGGCATCTGCGCGGCGGGTACGCTGGTGTTGTAGCTGGCGGCAAACGTCAGCGGCTGATCGGCAAGAACTGGCTCGAAGCGCGGCCGGGGAACGAGCGCGCCCGCATCGGCGGTGCAGTTGCAACCCACTCCGCTTACCGGCGCAGCCGGCGCGAGCGGAACAACGCCCAGCGATTCGTTATTCGTCCACACGCCCTGGTCGGTTGCGACGACATTGCCGCGCGCGACCGAGACGCCGGAGACGGGAATGCCGGCAGCCGATATGGATGAGATGCACAGCGGGAACGGGAGCGCGTCGTCGCTGTTCCATGCGATGGCGGTCAGCAACGCGCTGGGATTGACCGGATCCACTAACGGATTGCCGGAATAGTCCGTAGTGGACGCGTAAGTGAGCCGGACCGCGCAGCGATGCGTGGGATCGGCATCGGCTGCATCGCCGGTCAATGGACCCTTCACTTCTTCAAAGATCAGCACCTGGCCCGCTTGGAGGGTCTGATAAGCGCCGTTGGGAGGGGTTCCCGTCAGGGTGGCTTCGGTGGCGCCGGCGGGCAGGCAGCATCCACTGTCGCCCCATGCATAGAAGTCCATCTGGTTCTGCTCGGGATAGAGGGTGATGGATTCCATGGTTTCGAAGACCGGGCCCGGGCCCGATTGCAGTTGCGACGCGGCGTATACCTGCTCGTTGGGATCGATGGAGGCGGCGAGGCCGGGAATGAGGGGATAGATCGGCGTTCCGGCGGGAACGGTGAGGCTGGTGAAGTTCGGGTTGAGGCTGAGGCAGACCCAGGCGCGCGCATTGGCGCCTTCGCTGATTTGATAATCGACCAGGCGCGCGTGCCGCCGCAGGGAGATTCGGCTGCGCGCGGTGCCGATGTAAGCCTCGGTATTCACCGCGTCCTGCAAGTAGCTGACGCGATCAGCCGCGTAAGCCAGCGCCTCCACCAGGGCGATGCCCGGATCGGCTTCGTGGGTTTCAGTCCAGCCGGGGACCAGCACCGCGATCCGATCGAGCATGGCCTGGCGAAACTTGTCGTAATCGCGCGCCAGGTAATGAATATCCGGCGGAGTTGCCAGGGTGGATGGGCAGCACTGCGAAGTGAGGCAGTCGAGCGGCGTGGGACAGCCGGCCTTGAACGAGAACGTAGCGCTATTTAGCTGTGGATCAATGCCCGGCGCCGGATCGGGATTCGTCTGGCTCGTCACCAGCGCCAGCGTGTACGGCGAAAAGTCTCCGGTGCCGCTCAGTTGAACGGTGATGGTGAGCGGATCATCGCTGGTGGCGGGAAGAATGTTTGTTGCCTGCAGCAGCGTGTCGCCGGTGAGCGAAATGTTGGAGGGCGTGAGCGCGAGGCCGCGCGCATCCCTGAGGAAGGTGAGCGCCAGCTGATTCCCGCAGCCCGGCGTGCCCAGCACTTCGAGATAATCGAGGCCGTTGACTCCGTTGGTCTGCAGCACCAGGTTGCGGCGCTGCTTGTCTTTGCAGAAGGCGATCATTGCGACGGCCCTCCGTAAAGGAACTGTTGCGACTGCTGCTGCTGATTGGCCACAAGGGTGTAGACCACGGTGACCTGCAAGGTGGACTCGTCCGCGACTACGGCCACAGAATTGACGCGAATGAGGTCGGAAAGCCACTGCTGCAATCCGGCCTGTATGGCCTGTTGCTGCGCGGCCGCGAGCACATCGCTGTTGGGCTTGAAGATGAGTTGCGCAGTGCCGCTGCCGAAGGTGGGCAGGTTGACGCGCTCGCCCGGCGAGGTGAACAGGATGAGTTCGATCATGTCGTAGACGTGGTCGGCCAGCGAGGCCTGCGCGGTGCGCCCGGTGGTGTCAAACGAAAATGGAAAAGCGAGATTCATCGCATCCTCACATTGCCCGCACGCGCGTCTGCATGCTCACGGGCAGCAGCGTGGCAGCGCCAGGCGCGGTAATGGCCACGCCCGACTGCACCGCCAGCGGCTGGCCCATGGAAGTCACGCGCAGGGTGCCCAACACCCATTGCCCGGTAACGCAGGGAGGCAGCGGCGGGGGAACCAGCGGACAGCCCGCGACCACCCACGGCGCGGCGATGGTGGAGGTGGGCATACCCATCACCATCACGCGCGGATTGGGCACGGGCGGAGTGGCCTGGCCGCCGTGCGCGCACATTACCACCGCTCCCTGGTGCAACAGAAATCCTGCCATCAGATCACCTCCAGCGCGCCTTCGTTCACCATCACCGACGGCCCCGTCATCATGATCGTGGCCCCCTGCCCGTTGCTGATGATGATGCCGGTATCGGAAATCGAAAGCATGGCTCCGGCGGTGGTCTTGAGTAAAATGCCGCCGGTGGGTCCGGGCATGTCACTGATCATCAGCGTGTTTTGTCCCACGGTCTGGATCACGATGGACTGCAAAGCAGGCGGAGTGGCCAAGGCCAGCGCCGGCGTTTCCGCCATGGTGCCGAAGAAGCATCCCGTCCAGACGGGATAATCCGAATCGCCCTGCTCGTACTCGACCCAGACGCCGGAGCCGATCGCAGGCACCGCATAGAACCCGTTCTGGATGCCTGCAAAAGGCAGGCAGGGCATGGCCCACGTAGACGGAATGATGTTCGAGACATCCGGCACCATCACCATCAATCGCCCAATGAACATGGGATCGACGTTGTTGATCACCGTGCCGCGATACTTGCCGTAGTGCTGCCCTTTCACGTTCTAGCCCCTCGTGTTTTGTTCCGGTCTTCAGCACCGCTGAAATCGTGCCCTTACCCTTTGTTCATCCCGGTATCTTTTTCACAACTTCTGGTTAAAACGGAAGCGACGGCACCACCGGCGTATTGGCCACCAGTGCGTTGCGCTTCAACACAAAACTCTGTTTGTACTCACCCGGCTTGATGCGATGGGTGGCCTGGTCCACGTAGTGCATGCCGTCAAAAGCAATGCCGGCGCCGCGCACGCCCACCAGGCTGCGCGCGCGCAACGGCTGTCCATAGCGCATCACGTCCAGCGTTCCATCGCCCACCACCGTGTCGCACGTCTCCGTCACGCGGGCAAATCCTTTCATGAGCGCGATGGCGGGATTCAGCTTGGCCGTGCCCGATTCGAATTCAATTTTCTGCGGAGGCATGATGGCTGCGCCCAGCGGCGGGCTGAACGGCGTCACCGGCGGAATGGGAATGGGAATGGGCACCTTGCTGATGGGGTCCTGGATGAAGATGATGGGCAGCACCGCGTTCTGCGGCTCATAACGGAAGTTCAGGCTCTCCACGTTGGTCCACGTATCCAGGTTCACGTTCAGCGCGGTTTGCGGAATGCCCAGGCGCACCTGCGGTCCCCAGTAAGCCTGGCTCATGCCGGGCAACGGACCCGGCACCAGGTAGAAGACGTAACCCACTTCCTTGGCAAGGTGCTCGAGGTACTTGAAATCGGTGGCTTTCTGAGAGGGCGTCTGCAGCAAAGGAATGGGAATGTCGGGAGCGGGCACCGGGATCACCTCCGGCACCACGCCGAACATGGCGTATTTGGCGAGGATGGCGAGCGCGCGCACATCCGACGACATGCCCGGATAAGGAAAGCCGGTGAAGTCGATCAGGTCCATTAGCGCGGTGAGGTCCTGGCCGGTGACGACGAGCTTCGACGAGCCGCTCATGGCGTCGGGCTGCACTTCGGTGTGCAGCACCACGCCGTCAATGAGCACCTGCGGGATGCCGGGAAAGGTCACCAGCAACACCACGCGCAGGATGGGCAGAGGCGCGCCGCCGGCGAGCAGGAAAAAAGTTTCCAGAATGCCTTTATCGGAGAGCGTGAACGTCAACTGGAAGCCGCTGCGACCGGTGGCGCTCTCGGTCACCTCGACCGAGACCAGCGCGTCGGAGAGCGGCTTGGGCGCAGGGAGAGGCTCCATGGGCCCGACCAGCAGCGTGAGATAGAGCGGGCTAACCATTGCGCGCCCCCGGAGGAATTCCGCTGACCAGCGGAATGACAATTGCGCGGCCCGGCTCGGCGGTGAGCGCGTCGGCGTCTTCCGCGGCGTTGGCATCGGCGATCATCCAGAAGAGAATGGGGTCGCCAAGCAGGCGCGCCGCAAGATTGTCGAGCCGGTCACCCGCGGCCACGCTGTAGTTCTGCGTCTGCGCGTAGAGGCTCTTCTGGGGAATGATGCGCCGCGCCAGATAGGAAACCACGGTGCCGCCGGCGAGCGTGATCTGCTCCACCGCGCTTCCGTAATAGCGGCTGCTGGGATTGGTGGGCGCACCTGTGCCGACTCCCGATTGAACCAGTGCAGCCAGCGCGTTATCCATGGCAATCCTCTTTCCTTTTCACCTTCATCCTCCCTGCTGCGCCATCGATTCCTTGCCGATCTGGTAGGCCATGTAGAGCGCGCCGGCTGGCGTGAGGAAGCCCACGTCGTTCACGTTCAGCACCCGCATGGAGAGCGAGACCTTGGCGCGAATCGGGTTCAATTGCGGATCGAATGCTTCTTCCGTGATCTCAATTCCTGTGAGCCGCACCGGAGTGACGCGATTGGTGCCCCAGGCGAACAGCGTCAGGTTCGACGACATGGGCAGAATCTCGATGGTGCCCACCAGCGACAGCACTTCGTTGGCGATCAGCACGGCGCTGGATGGATAGACCAGCAGCTCGAGCGTGGAAAGCTGCGGCGCAATGCCGACACTCATCGCGGTGGGATCCTGCGCGGCGAGCTGGTCGGTGGCGTCGATCTCCACATCGCAGGAGATGGTTTCGATGGGCGGACCTTTGAGGCGCAGCACTTCCGTGCGATCGGGCTGATCGCCCACGCTCTGCGGCTTGAGGCTGCGGCGAATAGTCTCCGGGTTGTACTGCAGGTGAATGGTGTAGAGCGGAATGCCGGTGTTCGGCTCCAGCACCAGGATGGCTCCCTTGATCAGCAGCGGAGAAACGTTAAACATGGCTGCGCGCCTCACTGCCGCGGGACTTCTTCGGGCCGCCGGAGGTATTGCCGGGCTGCGGCGCGGCGATGCTTTGCCGGATGGATTCGACCACCTGCATGGCGGCCTGCTTCGGCGTTGCGCCGGGACGCAACCAACCCGCGTCGAGCGAAGCCATGCGCCGCCGCACATTTCCTGAAAGCTGGTTGGCGATGCCACTGCCGGCGAGGTCGCGCAACTGCGCTTCCAGCGCGGCGGCGAACTGCCGCTGATCCGCCGCGGACAATCCCTCCACCACGATGCGATCGATGTGCAGATGAAGCGACTTCATTCCCACCCCCGGGTTTCCGCCGCGGAGAGCGGCTTGTCGAGCTTGGCGTATTCGGTGCGCGCGGCTTCCAGAACATGCTTCATGACGATGGGCGTTCCCGCATCGGCAGCGAGGAATGCGGAGAGCAGGGCGATGTTGCGAATCGCTCCGCCGGTCACGTTCAACTGCGCCAGCCGTTCATAATCGAGCGATGCCAGCGGGGCGGCCGAGGGAAAGACATTGCGCCAGATGCGCTCGCGGCTGGGCGCATCGGGAAATGGAAACTGCACCACGAAGCGCAGGCGGCGTTGGAACGCGGGGTCCAGCGCGTTCTGCATGTTGGTGGTGAGAATGGCAATGCCGCTATAGGATTCCATGCGCTGCAGCAGGTAACTCACTTCGAGGTTGGCGTAGCGGTCGTGACTGTCCTTCACCTGGCTACGCTTGCCGAACAGCGCATCGGCCTCGTCGAAGAGGAGAATGGCGCCGCTGCGCTCGGCGGCATCGAAAATTTTGCGTAGATGCTTCTCCGTCTCGCCGATGTATTTGCTCACCACGGTGGCGAGATCGATCTGATACAGGTCGCGGTCCAGCTCTTGCGCGAGCACGCCGGCGGCCATGGTTTTTCCGGTGCCGCTGGGACCCGCAAACAACGCGGAAAGGCCCAGGCCGCGCGCATAGCGCCGGGCAAACCCCCATTCATTGTTTACGCGCGCCGCCTGCCGCGCATGAATTGCAATCTGGCGCAGGGTCGCGGTCTGCGCGTCGGGCAGCACCAGGTCAGCCCACGCCGCGTTGCTCTCCACCAGCGTCGCCAGTTCGTCCAGCGATCGCCGCGCAGCGGTTCGGCAAAGCCGCCAGGCGCTGGAGCAGATCGCGTTCCCATCTTGCGCGGCAGACGCCAGGGCCGCTTCTTCTTCGATGGCTTCAGCGGTCTCGGCAATTTCTTTTGAATCGAGCGCGAAGGCTTCGACCATGGCATCCAACTCCGGGTCAAGCTCGGCGGCGAGCGGACCGAGGCGCCGTTGCCACTCCGCCTTGCGCTCGGCGGCGCTCATGGCGGGCGCGGCAACACGCATTCCGCTCAGGCGTTCGGCTGCCGACCCGGTCTCCACGTCCACTGCAACGGCCGCACTCACGCGGCGAATCCACGCTTCCAGCAGTTGGGGATCTTGCAGGCGTTCTGTCCTGATCAGCAGCGCCGCCGGCCACAACGCGGCTTCGCGTGTGTAGGCGCGCGCCAACCGCTCGCGCTCCGCCGCCGCCTCAGGCAAATCGCCGGCATCGATCACCCACGCATGCAGTCCGGCGGCGCGGCACATCGCGTGGAACAGCAATTGTCGCTCGCCGGAACGGATGCCGGTAAGCAGAATGGTTCCCGCTGCGCGGCTCCAATGCAGCGCGCCGCGTTGGGCCGCTTCGAGCAACGCCACGCTACGCTCCTCGAAGCGTTCGTCGCCGCCCTGCAGCGTATGAATCACCGGTTCCAGCCGCTCATCGGCAGCGGGAACACCGAGCAGATACTGCAGGATTCTTTCGTCGATATGCAGCGGAGCGTGGAGCAGCGGGCCGGGCTCGATCTCGATCAAGCGCCAGTAACGCAGCGGGCGCATGCGGCTGAGCGCGTTCCAGTGCGGATTCTCCAGCGCGGATGCAGCCAGGCCGAAGGTGGGCGCGGGCGAGTCCGGCTGCAGCGCCGCGAGCGCCATGCTGAAGCGGCGATCGATGGCCACGCCGGCGCAGAGCAGCAGAATGTCCATCTCGAATTCGCTCAGCCCGAAGATCTCGCGCAGTTGGCCGGCCGGGTTCCAGTGTTCTGGCAAGGAGCCGAGGGCCGGAGACGGCGCGGGTTCTGCCCACGGATCAGCCGATCGTGCCGAAGGGGAACCATCGTTTTCGATCAGTCGCGTGATCCTGCGGCGGACGCGTTCCAGATCCGCCCATAGCGAGAGCGGCTCGCGCGGGCGTGCTTCTTCTCTGCGTGCTTCCTCGGGTGTTTGCAGGTCGCGGCCGGCGATCATGCGCTCACCTCCACTTGCGGGAGCCATTGCCCATAGGTCGGGCTCATCGCATTGGAATCCTGCGTGAGCTGGCTCTGCGCTCCGTCCACTTCCACGCGCAGCGGATACGTCCCCGTGGCAAGGGTCGCGGGCACCGTTACGGTGACGGAAGTGGAGGAGGAAGGCGGACCGAGCGGGCCCTTCACTTGTGGAATGGCAAAATCGCCGGCATAGACCACCACGGTCTGCATGTCGCCCACGGCGGGTGAGACCTTCAGCGTGAACGGATTGCCCTGCTTGGCCTGATACGGCGGCGTCAGCGGCGGCTGAATGGTGGGAATCAACTGGAAGGGAACCGGACTGGACGCAAAGCACGGATGCGCCACTGAGGACGAAGGGAACGTGACGTTGCAGATCACGCGCACATTGCAAACGCCGGCCGAGAGCGTACTCGGAATGTTGACGCGCAGCAGGTTTCCCTGCACGGTCGCGGGCGTTATGGGCGTGCCGTCGTTAAACGAGACCAGCGTGTTGGACGGCGCGCCGTTGAGAAAATTGCTGCCCTGGATGGTCATGGTCTGGCCCGCGGAAATCATCTGCGGCGAGACCGATGCAATGATGGGGCCAGTGAGCGGTAGCGCCACCAGCGAGCGCCGCTGCACCGGCAGATTCGACTGGAAGCTCTGCGTGTCCTGAATAGTGAGCACCGACACCTGAAAGGATGTAGTGGGCCGGTAGCTGACCTGGAAGGCGGCCCACAGGCGATAGATTTCTTCGGTGGTCAGGGCTTCAGGAGTAATGCGGATGTGCTCAATCTGGCTGGCAAGGGTACTGGCGGAGATGAGCTTTTGCTCGTTCGACGGGCTGCCCGAGGCCAGCGCGGTGAGCGCCGATTGAATGGTGGCGCGCGGCACCACGGGGGTGTCGTGAAACACCTGCATGGCAAAGGCCAGCAGGATTTCCGGATCGAAGGGATTGGCTCCGTAGGCGGTGACCAGGTAGTGAAGATTAATGGCCAGCGGCGGGTTGCTGAGCTGCGTTCCGCTTGCATTCACCGAGGGAAGTCCGAAGTTGCGCAGCCCGGGATTGATGCTGGCGTAATACATGAAGAGGTTGAGCTGCGCGGGCTCGTCGGGCCCGGTGGGAATGAGGTCGGGCGCCTTGTTGGTGATGCCCGGCGGAGACACCAGCACGGTGGCGGGCCCACCCGCGGACAGGCCCGCATTGAGCAGCGCCTTCAGCACTGCGCTCACCCCGCCAACGGCCAGGTAGTCGCTCATGCTCCAGCCTCCGGCTTGCGGCGCAGAAAGTCGTTCAGGGCGACGCGGGGACGGAAGGGCACGGCTTGCGGCGATGGCTCCTGGCGCGCGGCACGCAGTTCCACGCTGCCGATGGAAATGTGTATCTCCGTCGTGGGCTCGGGCTTCGGCTCTTCCGGCGCTTCCCTGCGCATGCGCGCCGCCGGCCGAATCGGCTCCTGGGTTTCTCGCGGCATCGCCCGTATGGCACGAACTTCCTGCGCAGGGTGGACGACGCGAGGTACAGCATCTTCGTGGAACGGGAACAGGGGCAAAGCATCGATGCGCGACTCGCGCTGGGCCGGCGTGGTGATCCCGCGAGAGGACGAGGAATGCGTTGGGTTCTCGTTGGCAGGCTGCGGCGGCTCCTGCGCGACATTGTTTTTCTGCGCCGGAGATGCTTTCGCGGAAGTTTCGATTCTGCGATTGGATTCGGAATCCGCAGCGTCGGCGGATGCACCATTCCCTGGCGGCGCGGGCTTTCGCGCGCTGCGATCCTCCGCGCTGGATGGGCCGACTTCCGCGCGCTCACGATGTTGCGGCGCCGTAAAGTCCGAGCGATCCCGATGAGACAGCCGCATCGGTTGCACACCGTACGCGGGAGACTCCACCTCGAGGTTCATTTCCGGCGCCCACATGCTCTCGCGTGCGCCGCGTTCTGGCGCAGCGTAATGCGGCGCGGTCAGCGGCTGCACCGTGGGCAGCGCGCCCATCGCCTGCTTCGCCATACGTTCCAGAACTCCGCTCATGCGCTCAGCATCTCCAGGTATGCGGCACGGCGCGCGCCGCTCATTGCGGTGATGGATCGTTCGCTCCAGCCGTAGGCGCTGGCCAGTTCGTGAATCTCGGCGAATAGCCGGCGCGCCGCAGCGCCAATTTCGCGCAATAGAAAATCCGAAATATCCAGATCCAGAACCGGGGCGCCAAGACATGCCGCGCATTGCAACTGCACGCGAATTTCCGCCGAAGCATTGAGCTGCTCGAATCGCTCCATGAGCGAAGACGGCAAAGGATCCGGCTGCGCCAGCAGCCATTCCATGGAAACCTTTGGCTCCTTCGCGTCTGCCGTTTCGGGGTCCGTGTCTTCCAGGCCCAGTGTGCGCGCCAGCAGAATCGAGCGCGCCTGCTCCTCGTTCCCCGCAGTGCTCGAAGCCAGCATATCCAGGGTGTTCGCCGGGCGCATGGGCCACGCGGCAGCCAGGTCTTCGACATCCTCCGCCGGCGGAGTGCCCAGGCCCTTCGCCAGCTCGCTTGCATCGAGGACAAACTCCAATTGCGCGCCGCACTCCGGGCAAACGGCGAAACCTTCGATGCGACGCCCCAGCGTGATCGCTCGGACCTCAAGCAACAGAGCGTTGCGCTCTCCCAGCGGCAGGCTCGCCAATTCGTGCATGGGATACTCCGGGCAGGCCACCGAAAGCATGGCCAGCGCGCCCTCCTGCCGGGGCAACGCGCGGCTGCGTTCCCAGGCCTGCAACATCGCTTCCCCCATCAATGCGCGCATAGGTCCCGTTCCTCCTCCGCCAACCGGCGGTGGATAGTCTCCAAGGCGAAAAGATGAACAACGCCGCCGAGATGCGGCAAATGCGGCTTGACCGCAACCAATGGTTTTGCCGCCGCGGCTCTATGCCGAGGTTGAGGTATAGCTGGCTTCGGTGGGCTCCGTCACCGAGGTATCCCGCTCCCATCCCTCGTGCTCAAGCACAATGTGCTGAATGGCAACCGCATTGGCATTCGCATCCAGGTCAGGCAACGCCTGGTACTCCGAAACCCACGCGCGATAAATCTTGTAACTGATGGCCAGCTGGCCGGCCTCGTTGTAGAAATCGAGAATGATGTTCTTGCGAAAATCCTTAAGCGAGACTTCGGAGCCGAGCCCCGCGCCCACTTGCCACACCTTCGCCGCCCAGGCTTCGAACGCCAGATCGTGAGTGACGCCGCGATCCAGCGTGATGGCCTTGTAGTCGGTTCGTCCCGGCGACTTGCGGCTGGTGCTGGGGTCGCCGCCCTCTCGATGCTTAACCACCTCCGTGGTTCGCGAAAGGCCCGAGCATTTGCTCACTCCGGCTACATACTGGCCGTCCCACTTGAGACGGAATTTGAAATTCTTGTATGGATCGAAACGCTGCGCATTGACCACAAACTGTGCCATGATCCCTCCTGGTCCTTACGGTTGGCTTACCCCGGTTTTGCGCCGCGATGGGCGCAGGCCCGCACGCATCAGGAACTGGCCTGACCGGTCAATTGCTCAATCTGAATCACCACGAACTCCGCCGGCTCCAGCGGGGCAAAGCCAACCAGGATGTTGACGATGCCATTGTCGATGTCGGTCTGGGTGGTGGTTTCGCCGTCGCACTTCACAAAGTAGGCCTGGTCCGGAGTCTGGCCCTGGAATGCGCCCTTGAGAAAATACGTCTGCATGAAGGCGCTCACGTTGAGCCGGATGGCTGCCCACAGCCGTTCGTCGTTGGGCTGGAACACCACCCACTGCGTGCCCTGGTAGAGGCTCGACTCGAGAAATAGCGCGGTGCGCCGCACCGGGACGTACTTCCATTGGCTGGCCATGGCGTCGGCGCCCACCAGCGTGCGCGCGCCCCACAGCACCGGGCCGTAGATGGGGAAGGTGCGGAAGCAATTCAGACCCAGCGGATTGAGCACGCCGTTTTCGGCATCGCTCAACTGGTAGGTCATATTCTGCACGCCGCGCAGGGTGACGCCGATGCCGGCGGGAGCCGCCCACACGCCGTTGGCGCCATCGGATTTGGCATAGGCGCCGGCCACTACGCCGGAGGGGGCGAAGGTGCGCAGCTGGCTGTTGTTCAGCGCATCGGCCAGACGCAGGCGAGGCCAGAACGCCGCCCCGTTGGCATCCACCACGTCCAGCTTGCTGCTCTTCCAGTCCACCGCCCCGGCCACGGTGCTCACATCGGGAGGAGGATCGATCAGCAGCATGGCGCGCTGCTGATCACAGAGCGTGATGGCCGCCGAATAAATCGCCACGGGGTTGATGTTTGTATCGAGGGAATTGGGATCGCCGGGCAACGCCCGCGCCGCCTCGGGAATGGAGAGCAGGTTGAAGATGGGCACCTTGTTCAGCGCGTAGATGCCGGAAAACGCCAGCGGATCGCCGATCAGTTCATCGGTCTGCGGGAGCCCCAAAGGCTGTGCCGCCGGCGTCGAAGTGGTTTCTCCGCCCTGCACCGGCAACGTAACCCCAACCCCGGTGCCCAATGCATAGTGCGCCACATTATTCGGATTCGGCGCCAGCAGTCCCAGCGCATTGGCCGCATCCTTTCCGGAAGCCGGGCTGCCAAAAGCAATCACCGCGTCGGGTTGATTGGGCAGCAGGGCGTTCACCCGGATGCCCGTGGTCGCCGTGGCTCCGCTTCCGATCGGCGCTGCTGAGCACACCACCGATGCGTTGGGCACGCTCACCGCCAGCGTGTTGTTGATCGCCTGCTGCAGTTGCAGCGCCAGCCCCTGCACCGTCTGCGGTATCGATGAGTTTTTGCCGATCACCTTGATCGCAATCGGCGTCCCCACGGTGATGGTGGTCCCGGATCGTACTGGCAACGTCAGCGTCAGGTTGCAATCGTCGGTCGCCGTGGTCGTCGTCGGGCCGCTGCTCAAAACCGAGTTCACGGTCTCCAGGTAGCTCACCCCGCTGACCACAGTGGAGGCCAGCGTAGCCCCCATGATCCCCGTCACCTGCAGGGCCGTAGGCAGCGGATCTGGAGAGACTGAAGCGGACGCAGTGACATTCACCAACTGCGAGCCGTTGTCCGGATCGTTCACCACCGATGCGACAAAGTTCTGGAGGTTGTAGTCGAGCGTGACTGCCGGAAAATATTCCTTGGTTCCGTCCACCAGGTTGGTCACGGTCAGATTGAACGCCAGCGGATCGCCTGTAGTGGAGGTCAGATCGAGCCCCTGCACGTCCACGTCCAGCAGCAATTGCCCGTTGGCCCACTGGCCGCTGCTCAACGCACTGAACGTGAGATCTCCGAAGGCCACCTGGGCATACGCCGTCGTTGGATCGGTGTAGTGCATCGGCGTGCGCACTACGTAGGCCATGGCGCCGCCGTTGAGATAGAACTGCTGCACCGCATAGCTCACCTCGCTGTTGGAAGCAAGGCCGCCGTAGAGTCGCTGAAAGTCCGCGAAGCTGTAAATGGCTTGCGCCCGGTTGTCGATGCCGCGCGCCGTGTAGCCCACGAACGCAGTGATCGAAGTGGCGACTCCGGTGATGGAATGCACCGGGCTGGGCAGCTCCTGGATGTAAACGCCAGGATAAGTGTAGGCCGTGGACATAGCTCTCCTCCCGCCGCGATGGGCGTCTTTTCGAGGGGCAAATCCAGGGTTTACATTACATCGAGTGCTTCGAGGGCCGGATGAATCCGCGGAGCGGGGTGGGGGATGCGGATCCTATCAACTTCATTCGCGTACTTCCGATGAGGACATAGATTAGCCGCGCCTCTGCCCTTCGTCAAGAGAATTTCTGAAGAACTGCAGCGGAGGCGGCCGGCCTCACGCGTATTGTGAAGGATTCGCCGGCGAGACAAACGGCTGCAAAAAAATTGCGCAGCGCGATTTGGCTCGGCTGAACGCAAACGCGCGAAGACGGAGGATCAGCGCGTCAAAGTTGGGTTGGATGTGCCCAGAAGGCGAAGGTATTCGCGGGTGAGGAGTTCCCTCATGCGCGTGGGGATGGTGGCATCGCAGGGAATTTCCAGCGAGCGGCAGCGATCGATGGCTGCGCGTAAATCCCTGAGAAACGCGACGCAAGTGGGGCAGGCTTCGATGTGCGATCGCATCTGCTCGCAGGTGGGCGAGGCCAACCGGCCATCGAGATACTCCGATAAATTGGCAAAAAGCTCGCGGCATTCCTTGGGGCGTTGCCTACGCTGCGATGCGGGTGAGGGTTTCCGTCGGGCAGCCTTACGAAGATCGCCACCAGCCCCGGCCGATTTTATGAGAGGCTCACTCACTTCTCTTCGTACCGCTAAGCGCGCGCGGTGCAGACGGGCGCGAACGGTTCCCTGCCGCAGGCCCAGGATCTGCGCCACCTGCGCGGTGTCGAGCTCCTCCATATCGTGAAGCACCAGCACCATCCGCAGGGTGGACGGCACGCGCAACACGGCCTGATGCAGGAGATGGTGCTCTTCGCCATGCAGCAGACGCGCCTCCGGAGTCTTTTCGCCGTCAAGCAACAACTGCGCCAATTCGGCTTCGCCGGGCATGTATTCGTCGAGCGATATCCTGGCGGCGGGCGACTCGAAGGGGCTCCGCCGGATTCGCCGGCAGCGGTTCCTGGTCACAGTGTAGAGCCACGCCGCGAGCGCCGGGGCATCGCGCAATTTGGCCAGGTGATGGAGCGACCGGAAAAGCACATCCTGCATGGTGTCTTCGGCGTCTTCGCGATGCCCGCAGACCTTCATGCTGAAGGAATACACGGTGCTCTGCAGCAGGCCGATGGCCTCCGCCACGGTGTCGGGGGTGTTGCGGCGCAGCAACTTCGAGGCTTGGATGAGCTCAGGACGCATGGCGGAAAGTGAGTTCCGGATTTAGTATAGTCTGCGGGGAATTTCGGCCGCCAAGGCCGCTCGCTGAGCAATGCGTTGCATTATAGGGGCGTGGGAAATGCCTTGCCGTTTTCGAAGGACCGCCTCCAGGCTTCGCGCACGTTGCTTCGCAGCATCCAACCGGGGGAACAACTGGTGGAGAGAGGGCCAGAATGTGGACAAGCAGGAAGTTGTTGTGATCACCGGTGCATCGGCGGGCTTGGGCCGCGCCACGGTGCGGGAATTCGCCCGTCACGGCGCGCACATCGGCTTGATCGCGCGTGGTCGCGACGGCCTGGAAGCGGCAGCCCACGAAGTGGAAGCCCGCGGCGGTAAAGCGCTGGTGCTTGCGGTGGATGTTGCCGATGCGCAGCAGGTGCAGGCAGCTGCGGATGAGGTGGAGCGGAGCCTCGGCCCCATCGATATCTGGGTCAACGATGCCATGACGTCGGTGTTCTCCCCCATTCGCGAGATGACGCCGGAAGAGTTCAAGCGAGTGACTGAAGTGACGTATCTGGGATATGTGTATGGGACGCTGGCGGCGTTGAAGTACATGCTGCCGCGCGACCGCGGCACCATTGTGCATGTGGGTTCCGCGCTGGCGTACCGCAGCATTCCGCTGCAATCCGCCTACTGCGCATCGAAGCACGCGATCCTGGGATTCTTTGCCGCATTGCGAACCGAGCTGCTGCATGACCACAGCAACGTGCAGACCACCATGGTGCAGATGCCGGCGCTGAATACGCCGCAGTTCGGCTGGGTTCGCAGCCGCCTGCCCCGCAAGGCACAGCCGGTGCCGCCCATCTATCAACCCGAAGTGGCAGCGCGCATGATCTATCGCGCGGCGCACCATCCGGAACGTCGCGAGTGGTATGCGGCGTGGTCGGTGGTGAAGGCGATCTTCGGCAACAAGCTTGCGCCATCGTTTGCCGATCGCTATCTTGCGCGCCACGGCTTCGAGTCGCAGCAGTACGATGGCAGCGCCGATCCTCATCGCGCGGATAATTTGTTTCAGCCCGTTGCCGGAGATCACGGCGCGCATGGCGCGTTTGATGACCGCGCACTCACGTGGAGCGCGGAGGCGTGGGCCGAGGAACATTGCGGGCTGCTGGCGGCCTTGCTCGGCCTGGGCATCACCGCCGCCACGGCGTGGAGGCTGAGCCGAAAGCTCCGCTCGAGTTGAAGTTCGCGCGCTCTTCAGCTGCGAAGCGGTGATTTCGGAATGCCTGGCACATCGCTCTCCGGAGCCATGGGCATATTGCGCAGGCGCGTTCCGGTAGCGGCGAAGATGGCATTGCCGATGGCCGGGGCCACCCCGATCAGACCGATCTCGCCGGCGCCGGCGGAAGGAATATCCTTGCGATCGAGCAGCACAATATCAATTTGCGGCGTGTCACGGAAGCGGGGCAGGCGATACTCGGCGAAGCGTGGATTCAGGATGCGGCCATCGCCGAACAGAACGCGCTCGAACAGCGCGCCGCCGATCGCCTGCACCACGCCGCCCATGTTCTGATTGCGCAGGCCGTCCGGGTTGATGATCGCGCCCGATTCCCACGCCTGCACAATGCGGCGCACGTGAACCCTCTTTGTGGGATCGATCTCCACCTCGGCGCAGGTGGCCACATAGCCGCCCTTTTCGGTCCCGCAGGCGATTCCGAAGCCGCGGTCCGGCGCAGGATGAGATCGGCTCCAGGCGAACTTGTCCGCGGCGGCCTGCAACACCGCGCGCAGGCGCGCATTGGTGAGGTTCTTGTGGCGAAACTCCAGTGGATCCATGTTCACGGCGTGCGCCAGCGCGTCCATGTGCGATTCGCGCGCGAAGTTGTTTGCCGTGGCCGCCAGCGCGCGATACGAGCCCTGGCGCAGCGGCGTTTTGGCGGGATGATAATGCGCCATCTGGTTGGCGACCGCGTAGGGCGTCTCGATGGCCGAGGGTCCGGAGTTGTAATTGTGATGCTCCCACGCCACCAGCGTTCCATCGTGCCGCGCGCCCGCGCGTATTTCAATCAGCCCCGCCGGACGCAGATACGCCCAGGTGAATTCCTCGGGACGCGTCCACACCAGCTTTACCGGCGCGCCCGCTGCCTTGGCCAGCCGCGCCGCTTCCATCGCGGCTTCGCCGCTATGCTTGCCGCCGTATCCGCTGCCCATGTCAGGTTGCAGCACCCGCACCTGCGCCGGGCTCAGCGCGAACCTCTGCATCAGCTCATCGCGAACCCCGAAGGGCCGCTGCGTGCCTGTCCACACGGTAAGTTTGCCGCCCTGCCACTCCGCCACCGCGGCCCGCGGCTCCAGCGGCGCATGCGCAATGTACTGCACCGTGTAATGATCTTCGAGCTTGATGTCCGCGCTCGCCATGGCCTGGTCCACGGAACCGCTCGCCTGCTGCGGCCTGGCTTCTTCGCCGCTTTCGGGATGGCTCTTTAAGTAGTCGAACAGGCCGTCGTTCGAGGGCTGCTGAGGCACATTCCACTTTGCCTGGATGGCTTTCACCGCCTGTTCCGCCGTAAATGCATCCGGCGCCACCACGCCGATGAAGTCTCCATCGCGCACCACTTTCACGCCGGGCATTTTTTCCGCAGCGCTGGTATCGATGGATACCAGCGTCGCGTTGAATCCGTCCGGCCGCAGCACCGCGCCGAACAACATCCCCGGGCGCGTAATGTCGGATGGATACTTGTGCCGGCCGGTGACGAAATCGCGGCCTTCCGCCTTGGGCACTGCCGTTCCCGCAATCTTCCACTCCGTCGCAGGCGTCAGGCCGGCATCGCCGGACACGATCCTGGTCAGCTTCTCGCCGTGCGTCAGCTCGCCATAGGAGTTGGATCGCTTGCCGCCGGCATCCATCACCTTGCCGTCCGCGGCCGTGAGGCCCGCCGCGTCCACATGCCACGATGCCGCGGCTTTTTCTACGAGCATCTGGCGCGCCGCGGCCGCCATTCTCCGCAGTTGCGGGCCCATGGTGGGAGTGGTGCGGCTGCCGAACGTCCCCATGTCCCACGGCACCAGGTCGGTATCGCCCATCACCATCGCGATGGAATCGAAGGGCACGCGCAGCTCTTCGGCCACCTGTTGCGCCAGCGATGTGCGAATGTTCTGGCCCACTTCCACTTTGCCCGTGAACACCGTCACGCGACCTTCGGCATCCACGTGAATCCACGCGCTGATGTCCCTGGGCAACTCGTGCCGGGCGAAGCCGCGTCCCGACTCCTGCGCCCATTCCTGGCCCGGCGCAAGCACCACCAGCAATCCCGCCCCCAGGGCTTTCAGAAAATCGCGCCGGTCGAACTGTAGCGCGGGCGTAGCAGAATTTTCGAACTCGACACTGCGACCGTCAGCGGCGCTCATTGCGTGCCTCCTGCGCAGATTTGCGCGATGCCAGCCTGATCGCCGCCACGATGCGCGGATACGTTCCGCAGCGGCAAATGTGGCCGTTCATGCGGGCGACAATCTGATCGTCGCTGGGCGCATGCACCTCGCTGAGCAAAGAAGTGGCCGAAAGGATCATTCCCGCCGTGCAGTAACCGCACTGCAACGCGCCCTCATCGAGAAACGCTTCCTGCACCGGCGTCAGTTTGCCGTTCTGCTCCAGGCCCTCGATGGTGACGATTTTGGCGTTGCCCGCGGCGGAGACCTGGGTCATGCACGACCGCTCCGGCCGGCCATCCAGCAGCACCGTGCACGCGCCGCACTGGCCTTCGCCGCAGCCATACTTGGTTCCGGTCATGTCAAGCCGGTTGCGCAACACGGAAAGCAGCGTCTCTTCGGCGGGCGCGCTGACGCGAACAGGACTGCCGTTGATGTTCAATGTGTATTCGGCCATAGCCTACTCCGTGTGGGGACGCGAACCAGACAATCCG
Organism: Occallatibacter sp.; assembly: GCA_035552555.1. GTDB lineage: Bacteria > Acidobacteriota > Terriglobia > Terriglobales > Acidobacteriaceae > Telmatobacter. The sequence continues at coordinate 29,842 of DASZLF010000029.1, forward strand.
GCGTCCATGATAGCGCAAAGGCATCGACCGCTGCTTCAGGCCACAACGCGGACTGCCGCTGGCAAAACGGACGCCTTCACTTGTGCGCGCACGTGCGGCACATCTCGTCCGTTATACCCTTGCCCTCTTCCATGGTATAAATCCGATCCACTGCCGGCAACTTCAGCGTCTCCACCGCGCCGCTCGGCCAGTGAATCTCCACTGCGTCCACCTTCGTGGCGTCGCCCAGTCCGAAATGCACCCGCAGGTCGCTCGAAGAAAGATAACTTCCTCCGCTCATCACATCTCCGCGCTGGCGCATGCCGCCCGCCGTCAGGTACACCGTGGCGCCGATTGCATCGCGCGGGCTTTTGGGTCCGCCCACCAATTGCAAATCCACCCAGTGATGGCGGTCCATGTTCACGTTGCGCAGCAGCGACGGCGGACCGTCCAGGTTGTTGACCACCACGTCGATTCTGCCGTCGTTGAACAAGTCCCCGAACGCCGCGCCGCGCCCCACCGCAGCCTCCGCCAAGCCTGTGCTCTCTACCGCCGGCACCGCTTCGAAAGTTCCCTTGCCCGTGTTATGAAACAACAACGGCCTCTGGGCATAGCTCATGCCCCAGTCCGGGTCGCGATCCACGCTGGGGTACACGTGGCCGTTGATGAACATCAGGTCCTTCCATCCGTCGTTGTCGTAGTCGAGAAAACCATCGCCGAACCCCACAAACGGAATGGTCGGCTGCGCCACGCCCACGCGATAACTTACATCCTCGAAGACTCCGGTGCCATCATTGTGAAACACCACGTCATAATCGTCGGAGAAGACCGTGTTGACCAGGTCAAGGTGGCCGTTGTTCTCATAGTCTCCCGCGGCAATGCCCATGTTCGACACCTCGCGGCCTGCCTCATTCACCGCAAAGCCGCTGGTGTAGCTCGCATCTTCAAACGTGCCGTCGCCCTTATTGATGTAGAGATAATTCGGCGTGGAATCGTTGGCCACCACCAGGTCCACTTTGCCGTCTCCATTCACATCCACAAACACCGTGCCCAGCCCATAGAAGCGATTCGGATCGCTCACCCCCGCCTTTTTGCTTACGTCGGTAAATGTGCCGTCACCGTTGTTATGAAACAGGTGATCCTCCGCGCCCTCCAGGCCGCGCGGTCCGCACATCACGTTGACCGCGCGATACTGGCAGGTGGTCGATTTCACGCTGGGCGATCCCGCCACCGGCGGATGCTTCAGGTCGTACATCACATAGCCCGACACGAACAGGTCCAGCCGCCCGTCGCCGTCGAAATCGCCAAAGGTGGCGCCGGTGTGGTCCGTCAGCACATCCGCGGAGTCGTCTTTGAGCGCCACGCCCGCCTTTTCCGCCACGTCGGTAAACGTGCCGTCGCGGTTGTTGCGATAGAGCCGGTTGGCGCCCAGGTTGGTTACGTACAGATCGGGCCACCCATCATTGTTGTAGTCGCCCACCGCGCAGCCCAAGCCCCAGCGCTCGTTGGTCACCGTGGCCTTCTGGGTCACATCGGTAAACGTGCCATCGTGGTTATTGCGGAAAAGCGCGGCGTGCGGCGCCGGTTCCTTGCCTTCCATCGCCGCGAATGTCGATCCGTTGACCAGGTAAATGTCGAGCCATCCGTCGCGGTCGAAATCGATCAGGCACACACCCGAGCCCTTGGCCTCGATGATCAGCTTCTTCTCCGGGCCGCCGGTCACGTTGCGCCATTTCGTCAGGCCCGCCTGCGCGGCAAAGTTCTCGAAGACGATGGGCCCAGTTTTGACCGTGCCGCCCGCCGTGACCGGACGGTACTGCGCATCGATCGTGGGCTTCTGCGCCGCGCCGGCTGCCATTCCCGATGGCGCGGCATGCTGATCCGCAGGCTTTTGCGATGTAGGCTGCTGCTGCGCGGCGGTTGCCGGACACAGCAGCGCGCAAAGCCACGCCAGCGCGACGGCGGCTGCTCCGAACCGGAACCAACGCGAAGCATGGCCTGCTCTGTAATCGGGCATGGCTTCAGTCATGCCTGACCGAGCCTGATAGAAAAGATCCCGGCTGTAGCCCATGCGGCTTTTTCGGGTCTGGAATAGGCCTGAAACTAACCCTTTCCGCAACCTGTGATGTCACGTCCTGACAAGTTTTCCCGTAATCCAATCCCATTTACCCACTGTCCACGCAAGATTCACTTTCGAATATACGCGTTGAGCCGCTGCCATTCTGGTTCGCCCTTGCCCTCGATCTGGAGCCCGGTCATCGGCGCAGCCCCTCTGCCGCTCACGCTGCCAGCGTGTGGATGGCGCGTACCAGTTTGTCCAGATCGTCGAGGCTGGTGTAGACATGCGGCGTAATGCGCACGCAGCTGATGTTTTCCCACACAATACTTACAGTGTGAATCTTGTATCGATCGAAGAGCGCGTTGTCCAGCTGCGCCGGCGTTATCCCGTCGATGCTCACTCCGCAGATGGCGCACGAATAGCGTGCATCCAGCGACGTGTGCAGCTTCACCCGCGGCACATCCCGCACCTGCATGGCCCAGTAGTTCTTCAGATACCGGATGCGCTCTTCCTTGCGCTTGCTGCCGATGCCGAGGTGGAAGTTGATCGCTTCTCCAATGCCCTGCTCGAGCGGGAAGCTGCGCGTGCCCAGCGTCTCGAATTTCCTTATGTCGCTGGAGTGCGGTTGGTCATTGCACGTGAGCGGATAGACGCCCGCGATCTTCTCGCTGCGAATCCACAGCATGCCCGTTCCGATCGGCGCCGACAAAAACTTGTGCAGGCTGGTGCCGAAATAATCGCAGCCCAGGTCCGACACCTTGAAGTCCATCAGCCCGAACGAATGCGCGCCATCTACAATCACATCCACGCCGCGCGCGTGCGCCATGTCGCAGATCTTGCGCACCGGCATGATCTGTCCCACCCAGTTGATCATGTGCGTCACGTGCAGCAGCCGCGTGCGTGGAGTCATGGCAGCTTCATAAGCCTTCACGATTTGATCGTCGTCTTCTATCGGAAAGTCGAAGCTGATCTGCTTGTAAACAATGCCTTCGCGCATGGCCCGCTGACGATACGCCTGGATCATGTTGGGATAATCCTGCCTGGTTCCGATGACCTCATCGCCGCGTTGCAGGTCGATGCCGTAGATCACGGTGTTTAATGCCTCGGTGGAGTTGCGGTTGATGGCCACCTCTCCCGGCTGCACGCCGGCAAGTCGTGCCAATTTTTCGCGCAGCGGTTCCCGCCCCTGATCGAGAATGCGCCACATATAGTACGAAGGACCTTCGTTGGAGAGCTCGTTGTAGCGCTCCACCGCCTCCTGCACCACGATGGGCGCGGGCGACACGCCACCGTTGTTCAGGTTGATAAGGTTTGGATTGACCGAGTAGGCGCGCTGAATCACGCTCCAATAATCTTCATTCTGCGCGGCGGCGTCGGGACTGGCGTCGCCCAGCGCGGCAGCGGCGCTGCGCCACTCGGCTGCGTGCGCCTGCTCAAAAAGACTGTTGGTGGAAAATGCGCCGGCCAGTACGGCCGCCTGTTTGAGGAAGGTGCGGCGATCGTTGGTCATGGCTGCACTGTAGGCTGATTCGTAAATCAAATGCAATTAAAATCCGCAACGGTCATCGGCATGCTGCAACGCGAGGAGACTCTAATTGCCGGTGTATACCGCCCAGGAATACAAGGCCCCGAGCAAGTGCCGCGATCTGCCCACGAGATGGCTCTCCAGCTTTCCGTTTACGATTGCATTCTCTGTGACTCGGTCAGCATTAAGGTATTCCAACCTTTCTGTCTCCCACCTGCCGCGCCGTAAAACGGATTCTCGGGTGTGTCCGTCGCCTTTGTTCCAGACCCCTATCTCGTAGGATCTCAATCTAGTCTTGCAAAGGGCATAAAAGTTGAGATCCCTTCCGTAGCGTAGATTGAACGCTGCACCTATGAAAGGACAATTTGTCTTATCGAACGATATATCGTCCCGCGACAGCCCTAATTCTTCCTCCATTTCTCGAAAGGTGGTCTCCCGTAAATCCCACCCCTTCACCACCCCAGTCGGCGTCACAATCGACGACCTGTCTCTCTTGGAGTGAACGCCTCCCGCAAAGGAAGCGCCCAGGCTACCTCTGCCCGTCTCGACCCGATTGGAACGGCGCTGCAGAACAAAGTAACCGTCGTCGGTAAGAATGAGAGCCGAAATGCTGAGGAAGAGTGAATAGCGAGCAGCAGCCGAGGGCACGTCGTCCAAATCAAGCGATCCAATGTCCCATGCATCTCCATCAAACAAGCGACGCATGTTTGGCAACACTCCGGGCGCGCAAAGGCCAGCGGAATGTTCCGAGCACACGTAGTCCCGATACGACACAGGATGCCCGGTTGATATCCATCTTTTGTCAGCGCTGGAAAACGTGGGGTTCGAGATGCAGCGAACACCTCGTTCCGGATCGTGGGCTTTTCCATAATATCCCTGGCTGGACAGAAACCACCGCCAGTCGCGAAAACCCTTCCAGTCGAAGCCTACCTCGGAAGCCTCTTTCGTGATCACTGTTGCCAACGGGTCCTTGGTGCGCTCGATGAAGGCACTGAAAACGAGACCTTGAGCCGGCGGGGTGAGAAAATACACGGGCACGTCGGGAATTGGCATCTTGCTGCGCGCGGCGTCAGTGCCTAGTGTAGTCCGCCAAACAGATGGTCATTTATTGAGGACTGCCTGAGCGCGAGTGACCTTTTGCAGGATGTCGTTTGCTTTTGCGGTCCAGATGAAGGGCTTGGGATTCTGGTTGTGGCCGTCGATGTATTCTCCGATG
>DASZLF010000030.1:0-27308 GCA_035552555.1 Occallatibacter sp.
ACTCGTCCCGCACACTCGGAGGCAGAAGATAAGCCTGATCCGGACTGTAAACCTTGAATCGCGACATACCTATCTTGTCGCCCAACGCGGTTGTGAATTACAAGTACCTTGTGTAGTTCTCACGCAGACACTAAAGCCCACATACTTTTTGGGCCACAAACGGCGCGACTAAAGTCGCGCCCCTACGCGTTTCCTTCATCGGATGCGTTTTTCAGCAGGCTGTGAAGTCGTGTCCTGACACAATGCCTGGGATACACCATCCCAGAATCAGACCTACCGATTCGCGGCTTTCTTTATCCTCTTGCCCTGTATCTTTGCGAAGGCTTTTTTGTAGCGGTCCGGCTGCGGCTCGGCAACCGACTCCTTGATCGCCCGGCGATAGCCCCCGAGAAAAATCGAGTACATGATGGCCAGCGAGCAGCCGATGCCCCACAGGAATCCGAAGATGAGACCAAGAACCGCGGCTGGACCGAATGAGCTCATCTGCTAGCCTTTCTCTACACCGCCACCACGAAACTGTCTTCTGTGCGCGTCACTGCATGATACAGCGTGTCGCGCTCTACTGGCACGCGTCCCGCCTCGGTGATCAGCCGGCACAGCTCCTTGCGCGTCATTCCCTGCGGCGTGGTGGCGCCCGCATCGTGATAAATCTTCTCTTCGATGACCGTGCCGTCGAGGTCATCGGCCCCGAAGCGCAGCGCGATCTGCGCGATCTTCGGCGTCAGCATTTGCCAGTACGCCTTGATATGCGCAAAGTTGTCCAGCAGCAGCCGGCTCACCGCGATCTGGCGGATATCCATCAACCCCGTGGTCACCGGCAGATGATCCAGCGGCGTATTCTCCGGATGAAATGCCAGCGGAATGAATGTCTGGAACCCGCCCGTCTCATCCTGCACCGCGCGCAGCTTGAGCAGGTGATCGACGCGGTCCTGGTCGTTCTCGATGTGCCCGTAGAGCATGGTTGCGTTCGACCGGAAGCCCAGTTGGTGCGCCAGCCGCGCCGTCTCCAGCCACTCGGCGCCGTCGATCTTGTGATCGCAGATGATGGACCGTACGCGCGCCGCGAAAATCTCCGCGCCGCCGCCGGGCATCGAATCCACGCCCGCCTCACGCAGCTTCACCAGCGTCTGCTCGATGGTCAGCTTCGCCCGCCGCGCCAGGTACGCCACTTCCACCATGGTGAACGCCTTGATGTGCACCTTGGGAAAACGCACCTTTAACCCGCTCACCAGGTCAAGAAAGTATTCCAGCGGCAGATCGGGGTGCAGCCCGCCGACAATGTGAAACTCCGTCACTGCCTCGGAGTAGCCCGATGCCGCGGTCTCCCACGCCTCTTCGAGCGCCATGGTGTAGCCCGCCGGATCGCCCTTCTTGCGGCCGAACGCGCACAGCTTGCATGCAGCCACGCACACGTTGGTGGGATTGATATGGCGATTGACGTTGAAGTAGGTCACGTCTCCGTGCAGCCGCTCGCGCACGTGGTTGGCCAGCCAGCCCACCGCCAGCACGTCCTTCGCGCCGTAAAGCGCCAGCCCGTCGTTGAAGTCGAGCCGCTGCTGCGCAAACACCTTCTCCGCAATGGGCTCAAGGCGCGGATCGTAGGTCCGGAAGGGATGCTGGTCGCCGGATGTGGGGTGTGCCGCCTGCATATCCCGATGATACAGGGTTCAGTGGTCAGTGGTCAGTGGTCAGTGGTCAGGATTCAGGCCGAAGGTTCGAGTTGCCCAATCCCTGGTCCCTCGGTCCCTGCTTTTCTGGGCTCTGGTCCCTGTTTACCGCTGCCCGGTCTGGGTCTCGGCGGGCTTGGGCTCGACGAGCACGCCATCGTCCACCGACGCCGCCAGCAACCGGTCGCCCGCCGACCGCACCAGCATCAGCCGATAGCCCGTCTGGTACCACTTCCATGCCAGAGTTTTGGCGTCAATCGCGTAAATCAGATCGCTGCCGTGGGAGCTGACCAGCACCTTGTCCTGCCCCAAATCGTAATAAAGATCGCTTACGTCTACCAGCGGCAGCCGGTGCACCCACATCCATGTCTTGCCTTTGTCGCGGGTGAAATAAATGCCCTCGCGCGATCCCAGCCACAGCGTGCCATCGACCGCAAACGTCACCCGGTGGATGCGCGTTACCGCCGTGGGAATCCCCATCGGCCACCACGTCTCTCCCGAGTCGTTGGATAGCACCACGGCTTCGGGCCGCGCCGCCGCCATGGTTGCGCCGTGCACCGTCACCGAGGTGTAATCGACCCCCTGCCCCGGACCGCCCTGCCACGTGGCCCCTTGATTCTTGCTGGTGAATAGACCACCGCTGGTCGCCGTCACCCACACGTCCCCGGAAATATCCAGTGCGTATACGCGGCCGGAAAACTCCCGCGCCGCCTCCTTCACCTTCTTCTCAATCGTCACTTTTTTCCCGCGCACCACCTCTTTCACGGTCCGCGCCGCGGTATTGGCAATAGTGTTATGTGGCTTCCACGCGCCGTCTTCCAGGGCGAAGATTCCGCCGTTGGTTCCGGCCAGCACCGCGCCGTCGGGAGACTGGGCCAGCGTGAACACGTCCCTGCCCTCGAGGCCGTCCGCCACCTGCTTCCACTGCATGCCGCCGTCCGACGAGACGAATGCGCCGCCAAACGTCTTATCGTTCACCACCCCCGCGTAGAGCCGCAAAGGATCGTGCACATCCACAATCAGCGCTTCCACCTTGCGCGCGGAATAACCATGATTTGAAGCCTCGAAATGCACCGCCGCATCTTCGCTGGAAAGCACCCCGCCGCGATCGGTGGCCAACAGCACCCGCTCCGGGTTCACGGCGTCCACGTACACGTCGTTGACGATCACATCTCCTGAAGTCATGCGCGCGAATGTGCGGCCGGCGTTGGTTGTCTTGTACAGGCCTTCCGTGGTCCCCGCATACACCGTGTCACGATGCACCGGATCCTGAAGCAGCACACGCGTGCGCCGCGCGGTCGCCGGAATTCCCTGGATCTTGTGAAACTGCGCGCCTCCGTTCTCGCTCTTGTAAATGCCGCTGCAGGCGCTCATGTAAACCACCTTGGGGTGGTCGGGATCGATGAGGATGGAAAATACGTCGGAGTCGTCGATCACGCCCTGCTTGATATTCCGCCAGTGCTCGCCCCCGTCGGTGGTCTTCCAGGGCAGGTGCCAAGTTCCCGCATACACGATGTCCGGGTTCCGAGGATCCACCGCCACGGACTCCACTTCGTGAATCTCCATGCTGCCCGGAGGACTGATCAGATTCCAGCTTCCGCCGCCGTCCTCGGAGCGGAACACTCCCTGCAGAGTGCCCGCCACCAGCACCCGCGGGTCAGACGACGACTGCGTCAACGACCTCACCGATTGCCCGTGCAGGGCGGCATCCTCATGCCAGGTCTTGCCGCCGTCGCGGCTGACCCACAGGCCGCCCTCGGGGTGATCGAACTTCCACGCCGCCGCGAAGATGAGGCCCGGTGTGACCGGATCGACCAGGATGTGGTCGATCACCAGGTCGCCGGTGCCGTCGAGCCTGGCCAGCCGGTGCCAGCTCGCGCCTTCGTCCGTGGATTCGTAAATCAGGCTGTTGGTGGTGCCTAGATAAAGGTGGTTGGGCTGGCCGGGCACGGCCGAGATGGCGCGCGCATCGCCGCCGTCAGGACCAACCGGGCTCCACGAGCCCTGCGCGACTAGGGAACAACATGCCGCCGCCAGCAGCAGCACGGCAACCTGCACGCCGCCGGGCGCGCCAAAGCGATGAGGGGGAAAATGCAAAAGGTCCATCCAGAATGAGAGGGATGCGGTCCTACACAGATCATAGTCTCGCCCGGGCGGGAGCGAAGAATCAAAGAGGTTGACCGGCGTTACGCCGGCCAACCTCGAAGACGCGGGAGGATCCATGTTGCTTGCCAGGCCGTCGTCTCATAGACGCACGGCCCGGCAAGCTGGTTAAGTTCCGCGGCGAGCGCGCGCTACTTCTTCGCGCCGGCCTTGGAAGCATGATGACGATGACGCGTGCCGAGGGGCTTGCGCACCTGCGGCTTCACGGTCGACTCGTCCACCGGCGTAGTGCCGGGGGTATCGGTGTTGAAGTCAGCACCCGAGGGAACCAGGTAGTTCTCCACCTTCTGATCGTCGCCGCTGCCGGTGGCCACGGTGATGCGCGAAGGATCGATTCCCTTGTCCGTTACCAGGTACTGCTTGGTGTTGACTGCGCGCATAGCGGCCAGGTCCTCCGCATGCGCGTGCTTGTGGCGAGCAGCGAATTTCTGTTCCTTCTCGAACTTCGCCTTCTCCTTGGCGTTGGACTCGCCCACGATCACCGCCTTGGCGTCGGTCTGCTTCTGCAGGTCCAGAGCCACTTCGTCCAGGCAGGCCTTGGCTTCGTTGTCCACGCGGCCCGGACGAGCCTTGTCCTTGGAGAACGTGATCGAGCACAGTGCCTGCGTGTGCGGCGCCGGCGCAGCCTCAGGAGCTTCGATCGTCACCGTGGTGTTGGCCGAAGCGTTGTGGCCCTTGTCGTCAGACACGTTGCAGGTGATGGTCACCGGCCCCGTTGCCGCTCCCGTTGACGAGTACGACGCCGAGTTGCCGTTCCCATTCACCGTCCCCGAAGATGCAGAGTAGGTGTAGGTGAGCGGCCGGTTCTGCGGGCTCATCGCGGTGGCGCTGATGGTGGAGCTGTCGCCCGGCTTGATGGTGCTCGGGTTCGCCGAGCAGCTGATGGTCGGCGGCTCATACTCCTTCACCGTGAAGGTCGCCGTGGTCTCCAACGCTACCTCCCACGGCTTCATGCCTTCACGACCCGGCTTGCCTTCCTTGGCATCGCACTTCACCACGTGCTCGCCCGGAGAGAGAGAGGCCGTGTTCACCGTGGCCGTCGTGCCAGTGCCGCTCACGCCGTCTCCGGTGATGCTCACCACCACGTTCACCTTGGGAAGCTCCGAGCCCACCGTCGCGGTCGCGGTCACCGGATCGCCGGCGTACACCGACGTCGGATTCACCGCGCAGGCGACCGTAAGCTGCGGAGGAGGCGCAATGCTGCCTACGTGCAGCACAAATCCTGTGCTCAAGCGCGCCGCATTGATGTTCGCCCGGCCCCCGAACACCCCGGGGCCCCAGTTCTCATGCATGTATTCAAAATCGGACTGGAACAGCCGAATGGCCAGATGGTGATTGAACCATGGAGTCTCTAAATCCATGCCGCCGCCGGCGGTAAGATCCGGTCCCCAGTGATACGGCTGATGATCTGGTCCGCCTACCACCGCACCACCGGCCAGGGCATGAACAAAGGGCGTAATGCCGTTGGTGGGCGCGCGGAAAATCAGGCCGCCGGTGATGGTCAAAAATCCATCGTTGCTGCTGGCCGTGTCAATCCACAGATCGTGAAAGCCTTCTTCAATCTGCACACCGACATACCGGTTGAAGAAGTACGATCCGCTCTGAATCACACCGTATTTGGAATTCGTGTAAGTGACCGGCAAAACGGATCCGTCCGGCTGTACGGTTTGCACCGTCGTTCTCGGGGCCAGGTAACTGTATCCTGCGAACAGGTCCCAGCGGGACGGGGCGTCCGCATAGGTCAGGGCGGGTTTCGGGGCGTCCTGCGCAGCCATCGCCATGGGCACTGCGGCCAAAGCCGCAAAAGCCAGTAGCCGGCTCACAGATTTCAGAACATGAGAGTGCATGCTTTATCCTCCGCAATCAAGCTGAAAAAACATTCAGTGGGTCTTGAAAACACATGTGCGGCTCCGACCGAAAATAGCTCTGTTTTGCACATGGTGGTGGGTGGCACAGTTACGGCACTAATAAACGTACCATAGCTGGACAGGCCGAGAGCACATTTCTTCAACAAGATGGCCCAACTTAGGCACCTCTGTTCGCGGCATCTTTCCGTCCCGGTTATTGCCGCAAATCGGTACTTCGGTAATCTCGTGGTCACAGAATGGAAGGATTCAGGCCGGCACCCGACTCGTGCCGCCTACATCAGACTACCCGGCATTGATGGTTTTGAGGAAACTTCTCGGTTCCCGCTGGATTTTTTCCTGGAGCAGGGTAATGGCATAGATCAGCTGTTCCGGCCGCGGCGGGCACCCCGGCACATAAATGTCCACGGGGATAATCTGGTTGACTCCCTGCACCAGTGCGTAGTTTTGAAAAACCCCGCCGGAGGTGGCGCATGCGCCCATGGAAATCACCCACTTGGGCTCCGGCATTTGATCATAGAGCCTGCGGATCACCGGCGTCATCTTCTGCGCCACCCTTCCCGCGATCACCATCAGGTCCGATTGCCGCGGCGATGGCCGGAAAACCTCCGAGCCGAAACGCGCGATATCGAACCGCGCGGCGCCCATCGACATCATCTCGATGGCGCAGCAGGCCAGGCCGAACGTCATCGGCCACACCGAACTCTTGCGCACCCAGTTGACGGCAAAATCCAGGGTGGTCAAAAACACGCCCTCGGGCTGCTCATACCCGTAGTTCACTTCCTGGACCTTGCCGCGATTGAGCGCGCTGCTCTCCAGGTTGCCGAAAAGATAACGGTCGCGTTCCGCCGTTGCTGCCATACCTCAATCATACCTCCCGGCCAAGCGGTTTTCAGAAACTGTGCCCGGAGTTGCCGAAGACCCGCTCATCGCGATGAGGCTGCGATGAACGGGGCACAGTGATTACCACTGGTTCGGATCAGCCGCAACCCCTGCGCCGCGGGATTCGCGGGCTTTCTCCGGAGATGCCGAGCCCGCAACTCAGGATGCCTTCTATTGCCCGCATCCAGCGCGCGCCGCCGTCACCCCCGGCGGCAAAAGCCAGCGCGAGGGGAGCCACAGCACAATGCGGAACCGCATCCATTGCAGCCTGCCCCGCGCGGAGGATTTGCCCGCCTCGACGGTGTCGATCTCATGCTGCGTCCGCGCGGCCATGATCGCCCAATGCTGCGCAAACGGCGCCGGATCGGCAACTCCGGGCGCCAGGCGCGCGTCCAGAATCTGCAGTTCTCCGGCCGCCGCGTGCTTCTCTAAATCCATCAACCGCGCCAGCTCCGGATGCTCCGCCGGGCGCGATCCTGCGCCGCTGGCGTTTCCGCGAAACAGCGCCAGATACTGCTGCTGCCCCAGCCGGAAGGTTGCCACATCGGTGAGAAAACGGAAGCTCCGCGGATTCCACCCGATCACGTCCTGCGCGCGCAACCCATATGTAGTGCCAATTTCCCGCTGGTTGATGGAGTTGTAAGGCGGCGTGGCCAGCAACAGCGCATCGGGAAACCCCGCCGGCTGCGCGCGATCGACTACCAGGTCCCATCCGGTGTATCCGGCGCTGAGCGACGGAATCGGAAGCACGCGCATCACCCAGCCTTCGCCGATCGCCGCCTTCCACTCCTGCCCCGCGCTCACTTCGCCGTCGAGTACCAGCTTTCTGCAGCTCTCGGCCGCTCGCGCTGTTTCCTGCGCGACCGCGGCCATCCAAAGCGCCACTGCCATCAGCAGCAAAACCCCGCGCAGCCGAAGTCTCATGCGTCGTTCCACCATCTTTGCGTGCTCCCCAAATTCCTCTTTCATCATCGCCCATGCGCGCGGCGGCACACTGCATCTCCTCCCATTTTCACGTCGAGTGCCACCGCCGCAAAAGCCCGCGACAAGCATAAGCGGCATGAGTTTACCAGACGGATTCTCGATTTCCTCATGCCATCCTTACGCCTGTCATGGCATTCTTGAATCCATAACATTCGTTCAACGGCAGATCTCTGCCCGCCGTGTGTGCATTCCAATTTCCTCGTTGAGCCGGGGGAGGAAACGCCCGATTCATGAGCCGCGCGAAACGTGTGCGCGCCTTTTCCGGACGGCCGTTGCCGGTCCGCCGCATGGCCCAGATTTCTTACCTACCGCTGTTTTCCGGGAGTTAGCAGATTCATGTGTCGCAGCGCAGTCCGATTGCTCATCCTCTCCGTCCTGCTGGGTCTACCGGGTTTGCTCCTCGCACAAGCCGCGCCCGCCGCCGCCAACGCTCCCGCCACCCAGGCTCAGATCGCGGCGCTGCAGCAGGCCGTACAGAACGCTCAATCCGCTGGCGATAACGCATGGATGCTGGTTTCCGCCGCGCTGGTCCTGCTCATGACCGGCCCTGGACTGGCCCTCTTCTACGGCGGCCTGGTGCGCCGCAAAAATATCCTCGGCACCATGATGCAGAGCTTCGCCATGATGGGCCTGGTGACCATCCTCTGGGCGGTACTCGGCTACTCCCTCGCCTTCGGTCACGGCAACGCCTTCATCGGCGGATTCGAGCACCTCTTCCTGCGCGGCGTCTCTCTCGCCCCCAATCCCGACTACGCCAAAACCATCCCCGAGCAGACCTACATGGTCTACCAGCTCATGTTCGCTATCATCACCCCCGCGCTCATCACCGGAGCCTTCGCCGAACGCATGAAGTTCAGCGCCATGGCCCTCTTCCTCTCGCTGTGGTCGCTGGTTGTCTATAGCCCGATGGCGCACATGGTGTGGGGTGTCGGCGGCCTGCTCAACGCCGGCGGCGGGCATATTCCCTCGCTCGATTTCGCCGGCGGCACCGTCGTCCACGTCACCTCCGGCGTCTCCGCGCTGGTGACCGCGCTCTACCTGGGCAAGCGCCTCGGCTATCCCCGCACCGCCATGCCCCCGCACTCCATGACCCTCAGCTTCATCGGCGCCTGCCTGCTGTGGGTAGGCTGGTTCGGATTCAACGCCGGCAGCGCGCTCTCCTCAGGCTCCCTGGCCACCAGCGCCTTCGTCAACACGCACTTCGCCGCCGCTGCCGCCGCCCTCGGCTGGACCATCGCCGAGTGGATCCACAACGGCAAACCCACCGCCCTCGGCGCCATTTCCGGAGCCGTCGCCGGCCTCGTCGCCATCACCCCCGCCTCCGGCTTCGTCCAGCCCTTCTCCGCCCTCGCCATCGGCTTCCTCGCCGGCCTCTTTTGCTTCTTCATGGTCTTCCAGGTCAAGTCCCGCTTCGGCTACGACGACTCCCTCGACGCTTTCGGAGTCCACGGCGCGGGCGGCACTCTGGGCGCCATCCTTACCGGATTCTTTGCCGTCAGCGTCATCAATCCCGCCTTCGGTACGGACGCCGCGGGCAAGGCGCTGCCCACCGGCGTGCTCGACGGCCACTGGTCCCAGTTGCTCAACCAGCTCGCCGGAGTCGCCGTCGCCTGGTGCCTCTCCGCCGCCGGCACACTCGTCCTGCTCTTCCTCGTCGACAAGATCGTCGGCCTGCGCGTCTCCGCGGAAGACGAAAACGCCGGCCTCGACCTCTCCCAGCATGGCGAAGAAGGTTACGATTTCAATACCTGATTCCTCTTTATGCGAATCTCATTCGCCGGGTGGCCATTCTTCCCACCCGGCCTGTTAGGCTAACTAACCGAGGCACTTTGCAATGGTGAAGATCGAAGCGGTTCTCCAGCCTTCCAAGCTGGATGCGGTCAAGGATGCCCTGCTGGAAGCAGGCATTGAAGGCATGACAATTCTGGAAGCGCGCGGGCACGGCCGGCAGAAAGGCCACACCGAGTTCTATCGCGGCCGCGAGTACACGGTCGATCTTCTGCCCAAGGTCAAAATCGAAATGGTGGTGCCTGACGAGCTCAAGGAAAAAGCTATCCAGGCCATCATCGGGGCCGCCCGCACCGGCCGCATCGGCGACGGCAAAATCTTTGTCAGCCGCGTGGAAGACGCCATCCGCATCCGCAACGACGAACGCGGGGAGACCGCGCTGTAGCCTGTTAATTCGTTGTTCTGATTACCGAGGCGGAACACAGAGAATCGAAAGGCCTGCTTAGGCTTGGGCCTGGCGTAGACTGCTTGCATGGACTTCGGAGCTGCCGGCCTTAGCAAACGCGGGAGATCGATCCTGTCCCTCGGCGTAGCCGTTCTGATCTCGGCAGTTGGTTTTGGCCTAATGTTACTTATCGTGGGATGGCTGGCGCGTCTCGGGTTGATGTGGTTGAATGATCACCCTCGCAACGCGCAGAAGATGTTGAACGACTGGAAGAATAATGCGGGCAAGCCTTGGGCAAGCCTGCACTCTCAAATCCGGATCCCGCATCCGCATGCGACGCAAGGTACAGTCAGGTAATGACGCCATGGGCGAAGGCGCTCCTGGCTTGGTTGAAGGCTCATCCTGGTCAGCAACCGCCGCCTGCCATCGCCGATCCACCAATATCGCCCACTTGTACCCTCTAGAATGTTCCCACCCGGAGACTGATGAAGGTGCTAATTAAAAGCGCGTTAATCCTGGGGGTAGGTTGCTGCGCCGTCGCGTGGGGCACGGCGCAAGCTCCCAATTCGGGAGGCCTCAGTTATGACCTCACGCAGGAAGAGCCGACGCTGCGCGTCCAATCGAATCTGGTCCTCGTCCCGGTGTTTGTCTACGTTCATAACGGTGTGGAAAAGAGAGTTCAACCGGATGTGTATCGATGCATTGACAAAGATTGGCAGGCATTTTTAGCGACGAGCGCAACCGAGCCTTTTTTCCCCGCGATTGCTTCACGACCGGAATAGAAGACCTGACGCTGGGAGATTTCCGCCTATTCCAGGATGGAAAACTCGAACAGATAAAGAGCATGGACAAGGAAAGCTGGTGGATGCCTGTCAGGGACCAACCAGCCACCGAGCAATCGAATTGGCATCTTGAGACCTCTGACACACCGAGCGGATTCTGGAGTTCCGCCGTTATCGACGGCAACCGCGTTCAGCCAACGAGTGAGCACTTTTACCTGCTGAGCTATGCACCAGATACAGCATCGCTGCAGAGGGGGTGCCATCGGCTTCGAGTGGAAGTAAGCCGCCCAGGCGCCGAAGTATTTGCACGGAACGAATACTGCGCCGGGGAAACCCATTTGGACCTGCTCAACGGAACCAAAGTTGGAGAGAAGCTGGAACACGAACTTGCCAAAACAGGTCCGGAGAAAATCCCGGTGTTTGTTCAAGTGGGGGCAATGCAAGACGGAGCAGGCCGCCGAAAACGCGCAGAGGTTGCCGTAGAGTTTCCGTGGGATCTCCTCAATCGATCGTGGGACATTCAAACAGGAAGACTCTACGCCAGTATCGGAATTTTGGGCGCTGTTTATTCGAAGGATGGAAAGCTCGCCGCGCGGTTCAGCGATCTTCTTTGGCCTTCCTGGTGGCCGACGATCATCCAAGGATGGCAGGAAGACACCGCCATTTATTTTGGCAGTGCGGAGGATGATTCCTTGGGTTTCGGCGGCAATGGACTCCGGAAAAGCTTGAGTGAAGTAGATGTCGCATGGCTGCCAACCCGCTACGAGACACAGTTCGAACTCGAGCCTGGGGAGTATACGCTTCGAGTCGTACTGAGCGACGGGATAAAGGTCGGACGAACTGAGGTTCCGCTGACGGTTGAGGACGATGATGAGAAATCTTTAGCTTTGAGCTCCGTCTTTTTATGCACCCGTTTCCGGGACGCGCACGTTGCGGCGGTGGAAACGGCCGCAGCGAACTTTGCGCCACAATACGTTCCTCTGGTCAGCAAAGGTGTTCAATTCATCCCCGCCGCCAAGACCAACTTAGCCCCAGACGAACACTTATTTGCGTATTTTCAGATCGACGATTCTGGGCTCGCGGCGGAACCGGCTGCCCGGATTCAGGCACACCTGAGAATCGTTGACGCGAAGAGCAGTGGTTTGGTGAAAGATTTTCCTCCAGTGGACGCGGCAACCTACGAGCAGCCAGGGAGCACCCTCATCCCAATCGCGCGTGAAATCCCGATTGCGAATCTGCCCAAAGGCCCATACCGGCTGGAGGTTCAGGCATCGGATGCAAGCGGGCGCGCAACCGCTTGGCACACAGCGGGCTTCTCCATCGAATGAGCGTAGGTCCAAGGTCCAAGATGATACCGGTCGCGGGGTTTTTCGCATTCGTCTTTTCACTGTGTGCAATCACTCGCGCGGTGCGCAAGCGGCGCCTCGCGCGAAAGAAGCCCTCCTACCTCAAATAAGCGGCCCGCCGCTCCGAAGTGTGGAGATTCGATTCCAGATGTTCGCAAATGCGTGAGAACGACTGCCCTCCTTACGCCAGCACCTTCAGCCCGTGCTTCTCCACAATATCCAGCAGCTTCAGCGCCATCCCGCTGGGCTTCTTCGCGCCCGACTCCCACTTCTCCACTGTCGATTCGCTGGTGTTGAGATAACGCGCAAATACCGGCTGGCTCACCTTCTGCTTTTCGCGAATGCGCTTGATGCGCTTCGGCTCCATTGGAGTGGGCGCGGCGAGGCAGGCCACGTCGAACTCGCGCATCGTGGCTTTATTGATGGCTCCGATCTCGTAGAGTGCCGAAGCCGAGGAGTGAATCGCCTCAAAAGCGTCCGTCTTGAATCTACGTCGTGCCGTCATGGCAAATCTCCACCCATCTTTCGTTTCTGAGAAGTTGCTCCACCGGCGACTCGCCCAGTGATGCATAGGTTGCCGCAATCTTCCTGAATTCCGTCAACTCATCCTCGCCGATATTGTCGCGGTCTTGTTTCGCGAACAGGTATTCGTAAACCCAGTACCGTCCGCCCTTCGCCACGATGATTGACCGGTACAGATTCTTCCCCAGGCGCTTCTTGAACACTCCGCCGCCCAGATCGTCTGCCTGCCCCAGCATCACCTGCCGCATCGCCGAACAAAGCTCGGCATCCGGGATGAATGCCTTCCGTGCCGCTCTCGAAAACCACGCCGTCTTGAAAACCCGCGCCGTGCCCCGGGTCCCGTTCATGAACAAAGTGTAGCACGAGGTGCTACTTCCTTATGCCATCCCAATTCTCCTTTCCGCCCACTTCGCTTATCCTGTTGGAACATCCTTTTCGGATTGGACATACCCAACTCACTCATGGACCCAGTCGCAATCGCGGTTGACGATCTACGGGAGCAGTATCAGCGGGAGATGGCCCTCGTGCGCCAGACCTATGAGCGCACCGGCGACGGCACCGCCGCCATCCGCCGCCGGTCCGCCATCGTCGACCGCATCCTCATTGAAATGTGGCGCCGCGCCTTCACCGGCAACCCCGGCCACAACGTCTCCCTGCTCGCCCTCGGCGGCTACGGCCGCAAAGACCTCTTCCCCTTTTCCGACGTCGACGTGCTCTTCGCCTTCGCCGACGACAAAACCGAAGAGCAGGCCCGCGAAGCTGTCCGGGGCATTGTTCAGGGCATGTGGGACATCGGCCTCCGCGCCAGCCCCGCCTCCCGCACTGTCAAGGAAGCCGGCCGCTTCGACCCCGACAACCTCGAGTTCACCCTGGCCACGCTCGATCGCCGTTTCCTCGCTGGACAGTTCCCCCTCTACCAGCAGCTTCATCAAACCGTCTTCCCCGGCCTGGTGCTCAGCGAGTGGAACTCCATCACCCAGAAGCTGGGCGAAATCGCGCGCGCCCGCCACGCCAGGTTCGGCAACACCATCTTTCATCTCGAACCCAATCTCAAAGACTGCCCCGGCGGATTGCGCGATTACCACCTCGCCGTCTGGTTCGCGCTGCTCTTTCACCTCAAGGAAACCCGCGAGTGGCCACGACAGCGCGGCGGCGTCTTCCAGTCCCCCCGCGGCGATGCCGAGGCCGCATTCGACTTCCTTTCGGCCGCCCGATGTTTTCTCCACTTCCGCCACGGTCGCGACGACAACACCCTCGACTGGCAATCGCAGGATGAAGCCGCCGCCAACTCCATCGGCCTGGAAACCCGCGGCACCGCCGACCCCGCCTACTGGATGCGAACCTACTACCGGCACGCCCGCATCATCTATCGCCGCGCCGCCCTGCTGATGGAAAACCTTCCCGCCCCGGTCAGCTTCTACAAGCAGTTCCGCCGCCGCCGAACTCCCATAGCCGGCACCGACTTCGTGCTCGATCAGGGCCGCATCGACATCCTTCCCGGCGCGCAATTCTCCGATACCGCCGCAATCCTGCGCATCTTTTCCCTCATGGCCACCCACGGCTACACCCTCTCGCAGGCCGCCGAAGACCGCATCACCGACGCCCTGCCCGCGCTCGCCATCCACGTCCCCGAAGGCCCTTACCTTTGGAACGCGCTGCGCGAAGTTTTGCTTGGCCCGCACGCCGCCCACGCCCTGCGAACCATGCACGCCCTCGGCGTGCTGGAAATGCTGCTGCCTGAATTCCACGGCATCGACGCCCTCGTCATCCGCGACAGCTACCACCGCTACACCGTTGACGAGCACACCTTCCTCACCATCGACAACGTCCACAGCCTGCGCACGCCCACGCACGATTACGAACAGCGTCTCGCGCAATTGCTGCCGGAGATCGATCGCCTCGACCTCTTCCTGCTCGCGCTGCTGCTGCACGACACCGGCAAAGCGCGCCGCGACGCCGAACACACCGGCCAGTCTGTCGAGCTGGCCGACAGTTTCATGGCGCGGCTCGACTTCGACGCAGAAGAGCGCGAGACCGTGATCCGCCTCATCAAGCAGCATCTGGAAATGTCCAATGCCCTCCGCCGCGACATCTTCGACCTCGAAAACGTGCGCGGATTCGCCGACAAAATCGGCTCGCCCACGCTGCTAAAAATGCTCACGCTGCTCACCTACGCCGACATCAAGGCCGTCAATCCCGACGCGCTGACCCCGTGGAAGGCCGAAAACCTGTGGCAGCTCTACATGGCCACCGCCAATTACATGGACCGCAGCGTCGACGAAGTCCGCTATCACGCCTCGATCGACCCCACGCTGCTCAACCGCCTTCGCGCCATGGTCCCCGCCGGCCAGTACGACGCCCTGGGCCAGTTCCTTGAAGGCCTGCCGCGGCGCTACCTGCAAACCCGCCTCCCCGAGCATATCCGCAATCATTTCCAGCTCGCCGCCGACCTCGGCAACGATCCCGTCCAACTCGATCTGCGCCCCTTGCGCCAGCTCTTCGACCTCACCGTCATCGCCCTCGATCGCCGCCGCCTCTTCGCCGACGTCGCCGGAGCCCTCGCCGCCTGGGGCATGAACATCGTCAAGGCCGGCGCCTTCTCCAACGACCAGGGCGTGGTCGTCGACAGCTTTCAGTTCTCCGATGTCTTCCGCACTCTCGAGCTCAACCCCAGCGAGAAGAGCCGCTTCGTCCAATACATGCACGACGTGGTGGCGCAGAAGGTCCCGGTCGAGCAACTGCTCGAAGCACGCCGCCACATGAACAGCTCCGCCAACTTCAAGGTGGATGTGCCCACGCGCCTGCAGTTCGACTCGCTCTCCTCGACCCACTCCACGCTGTTGCAGGTGGTCGCGCAGGACGCTCCCGGACTCCTGCGCCAGATCGCCCTCGTCCTCAGCACCCACCAGTGCAACATCGAGGTCGCGTTGATCGACACCGAAGGCGAAACCGCCATCGACGTCTTTTATCTGACCATGGACGGCACCAAGCTCCTCGACCCGGTCCAGCAGCGACTCGCCGCTGACCTCACCGCCGCGCTGGAAGAACTCCGCGCCCCCGCCGGAGCATAAGCCAAACGCGGAGCTTGCCGCGCTTTTCAAATGAACATTGTCATCCTGAAAAATAGAAATTGTCATACTGAGCTCGAATGAAGCTGTCATACTGAGCGGAGCTTGCCGCGCTTTTTGCGGCAAGCGCAGTCGAAGGATCTGCGGTTGCTTTTGCTGTTGCATTTGCTTTTGCCTTAGCTATCGGCTACAAGCTACCGGCTGAAAACTCATGGCTGAAAGCTGCTTCCCCATGCAACGCAATCCCCCGCACCCCCTTCCAACCCATCGGATGACAAACTCAACGACGAAGAGGCATGCCATGGGACTCTCCCAGCGCACCAACCTCTCCGCGTCCTCGGCCGCGTAACCAGACGTCCTGAGTCTCGCTTTTCAGACCAGGGCCCTCATCAGTCCCAGTAGTAGGATTCTGGGACCCCTCAGGAAACACAGCGGAAACAGGAGGTTCCCCCATGACAAAATCGGTCAAGCCCATTCCTGACGGATATCAATCCGTTACGCCTTATCTGATTATCGGCGGACGACGGGCAAGCGAAGCGATCGCCTTCTACACTCGCGCCTTTAACGCCAAAGAAGTGATGCGCATGCCCGGCCCCGATGGAGCCATCATGCACGCCGAACTCCAGCTCGGCGATTCGAAAATCATGCTGGCGGACGAGGCGCCTAAGACAAACGCCTATGGACCCGATCACTATGAAGGCTCGCCCGTCACCCTGCACGTCTACGTTCCCGACGTAGATGCCACCACCAAACAGGCCACGACCGCCGGCGCAAAAGTTGTCCGGCCCCTCGCCGACCAGTTCTACGGCGACCGCACCGCCGGTATTACGGATCCCTTCGGGCATAGCTGGCATCTAGCTACGCACATCCGCGATGTCTCCCAGCAGGAGATGGAGCAGCACATGCACGCCACGGCCTAGGCCTCAGCCGCATTTCCACCCTTCCGGGCGGCGCCTCTCCCCTAGGCGCTGCCTGAAGGGTCTATCCCAGGCCCGGGACATCATCCCATCTACAACTGTCCGGACTCCTCGCTTGCCGTGCTTGTCTGCCGCGATGCTCCTTCGCGGTCCGCGTCCGCATTCGACTGCTGGCTCACGTTTCCCTGCCGGCCGGACTGGTTCCCGCCCTGATCCGGACGCCCGCCCGCATTTCCTCCGCCGGCGTCCCTCTGAGGCTTCTGCTCTCTCTTCTGCTGCGTATCGCTCGTCCCGCCGCTCTTCTGCTTCTCCGATTCCGCATTGTGCTTCTCCGATTCCGTATTGCTGCCTTTCGGTTCCGGCTTGTTCTCCATCGCATTCCTCCTCAGCGCCGCGGCGCAGTTCTCCAGCGGGCGCATCTTTGGGATGCCCTGCTAACTCACTCAGTTGTTTCGATCATCCGAGCTCGGGTGTGCTGCCCTCTTAAGGCTCCAAGAAACTTCGGCGCGCCGGGGGATCAAATCAACCGGGCATTCACATTGCACGCCCGCCAGCGCCGCTACCATTAAGCCATGGAAGCCCTCGACCTACTTCAGATACGCGCGAACCAGGTCGATCAGGTCCTCCGCCAAGTCCGGCGCAATCTGCTCCTTCGATCCGTCGGTGAGATGAAAACGAATATGCGTCTCCAGCACTTCGCCCATCAGCGCGTTCACGCCGCCGCGCACCGCCGCCAGCAGCATCAACTGGTCGCCGCAATCGCCATTCTTGGTCAGCGAGCGCTCAATCGCGTCCATCTGCCCACGCAGCTTGCGGACGCGTTTCACCATCTTCAGGGTCTCTCGTTCGTGGGCAGACATGCATCTCCTTTGTCTTCCTATACCCTCCCGGGGTATAGTATACATCCTACGGGGGTATAGTTCCTCGCTTTCATCATATACTCGTCTGCCTGCGAAAGTTACCCATGTTCCGCTGCCCCGCTACCTGACTTCGCCTCGCCGCCGCGCTCGCCCTGCTCGCCTGCGCCACGGCCCCGCGCGCCCAGCACCTTGCCCCAATTTCCCTCCGCGCCCGCGCCGCAAGCCCACCAAGTGCGCGGCGAAAGTCGATCTTGCCCACTGTGGCGGCGCGCTCCAGAATGCCCAGAGACGTTTCATCGCGTGACCGACTGCGGGAGAAGCACTTGTCCGAAGAGGTCAAACAGAAGATGCACTTCGTCGATCAGGACCAGATAATTCAACGGAGACGTGTCGGCGACTACGATCATCGTTGCTGTTCAAACCCTGCTGCATCCTTTTCGAGGTCCTTGACAGTGTAGGCGTGATCCCACACTTCATGGTCCTTCAGGAAACCATCCAGCTCGTACGGTGTATCGAACCCGAGAAGAAGGCGGATCTGATAAGCCGACAGCGCGCCGGTCCGGTAGCCCTCGATGGCAAATGCCTCCAGAGCTTCGCGTGCAGGATTCGGATGCTTGGCAAGACCGTCGGGAAGCTGGACGGTTATCTGCATGGCTTACGCGCGACGGCCCTCTCGCGAGGAGTCGTCGGCGTGGCTCGCGTCGAACGGCACGCGAACCTATATCCCGAAGGATGGCGGCAACATTGACGCTAAGCACGGACCTCGCGCGAGGTTAACAAAGGCGCCGCTGGAACGCCATTAGTTGACCGTGGTGCGATCACCGGACTGTCGAATTTGCGGGGGCAGGCTTCGCCTCATTCGACAAATCCACAATCACCTCGCCCTGCTTGGCGTAACGCAGCTTCTCCCGCGCTTCGTGCTCAATCGCATCCGGGTCCGATTTCAGCTTGTCCACGCGCACCCGCAGCCGCGCATTCTCCTGCTGAAGCTGATCGATCTCCTTCTGCAGTTGCTTGTCTTCCACGCGCTTCTGCTCCCACATGGAGAGCCCGTGCCTGCCGTTGACCACGTGCCAGCCGATCAGCAACGCCAGGGCCACGGCCACCAGGGTTCCCGCCGGGCGCCAGATCCGCAGCGTCCAGTCCAGCGCCCGCCGCGGCATGCGCCCGCCCGGCGCCGCACCCTTCTCCACCACCGGCGCGCTCTCTTCCATAGATATCGTTTCTTCCCGCATCCATCCCCACAGCCAACCAGTTGGCAATCCCTAATCCCTAATCCCTTGTTCCCTTGGTCCCTGTCTTAAGCCATCACAAACCTCTCCGCCGCCATCTTCAGCGATTCCATGTCCTTCTCGCTGCGCGCCTCGGTATATGCGCGCACCACCGGCTCCGTCCCTGACAACCGGTAGCACACCCAGGAGCCATCCTCCAGAATGAGCTTGAGACCGTCGGTGCGCACCACCTGCTTCACCCGCCGCGGCGGGCGCCCGCTCAGCTCCGTGGGATCGGCCTTCAACTTCTCAGTGAACCGGGCTTTCACCTCCGGGGTCAACCGAAAATTCTCCCGAACCGGATAGTAGGAACCAACCTTGGCAAACAATTCCCGTAATTGGACGCCGAGGCTCCTGCCGCGCATCGCCACCATCTCGGTCGCCAGCAGCCCGGCGATGATGCCATCCTTCTCCGGTACGTGGCCGCGAATGGTCAGCCCCGCCGACTCCTCGCCGCCAATGGCAATCTTGTCCTCGTTGATGAGCTCGCCAATGTACTTGAACCCCACCGGCGTCTCGTACAGCGGCACCTTGTGATACTCGGCCAGCGCGTTCACCAGGTTAGTGGTGGCCACGCTTTTGGCCACGCCGTTTTTCCAGCCGCGCGTCTCCACCAGGTAGTCGAACAGCAGCGCGATCACGTAATTTGGCTGGATGAACGTGCCGTCCTCGTCCACTATTCCAAAGCGGTCCGCATCGCCGTCGGTGGCAATCCCGATGGCCGCGCCGATCTCCCGCATCCTGGCCTTCGCCTTGTCCAGCAGGTGATCGTCCGGCTCCGGCGCATGCCCGCCAAACAGCACGTCGCGATAGTCGTGCACCGTCTCCACCGTGACCCCGGCCTGGCGCAGAATATGGCAGCTATACCCGCGGCCCGCGCCCCAGAACGGGTCAAAAACTACCTTCATTCCCGACTTCGCAATGGCCTTGACGTCCACCAACTCGCCCAGCCGCTTCAGGAACGACTCCTTCACGTCGACCGTTTCAAACCCGCCCTGCGGCGCATTCCCCAGCGGAACCTTGGCCCCGTCATCGGCAATGCGGTTCACCGCGGCCTCAATCTGCTGGGTCACCTCGGGCAGCGCCGGCGCTCCATCGGGCGTGGAGTACTTGATGCCGTTGTACTCCGGCGGATTGTGCGATGCCGTAAAGTTGATGGCCCCCACGGTCTTCAGCGTGCGCACCGCGTGCGAAATGGCCGGCGTCGGCGCCGGATCGGGAATCACCACCGGCGTCACTCCCGCCCCCACGAGCACCCGCGCCGCCACATCCACAAAGCTCTCTCCCAGGAAGCGCGGATCGCGTCCCACCAGCACGCGATGGGGCCCAGGCTGCGTCTTCACATATTCCGCAATGCCAGCCACCGCCAGCCGGATGTTGGCCACCGTGAACTCTTCGGCCACAATTGCCCGCCACCCCGAAGTGCCAAACTTGATCGCACTCGTCATCTGCCCTGCTCCCTTCCGCTAATACGCCGTCCTCAACAACAACCGTCATCAAAAAACAATCACCCAAAAAAGCGTTGTCATCCTGAGCGAAGTCGAAGGATCCGCGGTTGCCTTTTGCAAATTCCACCACGAACTTCCCGTGCCCCATCTTTGCGACTTCTTTCTGTCGCAAGGGTGGGAACCATCCAAGCCCCTGCACTTCACCAACCCAAACCGCAAAATCCATACTGACCCCCACCCCTGCTGTTGAGCAAGCGCCGCACCCTCCGCGCAATTCCAAAAATGCCATACTGGTCCCGGAGTCGACCCATGCCCGAACCCGCACCCCAATCCCGCATCGTCCTCACCACCGCCGCCACCCGCGATGACGCTGCCCGCCTCGCCCGCACCCTGGTCGAAGAACGCCTCGCCGCCTGCGCCACTCTCATCCCAGCCGTCGAATCCATCTACCACTGGCAAGGCAAGCTCGAGCAGTCCACCGAAGCCATGCTGCTGCTCAAAACATCCACCGCCCAGCTCGACGCGCTCGAAGCCCGCCTCCACGCCCTCCACGCCTACCAGACTCCCGAGTTCCTGGTCCTCAGCATTGAATCCGCCAGCCACGCTTATCTCGAATGGATGAACGGATGCCTCCGCGACTGACGCCCCTCGAAAAGCTGCGGAATCGCACCCACTCTCTCTGATATCCTTGGCATCAGCGGAATTTCCCGTCTGCCTGAAACCACCGCGTCTCAGGGCCCTGCATTCACCCGGCATGAGACCGGCGGCGTGCAACAGGCCGCGGGAAGCGATTGCTCCGGTTGCATGGGATCCGCAATGCCCATGCGCTGGCTGATGATCGCACTTCTCGTCTCGCTCGTGGCGATGCTGATTGCGTCCGCGGGCCTCGCCCATCACATCTGGCGCGAGCATGCCCGCCGCCGTGCTCAGCCGCCCGCGCCGGAAAAGACAGACCGAGCCGATACGGAGGAAGCACCTTGATCCATCGCACTGCAGCCCACGAGGCGCCCGCCGGCTTTTCCGGCGCATCCACCCTCCCCGTTCTGCGCACTGTCGGCATCGTTCTCGCCGGCAGCCTCTTCGTCGCGCTCTGCGCCCACGTCGCCCTGCCCCTCGCGTTTACCCCCGTGCCGCTCTCCCTGCAGCCCTTCGCGGTGCTGCTCCTCGGCCTGCTGCTCTCGCCGCGACTCGCCGCTTCCACCCTCGCCGTCTACCTCGCCGAAGGCGCCGCCGGACTCCCCGTGTTCGCTCCCGGGCCCACCGGCCTCTCCGGCCTCGCCCACCTCTTCGGCCCCACCGGCGGATACCTGCTCGCCTATCCCATCGCGGTTTTTGCCATTGCCGCTCTCTGGCGCTCCAGCCGGCGCACCCTCGCATGGGCCGTTCTCTCCGCCGCCGTCGGCGACCTCATCGTTCTCTCCGTCGGCGCGCTGTGGCTGGGCATTTTCACCCATGCCTCCATCGGCGCCGTCCTCACCATGTCCGTCGCTCCTTTCCTGCCCGGCGATGCCCTCAAGGTCATCGTCGCCGGCGCCCTCGGCTTCGAGTGGTTCCGCATCCGCCGCCGCCCCGCAGATCCAACCCTCTAGACCCGAAAGGAATTCCTTTCTCCGTGAGCATTCAGCAATCTGCGCCCGCAACGGCCGCCGGCATTCGTGAAATCTCCATCGCCCACAGCCCCGACTCCGACGACGCCTTCATGTTCTACGGCCTCGCCACCAACAAGGTGCGCGTGCCCGGCTATCGGTTCACCCATACCCTCTGCGACATCGAAACCCTCAATCGCCGCGCGCAGACCGAAGCCTTCTTCGACGTCACCGCCATCAGCTTCCACGCTTACCCCTATCTGCAGGACAACTACACGCTGATGGGCTGCGGCGGCAGCGTGGGCGAGGGCTACGGCCCCATGATCGTCTCCACCAAAAAGCTTAAGCCCGAAGACCTGGGCAAAATCAAGGTCGCCGTCCCCGGCACGTTGACCACCGCTTTCCTTGCGCTCAAGGTCTTCAATCCGAATATCGAGACGGAAGTCGTTCCCTTCGACCAGATCATTCCCGCCATCCTCGCGGGCAAATACGAAGCCGGCCTCATCATCCACGAAGGACAGCTCACCTACTCCTCCAGCGGCCTCAGCAAGATCATCGATCTCGGCGTGTGGTGGCGCGAAACCACCGGCCTGATCCTGCCTCTCGGGGGCAATGCCATCCGCCGCTCGCTGGGCGCGGAAGCCCACAAGATCGTCTCCAAGGCCCTGCGCGATTCCATCCAGCACGGCCTCGATCACCGCGAGCAGGCACTCGAATATGCCATGCAGTTCGCCCGCGATCTCGATACCTCGCTGGCCAGCCGCTTCGTCAGCATGTATGTGAACGAGCGCACCCTCGACTACGGCAAGGACGGCCGCGAGGCCATCCGCAAGCTGCTTGACCTCGGCCACGAGCGCGGCATCATTCCCATCGCGCCAAAGGTCGACTTCGTCGACTAGCGACTACCCGGACCCACTCGAACAATTCCCCAGCCTGGGTGCCCCATGTCCCTCGCTTCTGGGGACCTGGGAGACAGTCCCAACACGGCTTCATCAGAGGCTATTTGTCGCCCTTCGGCTTTCGATAGGAGAGCACGATCAACGCCACTCCCAATAGAATTGCCCACGGATGAAAGACCGGATGAACATGGGCGTTCTCAGCATGATTCCAGCGGCTGTACTGCACCGCCGCTGTCCCATAGGAAAGCGCGACCACACCACCAACAAACAGCCAGGTCGAGTTATACAGCCCCAGCGTGGAACGAGGGACACGCGAAACCGGAGCAGGCGTTCCGTGGTGCTTTGATCGGCTATTCCTGGCCATTCAGTATGACTATCACATCATGAACCAGTCAGCTCGACTCTGCCCGCGACAGATCCCAACAGTCCGGGAGTCCCATCCCCTCAGCTCACATGCACAATCGGCCGCCGCCCCACTTCCGGTATCGCCTTGCGCAGCACCTCGTGCGTCAACGGCGCCGTATCCCCCTCGCCCAAAAACAGGAACCGGAAAATATTCGCCACCGGGTTCCCTTCCTTCCACTTGAAATAAATATGGGGCACGCAGCGCGTCATCTTCCCCACGTGAATCAGAAACGCCGCAATCGAGTTCGACACCATCGGGCTGCGCGCGCTCAGCACGCAGTGCTTGCCGATCCTGCGCCCTTGCACGGAAAGCCGCTCGGTGAATTCCGAGGCATCGGTCCGCTCCACTTCAAGAAACGCGATCTTCGCGTTCTCCGGCAGCCCGTGTACGCGCCGCACCAACTTGTCCAGCCGATCCAGATCTTCCCGGTCCAGATCTTCCCCCGCGGCCCCCTTCGGCCTCCGCGAAATGAACCGCACCGACTCCTTCCCCGCCGAGCGAACAATCTCCTCCGCCTGCGCATCCAGTTCCACCCCGGTTATCCGCAGCTCCGTCGACCGCGTCGCCCGAGATATAAATGACACCAACAGAATCGATCCGATGAACATCAGAGAAATCTTCAAACCCTCAGGCCGCTCATGAATATTCATCAGCGTCGTATACACAAAAATCAGGGCGATACCCAGGTACGCCCACGTCCACCACGTCCGCCACGCCGCGATGGTGACCGCACATGCCGCCGATGTAATCAGCACCAGCACGCCGGTAGCGTAAGCCCCACCCTGCGCGTCCACATTGGCGTGAAACGCACGCGTCACCAGAATCCCTACCCCCAGGAACACCAGCACCAGCGGCCGTGAAGCCCGCGCCCACTCCGGGGCCATGCCAAACCGCGGCAGATAGCGCGGAATCAAATTCAGCAGGCCCGCCATCGCCGACGCTCCCGCAAAAGCCAGAATCAAAATCGTGCTGATGTCGTACGCCGACCCGAACGCGCTCCCCAGGTACAAATGCGCCAGGTAGGCCATGGCGCGCCCGTTCGCCTCCCCGCCATCGGCAAACGCCTTGGCCGGAATCAGCACCGTGGTCACAAAGCTGGTGGCAATCAGAAACACGCTCATCAGCCCGGCCGCCGTCACCAGCAGCTTCCTGGTGTTGCCGATCCGCTCCTCCAGCGTCGCCCCCTTGATCAGCGGCATCACCGCCACGCCCGTCTCAAACCCCGATAGCCCCAGCGCCAGCCGCGGAAACAGCAGCAGGCAAACTCCCGCCATCATCCACCAGTGCGAATGCTGCGTCCATAGCGCGCTCTCCCAGTTCAGCACCACCTCCGGATGCCGCATCACCTCCATTCCCGCCCGCACCGTCACCACCGCGTTGAGCAGCAGGTATGCCGCAACCAGGATCACCGCAATCCCGATCGCTTCCTTGAATCCCTTGAGGAACACCACCCCCAGCATTCCCAGCAGCAGCAGCGTCACCAGCATCTGTCCCGTCAGCCAGCTCGGCGCAAAAGGATTGTGCACAAAGTGCGCCGCCGCGTCCGCCGCGCTCAGCGTCATGGTGATGGTGAAATCCGTGGTGGCAAATCCCAACAGCACCAGCACAAATACCTTGCCGCTCCACTCCGGAAACAGCCCCTCCAGCATGGCGATGCTGCCCTGTCCGTGGGGACTGGCCTGGGCCACCCGCCGATACACAGGCAGCGCCGCAAACAGCGTCACCAGCACCAGCACCAGCGTGGCCATGGGCGACAGTGCCCCCGCTGCCAGAAACGCGATCCCCGGCTGATATCCCAACGTGGAAAAATAATCCACGCCGGTCAGGCACATCACCCGCCACCACGGATGAACCGGCTCCGCCGCGCCATGCACGCTCTTTGGCAGCTTCAGATCGGCCAGCAGCCAATCCGTAAACCCGCGCAATCTCATCCGCCTCCGCCAACCGCCAGGAACAATAATTCACCCACCCAACCGCGATTATCCAATCAGATGCCGTCAGCCCCGCAACCACCTCGGTGTCCCCATCGTAAGGCGCGCCACCCCCAACCCCGGGTGCCCCGGTCCCTCGCTTTTGGGGACCGGGGATATCGCCAACCCTGGGTGCCTCCGGTCCCTCGCTTTTGGGACCGGGGATCCCTCGATGCCTCAACCGATGCCCACAATCCGAAAAACCACAACCCACACCTCACCGAATCCGCGGAAACTCCCCCTCAACGCTTCTCCCCTCCACCGCCGCAATCCACCCCCGCACTTCCTCGCGCAAACCCTCCACATCCACCCCGCCATACTCCGCCGGATATCCCTCCAACCTTCCCAGCGCCGCCCGCAGCAGCGACGCAGCGCCCGCCCGGTTCCCCCGCTGCAGATGATGAAACGCCGCCGTGACCTGGATCAAACCCTGCAAAAACGTCTTCTCCGGCTCCTCGCATCCAAGCCACACGCCCTCCCAATGCTCGTGCGCATCAAAGAACTCCTGCGCGCGATAGCATCGCAAGCCCTCCGCCAGCCCACCCGCTTCCCACTCCAGCGCCATCGCACCTCCGCCATCCACCTTACCAACTGCCAATCCGCCCCATGTAAACTCGAAGAGTCGCCCCAGGAACTTCGGACGGAAGGATGAAAAAGCTCGCCCTCGCACTCGCCGTACTCATCCTCCTCGCCGCGGCCATTTGCTACAACGTCTGGCGCGCCGATCAGGACCCCGTCACCGCCACTCCCAGCCCCCTCGAAACCGGACGCCTCCAGCTCCACAACCAACTCCTCGAATCCGAACAGCGCGAATCCGAGATCGAACAACAGGACTGGAACACCGTCACCCTGCTGCGCGACCTGATCCAGGCCCACCAGCAGCGCATCGACAAGCTTGCCGGAAACACCCAGGCCGGCGAAATTCTCGCCCACGACCGCGACGCCATCGCCCGCATTCAAAGTCGCATCGCCGAACTGGAAGCCCAGCAGCGCGAGCAGCCCGCCCCGCAGCAGCAGCCCATCCCCAGCGCAACGCGCCCCTGAAAATCGCGCTTATAGCAAGTCTGGGCGCTCCGTCCCAGGCGCACCCGCGCGTAGCTTGGCATTCCCAAATTCCCCTCACCCCACTCTGAAGATTTTCTAATCTCCGCCGATGCACTCTCCATCACGCCGTTTCACCCTATGACCCAGCCCGTTCAACCCGCGTACCTTCTCGCATCCGCCGAAGCCAACTGGCTTGCCGCCCTGGAGCCCGTCCTGCAAGCCGCCGGCGCCCGCGTCCACATCGCTTTGTCCGCCCACGCCGCGCTCGCCGCCCTCACCGCTCTACCGGCTCCTCGCCTCGCTCTCCTCGATTCCCGGCTTCCCGGCATGGACATGGAGCGTCTGCTCGCTGCCGCACGGGCAGACGCTGCCGGGCAGGACGTCCCCATTGTCCTGTTTTCAAACAACATCTCAGAAAATTGGAAGGACCGCGTCGCCGAAGGCGTCCTCGACGACCTGCTCCCCCTCGATGTTCATCCCACCCAGCTCGCCTTCCGCCTCGACATGGTGCTCCGCGCCCGCCGCCGCGCCCGCGAGCTCGACTCCCTGCGCACCGCCGCCGCGCGCCACCAGATCACCGACCGCCTCACCGGCGCCTACACCCGCGACGCGCTTCTCTCCCAACTCTTCCGCGAAACCGACCGCGTCCAGCGCATGAATACCTCCCTCTCGCTCATTCTCTTCGACATCGACGACTTCACTCACTGGAACACCCGCCTCGGCCCCGACGCCTGCGACCAGCTCCTGGTCAGCGTGGTCGAGCGCGTGGGCAAGCTCCTCCGCAGCTACGACCTGCTCGGCCGCGTGGGAAAGGACGAGTTTCTCGCGGGACTCCCCGGATGCAGCGCCGTCAACGCCGTGCTGCTCGCCGAGCGCATGCGCATGGAAGTCTTCGCTCCCCCGTTCCCCGCAGCCGGCGCCTCTATCCGCCTCACTTCCTGCTTCGGAGTCGCCTGCAGCCAGGGCCGCTCGCCCATCCTTGTCCTGCGCGAAGCCGAACAGGCCCTCGGCGCCGCCCGCGACTCTGCTCCCGATAGCATCCAGTCCGCCGGCGACTGCCCCCAGACGCACCCCTCGCCGGTCGCCTTCCTCAACTCGACCAGCGGCGACGATGGCATGTCCTGGTAGAAAAATAAAATTTGCGATTTTCGGGACGATTGGCGCTCTTGCATAGGGGGCGGACAGGGCTGGAACCCTTGTGAATGCTGGGGTTCGGTGCAGGATCGGGCCGGCGCGAAGTGCGGTTTCCGGACACCTTTTTGGGCAAAAGGTGACGTCAAAGCGCAACAGTCGATCTCAAATGTTGCAGGAATTCCGCACATTTTTTCAGGAAAGTTAACCAATTCGTTCACCTTTGAGCGACAAATGTGCGGGCTGAGCGCACATTCCGGGGCGAAGGTTACGGGATAGGGCCACATTTTGCGTTTTGCGGAGCGGTGCGGAGAGGGTTCATTG
>DASZLF010000031.1:0-2595 GCA_035552555.1 Occallatibacter sp.
GGCCGAAGAGCTTGAGACGTATTTCCGTGGCCCTGCCGGGTATCTGGGCCCAGTGGGACTCAGCGCGGCGACGTCGCTCCATGACGGCGGTGTGAATGTGATTCTGGATCGCGGGCTTGAGAACCGCCAGAATCTTATTGCTGGAGCCAACAAACTTGACTACCACTACCGCAATGTCACGCCGGGGCGGGATTTTACCGGGACCATTGCCGCGGATATTCGCAATGTGGCTGAGGGCGAGGCGTGCACGCAATGCGGGTCTCCCTTGAAAGTTGCGAAGGCGGTTGAGATCGGGCACATCTTCAAGCTTGGCCAGAAATATACCGAGAGCATGGGTGCGCGGGTGCTCGATGCCAATGGCAGAGAGGTCACGCCGATCATGGGAAGTTATGGGATCGGGATTGAGCGCATTCTCACCGCCTCGATTGAGCAAAACAATGATTCGAACGGGTTCTGGCTGCCGCCGTCGATTGCTCCGTTCGATGTGGTGGTCACGATTACGAATGTCGCGGACCAGAGCCTGTTGGCGGCGGGAACGCAGGTTGCAGAGTCGCTCGACGCGGCGGGTTTTGATGTGCTGCTGGATGACCGCGAGGAGCGCGCCGGCGTTAAATTCAAGGATGCCGACCTGATCGGGATTCCTTACCGCATCAATGTGGGGAAGAAGGTTGGCGAGGGTAAGGTGGAACTTGTCACGCGGGCTGGGTCGTCGAGTGAAGATGTGGCTGTCGCCGAAGTTGCGGCGACGCTGCAGCAGAGAGTGAACGGGGGACGATAGCCGGGCGGCGACTTACTGCATTTCTCTTCCGGTCCTTTCGCGAGAGGTCTTTTCGCGCGGTCCTTTTTCGCGCGGCTCCTTTTCGCGTGCCATGGGAACTACCTGCACGGTGGTATTCCGCATCTCGGCCAGAAATCGGTTGATCGTGGAGCCGCGGAATAATATCTCCAAGCGCGAGCGCGCCGACTGGCCGAATACGACGTGGGAAATGTTTTCCTTCTGTGCAAATTCGATCAACAGGTCGGCGGTATTCTTTCCTTTGAGCGTAATCACCTGCGCGCCGAGTTCGCGCGCCATGCGCTTGTACTCTTCCAGGCGGGTTTTGCTTTCCTCATCGCCGTGACGCCGCTTCCCCTCCGGCGTATCCGCATAGACGGCATACCAGTTGGTTGCGAGCCGTCCCGCGATGCGGGCTCCTGTGCGCAGCAAGCGTGTGGCGCCGGGCCTGGAGGTGAGGCACACCATGACCTTTTCCGGAACCGGCGCCTGCTCGAGGCCCTGGCTGACGCGATATTGAGACGCGGCCGCGCCAACCTGTTCCGCCGTGGTGCGGAGAGCCAGTTCGCGCAGCATGGTCAGGTTTCCTTTGCGGAAGAAGTTGGCGAGGGCCTGCTCGATTTTCTCCGGCGGATAGATTTTGCCTGCGCGGAGACGGGAACGCAGCTCGTCGATGGGAACGTCGATGTTCACGACCTCGTCGGCGCGTTTGAGGAAGCTGTCTGGAACGGTCTCGCGAATGGACGTATTGGCGGAACGGGAGACGGCATCATTCAGCGTTTCCAGATGCTGGATATTGACTGCCGTCATCACGTTGATGCCCGCATCCAGCAATTCCAGCACGTCTTCATAACGCTTGCGGTTGCGCGATCCGGGAACATTCGTGTGCGCCAGCTCATCGACGACGCAGGTGCCGGGGCGGCGGGCGAGGATTGCATCCAGATCCATTTCACACAGCTTCACGGAACGGTATGGAACTTCCTTGAGCGGAACTACTTCGAGGTCGCCGATCAGCGCTGCGGTTTCCGCGCGCCCATGCGTTTCAATCAGGCCGAGAACGACGTCCTCTCCATTTCGACGCAGCATGTGGGCGTGCTCCAGCATGCGATAGGTCTTGCCAACGCCAGCGGCCGCGCCAATGTAGACGCGCAGCTTTCCGGGCGCTAATGGCGGCGGAGTGAGTTCCATCATCATCCAATCTCCACGGGATGGCGGCCGGTGTCGAGCGCGGAGGTGGGCAGCGTGAAGCTGAAGGTGGTGCCGTGCCCCAGCCTGCTCTCAACCGACACCTGTCCACCGAGCGACTCTGTGAGCCTCCGCACCAGGGCGAGCCCCAATCCGGTTCCGGAGGCTTTGCCGTCGTTGCCTGAGAACCTCCCGAAGATTCCCGACAGCCGCTCCGCTTCTATGCCGCGTCCGGTATCGCGGATGAGAAACTGTACGCCGTCCTTGATTTCTGCGGCTTCAAGAAGAATGAGGCCGCCGGAGGGAGTGTAGCGAAGCGCATTGCTCACCAGATTATCCAGGATGTTGCGCAGGGCGCGCCGGTCGGCATCGACATAGGGGACATCTTCAAAGGCGCGAACGTTCAGATCGATTTTCTTCTGGCGGGCCTCGTCTTTGTGCCGGGCCATGGCTTCGCGAAGGGCGTCGATGGGACGGATACGCTCGAGCTTCATCACGCGGCGTCCGGTTTCAAGCTCGCCCACTTCGATCAGGTCGGACATCAGATCGGTCATCTGCTCGACTTCCTGCTCTGCCCCGGCGACCAGGTCGGCCTGCAGTGGGCGCATCTCACCCGCATGTTCGCGGGATAACGC
>DASZLF010000032.1:0-14195 GCA_035552555.1 Occallatibacter sp.
GACAATAGGGGGACATGATACCTATTCACAGCAATTCTAGGCGGGTGGCGCATCCTTCAAGTCGGCAGAAATGAGGGGGTGCCCCATCCTTCGCTTTTTTCTAGCGAAGGGTGGGTGAGCACAAATCTTGTGGCCACGTCCTCCCGGCTTCCTGTTCGCCTAAGGGCAGGTGGCCCACTCATCGACTTTCAATGGACGTCCCGTGCTGGTTTCAGACGCTGTGCCCCGTTCATCGCAGCTTTATCGCGATGAGCGGGCCTTCGGCGACTCCAACCCAGTTAAGAGCGGCGTGGCGAGCGCGGGGCCGTGCAACGGAATGACGATCACCTGGGGATATGACCAATGGGCCAACCGCCTGAGCCAAACTGGGACCGGATCGAGTTCGTGCACCATCGTGCAAACCAACTACACATTTACAGTCGGTGCAAATAACCGCATCGACCAGTTCGCCTCAAACTACGATCTGGCGGGCGATCTGAAGCTCGATGCACAAGGCAATGTCTTGACATACGATGCCGAGGGGCGTATCGCATCCGCGAATAGCACGACCAAATACGTCTACGATGCCGAAGGCAATCGCGTAGCGAAGGAGAATGGAAGCGGAACGGTGACCGCCAGCTATGCGCTCAGCCTGGGCGGCGATCAGCTTGCCGAGATGAATGGCTCCGGGGTGTGGCAGCACAGTAATATCTTTGCCATGGGGCGGCTGTACGCAACCTACGGTGTGGAGCAGAGCACGCAGACCACCCGATTCCACATGAACGACTGGCTGGGCAGCCGGCGAGTCGATCTGTCACCGGCCGCCGTCGCTACGCTTACCTGCTTTAATTACCCCTATGGCGATGGTCTAAGCTGCAGCGGTCCCGACACGGATATCACCGAACAGCACTTCACCGGCAAGATGCGGGATGCCGAGACCGGCAACGACGATTTCGGCGCCAGGTACTATGCCAGCAACATGGGGCGGTTCCTTACTGCGGACGAATTCAGAAACGATGCGCACCTCGCCAATCCACAGAGCTGGAACCTCTATGCCTATGTGCACAACAGTCCGTTAACGCTCATCGATCCCACAGGAGAATATGTGGAGGGGGATGGAGAACCGAAGTGCTATGAAGACGATGCTGAGGCCAAAGGGGAGCAAAAGGCAGGCGACTCCCAACAGACCCGTCAGTTTGTCTTGACTGACCCAGCGCTGCTTACTTTTGCGGCAGAAGGAACGGCCCAACAGCAGAACAATCAAGCGGTTGGGAATACGACAGAAGGCGATCTCGCAAAGACTATGACCCACGAGGATGGGAGCCTGAGCACTCCGAAGAAAGGCGATCCAGACGTACTCGCGGACGCCAAAGAAGCGCTGGCGAATACTATTATCAACAACGCTGAACTTACGAAGCCAGGACAGGTGGCGACTCCCGACAGATCTGCCTCGGCCCAAGATGCGCAGATTATGGGAGACGCCGTTGCGAACAGGGCGACGGGGGGGGCCGATCCGGTCGAGGGTCGAACTCAGTTTGGAACCACGCATAATCGTCATGTGCAGTGGCGGAATGCAGGAAACCATCGTAAAGGCGAGGCGGGCCGCGAGACGGTATACGAAAAATTCGGCCCTTTTAAAGACAGCACCAGTCGGAGACCGACTTGGATCGTTATCTACAACAATCCAGGGCAGTAGCTCACAACGCGGGAGGGATGCTTGCTATGAAGAAAATCACGCTAGCGATATCGCTACTCTTTGGGTTCGGCACAACTGTCTACTCGCAGGAGCAAGCGCCGCAACTGTTGCTGCATGCCGCCCAGTGCCTTGGGGCGAAGCAGTTCCTGCCGTCCTCGAAAGCAACAAAGCTGACCCTCGGATACTTTCTCGATGAGAAATCCTACCCGGGGACGAAGGAAATGTACGTGGTAATCTATGCCGCCCCCGCCAAATCGAACGGATTGGTTTTTGCGCTTGTACTAACGCAACCGGATGACCACGAAGTCTTCGATATCCAGAATAACGCCAGCTTTGTTCTGTCCAAGGATGAGCCGATCGGCGTCTCTTTCGTAACTCCCCCACTTGGCGGTACGTGGACGCAGGAGCATCTTGCGTCGGCCATAACGCGGATCGAAGAACAGCCAAGGTTCATGGTTTCGGTTGAGAACCTGCTTGTTGTCGATTCCTCGGCCACTTGCGAGTCGTACACCGATCCGCAGCCCAAACCAGGTAAAAAGTAGGCGGGTGGCCCTGGTCCCGATGGCTGATCCAAACCACGGCGGATGGACGGTCCTCAATCTGCCAATCAACCACAGTTATGGGGTGCCCCCGGTCCCTCGCTTTTGGGGACCGGGGAGGGAACCCCATGGAACCGGGGTCCCTCGCACTTGGGGACCTGGGATGGGGGCCAACCTCAACCAGCTGCCGGGTGCCCCAGGTCCCTCGCACTTGGGGACCTGGGAGGGGGCGCCAACCTCAACCAGCGGCTTGGCGGGTGGCGCATCCTTCAAGTCGGCAGAAATGAGGGGGTGCCCCATCCTTCGCTTTTTTCTAGCGAAGGGTGGGTGAGCACAAACCTTGAGGACACGTCCTCCCCGCTTCGTTTTCTCGTCGCTCAAGGCGAAATATCAGCGAAGAAATGTTCCACGCTATAAGGAGTTATGGGCACAATGTTCCACGGTTTTCCACAGCCGCGTGGCCCAAGTCCCCATTGCGTGAATTGAATCACAATATCCGAGGTGCCCCAGTTCCCTCGCTCCTGTGCGCCCTGCCCCCGCCCCCAAACCGCGCTTCCGTTCCGCTGAACAGCCTGCATCTCACATTCCGGGAAATCATGGTCAACTTTAGCCCCAAATCAAGGGGACCTTTACCTCAAAAAGACCCATTTCATAGCGACCTTTTTATGCAATATGTCCCACTTCATGGGGACACGTACACAAAATATGTCCCACTTCGCGTGGACTTTTTATGCAAAAAGCCCCCTTGATCTGGGTCATTTTGCGGCCTGTATGCACCATATTCGGTGCAACCAAACCCACGCGACAGCTCCCCTAACCCGCTGATTTCAAATGCCACAACCAGGCCACCCACCCTTGGCAAGACTCTAGACCCCGCGGGAAAATCACTTACTTTTTTTCTGAATTCCCGCCGTCTGTCAGTTGTAGCGCTTCTGGTGCCAGGCCCAGGCCGTGCGCAGGATGTCGTCCAGTTGGGTGTAGCGCGGCTTCCAGCCCAGCTCGCGGATGGCCTTTTCGCTGCTCGCCACCAGCACCGCCGGATCACCCAGCCGCCGCGCATGGATCTCCGCCGGAATGGGGTGGCCGGTGACCCGCCGCGCCGACTCGATCACCTCCCGCACGCTGAACCCCTTGCCATTGCCCAGGTTGAAGATCAGACGGCTATTCGATTCGAGAGCGTCCAGCGCCAGCAGGTGGGCCTCAGCCAGATCCGAAACATGGATGTAGTCGCGGATGCATGTGCCGTCCGGCGTGGGGTAGTCGTCGCCATAGACGCGGATGGACTTGCGCCGCCCCAGCGCAACATCGAGAATCAGCGGGATCAGGTGCGATTCGGGCTCATGGGCCTCGCCGCGCGTAATGCCATTTGGCCCCTCGGGCGCCCCCGCCACGTTGAAGTAGCGCAGGGATGCGTAGCGCAGCCCGTGAATCTGATTCATCCAGCGCAACATATGCTCCACCAGCAGCTTGGACTCGCCGTAGGGGTTGGCGGGCGCGAGCCGCGCGTCTTCCGGAATGGGAACCGCCTCGGGCTCGCCGTAGACCGCGGCGGTGGAGGAAAAGACCAGTTTGCGGGGACCGTGGGCCAGCATCGCCTCCAGCAGGCCGAGGGTGGAGGCCGTGTTGTTGCGGAAGAAGTGCTCGGGATGAACCATCGACTCGCCGGCCTCGATCAGCGCGGCAAAGTGAAGCACCCCATCGAAGCCAGCTCCCTGCTCCTTTGCGGAGGTGAAAAGGTCCTCCAGCAGCAACCGATCAGCTACCTCCCCATGAACAAAATCAACCCCTTCAGGAACAAGGTCGCGGCGTCCGTGGCTCAGATCATCCAGCACCACGGCGCGGTGTCCGCGCTCCGCCAGCAGGCCGGCTACCGTACCCCCGATATACCCGGCGCCGCCGGTGACCAGTATTTTCACAAAATATCCCTTCCGTTTCGTGAGCAGTTATGATTTAGTCTGAGTCTATTAAAACAAACAGGCAGGCAGTGGACTGTCCACGGGCTGATTCCACATTAGGCCGCCGATCAGGCAGGCATTGGATTGGGCCGGCCTCAATTAAAGCACTACTCTTGCGCGATTGGATGCTTCATATGCCTTGGGCGGGAACCTCGGAGCGCCTGATGTTTCTTGAAGTTGGCCCAAGCAGTACGCGCCGTGCCGTGGCTCGCGGGCACGTCTACAACTATTTAGGGAAGCCTATGGGGATACGCCTCTACTACAATGGGGTGCAACAGATTCACCATTTCCCCCATCCGATTGAACGAGAGGCTGAGTTCATCGGGCAGGGCAATCGCAACGAAGGACCGTCTCATCTCCACCGGGCAGGAGGGCAGCGAGCGACGCCGATTGCATCGAGCCGGGCGAGCCGGATCTGGAGCAAGCGTTCGTTCTGGAGCCGTAAAACGCGTTTTCACTTGCGCAGGAGCCCCATGGGAGACCATGCAGAGTGGTGTATCTGGCGCAGGTTTCCGGGGCTGCAGGGCGTGATAGCGTGAAGCGGAAATACACCGGGACGCCGTGACCGAATCAGATCAAGAGGATTAACCACAATGTCAGCAACTCGCTATCCAATTCGAGCCAACTTCGGGTTACTCCCCGAACCGCAGAGAAGTACGGCTTCTTTTGTGACCAGCGCGATCATCAACCTGTCCATCCTGGCTGTAGTTCTTTATGTGGGGATGACCGCCAAGCGGGTCATTGAAACCCACCATTTCGAGCAGACGGAGTTGATTTTCCCCACCACGCCGCCGCCGCCCATCAAAATGAAGCTGCCAACGCCGCCCAAGGTTGAGCCGCCCAAACCACAGGAAGTGAAGCTCGAAGCTCCCAAGATCAATTTGCCCAAACCGGAGCCCAAGCCGGAAGTGAAGCCGGTCAACTTGGAAGCGAAGCTGAAGGTGCCGGTGATGAAGCAGGCCAGGCCTTCCATCATTCTTGCCCCGCAGCCCAAGGCCGCTCTGCGCGCCGCAGCTCCGGCGCAGGTGCCGCAGGCGCATCCATCCACTGCCCCGGTGCACCTGGGTGAAACGTTTGGGGTGACGCCGAATCCGAACGCGACCCGTGCAGCAACGGTGGCGGCGATTGGCAATCCCTACGGAGGCATGACCGGCCCTGCGGTAGCGCCGCGCGGGGTAGTGGGTTCCACGGGCATCGGCAACGGCACCAAGTCGGGCTCGAATGCGGGGGTGGTTGGTCGCGTAGCTTCGGCGGGGATTCCCGGGGCCACGGGTACGGCCAACGTCTACAGCGGGGGCAGAGTGGCCTCCGCCGGGATTCCGGCGGCGCAGAAGGCCGCAATTGTGACCCCGGCGGCCACCGGCGTACCGAAGTCCACCAACCTCGAGGTTATTTCCAAGCCGCCGGTTCAATACACCGCGGAAGCGCGGCAGTTGAGGGTGCAGGGCGACGTGGTTTTGCGCGTCACGTTCACCGCCAACGGCCAGGTGCTAATTCAAGGGCTGGTGCATGGACTGGGACACGGGTTGGACGAAGAGGCGCGGCGGGTGGCGCAGCAAATCCGTTTCCACCCGGCAACCCGCAACGGACAGGCGGTCGATCTCACCACCAACATTACGATTACCTTTCAATTGGCTTAACATCAAAGAGAGGAAAGCCAAAATAAGAGGCTGGATTCAGCCGCGGGTTGCCGGGACGTTGCAAGCCGCACAGAACGACATCCGCAGGAGTTGACATGAAGTTTCGGAAGATCCCCCTTTCCTTGCTGGTTCTCGCGCTATGCACCACATCTGCGTTGGCAAGGAAGCAGCCTAAATACGAACAGGCCCACCAGCTCACACCCGACCAGGCCGCGCTGGTGCAGAGGGCCATTCAGCGTGAGAGAGTTCTCATCAGGAGCATTCAGCAGCACACGCCCCTGGTAGAAACCTACATCCAGGACACGCGTCCGGATCTGAAGCTCTATGAAGTGCCGGTAAACGATACCTACATGCTTAGCCGAGTGGACTTCGGCAGGGGGTTCTTCGACCGCGCTTACGAGCCGCGGCAGACCAAGCAGAAGGGATTCTTCAAGAATTCGCTGGGATCGATTATGGGCCTGTCGAAGGCGCTGGGGCTGGACACCAAGTTCACTTACAATCCGCTGGGCTTCACGGAAATGATGTTTCTGGATCCTTCGGGATTCGACCAGCAGCACTATGTGTTCAGCTATGTGCGGCGCGAGTTTCTTGGTTCGGTGCGGACGTGGGTGTTTGACGTGCACCCCAAAATTTCTGGGCAGGGCCGCTTCTATGGGCGCATTTGGATTGAGGACGAAGACGGCAACATCGTTCGCTTCAACGGCACTTTTACTCCGCCCACCAATGAAGATTCGTCGAAGTATTACTTCCATTTCGACAGTTGGCGCATGAATGTGCAGCCGGGCATCTGGCTGCCGGTGGCCGTCTACGTGGAAGAGTCGCAGCGCACCGAAGGCCAGAAAAGCGTAGGCCTGAAGGCGCAGACGCACTTCTGGGGCTACAGCCTGAAACTGCCCACGCGCGACAGCGAGAACGTAAGCGTGAAGGTGGATGACGCCGAGGACAAGAGCGACGATTCACAGGACGTGAGCCCGCTGCAGGCCCAGCGCGAGTGGGTGATGCAGGCGGAGAACAACGTGCTCGATCGCCTGGTGGAGGCCGGCCTGGTGGCTCCTCCCACGCCGGGCGGATATGAGCAGACGGTGCTGGAGCAGATTGTCACCAACCTGGCGGTGCCCAACAACCTGGCCTTCACCAGCCCCATTCGCTGCCGGGTGCTGCTGACCGACACGGTGGAGACCACGACGGTGGGCAACACTATCCTGGTGAGCAAGGGCCTGATCGACGCCATGCCCAATGAGCCTACCATCGCCTCGGTGATCGCCATGGAGCTGGCGCACATCGTGATGGGTCACCACATCGACACGCGCTATGCCTTTAACGATCGCCTGCTGTTCCCGGACGAGGCGACGTTCCAGCGCATCGACATGTACCACACCGACCACGACAACGAGGAAGCGCAGAAACGCGCGATGGAGTACCTGCAGGCCTCGATGTACAAGGATCAGCTTCCGATGGCAGGATTGTTCTGGGAGCAGTTGGCCGACCGCGGCCACGTGCTGCATGCACTCAACACTCCCAAGCTGGGCGACAGTCTTCTGCGAGTCGACGGGACCCCTTGGATGAGCGCGCTGGCGCACCAAGCGCCCAAGATCAATTGGGATGACCTGGCTCAGGTTCCGGCTCTGCCCCTGGGCAGCTGGCTCAAGACCGATCCGTGGGATGATCGCGTGCACATGCTGAACGCCAAGCGGTATGCCCCCATGAACCCGCGCGACAAGATGCCGCTGGAAGTCACCCCGGTGTACTTCAAGCTGCAGCGCTATAACGCGTCCAATCTGCCTCCGGCGTCAGCCACCCCGGGAAACCCGCAGGGGCAGCCGGCACCGCCCGCAGCGGACCCGAATCAACCTGCGACGCCAGCGGCCGGATCGGGAACGGCTAATCCTCAACCGGTGCCGCAATCCCCGCCTCCCACCGCCGCACAACCCGCGACGGGGGACAGCACGGCACAGCAGCAACAGCAGCCGCCCCCTGCTACGCCGCAATTACGTTAAGACCAATGAGCTTCGATACAATGGCCGGGGCTGCTTTCCCGGCCATCTTCGTATGAACGTCCGATCATCCAAGGTGTGCGCAGTTTGCCCATTTAGCTAGACTGCAAAAGGCTTGCCCATGAGACGATCTGCTGTTGCTTTATGTTTTCTCTTGTTAACGACGGCTGCCGGATTGCGAACCGCCCACGCGCAGGTTGTGGAGGCGGCGACCGCCCGCCAATTCCGCCTCGATGCCGGAGGGATGGTGTCCGGCTTTCAGTCCGGCGAGGACAGCGATTTCCTGGTAGGCGGCGGCACGTACGTTGACGTGCACTTTACCCACTGGATCCAGCTGGAAGGCGAGGCCCGATGGCTGCGCTTCAACCAGTACTACGGCGAGCACCAGAGTAATTATCTGATCGGTCCGCGCGTGCCCATCCGGCAGCTGGGAAGCCGCAGCGAGATTTACGGCAAGGCGCTCATCGGCATGGGCAAAATGACTTTTCCCTTCGGCTACGGCTATGGCAGCTTCACCGCGCTGGCGTTCGGCGCGACGGTGGATTATCGCCTCTCGCGCAAAGTTACGCTGCGAGTCGTGGACTTCGAATACCAGGACTGGCCCAAGTGGCTGAACAACAGCGCCCTCTATCCTTATGGGGTGAGCGCGGGGGCGAGTTACCGGGTTTTCTGAACCTGGAAAGGAATTCGCGGGTGCAGCCGGCGCTTGATCGCCGGCTTCACTTTTTTCGCGCGGGCGCGCGGCCGGGAGGGCGCTTGGCGGGCGATCGTGGAGCCGGACGCGACGGTGCCGGCGTTCCGGGCTTTCCCTGTGTTGCCGGCTTCCCCATCATTGAGACGACCTTCTCCAGTTCGGCAATCCGCTTCTTGAGCTCGCTCATTTCCTGCGCTTCCGCGCCGCCTGCAGCCTGCGGCGCCTGAGTCTCCGCGGCCGCGGGGTGTGCCGCCGCCGCGCCCAGCGGATTTTGCATAAAATCGAACGGGTTCAGCGCCGGC
Source organism: Occallatibacter sp. (assembly GCA_035552555.1). Classification (GTDB taxonomy): domain Bacteria; phylum Acidobacteriota; class Terriglobia; order Terriglobales; family Acidobacteriaceae; genus Telmatobacter. Next base: position 8,800 of record DASZLF010000032.1, read on the forward strand.
GCCATTGCCCGGTAAGTGCTCTGATACAGGTCAAGCATCGCTTTGGTGTAGCGGATGGCGCTTTCCTGGCTCGCCCTACCCGACGCAATCACCATCTGGCGCAGGATATCCAGGGGGAAATTGGAATCGGCGGTCTTGGCGCCTTCGGCGATGATCTGGGTGAGGATCAGGCGCGTAATATCCTCTCCCGACGCGGCATCCACCACCTGCACGTCATAGCCCTGCTGCACCAGCTGCGCCACCTCGTCCAGGTTCACATAGCGGCTGTTGGTAGCGTCGTAGAGGCGCCGGTTTTCGTATTTCTTGATGAGAACAGATTGAGCGGCCATAGGAATCTCACAATTTTACCTCTTGACAGGGTAGGAAATGGGCGTAAGATCGATTTGTGCTGCATTGCAGCATGTATTGCAGCATACAGCAATCATGAAGGAGGAATCAAGATGAGCCCGATACCGAGACCGGCAAGGGAAGCCGTGGTGGAGGAACCCCACGAAGCCGTAGAAGCAAGGAACAGTTTCGTCTCCCTGTTCGCGCGGGGAATCGAGCGGATGGCGGAAGTGCAGAAGCGCACTCTCGATCTCGCAGTGCAGCAAAACGCGGAGATGGTGGAGATGTACAAGAAGCTCGGACAGAAGATGCCGGGAGGGCCGCGCCTGCCGCTGCTGGACCTGACGACCACCATGTTCGAGCGCTATGCGGATACCCAGAAGAACGCGATCGACCTGGGCGTGGAGCAGAGCCGCGCCTGGACGGAGGCAGTGAAGGAGCGCGCGTCACTGGCCGATAAGGCCACCGAAACCGCGGTCAACCTGACCCATCAGGCGGTGGAACGCACCGTTGCGGCGCAGAAAAAGGTGCTGGAGACCACGGCTGCGCAGACCAAGGCGACGCTGGAAGCCACGCGCCAGCAGATGGGATTCACCGGCGCACCGGCCGACGCGGCGGTCAACTCGTTCCATCGCGGAGTGGACACCCTGGTGGAAGCGCAGAAGGAGATGCTGGACCTGGTCGCGCGTTGAGCCGGGCGCGCAATTCCCTGCCCGGGGTTGCGCTTGATCCGGATGCACGACTGTTGCGTGACGTGAAATCCGCCCTGCGCCAATGCGCTGAAGCGGGTATATGCTTCGTGTGACTTCGAGGTGCTATCCATGCCGGATGTGAAAGAGGAAAAAGCCAAGCCTTTCGATCCTTTTGAGCCGTTCCGCGAGATGCGGGACGCGTATCTCGATGCCATGTCGAAGACCATGGTGGAGGCCGTGAATTCCGAGAGCTACGCCCAGGCAAGCGGAGCGATGCTCGACTGGTCTCTCACGGCCTCGGGGCCATTTCGCGAGGCCATGGAGAAGTCGATGCTGCAGGCCATGCAGCAGCTTTCGCTGCCTTCGCGGCAGGAGATTGCGGCGCTGGCGGAACGCTTCACCAATCTTGAACTCCGGGTGGACGATATGGATGCGAAGCTCGATCGCGTGCTAAATCTGCTCGTTCAGATGCGATCGTCGCCACCCGCCGAGCAAACGGAAAGCCACGAGCGGCCGGCCGGAATACCTGGTTGAGGAAAGTCCGGCCGGGGCGCCGTTTGCTCCTATCGTTTCACTGGCTCGCACCGGCGAGGCCGCTCGCGCGAGCGAAGTGCAGCTCGCGGCGGCGAGGCAGTGCGCATCGGGGGAGGACGCTACGGACACCGATATCGAGAGTACGCCTCTGGTGGAACAGATCGCCGCATTGGAAGAGAGAATGCGCGCCTTCAGCCGGATTGTGTCAAGCAAAGCGCCCATCGCGCAGACTCCCAAGACCTTGGTGTGGGCGCTCAACAAGACCAAGCTCTATCGCTATGCTCCCAATCCCGAGGCCCCGCATCGCCACCGGGTTCCCCTGCTGCTGGTATTCGCGCTGATGAACCGGCCATACATTCTCGACCTGCGGCCGGGACACAGCTTCGTGGAATTCATGGTGGGCCGCGGCTACGATGTCTACCTGCTCGACTGGGGCAGCCCGGGCATCGAAGACAAACATCTCAAGTTCGATGACTATGCCCTCGAGTATCTTCCCCGCGCCATTCGCAAGCTGAAACAGATCTCCGGCTCGGAGCAGTTCAGCATGCTGGGATGGTGCATTGGCGCGATCCTCACCACCATCTATGCGGCCATGCGCCCGGATGACGGGCTGCGCAATCTGCTGCTCCTGACCGCGCCGCTCGATTTCTCCAACCGCGAGGGACTGACCTTCGCCCGGTGGACAGACGAAAAGTATTTCGATGTGGAGAAGGTGTTGGCGGCGTTCGGCAACATGCCGGGGGAAATGATCGATTATGGCGCGCGGGCGCTGAAGCCGGTGGAAAATTACATCGGCAACTACTGCAAGTTGTGGGACAACCTGGACAATCCGCGGGCCGTGGAAGCATGGCAGGCGATGAATACGTGGGTCACCGATAACATTCCCATCGCTGGCGCAGCCTATCGTCAACTGATTGTCGACCTGTATCGCAACAACGCGCTGATGCGCGGTGAGCTGCGCATCTGCAACCAGTTGGTGGACGTAGGCCGGATCCGCGCCAACCTGCTCACCGTAATTGCGGAGGGCGATCACATCACGCCGCCGTGCCAGTCAGAGACCGTTGTCGAGAAGGTCTCGAGCCAGGACAAGCAGACCTATCGCGTCCCCGGAGGGCACATCGGCATCATGGCCGGAAGCAGCGCGCACCGCACCACGTGGCCTCACATCGAGGAATGGCTGGCGGCGCGCTCCGATTAGATTTCGAGTGGGGCCAGCGCGCTCCACCCAAACTCCATTACATATAAATGCCGCCGTTGACGTTGATCTGCTGCCCGGTGATGTAGTCGCCGTCGCAGACCAGGAATCCCACTGCCTTGGCGGTTTCTTCCGGCAGCCCGAAGCGATGCATCGGTATGCGCGCCTTGATCTGTTCCTGCACGTCCGCGGGCACGGCGGAGAGCATGTCGGTTTCAGTGAATCCCGGGGCAATGACGTTGGCGGTGATGTTGTACCTGGCCAGTTCCAGCGCCAGCACCTTGGTCATGGCGATAATGCCTCCCTTGCTGGCGGCATAATTCGCCTGGCCGAAGTTTCCGGCCTGCCCTGAGAACGAGGCGATGTTCACGATGCGCCCGAACTTCTGCTCGATCATGATGGGCAGGACCGCGGTGGTGCAGTAAAAGACGCTGTTGAGATTGGTTTCGATCACCTCGGCCCAGTCCTCATCCGTCATCTTGCGGATGGAACGGTCGCGCGTGATGCCGGCGTTGTTCACCAGGATGTCGATATGGCGATAGCAGTCGAGCACATCGCGCACCAGGGCGCGCGCCTGCATGCGGTCGGAGATATCGTTTTGAAACAGCTCGCATTCGCCTCCGGCCTGGCGGATATCGTTGCGCAGCTCTTCGGCGCAGCTGAAGCTGGTTCGATAGTTGATGGCGACGGTGGCTCCGCGCATGGCAAGTTCTCGCGCGATGGCGCGGCCGATGCCGCGCGACGAACCGGTGATGAGTCCCACCCTCCCTTCCAGGTCGCGATGTGGAGATAACTGCGGTTCAACGAGTACCTCGGTAGCCATGTGCTTCCTCCTTTCTTCAGTTGAGTGCTTCGAAAATGGCGGCAATTCCCTGCCCGCCGCCGATACACATCGAAACCAGCGCATAATGGCCGCCGATCCGCCGCAGCTCGTAAAGAGCCTTGACGGCGATGATGGCCCCGGTGGCCCCGATGGGATGGCCGAGTGAAATGCCGCTGCCGTTGGGATTGGTTTTCTCCGGGGGAAGCTGCAGCTCCCGTTGCACCGCCAGCGCCTGCGCGGCGAAGGCTTCGTTGAGCTCGATGACATCCATCTGCGCCAGCGAGAGTCCGCTACGCTCGAGCGCCTTGCGCACCGCCAGCACCGGCCCCATGCCCATGATCTCCGGCTCCACGCCGGTCACCGCGTAATCCACCAGGCGCGCCAATGGCTTGAGGCCCAGCATGCCGGCGGCATCCTGCTCCATCAAAGCGACCGCCGCGGCGCCATCGTTGACGCTGGATGCGTTGCCCGCGGTCACGCTCCCATCGGTGTTGAAGGCCGGCTTCAACTTCGCCAGGTTCTCCACGGTGGCGTCGGCCCGCGGCGATTCGTCCGCCGCGAACTGGACTACCCCGCCCTTCACCTTCACCTCCACCGGGGCGATCTGTTCGGTGAACCGTCCCTGCTGCACAGCAAGCAGAGCTCGGCGATGGCTTTCCGCCGCCAGCGCATCCTGATCCTGGCGGGAGACTTTGAATTTCCGCGCGATGTTTTCAGCGGTAATCCCCATGTGGACTTCGTCGAACGGGTCAGTGATGGAAGCAACCAGTGCGTCCACGGCCATGCTGTCGTTGAGGCGGGCGCCCCAGCGCATCGCCGGCAGCCAGTAGGGCGCGCGGCTCATCGATTCCGCGCCGCCGGCCACCGCCGCATCGCAATGACGATGAGAGATCATTTCGGCCGCAGTCAGAATCGCCTGCAACCCGCTGCCGCACAGCCGGTTCAGCGTTAAACCGGGTGTGTTCACCGGAAGCCCGCCGCGAATTGCCGCTACCCGCGCCAGGTACATGTCTTTGGAATCGGTGTGAATGACGTTGCCGAACACCACGTGGCCGATGACGCTCGGAGAGATCCCGGAACGCTGCACGGCCTCACGCACCACCGTGGCCGCGAGAGCGGTGGGGGGAATATCCTTGAGGCCCCCTCCAAACTTACCCACGCCGGTGCGCACTGCGCTGAGAACCACCACTTGCCGTTCTGACATTGAGCCCTCGCTCTTTACGTATTGGAAATGTGATAAATGCCTGTTCCCGCGCAGGCGAGTGCGCCGGAAATCCGGGTTCCATTTGCAAATTGCCGGTGGAAAAGCTGAGCTGGGCCGCCGAGACACGTGTGTTCGATCGGAGGGCCAGCGAGCAACGTCCCAACAGAGCGCAGCACTTCGGCGGCGCACGAAGTGTGCGGGCCCGGAGACAGTCAAAGAGTGTCAGCGGGACGTTGAGCGGCTAAATGCGGATTTATTGTGACTCCGCGGGCTCTTCTTGAGTGCATGGAAGACGGAGTTGCGCACAGCCTCACTCCGCATCCCGCAACAGGGAGGATGCCCGTTTGTGATAGCCCTTGCCCGGCCCGACACGTCACCAAGGGGTCTTCCACGCGGGGCTGGAGGGTTCCAGTAGGTATGAAGAGCGTTAATAGCTGGCGAGCGGACCAGTCCATTTGCGGACGCCACTACATTAGAAGAATCTAAGGAACCTCTGAAAATCGGCGAGTTATAGAACTGCGCTGCTGCGGCGTGGCCACATCTGCTCAAAAATCGCTGATTTTGCGGCTATCCGATATGCCATTTTGCCCGCCGGAGGCTCACGCGGCCTCCGGCAGGCAC
>DASZLF010000033.1:0-36813 GCA_035552555.1 Occallatibacter sp.
ATGGCCGAAGGCCGCTCGCCCCGCTCCAATGCCCACAGCACTCGATCCCGCAGGTCTTGCGAATAGGAATGCATCCCAGCCGCCTCCAGACGGCAGGAACATTATCGCACAAATGTAAACACTTAAATTAGAAATGCTCTAGCTGTTACATTGTCTCGGTCAATGAACTCGCCGACCGTAAAAGCAGGCACCGTGTTTGCAGAGTTAATCACAGGTAAAACGTCTATCTGTCTCTGGGAAAACACTCCGGGGGTTCAGCCGGTAGGCAAAGTCGCATAGGGCACGGACAGCAGGGAGACGGGAAGTTTGTTGACCGTTTTCTGCCCGTATATCTGGTGGAAATCGTGGTGAGTCGCCGCGCCGCAAATGCCACGAATTGAGTTGGGCTTAAGAGCCTGCGTTACTCACTTGAACTTTTTGCCATCTTTCACACCTGCCGAGCCATCGCAAGGTCCACAATCTCCCCGATCATTTGGGTATAGGAGAGGCCGGACTTCTTCGCGGCCATGGCAAACTCCTGCGCGCTTGAGAGCCATGGGTTCGGATTCGCTTCAATGACATAAATCTCGCCCTTGCTCGATACGCGCATGTCAATGCGGCCATAATCGCGAAGCTGGACGGCGCGATAGGCCTTGATCGCGACCTCAGTGAGCCTGGTTGTTGTTTCTTCATCCAGGTCTTCGGCGATCGCCGATTTCGTCAGCTTATAGGCTTCCGTGTCTTTCTCGAATTTCACTTCCTGGCTGGCGATTTTGGGCATGCCCTTGGGAAGCTTCGAAAGGTCAAGTTCCACAAGCGGAAGGGCATGCGCGTTCTCATAACTGCCCAGGATGGAGGCGTAGATCTCGCGTCCTTCGATGTACTCCTCAATCAACGCGGGTGAATCGAATTCCGTTTGTATATAGGAGATGCGCTCCATCAACTCCTTCACGCTGGTAACTACCGCAGCGGCATCCACCCCGATGGATCCATCTTCTGAGGTGGGTTTCACGATCAGTGGGAACGAGATGTCATGTGCGTGGTCGAGGGTGCCGCGCCAGGCTGTCGCGAAGAAGGGCGACTGAATCCCGTAAAAAGCGAACATCTTCTTGGCGATCGATTTGTCCTGCGCCAGAATGTGCGCGTGCGGTCCCGCGCCTGTGTAAGGGATATCGAGCAGATCGAGGAATGCGGTGACCTGCATCTCCTTGGTGTCGTCGCCCGCATAGGATTCGGTGAGGTTGAAAATGAGGTCGGCGCCGCATTTGGCAAGCGAGACCAGGGATTGCGGGCGGCCGTCGAGCACGTAATACGAAGGCTCGTGACCGAGCTTCTCCAGGGCTTCGAAGATCTCTTCGCGGTCGTGCTTTACCGGCTTCTTCGTGCGTTTTTTTTGCCCCTTGCGCTTGCGCGGCACAGGAACTTCTTCCTGCACCTCAGCAGGTCCTTCTTCCCACAAGTCGTACAGCACCGTGACTTTCAACTTCGTTCCAGCCATGCGGTCTCCAATCGCTGTGACGGCCCGCCGCGGCGGGTCCTCACGCCTCAGGGATGGATGAACTTCCCACGCACCAGATAATTCATTGAGAGTGCGGTTGTATACACCGTGAACTCCGTGAGGTACTCTGACTCGCGTCGAACGTCCACGCGCAGACTCAGGTCCTCAACACGCTTGCAGATGGATTCCACCAGTCGCTTGACGATCGGACGTTGCACTCCGCTCCAATACGCCACTTTGTCGATAATGGGCTTGCGATGCTCACGCAACATCTCCTGGGCGGGTCGTACGCCCTTATGTCGCTTGGGGGAGATGTTGAAGATGTCTGCCAAATCGGCATCCAGCGCCAGTTCCTCGACCGGAATTTCCTCCGGCAGGCTGAGACGATAGAACTCCCCGACCGTCGATTCCATCTCATCGACGGTGATGTCGGTGCGGCCGCGGCGCCGGACGGGTTCGACGTCTCCGACTTTTCGCGCCGCGTGATCGACATATTGGAGCTTGGCCAGTGCATCCCAGCATTCATAGCGTTTTCGCCATTGCGAGCGAGGCGTGAGCCAAACCGCAAACGTTTCGGCAAAATCTTCATCCGGATGCTTCTGCGCGTACCACCCGGCCATGTGGCGAACAAACTTCCGCGAGAACGGTATGGGGCGGTAATTATCGCGATAGGCGCGGCGAAACGGACCGAACAGATCGCGCCACTCAGCCGACTTGTATAGCTGGTACGCGTAATTGAATGCGTGTCCGGCCTCATGGCGCATGTACATCATGATCTCGCGAGCGTCTTCCAGGTCGTTCATATTGCGCTCAAGCTGTGCCAGGTCCGGGTTGGCCAGATAGAACGGAATGCCGATGACCGGCTCGCCGGACGGACACCCCCATTCATCGGTGAGATAACAAAGCGGACGGAACTTGTGGATGCCCTTGGCTTCCAGTTCGCGATATAGCTGCTGAACGAATCGGTCCAGCGGAGAGCCCTCGAGTTTGAGCCCGAGTTCGCGAATGGGCTTGGCGAGTATTTCCTGGAATTCCGTTCGGGTTGTCTCGAAATTGCGCACTGGGCTATTCAGAGTCCTATACCTCGGAACCGGATTTGGCGCCGAAGGAGTTCCCTTATGCACATAGTATTGGGCACGCCTGGTTCTGGCGCCAAATCCACCCGAAAGATTCCGTGCCCCACCTTTCTCGCCTTTTTTCTCGCGAAACGGTGGGAGACATCGATCCTGGCCATGGCGGGTGGCTTACCGGCCCGTCACGGTTGGAGCGTTTGGTAAAGCCGAGCAAGTGCCTCAAGGGAAAGCTCTTCGGCGCGGGCCTTGGGGGAGATGGCGGCTTTGGCGAGGGCGATCTGGACGGCGGCGGCATCGAATTTCGCGGCGCGCAGATTGTTGGCGAGGGTCTTGCGTTTTTGTGCGAAGACCTGGCGAGCGAAGGCCAGGAACGGAGCTTCCGGGACGTGCAGGTCGTGGAAGCGCGGAGCGAATCGCCAGCGGAACACGGTGGAGTGGACGTCGGGCGGAGGAGAAAAAGCCCCCGGGGGCAGCGTGAATAGGCGCTCGACGGGCCCGTACATCTGCACGGTGACGGAGAGCAGGCCGTAATCGCGGGAGCCGGGGGAGGCGACGGCGCGATCGGCCACTTCGCGTTGCACCATGAGGACGGCGCGGTCGAGCGAAGCGGAGCTGGCGGCGAGCTTGAGCAGGATAGGCGAAGTGATGTAGTAGGGCAGGTTTCCCAGGACGGGGAGCCGGTGGCCGGCATTGGCGGCAGCGGCGGCGAAGTCGAAGGTGAGCACGTCCTGCTCGAGGACGGTGACGCGATCGGGCGGAAGTTCGGCGCGGAGGCGGGGGGCGAGTTCGCGATCGAGTTCGATGGCGAGGACGTGGGCGGCGCTGCCGGCGAGGATGCGCGTGATGGCGCCCTGGCCGGGTCCGATTTCGACCATGGTGTGCTGGGAGAGGTCGCCGAGCGCGGAGGCGATGCGCTGGATGGCGGTTGGATCGCGAAGGAAGTTCTGGCCGAGCTTGGGCTTGCGGGGCATGAGTCTACTGGAATGGTAGACGACGGTGTTGTGGTTTCCCACCCCACGCACGGTGAGAGTGTGCGTAGGATGAGGTACCCAGGGATGAGGCTACAGAACTTCGGCTAGGAGATGGCTCCATACTGCTCGTCGGTTACCTGCTCCAGCCAATCGACGGTTTTGCCGTTTTGCTTTTCCTGGATGGCGATGTGGGTCATGGCGGTGGTGGCACCGGCGCCGTGCCAGTGCTTCTCGCCGGGTGCGAACCAGATGACGTCGCCGGGACGGATTTCCTCGATGGGACCGCCCCAGTGCTGCGCGCGTCCTGCGCCCGAGGTGACGATGAGCGTCTGGCCGAGCGGATGAGTGTGCCACGCGGTGCGCGCGCCAGGCTCGAACGTGACGTGTGCGCCGACCACGCGCGCGGGATCGGGCGCGGTGAATAACGGATCGATGCGCACCGTGCCGGTGAAGTAGTTTGCGGGGCCTTTGCCAGAGGGCTGGGAGCCGGCTCGCTTGATTTCCATGTGCTTCCCCTTCAGTTGTCAGTTCCAGGTTCTCAGTGTCCGCGCGGCGTTCTCAGCGCATGATGTATCCGCCGTCAACCGAGATCGACTGACCGGTGACATAGCTCGCGGCTGAGCTGCAGAGCCACAAAACGGCATCGGCAATCTCTTCCGCGCGGCCAACCCGTCCCATTGGCACCGTCTTCACCATCGCGGCGAGCGCCTCACCTTGTCCCGAAGCGATCATCTGGTCTGACATGGGCGTCTGAATGAGGCCGGGACATACGGCATTGATTCGAATGCCACGAGCAGCATATTCCAGAGCCGCGCTCTTGGTGAATCCAAGGACTCCGTGTTTAGCAGCGTGATAGGTCCCGCGTCCGGCGCCCCCAACAAGTCCTCCGAGCGATGAACAATTCACAATAGCTCCACTTCCTTGCTTGCGCATCTGTTGCAGTTCGAATTTCATGCAACTCCATACGCCGCGGAGATTGATCGCCATCACCCGGTCGTAATCGTCACGGGCAGAATCGGCAGTTTCTGCAAGAACATTTTGAACCCCGGCATTGTTGTAGGCCGCATCGAGCCGTCCGAAAGTGGCGACAGTCTCCTGAACCATTGCTTCTACCTGGGCATCGTCGGAAACGTCGCACCGGATCGCGAGTGTCTTATGTCCTTGAACGGCTAATTCCTGCGCTGAAGAGCGCACGGCCTTCTCATTCCAGTCTGCCAATACCACGGAAGCTCCCGATTCAGCGAAAGCCTTCGCTGTCGCAAGACCCAGCCCAGATGCGGCGCCTGTAATGAGTGCAACCTTGTTTTCGAAAGAAATGTTCATGCAAGTTCCTCACCTTTCGGTGGGTTGTATCAAGAGTGGACCGAAGCACGCCCGCGGCGAACGTGCTTCGGCATCGGATTATTCCGCTTTGAGCGACGCCATGTCGATCGAGAAGCGGTACTTCACGTCGGATTTCACCAGGCGCTCGTAGGCTTCGTTGACCTTCTGGATGGGAATAACTTCCACGTCGGAGGTGATGTTGTTCTTGCCGCAGAAGTCGAGCATCTCCTGGGTTTCGGCAATGCCGCCGATGAGCGAGCCGGAGAAACTGCGGCGGCGCATGAGGAGTCCGAAGACGGCAACGGGCAGCGGCTTGTTGGGCGCGCCCACCATGGTGAGATTGCCGTCGCGGCGCAGCATGTTGATGTAGGCGTTGACGTCGTGTTCGGCGGCAACTGCGTCGAGGATGAAGTCGAAGCTGCCGGCGTGCTTCGCCATTTCATTGGGATCGCGAGAGAGGACCACTTCGTCGGCGCCGAGGCGCAGGGCGTCGTCTTTCTTGCGGGGCGACGTGGTGAAGACGACAGTGTAGGCGCCGAGGGCATGCGCGATTTTGACGGCCATGTGGCCGAGGCCGCCAAGGCCGACGACGCCGACCTTCGTGCCCCGGGTGACGCCCCAGTGGCGCATGGGCGAGTAGGTGGTGATGCCGGCGCAGAGCAGCGGCGCGGCTCCGGCGAGATCGAGGTTGGATGGAACGCGAAGGACGAAGTTCTGGTCGACCACGATGCTGTCGGAGTAGCCTCCGTAGGTCACGCCGCCGGTGCGCTTGTCAGGGAAGTTGTAAGTGAGGATGAGGTCGTTGCAGAACTGCTCGAGTCCGGTCTTGCACTCGGGGCAGGTGCGGTCGGAGTCGACCATGCAGCCGACTGCCGCAATATCGCCGGGCTTGAATTTGGTTACGCCCGATCCGACGTTGGTAACGCGGCCCACGATCTCGTGGCCCGGCACGCAGGGATAGACGGTGGGCATCACTTCCTTCCACTCATTGCGAACCTGGTGAAGATCGGAGTGGCAGATGCCGCAGAAGAGAATTTCAATCTGGACGTCGTTCTCCTGCGCAGTGCGGCGTTGAACGGTGTGGGCAGCGAGCCCGGAGGTTTCGCTCTGGGCGGCGTAAGCTTTTGAGGAGTAGGTGCGGGGAAGACTCTTTTCTTCCCGGCGAGCGACTTCAGTGGTGGCCATGGATTCCTCCTGCTTTCGATTCGGGGGTTTGTCAGGTTGGTGCGGAGTATTGCCGGATAGGGTGACATCCGGTTGACGAGTTCCTGGTCAAGGGCTTGCTGGAGAGGCCGTGCTCAGGTTTTTGTCGAGCCAGGCACGATTCTCACGGTTGCAGAGCGGGCCCGTGCGCCGATCATTGGGGGAAGGTACGGGATGCCTGCGTACCTGGCGCGATAGGCTTCGTCGATGCGGTCGTTGACCGGTCCCTCCACCGGCTCAAAGCTCACTTCTCTGGTGATTCCGGCAGCGGTGATTCGCCCGCCCTTTTGCCGCATCGCCGCCTGATACCAGCGCGATTCCTGTCCATTGTATGCCCGCGCGTAGAGGACGTCATCCCCCGCCACGCACCAGATCCAGGTCGGGGTGCCGTATGTCCTGCCATCCTCTCGGAACGGTGCGACGTGCAGATCGTCGGCGCCGGCTATCTTGCGCAGGTCCTGTTTCCACGAAGCTGTCATCCTGCTTCCCAACTCCTGATCCTCACGATACTCAGGAGTGCAAGGTGAGCGGTATCCCGATTCTGCGATCTATTGCCTATTTCTGCCGATGCCTGCATTTTTGTGCATTTCCGGGCACGAATCCGAAGCGATGGGTCAAGTGTCGTAGCCGGGGCCGCACGGCGCGCCGCAGTCCTTCCAAAGCTTTTCCCAGTTCCACATTGCGGAGGTAGTTTCCGTGGCCAGGGGAAACCCGAGCTGATGCACGAGCATGCACACCTGCCCGCGATGATGCGCTTCGTGAGCGAGCATGTAGCAGAGCATCTCCGGGCCTGAGGGCCAGGGGCGAGCCCACCCGTCTCTGCGAAATTCACGGATGCGGCCGCCGGCGGGATTGAGAGCCTCGGCGAGCATCTCCGCGCACGTGACGGCGCTGGCGACCAGGGCGGCGCGGGCCTGTGACGGCGTGCAGTGGGCGCGGTTGAGCTGCGCCGGAGCCTTCAGGTGCGGAGCGGTGAGCCGGATCCACTTGGTGCGGACGTTGTGCATGTGGGCGAAGATGGCGGCAATAGTGCGGACATTCGCCGGAGGCTTTGCGTTCCAGGCCGCGGGGTCGAGCCGTTCGATGAGGAGCTGGTTTATGCGGTCGTTCGCGGTAAAGATGCGGGCGGCGGCGGGGGCGAGTTGAGTGGGAACCCGGGGTGGATGGGTAGTCACGGCTCCTGCTCCTTGAGCGATGGTAGGTCAGCGGTGGCGGAATCTCGCCAGATGCAGGTTCATTCATAGAGAGCGCCGCGGGTGCGGGCGATGGCTTCCATTTCGTCGCGCTTGGCGCGGCACTCCGCCATCAGGCGCTTGTTTTGCTGGCGACGGTGGGAGTGGGTCTTGTTTTCGACTGCGTGGCGGCTCATGTGGCCGTCGACCCAGGCGCGGAGGCTGGCGGTTGCGGGCGCGGGGCCGTAGTCGTGCAGGAGAGGGGGCTTTTTGGGATCGAGCCAGAGCAACTGCTGCCAGCGGTTGTTGCGGTGATTGACCCAGGAGAGGTATCCGCCGGGGAGGACCTGGCGGGGGTGCTTCACGGCGCCAGTGAAGCTGTAGCGGGCGCCGGGGGTGGCTATGGGATCGTAATAGTGCGGGGTGATGAAGTCGGAGACCGCGATGCCGTGGATGGGATAGGCGTGAAGGTCGCCCTGGCAGGGGTCGCACGCTTCCACCAGGTAGGCGTATTGGCTGTGGCCGTCGACGGGTTTGCCTTTGACCAGCTTGAGGGAGGGGCCGGTTTGCATTCGGTTGCCATAGGGGTCGACGAGCATTTCGAGGATTTCGTGGCTGGCGTCGATGGTCCACTCGGGGGAATCGGGAGTGGCGATGACCTTGGCGTAGGGTTGGTTGTGGCGGTCGAGATGGGAACCGCCCTCCCCGGCGGGGAGCTTGTCGACGAGGAAAACGGGCCAGATGCCGGCGGGGATGCTGGCGGCGTCGGGCAGGTAAGAGACGGCGGCGTGGACGGGCCAGAAGCGGGGCAAGTCGCGGGTGACCTGGATGTGGAGCGCGCGGGCCGCGGCGTGGAGGAGAATGGGGCTGATTTTGCCTGTCTTGTCGACCAGGCCGACCTCGATGAGGGTCATGGGGAGTGGTCTCCTTATTGGCTTCTGGGAGTGAGTGTAGCAGCGGCGGAAGCGGTGATGCCGGAGTTAGCGGGGAGAGTGCGGGGGCGGTCCGCTACAATCGGGATGCCGCGTGACCCGCGGCATGGTTCGGCGTCAAAAGCACTAGCGGTTTTAGTAACTGTGAATTGAATTGCCGGGCGCGGTGGAACGCGGTATCGTGCTCAGCGGGACCAAAGCATGCGCCCATCTAATTCCCCGGAGCAGGACGCAGCGGCGCAAGCGCGGCAAAATCGCGCCGAATTCGCGCGCATCCTCATGGAGAATCACTTCGCCATCAGCCCGGACGCCATCTTTGTGGTGGACGCGAAAGGGGTGATACGGGAAGCGAACCCGCGCGCGGCGGAGATGTTTGGATACGAGCGCGGCGAGATGGTGGGCCTGCCCATCGAGGCGCTTGTTCCGGAGCGTTTCCGGGAGCGGCACCCGAGTCATCGCGAGAACTTCAATGCGCATCCCCGGACCCGGCAGATGGGTGCGGCGCTGAATCTGTTTGCGCTGCGCAAGGACGGCACCGAGTTTCCAGTAGACATCATGCTGCGGCCGATCGGGACGGCAACGGGGCCGGTGGTGTTGAGTTTTGTGCGCGACACCACGGAGCAGCGTGCGGCACAGGACGAGTTGCGGCGGCAGGACCAGCAATTGCGGATGATTATCGAGAACGTCCACGACTACGCCATCTACATGCTGGACCGCGAAGGCTATGTGGTGACCTGGAACGTGGGTGGGGAGCGGATTCACGGATACGCTGCAGAGGATATCCTGGGCAAGCACTTTTCGCGGTTCTTCACGCATACTGACCTGGAGCGCGCACATCCCAACCAGATGTTGCGGCAGGCGGCGGAGCGGGGAAAGTTTGAAGAAGAGGGATGGCGGGTGCGCAAGGACGGGTCGCGGTTCTGGGCGCAGAGCGTGCTGACGGCGGTCCGCGACAGCACCGGCCAGATCACAGGCTTTGCCAAAGTGACGCGGGACCACACCGACCGCAAGCGCGCGGAAGAAGCAGTGATGCTGCAGCTCAGCAATGCGCTGCTGGCGAACATGGATGTGCGCAAGCTGCTGGAGGCTTTTTCAGCAAGCATCCGCGAGGTGGTTCCCCATGACGCGGCGACGCTGGGCATGTATGACGCGGCGAGCGCGACCATGGGAGTGCAGTTCCTGGGGCCTGGGGAGGGCGGAGCACGGCTGGGAGACTATCGCGTGCCGATGGAAGGATCGCCCGCCGGGAAGGCGTTCCAGACGCGGGAGCCGGTGGTCGTGGAGAAATTTCAGGGGTCGCGGTTTGGCGACGAAGGCATGAAGCATCTGACGGACCTGGGAATGCAGTCGGGGTGCTGGGTGCCGCTCATCCATCGCGGGGAGACGATTGGGGCGCTGGCGGTATCGAGCCGGCAGGAGGGGGCATTCAGTTTTCGCGACGCGGAGATGCTGGCGGAGTTTGCCGATCAGGTAGCGATGGCGGTGAACAACGCGGTGGCGTTCAAGCAGATTGCCGAGATCCGCGACCGGCTGAACCAGGAAAAGCAGTACCTGGAAGAAGAGATCAACGTCGAGAACCGCTTTGAAGACATTGTGGGCGAGAGCACGGGTTTACGGCAGGTGCTGAAGCAGATTGAGACGGTGGCGCCCACCGATGCGACGGTGCTGATCCAGGGGGAGACGGGGACTGGCAAGGAGCTGCTGGCGCGAGCGATTCACCGACTGAGCCCGCGTCATGACCGCACCTTTATCAAGCTCAACTGCGCGGCGATTCCGGCGGGCCTGCTGGAGAGCGAACTGTTCGGGCACGAGAAGGGGGCGTTTACCGGGGCGATTGGGCGCAAGATGGGCAGGCTGGAGCTGGCGCACGAGGGGACGCTGTTTCTGGACGAGGTGGGCGAGATTCCGCTGGACCTGCAGCCGAAGCTGCTGCGGGCTCTGCAGGAGCGGGAGTTCGAGCGGCTGGGCGGGACGCGGCCCATTTCAGTGAACGTGCGGCTGATTGCGGCCACCAATCGCGACCTGGCAAAGATGGTGCAGGAGAAGGAATTCCGCGCGGACCTCTTCTACCGGCTGAAGGTGTTTCCGGTCTTTTCTCCGCCGTTGCGCGATCGGACCAGCGACATACCGGTGCTGGTGCGGCATTTTGTGGCGGCGCACAGCCGGCGGATGGGCAAGGTGATTGACACCATTCCCGAAGCCACCATGGATGCGCTGGTGAAGTGGAAGTGGCCGGGAAATATTCGCGAGCTGGAGAACATGCTGGAGCGGGCGGTGATCCTGACCAAGGGACCGGTGCTGTATGTTCCGCTGGCGGAGTTGGAGAGCGACGTGGAGGAAGACGAAGAGGAGGGCGGCGAGACGGCGACGCTGCATGCCGCGGAGCGGGAACATATTTTGCGCGTGCTGCGGGAATCGAAGGGGCTGATCGGCGGCGTGGACGGCGCGGCGGCGCGGCTGGGGCTGAAGCGGACGACGCTGAATTCGAAGATGAAAAAGCTGGGGATCGAGAGACGGGAATACATGTAAAGCAGGGACCGAGGGACCGAGGGAACAAGGGACCAGAGGATTAGGGATTAGGGATTAGAGATGTGGCTGACTTTTTGCGCGGTCCGTCCTATATATGGTGGGTCAGCCTAATCGATCTACGGGCGGGACCCACATAAAGCGTGAGTTTTCCTGATTCATTCATCCTCTCAATTTCAACTTTGGCGGCATCATCATCTGTTCGCTGATCCTTGTTTGCTGATCCCTGTTCGCTGGTCCCTGATCAGATCCGTTGTCCCCTCGTTCCCTGCTTTCGTGACGAAATCCGGTCGCGTGACGAAATGCCGTCATCGTCACTCGTCGTCACTTGCATTGAGCCGTAGATCGATTTACTTCGTCTCTTCCGAATAACTCCTTTCAAGTCAGCGCGCGAATGCGGCATGAGATGCGCCTCGCGGGTTTGGCACGCCATCTGCATATACCCAGGCGACGGCGAAGGACGGGCCAGCATACGTTACGCATTTCGATTCAGGAAAATGAAAACGGAATCGGGTTCACGCTGGTGGGCCGCCTTGCAGGTCCATGGGTGGCAGAACTCGATCGAGCGTGGAAGGAATGGGCGCCGCGCCTCAACGGGAAGAAGCTGTCGCTGGACCTTCGCGATCTGACGTATTCCGACGTCTGGGGCACACAGGTATTGAGGGACATCTACACCGGCAGCAGTGCGGAGTTTGTCACCAGCCTGTATTCGCGGCAACTTGCAGATGAAATCACGAACGGTAACGGGAACCATACCAACGGGAGGGCCTAACGTGGAGACCATCAGCTACACAGTGAACAGCTATAAGGCAAACCAGGGCCGAGGCGGGGAGTTCTTCAAAAACTGGTCGAACTCCGCGCTGGAAGATTGGGCGTCGATGGAACACGCTCACGCCCACGGAGCGAATATCGTTTTGTTCGCCGAGAAGGAAGAGGCGCGTGGAGTGTTCGTGGTGCTGGACGGCGAGGTGCGGCTCTCCATCAACTCGAGTGAAGGCAAGCGGCTGAGCCTGCGCATTGCCAGAAAGGGCGAAGTGCTGGGACTTTCGTCGGCATTGTCCGGCGGGGCTTATGAGATGACGGCGGAGACGCTGTATCCGGCCAAGGTGGCGCAGATCGGGCGGCGCGAGTTCCTGGGATTCCTGGCGCGGCACCCGGAGCTTTTCATCAACATGACGGAGGAACTGAGCCGGCACGTTTCCATGGCCTGCCACCAACTGCGCACCGTGGGACTGTCGGCGTCGGCACCGGAGAAGCTGGCGCGCCTGCTGCTGGAGTGGAGCGAGAACGAGCATTCGAGCGCATCGTGCGGGCGGGTGCGGTTTTCCCTTACCCATGAAGAGATCGGCGAGTTCATCGGGGCTTCGCGGGAGACGGTTACGCGGACACTGAGCATCTTCAAGACCCGCCGGCTGGTTTCGTTCCGCGGATCGATGCTGGAGATTCCCAACCGCATGGCGCTGGCTAGTCTCGCCGGAGCTTAAGAACAGGGAGCAGGGAGTCGGGAGTAGGGAGTAGAAAGACTTCGGTTTCATTCAGTGTTGTTTCAGATTATGCATTGCGGCGGCGGCCCGGGACGCTGCGGTGGTTCGATCATTTCCCCGGGCATGTATTTTGCGATCGTTGAACTTCACGTTTTCATTTTTGTTGTGCTTGGCTGTTTTGCTCTTTGCTTCGCTTTGCCGTATTTTGCTCTCTGCCTCGCATTTTCACAGTTAGCTTCTCTGCCTCACTTTGCTTGCTCTTCCGTAGTGCTCGCGCAATTCCGTGGCATTTCGTTGCGCGAAAGATAAAATGAGGGCCATCCGTTCCCTGAAACAGGAGGCTCCATGCGCAAGATTCTGTTTGCTCTTCCGATTTTGCTCTCGGCTCTGATGAGTGGCGCGCTGCATGCACAGGGCGCGCCGCCGCAGGGTTCAGCCGACGCTCCCTATACCGTGGAGTACTACTACAAGGTGCAGTGGGGGCATCAGCAGGAATTTCTCTCCCTCTTCCTCAAAAATCACTATCCCCTGCTCAAGAAGATTGAATCGACGGGAAGAATCCTGTCGCTGAAGATCGAGACGCCGGCGTATCACACGACGGAAGACGGGCGCTGGGATTATCGCGTCATCATCCGCTATAAGAATTCGACAGTAGCCACGACGGCGAACCCGGATGAGGCGAAGTTTATCCAGGAACTGTGGCCGGACCAGGCGGCGTACCAGCGCGAAGAGCAGAGGCGGTTCGAGATCCTGCTGGCGCACTGGGATCTGCCGGTGGCCGACATTACGCCGATGACGCAGCGATAAGTCAGCAGTGGTCTGTGGCCATCAGGTCGCTCTGGGCGAAAACGGCGTGGAATCATCATCCGAGGGTTCGATCGGATGCGTGGGAGACTCGGTTCCCGCCGGGCCTAGTTGATAGGTAGCGTGGACGCGACCCGATAGCCAGCCATATTGTGCTGTGACGGGTGTTCCGCGGCAGATACTGGCCGTCCGACTTGTGGAAGGATCCTGCGGCGTGTAGATAGGCGGGTTCCAGACGCCAATTCCGGTGTCGAGATCGAATGTGCGTATGGGGTTTGGATCAAAGTCGGCTGGTATGCCGGACCCATATTGCACGCCCATGGCCCAGTGTCCGGCTGGAAGGCGCGGCTGCCTATTCAGCTGAGAACAGGTATTTTCGCTCGAGTCGAGCCGAGTGACGTACACATCGGGCATGCGCAGGGGCGCCACGCAGTCGAGCCTTGAGAAGCGAAATATCTGCGATTCAAGTGACCAAAGAGTACATGAGGCCACATGAGGTATTTTGAAATGCGCTGGAGTGGTGTCGATGGTATAGGGCGCGGAGATATGATAGACCGCCATCTCAATCTCGGCCTGGATAGTGGCGTGAGTGCGGCGAATCTGGTCAGCAGTCGATTTGGGCACAGGGAAGCTGAGCTCGGCGGTGCTGCTCTGCGAAGAGAGGACGATGGCGGCGGTCGCCCATGCAGTTTTCGAGTCCCAGCCGTCGTTCCCGGTGAAATGGAAGCGAGTGCCTTCAATGACGACAAGCGTGTCCGCGGGAATGGAGGCCGCGTAGACAGGGACCTGCAGGGTAGCGGTCCCGAAGCCGTCGGTACGGGTGTAGGTCCGCTGATTTGCGGGGGCGAGGGACAACGACACAGGCGGCAGGCCGTTGGGTGCGGTGTAAGCCAGTAGGCGCGCGAGCTTCGTGGACGCGAAGGCTATACAAAGCGGCACGACAACAACTGCAGCGGCAATTACGATGCGCGCCGGGCCGGAGCGGCGGTGGCTGTATTGCCAGATGAGCGCGGCGAGTAGCGCAAGACCAATGACGATGATGCCGCACCATGTGGCGAGTTGTTCGGTGCCGGCAAACGTCGCGGAAAGGGAATTCCAAGGCAGCCAGGAGACGGCCAGTCCGAATATGAGCATGGCCACGATCGACAAGACCCACTGCACAATGGAATCCGTTACGGCAGCGAGGGCGGCGGCGGGCAGCGTGCAGCACCACGCGAATTCGAGCTGCAAGAAAAGCAGGCCGGGAAGCAGCGAAGGCGAAAGTGGAATTCCTGCGTGCGCCAGTAAATAGAGCTGCGCCAAAAAAAGCGGTACGTTGAGGCAGAGGACGAGAAATGCTGCTTTGGCGAGGAAGAGTTGCCAGGTGCGATAGGGGCGGGTGGGCCAGAACTCTCGATCGCCTACCAGGGACTCGCCCTGCACTCCGCGAATCGTGAGGAAGAACCAGAGCACGAACATAACGATGACCAGGAGTTCTTTGGCATGCACTTCGAGCCAGTAGAAACGGTGCGTCTGCTGCCACGCCCATGCGGCGACGATGGCGACAAAGAGCAGAATTTCCCAGCGGTGGCGCCGGAGGTCCTTGAGCAGGATGTGCAGAAGCATCATTGCCCGGCCTCGCTCTCTGCCGCCTCGCGCTGTGGACGGGCCAGGGTGAGAAAGATTTCGCGCAGTGTCATTGGCTCGGAATAGAGTTGCGCGTCGCCGAAGATCTGGCGTGCGCGTGCGCGGCTTGCGCTTTCGGCAAAGCCGGTTTCGATCCAGCGGGCCACCGCGCCCTCGGCGTGAAACTGGCGCCAGTCGGAAGGCAGGTTTTCAGGAACCTCGAATGGGATGAGTCTTTTGAGAATCACTTTGCGGAAGCGCTCGCGAAGCTCGACCATGGGCTCGGAGATACGCAGCCGGCCCGCATCCATGAATCCCACATGGGTGGAGAAACTCTCGATTTCGGCCAGGTCGTGAGAGGAAATCAGGACGGATGTTTCGGCGGTCTGTTCGAGCAGGCCCCCCATCAGTTCATCGCGCACCAGGGGGTCGAGGCCGCTGAGGGGCTCGTCCATCACGATGAGTTTCGGGCGATAGGCGAGGACGCTGGTGAGCACGGCTTTCATCTTCATGCCGCGCGAGAGGTACTTGAGGCGCTGCTTACGGGGCAAGTCGAACCGGCGGACGAGTTGCTGCTCGAGGTCGCGGTCCCACGTGGGATAAAACGGGTGCCAGTAGCGCAGGAAAGTATCGACCGTCATCCAGTCGGGGTGCTTCTGGTTTTCGGAGACGTAGCCGATAGATTCCAGCGGGCGGCCGCGGAGACGGAAGGATTCGGCGCCCAGCAGGAAGGCGCTGCCGGAGGTGGGGCGGAGGAGATTCATCAGCAGCTTGATGAGGGTGGTTTTGCCGGCGCCGTTGGGTCCCATCAGGGCATAGACGGCGCCCTCAGGCACCTGCAGCCTGACGTCCTGCACGGCGGCGACGCGCCGGAAGCGCTTGTTGAGGTCGACGGTTTCGATGGCGTGCATGGTTGGGAGCAAGAGTAACACCTGGCAGTTCACAGTTCGCAGTTCGCAGTTCACAGTTCATAGTTCGAGCTAACAGCTAAGAGCTAATGGCTGAAAGCTGGGGGCTAGAAGCTACGAGCTACAAGCTACAAGCTGCTCTCTTTCACGGCCTCCGGCGCCATTGTTCGACCAGATCTTCGGCGGCTTCGGGCCAGGTAGGGAACTGGAAATCGAAGCCGGCCTGGAGGAGGCGCGCGGGGACGACGCGACGGCTTTTGAGGACCAGCTCGGATTCGGTGCGCAGGAACAACGCGGCAAGCTCGATCAGCGGCGCGGGCGCGGGGATGCCGTTGGGCATGCCGTAGGCGTCGCGCAGGGCGGCCATGAATTCGCGATTGGGCAGCGGGTTGGGCGACGCGAGGTTGATGGGGCCGTCGAGGTCATCGCGGTCGATGAGGAATTCGACGGCGCGGGCGAAGTCGAGGGCGTGAATCCAGGAAACGAACTGGCGGCCGTTGCCCTGCGTTCCGCCCACGCTGAAGCGGACGAGGTTGAGCAACAGGGCGAAGGCGCCGCCGGGCGTGGGGCTCATTACCACCGCGCTGCGCATGGCGACTTTGCGCGTGTGCGGCGTGAAGGCTGCGAAGAAGGCCGCCTCCCAGTCTGTGGCAACGCGGATGGAGAAATTCCACGTATCGGGAGCGCGGCGACGGGCGGAGATCGCCTCGTGGCCGCCGAATTCGCCGGTGTGCTCGTCCATTGGGCGATCAAGCGCGTGGCGGTAGATGGTGGCGGTGGAGGCGTTGAGCCACACCCCGGGCGGCGCGGCGAGCCCGGCGAAGACGCGGCCGAGCAACTGCGTGGTGTGGATGCGCGAGTGGTAGATGGCTTCGCGATTCTCGCCAGTATAGCGGCAGTTGACGCTGCGGCCGGCGAGGTTGATGCAGACGTCGGCGCCTTCGAGAAGCTCGACCCACTGGCCTGCCTGCTCGCCGTCCCAGTGCACGGTTTGCCAGGGAGCGGAGTAGGGACTGCGGGTGAGGACGGTGACGTGGTCGCCGCGCTGCTGAAAGTACTCGGCGAGCAGGCTGCCCACCTGGCCGCTGCCACCGGGAATGACAATGCGCAGGGGGCGGTCGAGGAGCATCCGCTATGGCCGCGGCGGTGGCGGCGGGAAGGGATAGCCGCGGAGGTAAATCCGGCGCCGCCGGTAATTGCGGAGCTCGTGGACGATCAGGTAGATGATCAGGACGAAGACGAGGAGCGGTCCCCAGAAGAGCCAGGCGGGTGGAGTGACGCGGTCTCCGCCGTTGGAGGCGGTGGCGGCGGCGTGGAAGCTGCCGAACATGGAGACGATGTCCTGGCCCACGGTGACGTTTTCGCCCAGGCGGACGGAGCCGAAGAAGTTGACCAGATCCTCGTGGATGGAGGAATTGTCATCGGCAATGACGGAGCCGAAGAAGTTGACCACGTCGTGGTTGGCCTGGCCGGAGATGTGCACGTCGCCGAAGAAGACCACGATGTCGCCGCGTACGGTGCCGCGATCGTCCACGCTGCAGAAGAAGCACACGGTGTCGTCCGCTGTCTGGCCGGGAGCGACCACGATGTTGCTCCCGAACTGGACCATATCCTTATCGGCGAAGGCGGGGGCGGCGGATGCGGCGAGGGCGGCGGCGAGCAGACAGACGCTGAAAAGTCGAGAGCGCATGAATCCTCCTGATTCCCGATACGCGAAAGCCGGCAGAATGGTTCCCGGCAAGGGGTGGGAGCGCCGCATTCAGTTTACCGCTGCAGGAACGCGCGTGGAAATGGAGCGGAATGAGGTTTGCGGTACGGACCCTGCAGGGAAGCTAGTCCTTGCGGGTGTGGGCAGCGCGGCGGCGGCCGGCGGACCCGCGGTGGCGGGTGTAAGAGGCGGCGCGCAAGGAAGCGCGGCCGCGGCGATGGCGCACCGGCCGGAGCACCGTGCCGACGCTGCGCTCGGCGCGCGCGGGGTTGGCTTCGTAGCGGGGGTCGAGCATGGCGATCACGGCCTTGGCGCGGTCGCGATAGAGGCGCGCCCACTGGCTCTGCACCAGGCTCAGTTGCACGCTGCGCCAATACTCCGCGTCGGCTTTGGCGATGGCCCGGGCCTCCGGTCCACTGCCGTTGTCGCGATTGAGGAGGGTGAGGAAGCTGGAGAATTCCTCGAGGTTGATGCCCATCTGGTAGACCAGCTGGGTCATGCCCATCTGCTGGCTGGCGCTGAGGCCGTCGAAGTTGCGGCAATAGGCCCGGGCGTTCTCGATGGCCTGGACGATGCCGACGCGAAGAAGAGCGTTGGCGTCGTCGTCGGTGATCTGCGGATCGAGGTCGCGGAGCTGGCTGCGGAAGCTTCGAGAGCCCCACTCGGCCATGCGCGCGTCGAACTGGTCGAGAATGTTTTTGAGTTTCTCGGGAGCCAGTCCGGCGGCTTGCCAGAGCTGAGACGACGAGGGCTCAAGGAACGGGTGGGGGTTCAGGGGATCGCGCTGAAGGTGGACGCGCTGTGGCAGATCGAGGCTGAATCCGGCGCCGATGAGAGGCTGGCTGGTCTTGGGATCGGGATAGGCGGCGAGCACCCAACCCTCGTGGCGCTTGTCGCGCAGGATGTCCATGAGGCGATCGACGCCGAACTTGACGTTGGAATCCTTGAAGTTGAGCAGGGTCTGCACGGGATCGGTCATGGCGGCGGCTTCCGCGCCGGCGCGAACCAGGGTGCCGGGAATGGTGGAAGGGACCGCAATGGCGGGAGCGTAGGAAGTATCGGCAGGCGCGGGCACTGCGGCGGGAGCCGGAGCGGCGGGTGCAGTCGCAGCGTCGGCGGGCGGATCGGCCGGAGCCGGCGGGCTCTGTGCCCCGGCGGACAAAGCGCCCAGCGATACCGCAACAAATAAGGTGAAAAAGCTCTTCATTCCTCTGAAAACCCCACTCCCCCGAATGACCCGCAGCTTTCACAATGCCTGAAAAAGCGCTGGCGGGCAATGACCGAAAGGCGTTACGTGCAGAGAAAGTAATTGGGTTGGTCTCAGTTTGCAGGAGGGGCCGACGGAATCGCCTGCTGCTGGAGTGAGATGCGGGAAATTGGGCAGAAGTCGCGGTAAATCACGAAATCAGGCCACGGCGGCGGGATCCTGTGCGCGGAGGCTCGCGTGCACGTCCACCGGCGAGCCCAGGCGGTTGATGATGGTTACCAGCCGGTCGAGCGTGAAGCGGCCAAGATCGGCGTTGCGGATACGGGAGAAATCGGCAGCGGCGATCCCTGTCTCCGCATGGGCCGCGCGCACGCTCAGTCTCTTTCGATCCAGCAGGTTGATGATCTCCGCCGCGAGGATCGCCTTCCATTGCGCGACGTCGGGGCTTGCATGGCGAAGATCGCGAAAGACGTTTCCGCTGCCACGAATGACTTGGAGGCGGTTATTCACGAGGTTTTTTCCGACTGAATGTGCCGCAGTTTACCACCTGAAAGGAGCCGGGCGCGGCGGCATCCACGGAGGCGATGACCTTTGGCAGGTTCTCTTTGATGATAGGAAGTTGAATAGCGGAAAGTGCCACAATTGCCAGACGCCTCCCGCTTAGGTTCTGTTCGAAATGGAGGCTTTGATCTTCAGTGAGAAGAACGTCCATTCCGT
The DNA here is from genome assembly GCA_035552555.1 of Occallatibacter sp. Lineage (GTDB taxonomy): Bacteria > Acidobacteriota > Terriglobia > Terriglobales > Acidobacteriaceae > Telmatobacter. The sequence goes on from DASZLF010000033.1 coordinate 19,111, forward strand.
TCTCTTCCGCAGCCCGCAAGAGATCGCCGTTCTGGAGTCCGGCCCAGCCCATGTAGGTGAAAGTGACGACCTCGTGCGGTGCTAAGAGCTTACGCAATCCGTGGTCGAGATTCTCGTCGAGCAGGACTTTCACTGGCCGGTCCGGCTTCGCTGCGCATGGGCAAACTCAATCAATTGCTTGATCTGGGCGACGGATAGGGAGGGAAAGCCCTCGTGCAGCTCGTCAATTGTCTCGCCCAGGTCGTAGCTGTCCACGATGGCGTCCGGCAAAATCCGGGTTCCGCGCACCACAGGCCTTCCGGAAACCTTGCCAGGAACCCTCTCGATCAGCTCGCAGGCCATCCAATCTATCTCTGTGTCGGTGCCCAGGTTTCCCATGCTCCCACCCTCGTTTACTATCGTAACCCTGGTTACGCATCGAGAACAGGGTTAGGCGTATTATGTGCCCTGTTTTTCCTCAGATGGATTGCGCCGCGCCGCAATCCGTTCGGAGACTAGAATTGACTCAGACCCATGGCTGAATTCACGCACCTTCATCTACATACGGAATACTCCCTCCTCGACGGCGCTTGCGACATCACCAAGCTTATCGATCGCGTGGCGGCGCTGGGGCAGACGTCCGTGGCCATGACCGACCACGGCAATATTTATGGCGCAGTCCACTTCTTCAATGCCGCCAAGGAGAGGGGGATCAAGCCCATCTTGGGCTGCGAGCTCTATGTCTGCAAGAACGAGGATCACCGCGCGCCGGCGCAGGGCGACGACTACAACCACCTGCTGGTGCTGGCGGAAAACGAAGAAGGTTATCGCAACCTTATTCGCATCACGTCGGAGGCCTCGCTGCATGGGTTTTATCGCAAGCCGCGCATCAGCAAGGCCTATCTGGCGCAGCACGCGAAGGGACTGATCGGCACCTCCGGCTGTCTTAGCGGCGAGCTCTGCGAATACCTGCACAACGAAAAGGGAACCTGGGACAACGAAACTGCCTACCGGAAAGCCAGGGCGGTGGCTTCGCAGTATCAGGACATCTTCGGCAAGGGGAATTTTTTCCTGGAGATTCAGGACCAGGGATTGGCAGCGGAGCGCAAGATACAGAACGATCTTTTCCGTCTGGAAAAAGAGCTTGACATCCCGATGCTGGTCACCAACGACTCCCATTACTTATGCGGGGAAGATTCGCATGCGCACGACGTGATGCTGTGTGTGCAAACAGGGTCGAAGATTCACGAGACCAACCGGTTCAAGTTCGACTCGGACCAGTTCTTTGTGAAGAGCGCGGACGAGATGGCGCGCCTGTTCCCCGACAATCCCCTCCTGCTGTCGCGCACAGTGGAGATTGCCGAGCGTTGCAACTTCAAGCTGCACCCCGTCGACAATCCCTTCCCGCAGTTCGATGTGCCCGAAGGCCACACCATCGACAGCTATTTCGAACAGGTGTGCCGCGAAGGCCTGAAAGAGCGCCTGGAAACGGCGGTGCGGCAACTTGAGCTGCGCGGGGTCCTTCGCACTCCGGTGCATGAATACGAATCGCGGCTGAACTTTGAGATCGCCATCATCAAGCAGATGAAGTACTCGGGATACTTCCTCATCGTCTGGGACTTTATCAAGTTCGCGCGAGATCATGGCATCCCGGTGGGTCCGGGAAGAGGCTCGGCAACGGGATCGCTGGTCGCGTATTCGATGAAGATTACGAATATCGATCCGATGCAGAACGTGTTGCTCTTCGAACGGTTCCTCAATCCGGAGCGCGTGACCATGCCGGATATCGACGTGGACTTCTGCATGAACCGCCGCGGCGAAGTCATCGATTACGTTACGCACAAGTATGGCCGCGAGCAGGTGGCGCAGATCATCACCTTCAACACCATGGCGGCCAAGGCCTCCATCAAGGATTGCGGCCGCGCCATGGACATGCCCTACAGCGACGTCGATCGCATTGCCAAGCTGGTGCCGGCAACCGTGGGAATGACTTTGGACAGGGCGCTCGATGAAGTGCCGGAACTCGCGAAAGTCTATGAGACCGACAAGCAGATTCGCGAATTGATCGATACCGCAAAGAAACTGGAAGGCCTGGTGCGCGGAGCAGGTGTGCACGCTTCGGCGGTGGTCATTGCACCGCGTCCGCTTACTGAGCTGGTGCCTCTCAACAGGACCAAGAACGACGAAATCGTCACCGCCTACGACATGAAGGCCGTTGAAAAAATGGGCCTGCTCAAGATGGACTTCCTCGGCCTGGCGACCCTGACTGTGATCACAGATTGCGTCAAGCTGATCGAGCAGACCCGCGGGGAGAAGCTGGACATCGAGATGGGGCCGCTGGACGATCCCGAAACATTCAAAAAGGTGTTTCACACGGCGCTTACGTCGGGGATTTTCCAGTTTGAATCCAGCGGAATGCGGGACATCTTGCGGCGCTACAAGCCCGACACGGTGGAAGAGCTGACGGCCCTGAATGCGCTGTTTCGTCCTGGACCGATGGCGATGATCGACGACTTCATCGAGCGCAAGTGGGGGCGGCGCAAGGTGGAGTACATGCTGCCGGAGCTCGAGGGGATTCTGAAGGATTCGCTGGGAGTGATTGTTTACCAGGAACAGGTGATGCAGATTGCGCAGCGGCTGGCGAACTACTCGCTGGGCGAAGCCGATCTGCTGCGGCGGGCAATGGGAAAGAAGATTGCCGTGGCCATGGCGGAGCAGCGGGACCGATTTATGAGTGGCGCCGCGGCCCTGGGCCATCCGACGAACGTGGTGGCCGAGATCTTCGAGCAGATGGCGAAGTTCTCAGAGTACGGATTCAACAAATCGCACTCAGCGGCCTATGCGCTGGTGGCCTACCACACGGCCTACCTTAAGACCCACTACCCTGTCGAATTCATGGCCGCGCTGCTCACGTCGGAAACATCGAAACCCGACAGCGTCGTGAAGTACATTGCCGAGTGCAAGGAAATGGGCATCGCCGTTGAGCCGCCCGATGTGCAGGTATCCGGCTCGCAGTTTACGCCGCACGGAGATGCGATCCGCTTCGGTCTGGCGGCGGTAAAGAACGTGGGCGGCAACGCGATTGAGTCGATCCTGAAAGCGCGCGAGGAGGTGGGTGGACGGTTCAGCAGCTTCTGGGAGTTCTGCGAGAAGGTGGACCTGCGGGTGATGAACAAGCGGGTGATCGAGTCGCTGATCAAGGCGGGCGCGCTGGATTCGCTGGGCAAGCGCAAGGCGCTGGTGGGCGCCATCGACAAAGCCATGGAACAGGCGCAAAAATCGCAGAAGGATGCGATGCAGGGCCAGCACGGGCTATTTGGTTTGTTCGATGAGACTCCCACGCACGGCCGCAAGGGCGACGACCTGATGCACGGCGCGGACTGGGAAGAGAGTGAACGCCTTAACAATGAGAAGGAGGTTCTGGGGTTCTTTGTTTCCGGGCATCCGCTGGATAAATACGCGGAGAAGCTGCGCAACCTCACTGGCGTGATTTCGGTAGCGGAGGCGCTGGAGCGCAAGCCGCCGGAGCGCGCCTGGGGGCGGCAGAGCGATCCCGCCGATGAACTGCAGGTGGCGGGCATTCTTCACGGCCTGCGAGTGCAGAAGAGCAAGCGCGACCAGAAGCTCTACGCGCAGGCGCAGCTTGAGGACGCGACCGGGAAGATCGACCTTATCTGCTTTGCGCGCGACTATGAGCGGCTCGGCGAGCAACTGAAGATTGAGGCGCCGGTGCTGATCCGCGGAATGCTGATGGGAGAAGAAGATGCGGCGCCGAAGATTGCCATCAGCGGAATTCAGCCGCTGGATGAGGTGAAGGTGAAGCTGCCAGGAGGCGTGCGCATCCGCATCAACCTGGAACGCGTGACCGAAGAGATGCTGGCCGCATTGAAGTCAGCCGCGGATGCGGCGCCGGGTCCGGGAAAGGTGATGCTGCAATTGGAACGGAAAGGCGAGTACGCGGTGATCCTGGAGCCGGAAGAGATGTCGGTGGCGGCGGATCGGGGCTGGGTAGAGCGCGTGGAGGAACTGGTGGGGAAGGGAACCGTGCAAGCGGTGGGCTAGCGCGGCGATTATGGATTGCCGTCGTCGCGAACCAGGATCACGCTGAGGAACCGCGGCCCATGTACGCCCTTGATGCGCGTCATCTCAATATCCGCGGTGGCGCTGGGCCCGGAGATGAACGTGACCAGTGACGGTGGGGTTGCGCAGCGGGCGAAATATTCGGGTAGCGTTTCCACCACCTGCGAAGCGCGAAGCACGCACAAATGCCAGTCGGGCAGCAGCGTAAGCACGCGGCGGCCCTCGGTTGCGGAGTGATGGAGCACGATGGTGCCCGAATCTGCCACGGCGCAAAAGGCGGCGGTGACAACGCCATCGGCGGATTCAATTTCCTCATGCGTAAGACCGCCATCGATGCGCCATTCCGCGACCGGCGCCAGCCAGTCGGGCGGCAAACCGGAAGGCGCGACGAGCACGCGGTGGCCGCTGTCGGCAATCTGCGCGGCGATCGTTGCGGGAAGATCCTGCGGAGAGCACTCGGTCACTTCGGCGTCGTATTCGTGCAGCCGCTCGATCAGCAGCGCGTGGCGTGCGGCCGCCTCCAAATTGCCGGTGCGCGTGTAAGCGCGGGCAAGCCCCCCATACAAGTCGGACCCGCTTTTCGATTCGCGCGCCGTGGCGGCGCGGATGCGGGCGAGCATGGCATCGCGAGTCGCGCTCATGACGCACGCTCCCTGGCGCGATGATCCCACCATTCGCGAAACGTCTCCGGCGGCAGGCCGCGGAGATCGCGGCTCATGGTCCAGCGAGCGCCGATTCCGGGCAGGCGATGAATCCACCCATCTTTGCTCGTAAACAGCCGCAGCCCCATCCGGCCCATCTTTTGCGCCAACCGGAACCGCGACGCACGGTCAAACATCCAGCCGGACAGCATCATGCCCAGGTACATGGGATCGAAAAAGCGGCGCTCGGTTGCGCGTTCGCGATCGGTGACCCGCGCGCGCAGTTCAATCAGGACCTCGGGGATATTGATTTTGACCGGACACACTTCATAGCACGCGCCGCAGAGCGAACTCGCGTAGGGCAAGCTCTCGGCGTGTTCCAGTTTCATCAGTTGAGGCGTAAGGATGGCGCCGATCGGTCCCGGGTAGACCGAGCCATAGGCGTGCCCGCCGGTTTGCCGATAAACCGGGCAGGTGTTCATGCAGGCGGCGCAGCGAATGCACTTCAGTGTCTGGCGTTCGAGTTTGCGCTGCAGAATCTCCGAGCGCCCGTTGTCGAGCAGCACCACGTGGAAGCGCTGCGGTCCGTCGCCCGGGGTCACGCCGCTCCACAGCGAGGTGTAGGGATTCATGCGCTCGCCGGTGGCGGAGCGCGCCAGCACCTGCAGCATCGCTTCAAGGTCGCAATAGCGGGGGAGAACTTTCTCAATGCCGGCGAGGGTGATCAAAGTCCGCGGCAAAGTGAGGCACATGCGGCCGTTCCCTTCCGACTCGACGACGCAGACGCCGCCGGTTTCCGCGATCAGAAAGTTAGCGCCGCTGATGGCGGTGGGCACGGTCAAAAATTTGTTGCGCAGATACGAGCGGGCCGCGGCGGTGAGCGCGTGCGGGTCATCGCTGAGCGAATCCAGCCCCATGCGGCGGGCAAAGATTTCGCGCACCTGGCTGCGGTTGACGTGCAAGGCCGGAACCACGATATGCGATGGTTCCTCCTCGCCCAACTGCAGGATCAGCTCGGCAAGATCGGTTTCGATGGCGCGAATGCCCGCGGCTTCCAGCGCCGGATTCAACTGAATCTCGGCCGAAGTCATGGTCTTGATCTTGATGACCTCGCCGGCGTTTTCCTCGCGCAGAATCCCCAGAATGATCGCGCGCGCTTCGTCCGCATCGGCGGCCCAGTGAACCACGCCCCCAGCCGCGGTGCAGCGCTCTTCGAATTGCTCCAGGTATGCGGCTAGGTTTTCCAGAACATGCGCGCGAATGGAAGAAGCAGCTTCGCGCAGCTCACCCCAGTCTGTCTTTTCAGCCACCAGGCGATTGCGCTTGGCCTGGATGACGTCGGTGGCGTGGGCCACGTTTTTGCGCAACTGCGTATCGCGCAGCACCGGCAAGGCTGCCTGGGGAAACGGCGGAGCCAGCGTGGGGTCCATGCACGGCGTCCTCACACGGCCTCCACTGGACTTTCCCGGGTGGCGGCGAGAATCTGCGCCAGGTGAATGGTGCGCACCGGGGCGAACTCCCGATGCATCGCGCCGCCCAGGTGCATGAGGCAACTGTTATCGAGCGCGGTGCAATATTCGGCGCCGGTGGCCAGCACATCCTGCAGCTTGCAGGTGAGCATGGCGGAGGAGACTTCAGCGTTTTTGATGGAGAACGTGCCGCCGAATCCGCAGCAGCGATCCAGGTTGGCGAGGGGCGCCAGTTCCAGTCCGCGGACGTGCTGGAGGAGGCGAAAGGGGCGGTCGCCGAGCCCCAGCGCGCGCAGGCCGTGGCAACTGGCGTGGTAGGCAACGCGATGGGGAAAGTACGCGCCCACATCCTCGACAGCAAGCTTGTCAATGAGCAATTCGCTCAGCTCGTAGACGCGGGGCAGGAGCGCGGAGAATTGACGGCGGATGTCGCCGGCGCCCAGTTCCTCGAACAGGCCGGGGTACTGGTCGCGGATCATGGCCACGCAGGAAGAGGAGGGAATGACCACCGTCTCCGCGTCGGCATAGAGCCGGACAAACTGCGCGGCAAGGCGGAAGGCTTCGGCGCGGAAGCCGGTATTGGCATGCATTTGCCCGCAGCAGGTCTGCGCGGGCCGGAATTCCACTTCCACGCCCAGGCGTTCCAGCAGGCGCACCACGGCGCGCCCGGTCTCGGGAAACAGCGTGTCGTTATAACAGGTGATGAACAGCGAAGCCCGCATGATGTCACACCATTGTCGCAGACCGGAATTGGCGGGTAACGGCGTTGCGCGGCGCGATCTCCAGCGGGGCTTTGGATCGGCAAGTTCCAAGCTCGGATGACAAACATTTCATTGGCAGAATTGCACAAGGAATGCGATACTACCTCCCGCAGCGCCAAAATCAGTTTAGATATCCAGGCTCCCCGGCTGTCTTGCCCGGCCGGCCTCTCTGCATCCGGCTGGCCTTTCCCCACTTTTCGAGCCAGGCTCCCTCGGTGCGCGGGAGGGACTTTCGAGCCGGGAAAATTTGAAAGCCATAATCATTTTCTTCCCCAGCGCAATTTCCAAGTATATGATTGCGGTCAGTTACCCCCTTACCCTCTGAGATTCTGGTTGGATCACGTCCCCTTCAACCGTATCGCCGAGCAACTTCAGGGTTCTCTGAAGAAAGGTTCAGGAATAAAGATATGAGTCGTCTATGCCTTCTCTCTTGCCTTGCAGCCGCATTCGCGGCCCTCAGTGCGCCATGTCTGCGGGCGCAAACCGCCTCGGTTGCACCGCGCATCGCGGGACCGGTGGATGAAACGTCGCTGACCACCCTGAAAGGCAACGTGACGCCGCTGGTTCGGGCGGCGAACGACCGGGGCGAAGCCGCTCCCGCGACGCAAATGCAGTACATTCGCCTGGTGCTGAGCCGCTCCACCGAGCAGGAAACCGCGCTGGAAGAGCTGATGGCGGAGCAGCTGGACAAGAACTCGCCGAATTATCAGAAATGGCTTACGCCGGAGCAGTTTGGCAAAATCTACGGTCCGGCAGATTCCGATGTCGCGGCCATCGTGGCATGGCTGCAGTCGCATGGCCTGACGGTGGAGGATATTCCGCCGGGTCGCACCAATATTCCCTTCTCGGGCAGCGTGAGCCATGTGGAGGAGGCATTTCACACCTCGATCCACAGCTTTGAGATGCGCGGGCAGCAGTTCTACGCCAACACCGCCGATCCGCAGATACCGTCGGCGCTGGCCGCGGTGGTGAGCGGGGTGGCGCGCCTGAATACGTACGAGCCGCAGCCACATCTTGCCGCCTCGCGTCCGGGGCTGTTCGACCCCCAGGTGGGGCACTTCACGGCGGGAGAGCACGATAATATGCTGGCGCGGCCGGAATTCACTACCACCACCCAGGGAGATTTTCTCTGGTCGGTTCCGGCGGATGCGGCGACCATATACGACACCCCCAATGCCTTTAACGCGGCATTCTCGTCGGGCACCAGCTATACCGGCCAGGGCGTGACCATCGGCATCGCCGGCGATGCGGCCATCCAGGCCAGCACGGTGGTGAGCTTCCGCAAACGATTTTTGAACGGCGACTCCACGGCCCCCACCATCACCAACGTGGGCAACTCGGCGGTTGCGGGCCTGGCCACGGACGAAGCCTATATCGACACCGAGCTGGCGGGCGGCCTCGCGCCGGGGGCAACCATTCACTTTTACACCTCCAACGATCTGATTGTGGCCATCCAGCAGGCGCTGACGGATAATACCGTGGACATTCTCAGCGTCAGCTTCGGCGAATGTGAATACCACCTGACTAGCTCGGATAATAGCTCGATCAACGCCCTGTGGAAGCAGGCGGCGACACAGGGGATTGCGGTAACCGTCTCCACCGGAGACGACGGCTCGGCCGGCTGCGACAACCAGAACTCGACCACGGTGTACATGGCGAGCGGCGGGCTGCAGGTCAACGGTCTCGCGTCCACTCCTTACAACATTGCCGTTGGCGGCACGGACTACTATGGGCTGAAGAGCGGCTTTTCCACTTACGTGAACACCAATCAGTCGTCGAGCAATTTCTACCGCTCCGCGCTGAAGTACATTCCCGAGGCGACGTGGAACGATTCCACCAGCGTCAACGGCGAGCTGGCGAACAACGCGCCTCTAGTCCTTTCAGACGGCCATACCCATTTCATCGGTGGCAGTGGCGGCGTGAGCGCCTGCTCAACCAACACGGACACGGCGTCAACTCTGGGAACCTGCACCAGTGGCTACGCGAAGCCAACGTGGCAGCGTGGAGCGGGGGTTCCCAACGACGGCGCGCGCGACCTGCCGGATGTATCGATGATGGCCGGCAATGGAATCGATGCCGCGACATGGCTGGTGTGCACAGACGACCCTTACTCGACCACGACGTTTGTCGAGAACTGCACCACCCAGTCGGACAGTAACTTCTATTTTGCGGGGTACGGCGGAACTTCGACATCGGCTCCCGCGTTTGCCGGCATCCTGGCGCTGGTGCAGGAGAAAATGGGCGGCGGCGGGGTGAGTCATCGCCTGGGCTCGAATGCGGCCAAGACGCTCTATGACCTCTATAACGGCTCGCACGCTTCGGCGGTTTTCCACGATGTTACCCAGGGAAATATTTCGGTGCTCTGCACCTCCGGTACGCCGAATTGCAGCAAGAATACGGCGGGGAATTTCTACCTCACCGGCTATGACACGGGGACCGGGTACGATCTGGCCACGGGTCTGGGCAGCGTGGATGCGACGCAACTGATCAACTTCTGGGGCGCCAGCACCGGCGGCGGCGCGGCTACGATAACGGCTACGCCCACGTCTACCTCAATCACCACGGCGCAGACCGACAGCATCGCGGTGACAGTGGCGGGATCGGGCGGCACGCCCACCGGAACCGTAACCCTGACGGGCGGCGGCTACACTTCTTCGGCGCAAACCCTGGTCGCCGGCGCGTTCACCTTCAACCTGGCGGCGGGCGCGCTTGCGGTCGGCACGGACACGCTTACCGTGACCTACAGCGGCGACTCGAATTTTGCCAGCACCACCAAAACCACAACCGTGACGGTCACCAAAGCGAGTCCTACGGTAACCGCGACGCCCACTTCAGCCTCCATCACTACAGCGCAGACAGACAGCGTCGCGGTCACCGTGACCGGTTCGGGCAGCACGCCCACCGGAACCGTGACCCTGACGGGCGGCGGCTACACTTCGCCGGCGCAAACCCTGGCCTCAGGCGATTACACCTTCAGCCTGGCGGCGGGCGCGCTGGCAGCGGGCACGGATCAGATGACGGTGACCTACAGCGGCGATTCGAATTATGCCGGCGCCACCGGGACCACGACCGTGACGGTCACCAAAGCGAGTGCCACGGTAACGGCTCAGCCTTCGTCGGCTACTTTTCCGGCGAACCAGGCAATTACGGTCACGGCCACCGTTTCCGGTTCAGGTCCGACGCCTACCGGCACGGTCTCGCTTTCGGGCGGAGGGTACACGGCCTCGGCACAGCAGCTTAGCAGCGGCACCTACAAGTTCAGCATCCCGGCCAGCAGCTTATCGGTGGGCACCGATACGCTGACAGTGAGCTACAGCGGCGACTCCATTTACAGCGCGAATACTGTGACCACATCGGTGAAGGTGACGACTGCAGTGCTGGTGCCCACTATGACGGTTACACCGGGCAGCAACAGCATTAACGTGACCCAATCGCTGAGCGTGGCGGTGAAGGTGACGGGGACCGGAGCGACGCCCACGGGCACGGTGGCTCTGACCGGCGGCGGCTACTCGTCCGGCGCGCAGACGCTCTCCGGCGGCTCTTATACCTTCGCCATCGCCGCCGGCAAGCTGGCCACGGGCACAGACACTCTCACCGTTACCTACAGCGGCGACACCAATTACGCCGCGGCCAGCGGAACCGGCAGCGTTACCGTCTCGTTGCTAACGGCTTCGGTCACGGTGAAACCCGCGAATAGCGGGGCGATCGTTTCATCCCAGCCCGAAGGCGTGACGGTTTCGGTAACGGGCGGCGGACCCACACCTACAGGATCCATAACCATCAGCGGCGGCGGGTATACCTCCCTGGCCACGAATCTCAGTGGAGGCAGTGCAACCGTGACCATTCCCCCAGGCACGTTCATCAACATCGGGACCGTAGCGCTGACCGCAAACTACAGCGGCGATGCTGTCTACGCCACCGGTAGCGGGACGGCGAATCTCACTGTCGCGTCGCCCGTTTCCGGTTCGGCCTCGGTGCCCTCGGCTGTGGCTGCGGGCTCTTCGGCAACATCCACGATTACCTGGAAGGCGGACGCCAGCTACTCCGGCACCCTGGCTGTCTCCTGCATCATCACCAACAGCCCCAGCGGAGCAACAGACAAGCCCAACTGCTCGATCTCGGCCGGCTCCAGCGTCACCATTACCGGCGGCACGGCAGGCGGAACATCGACCGCCACCGTCACCACCACAGCCGCACAGGCCAACCTGGAACGCCCCGGACTGCCGGGATGGGCCGGACCGGCGGGCGGCACCGCGTTGGCAATGCTCCTCCTGTTTGGCATTCCCGCGCGCCGGCGGCGCTTGCTCAAGCTGCTCGGCATCGTGGTGCTGCTGGCGGCCCTCGGGTCATTCTCGGCCTGCGGAGGGGGAGGCGGCGGTGGAACGAAGGATCCGGGCACCACGGCCGGAGCCTACACTTTCACCGTGACAGGCGCGGCGAACCCGACCATCACCCCGTCGCCCTCTGTTACCTTCACGGTTAACGTCAACTGAGAATTCGAACGAATGCAACGCCAGCGGCCTATTCCAGATTGGAACGGGTCGCTGGTTTTGTGACGCTGGCCTCCAGACCGGGTTACGGCTCGAAACTGCAGGCGATTTCGCGGCGCTGCTCGGAGCTCAACTGTGCGATTTCGAGGATCCGCGCCACGCGCCACGCTTCGACCGCGCGCACCGGTAGCTCAGCGCGGCCTTCGAGCGCATTGCGCACACCTTCATAGAAGCGGCGATAGTCGCCTGCCATGGTTTCCAGAGGGCGGGTGACCATGCCTCCATTCACATCGACGTGCAGCATGCCCCATTCACTGACCGGCTCCGTTCCCCACGGGCCAGCGGGGATGCGGGTGATTTTGTTAAGCGCAGGCTCCTGCGGATCGACGCCCTTCTTACGGTAGTTGCCCTGGGTGCCGCGGATGTGGAAGCGCGGCGCCGCCGGAGAGGAAAGCATGTTGGCCCCCACGGTCGCGCGAAAGCCGGCGTAGCGCAGCCGCACAGTGAATGAATCGTTCGCGCCTTCGCCGTCGCGCTCGCGATCGATTTCGGCGCTGACAGCTTGCGGCAGGCCGAACAACTCCACGGCCTGATCCACCAGATGAGTCCCGAGATCAAGAAGAAGTCCGCCACCGTGCTCGGGATCGTTTTTCCATGCCCTGCGCGCGGGGCCGGGATTCCAGCGGTCCATGTGCGATTCGAAGTGCACCAGCCGCCCCAGGACGCGCACCTGGAGAAGCGAGCGCACGGTGAGAAACTCGCCGTCCCAGCGGCGATTGTGAAACGGAATCAGATGGACGCCGCGCTGGTCCGCCAGCGCAATCAAATCCGCAATCTCCGCCGATCGCACCGCCACGGGCTTGTCGACCACGACGTTCTTGCCCGCCTCGATCGCCTGCCGCGCCACGTCAAAGTGGGTGGCATTGGGAGTCGCGGCCACCACCAGCGTGATCGATGCGTCGGCCAGCAGGGAGTCGAGTGAGCGATGGGTGACGATGCCGGGATAGCGCTGGGCGGCGAGATCGGAATTCCGCTCGACTACGGCGGCTAGTTCCAGGCCGCTAACCGAAGAGATAAGCGGCGCATGAAAGACTCGCACCGCCATGCCGAAACCGACAAGCCCAATTCGGATCACAGGTGTCTCCCCGATTTCGACCGTCCATCCGACGAGCTCATGAGGGCTCCAGGTCGAAGTACATGAAGGTTCCGGGTGATACAGCTTCGATTACAGCGGCGATGCCAGGCGCTTGCGCTATGACCACGCTGTTTAGATTTGTACTGAGCACGACGATGGCAATTCTGCGGCCCTTTAGATTCTGCTGGTAATTCAATCCCTGGTCCGCAGTAAGCAGCACTTCTATTCCCGCCTGCTCAGCAGCCGCGAGCAAGTCGCCATTCGACATCCCTGCCCAGCCCTGGTAAGCAGTGGTCGAGACGTCGTGCGGCGGTAAAAGCAGCCGGAGTCTCTGCGGTAGATTCTCATCGAGCAGGACGCGTTTTGGCATATCAGGATCGCGGGTCGGCGCTCTCGGCAATAAAATCGATCAACTCCGAAATCTGTTCGCGCCGAACGGTGGGGAACTCGCGAGCAAGTTCGTCTACACTCAATTCGCCCAAATTGCGAAGGATGGCTGTGACCGGCACGCGGGTGCCGCGAAATACCCACGCGCCGCCGTGCGTTTCCGGTTTGCTTTCCAACACCTCGCAACGCGACCAGTCTAGGATTGTCTGAGCTGTTGCCATTTCTGTTCACCCCGATCAGGTGTTTTCAAGTCTGAAACGCCGGATCGCCACTATCTCAGCCCTCAAGTTTATACCGCGTCTCCGCCAGCCGGTACAGCCGCCGCCACACCAGCCGGTTCATCGTAACCACCATCAGCGAGATCAGAATCGTCGCCAGCAGGATGATGGGAAAGCGCCCGTGATCCGTGGCCGAGCTGATCTCCGCGCCCAGGCCAATTGTCTGCAGTGTCTGATCCTTGACCTTGGCGTACTCGGCCATCACCGACGCGTTCCATGCACCTCCTGAAGCCGTCACCATCCCAGTGATCAGATAGGGAAAAATCCCCGGCAAAATCAACCGCGTCCAGCGCTGCCAGCGGGTGAAGCGGTAGAGCGAGGAGACTTCGCGAAGGTCGGAGGGGATCGACATGGCTCCGGCGATGACGTTGAAGAGGATGTACCACTGCGTGCCCAGCAGCATGAGAGCGATGGAGCCGATGCCGAGGCCGCCGCCCGCGCGCACCAGCGCGATGAGCAGTACGGGAAAAAGTGCAGTTGCCGGAACGGATGCCGCGATCTGGGCGAGCGGCTGCGCGATGCGAGCCAGCTTCGGATGAAAGCCGATAGCTACACCGGCGGGAATCGTCCACAGAGCAGCGATGAGGAGCGACGCATTCACGCGCAGAAAGGTAGCGCCCGCGCCTTTGAGCAGCTCGAGGATCTCCGCGCCGTGCAATTGACGCAGCAGCAGCACGGCATGGAAGGCGGCAAAAATCGCAGCGACGAGAAGAGCGATAAAGATGGTGCTGTTGGTGATGAGTGAGCGTTGACGCGAGGCGGCGCTGCGCTCCGGTCGCGCAATCGTGCGGAGACGGCGCGCGGCGAGACCGTGGTAGAGACGCTCGCCAAGCGGCACGATGGTTTTGTCATGCAGCCAGCCGATCGCGTTGGAATTGCGCAGCGCATACAGGATGGGGGACGTGCTGCGCTTCGTGCTTTCCACCTGCTCGAACTTGAACTTGTCCGCCCACGCGATGACCGGCCGCCAGATGAACTGGTCGGTGGCGACGATGATGGCGATCATCACGGCGAGGCCCCAGATCATCGCGCGCGTGTTGCCGTTTCCTGCGGCGGTCTGCAGGTAGGAGCCAAGGCCGGGCAGGCGGAAGTCGCGATCGCCGAGCACGAACATCTCGCAGGCCATAAGAAAGAACCAGCCGCCGGCGACCGAGACCATGGAGTTCCAGACCAGGCCGATCATCGAGAAGGGCAGCTCCAGTTGCCAGAAGCGCTGCCACGCGCTGAAGCCATAGATCCGCGAGGCTTCGCGCAGCTCGCGCGGGATGCTGCGGATCGAGGAGTAAAAGCTGAAGGCCATGTTCCAAACCTGGCCGGTGAAGATGAGCAGGATGGCGCCCATCTCCACGCCAAGCTGACGTGTGGGCAAGAGCGAGACCATGACCAGCATGACCCCGGGCAGGAAGCTGAGCACCGGAATGGACTGCAGGATGTCCAGCACGGCGATCATGAAGGCTTCGACACGCGGGTGATATGCGGCGTAGTAGCCGTAGCCGACGGCAAAGACCAGGCTGAGCAGATACGCCACGCCGATGCGCACGACGGAGTAGAAGGCGTAGAGCGGCAGCGCGCGTATCGATTGCGAGATCTGGGCCGAGGGCACCGGATGGCTGAACCAATAGCGGCCGAGCAGGACGACGCAGTAAAAGGTCGCGAGGCAGAAGGCCGCCACCGTCATGTCCAGCACGACGGGCCAGGAACGCTCCAGCACCAGGGTGCGCGAGAGCGTTGGGATGCGCGAGACCTTCACTCCACCGTCTCCTCGACGGGAGTCTCGGCGGTTTCTTCGACTTCGGGTTTCATAAAGCGGCGACGGCCGGCGTCGAAGTCGAAGAGCTCGGCATAGCGGCCCCAGTTGATGGCGGTTTCGATCTGGCGCTGCGTCTCTTCCTGGGAGAACTGCTCATCGAGCATGTCCAGGAAGAAGTCTTCGGGCACGGTGTGATCGGCTTTGCTATCGAGCGCGCGAGCGATCTGGCGCAGCAGCAGCACGTGCTCGAGCGCGGCCTCGCGGAAGAGCTCCTTCTGCTTCAGGATTTCGGAGTCGGCGAAGAGCCGGCCGCTCTCTGTAATGGCGACGTCCCCTTCTTCGACCTTGAGATAACCGAGCAGTTGCGCTGCTTCGACGATGGGGAAGAGATCGTCGAGCTCGAAGGCGAGCTCGTCGGCCAGCTTGTAGACATCGTCCTTGCCGCCGCGGTCGATGAGAATTTCGAGCAAGCCGGCGATGCCGCCGGGACGTGCATGAGGAAGCATCTGGTAGTGCATCTGGCGCTGGTCGCGGATGGCGACGCGCTCCGGCACGTTGCTGGGCTGGACGTCGGGCCGGGTGAGAACGGTGTAGATGTAGTCAACGAGCTGGGTGAAGAGCGACGACTTGCGGTCGCGCGGCTGCGAGAGAGTGACGCGGAAGTCGACGCGAACGTGTCCGGGATTGCGGCCGAGCACGATGATGCGGTCGGCGAGCAGGACGGCCTCTTCGATGTTGTGGGTCACCAGGAAGATGGCGCGAGTAGGGATGGTCTTTTTCTGCCACAACTCCAGCAGCTCGCTGCGCAGGTTTTCCGCGGTGAGCACATCGAGCGCGGAGAAGGGCTCGTCCATGAAGAGGACCTCCGGCTCAACCACCAGAGCGCGCGCAAAGCCGACGCGCTGGCGCATGCCACCGGAAAGCTCCTTGGGAAACGCGGCCTCGAAGCCGTCGAGACCGACGGTATCGATGATGCGCAGGCTGCGCTCGCGGCGCTGCTGAGCCTCCATGCCACGCGCCTTCAGCGGCGCTTCGACATTTTCAAACACGGTGAGCCAAGGGAAGAGCGCGAAGCTCTGGAAGACGATAGAGACGTTCGGGTTGGCGCGCGCGATCGGCTTCTGGTGCCAGTAGACTTCGCCGGCTGAGGGCTTGGTGAGCCCGGTGAGCATACGGAGCAGCGTGGATTTGCCGGAGCCCGATGGGCCGAGCAGCGCGACGATCTCGCCGGGCACAATCGACAGGTCCGTGGGCGCGATGACCTGGATGCGGTTCTCGCTGGGCTGCGCGTAGTACTTTTCGACCTTCTCGGCGCGAATGATGGTTTCGGTCGTCTCAGTCATAGAAGCATCCGAAGCACGAACAGCATTGCTGGCCGGAGTGCACCGCTGCTGCTGCGTGGTTACAGCGTTGCCTCAGGCGGCGGGCGGAAGGCGGCGGAGTGCAGGCTCCGTCCGGTACCTGACATTGCTAATGTATGCGTTGTCTGTTTGCGGGCAGATGAAGCATCTCCCCACCGGCAGCGTATCATCTAGGGATAGAGCATTTTCCCCGCAGGTATCGATCCGCCGGTGACGGGCTCGTGTGTCTTCTTCCGAAGGAGGGCCACGGCGAGTGTCCATCCCTGGCTTCGATGATCGGGGAGAGTCCTCGACGCAAGCGAGTTTCAGGCGCTGGTAGCGGTTCTCAAAGCAAATAGTGCGGCCAGCGCCGTAAGCAAAAGGGAGCGAATGTCCGAATCACAGGGAAAGCCTAAAGTCCTGGTAGCCGATGACGAACGCGTGATCGCCGATACCTTATCCATCATCCTGAACCAAAACGGCTTTGAAGCGACGGCGGTCTATAGCGGCGAAAAGGCAGTGGAGACAGCGAAGACGCTGAAACCGGACTTGCTGATCTCCGATGTGATCATGACGGACATGAACGGCATCGACGCGGCAATCAAGATCCGCGGGATGCTGCCGGGATGCAAGATCCTGCTCTTTTCCGGACAAGCGGCGACGGCCGACCTGCTGGATCGTGCCCGTACGCAGGGGCATGAATTCGAGATCCTGGCCAAGCCCGTGCATCCGCAGGATTTGCTGGCTCGGCTGCGGAGTTAAAGTCTTACCTTAAGTTGAGGATTCGATGGGCAAGCGCTCGGCAGCACGCCGGGCGTTTTGCATATACGGCCGTTACACCTCGCGCCGACCTTCGAGGGCGCGGGTCATGGTGACTTCATCGGCGTATTCGATGTCGCTGCCTGCGGGCACGCCCGTCGCGATGCGGGTGATGCGCACCGGGTAGGGCTTGAGCAGGTCCACGAGCAGCGATGCTGTCGCTTCGCCTTCCAGAGTTGGACTGGTGGCAAGGATGGCCTCGTCGATCTCGCCGCGTTCCGCGCGCGCGGTGAGTGAGCCGGTGCGCAGATGCTCCGGGCCAACGCCGTGCAGCGGCGAGAGCGTGCCGTGCAGCACGTGATAGACGCCGTTGTAGTGCGTGCGCTCGATCACACTGATGCTGGTTGGCTCCTCGACCACGCAGACCTGGCGCTGGTTGCGCGTCGGGCTTGAGCAATAAACGCAGGGATCGATATCGGTGATGTTGTTGCAGATGGAACAGAGGCGCAGTTTCGCCTTGAGCTCTCGGACAGCGTCGGAGAGCGCGTCGGCATCCGCTGTGCTGGAGCGCAGGATATGGAATGCGAGGCGCTGCGCGCTTTTAGCGCCGATGCCGGGAAGCTTGCGCAATTCC
>DASZLF010000034.1:0-2973 GCA_035552555.1 Occallatibacter sp.
CAGCGGAATCTCGTTCGCCAGCACCAGCGTGCGGCTCGCCGCCGTCGAGCCCAGTCCGCGCAGCGACACGCCCTGCGACGTTGGGTTCGCCACCAGCGAACTCGATCGCCGAAACAGCTCGAAGCCGGTCACCTGCCGCAGCCGATCGTCCAGCGTCACCGGCGCCGCCGTGCGCAATTCCTCGCCCGTCACCAGCCGCACGCTCGCTGGGCTTGCGCTCTCCGCCAGCGGCGTTCGATACGCCGTCACGGAAATTTCCTCGTGTGCCGCCAGAGGCGCCAGCACCACCCGCGCTGCCACATCCGCTTTCACTTCCGCCGTTGCGAACGACGCGGCCTCCACCCGGATCACAGCCTGATCCGCAACGCACGGAAGCAGGAATTGCCCCTCCGGGCTGCTCTTTGTCGTCACCGTTCCCGCGGTCAGCACCGCTCCGGCAATCGGCGCACCCGATCCGTCTATCACGGTACCGCGCACGTCCTTCGTGCCCGGTCCGCATGGCTCGGCCATGCACGCCGCCACCAGACACAGCATCGCGCTCGTCAGCCACATGGCTCGCCTGGCGGTTCTTCCTCTGGGGCGCATGGTTGATCATCCCACGCCACGCAAGCCCTTCCTATGCCACCCCCGGCACATCCGCCCGGGTTGGTGGTAAGGCAAGCACTACAAATGCAGGATACGCGGCAGATTCCAGTGCAGCGCCACGCTCACCATGCGCAGCAGAAAACACGCGCAGCCGCCGGCCAGCATCGCCACCGCCCGCGGCGCCTTCGCCTTCAGCGCCAGCACCATTACCAGGCCGCCCGCCAATGCAGCCGACGCATAAACATCCCGGTGCAGCACGCCCGGCACCCTTGCCAGCAGCAGGTCGCGCACCGTCCCGCCACCCACTCCCGTAATGCCTCCCATCACGATGGCCATCAGCGGATGAATGCCGTAGTCCAGCGCCTTCTCCGTACCGGCGATCGCAAACAGAGACAGCCCCGCCGCGTCCAGCGTCAGCAGCAGTTGATCGGGAAGAATCCGCTCCCAGTAATACAGCAGCGAGGCGCCCCCCGCCCCAGCGATCGCGATCCCGATATACCGCCAGTCGCGGATCGCCGCCGGCGGCACCGCGCCAATCAGCAGATCGCGGATAATGCCGCCGCCCACCGCAGTCATAAACGCCAGCACCAGCAGCCCCAGAGCGTCCAGGTTTCCGCGAATCGCCGCCAGCGCTCCCTCCAGCGCAAACACCAGCGTCCCCAGCAGGTCGAAAGCGCTCAGCAGGGAATCGGAGTTAGCCCGGAACCGCTCGGCAACCGTTGGCATGCAACGAAGTGTAACCGCGGTGCGCGCACAGACCACCACGAATACGCGCCGCTCGGGATGGCCGCCACAATGGCCTCCCTGGCACTGCCCGCCCGGCTCAAAATGCGGAATCTGTGGTTCTGCCCCCGGCAGATGAAAAGCCCGGTAAACTACCCTCTCTCGAAATGAGCATAGGAACACATGGCTGAAAAGCGCACCCGCACCAGACAAAACGCTCCGGACAAATCACCGCGCCTCACCGACCGCCAGTTCTCGCTCATCTCCCGCGCGCTCGCCGCACCGCGCCGCTATGAAATCCTCGCCGAGATTGGCCGCCGCCAATGCGCCACTCCCTGCACGCGCATCGCCGAGTCGCAGCCCATCAGCGCCGCCACCCTCTCCCACCACATGAAAGAACTGGAAAACGCCGGCCTCATCCGCATCGAGCGCCAGGGCAAATTCGCCAACCTCATCCTGCAACGGGACGTCCTCCGCGCCTATCTCGACCGCCTCGCCAGCCTCTGATCGTCAGTTAGCGCGTATAGCGCGTAATTTCGTTATCTCCTCCCAGCGGTTTAACCCGGTCGTCATCCCGGCCGGAGTGAAACGAAGTGGAGGGATACTGCTGTTCACCCTCTGCGGGTGGCCGCCCTGGGGCGCGAACTTCCGAATCCTTTCCCCCACCCCGACATCTTTTCTTCAGTTCGATAATCATAAAACTGTCGAACAAGGAGAAAAGCACCATGAGCAAGCTTCAGGGAAAGGTCGCCGTCGTCACCGGCGCGTCCAAGGGCATCGGCGCGGAAATCGCCCGCGACCTCGCCGGCGCCGGCGCCTCCGTCGTCGTTAACTACGCATCCAGCCGCGAAGGTGCGGATAAAGTCGTCGCCGACATCACCGCCAAGGGCGGCAAGGCCGTCGCCGTGCAGGGCAACGTCGCCGTCGCCGGCGATGTCGAGCGCCTTTTTGTTGAGACCAAAAAGGCCTTCGGTCAGGTCGACATCCTGGTCAACAACGCCGGCGTCTACAGCTTCTCGCCGCTCGAAGGCGTCACCTCGGACGATTTCCATCGCCACTTCAACACCAACGTGCTCGGCCTGCTCCAGACCACGCGTGAAGCGCTCAAAGTCTTCAATCCCGCGGGCGGCAGCGTCATCAACGTCGGCTCGGCCATCACCCACATCAATCCGCCCAACACCGTCGTCTACACCGCCACCAAGGGTGCGGTCGATTCCATCACCGCGGTCCTCGCCAAGGAGCTTGCCCCGCGCAAGATTCGCGTCAACTCCATCAACCCCGGCGGCGTGGAGACCGAAGGCGCCGTCACCGCCGGCGTTATCGGCAGCGACTGGGAAAAGCAGATGATCGCCGACACGCCGCTCGGCCGTCTCGGCCAGCCCAACGACATCGCGCCCCTCGCCACCTTCCTCGCCTCCAACGACTCCGGCTGGCTCACCGGCGAGCTCCTCACCGCCTCTGGCGGCATGCGGTAAATCCAGCTCGGCTCAGGCTTCCCGCATTTCGTCACCAAAACCGTGTGCCCCACGTCTTGCATTCAGGACATGGGGCATTCTTTCGTTTTCTTGCGTTGCCATCCAGCTCGCGCTCTTTGAAAACCACACCTATCTGCTGCAGGCCATGCTTGCTCGCATGCCCACACAAATGCCGCTCTCTCCCGCAGCC
>DASZLF010000035.1:0-5197 GCA_035552555.1 Occallatibacter sp.
CAAATCCTACAGGTCCTCAGTCTTACCCTCTTCGAGAAAACCCCCATTTTACGGGCACTTCAGAGCGTCGACTCCCAACTCGATTTACCCTGCCCCGACAACCAACTGAATCTGTTTAACTTATAGCCGGACAGCAGTGACCGACGATATTCATGGCAACTCCCAGGAGATTGGCGCGGAGCGAGGACGAGCGGCGGCCGTTGCCACGGATGGTTGGCCGCCAAAGCGCGAGGCTGTCGATTCGCGGAAACTTTCTCTTGGAGTTGAACTATACATAAGCGAAAAGACTCTGGGCAACGCAATAAATCGGTTTATTCCCATCGACTCTGTGGATGCTCCACGGTCAGGGGCGACTGCGCCGATTTTGCGATCCTCTACCTGGCCTTTGGGGACATTTATGGTGACTTTGCAAATACCTTATCCTTTGGATGTGCTGGATTCGCATACTGCGGGAGGAGTACCGGAATGAGCAGGTCCGCGCCGCAAGCTTACGATGTCGTCGTAGCCGGCGGCGGTATTGTGGGCACGGCATGTGCGTACTTCTGCGCGCAGGCCGGCTTCCGCGTGGCCCTGGTCGAACGCGATTTTCCGGGCTGCGGCGCCACCGCCGCAGGCATGGGACATATCGTTGTTCTGGACGACTCCGAAGCTCAATTTGCACTTACGCGTCGTTCGCAGCAGTTGTGGCAGAAGCTCTCAGCAGAATTGCCGGCCGATGCAGAATACGAAACTCCTGGAACCATCTGGGTGGCCGCCGACGAGGCAGAGTTGGCCGAGGCCGCACGCAAACACGCTTATCTCGAAGCACGCGAGGTTCCCAGCCGCGTGCTCTCGCGCGAAGATTTGGCCGCAATGGAGCCGAACCTGCGTTCGGGGCTTGCGGGCGGTTTGCTGGTGCAAGAGGATGCGGTGGTCTATCCACCCGTCGTCGCGCTGCACCTGGCCAGACAAGCCGAGGCGCTTGGCGCATCCCTTCTGCTTGGGAAAGCCATCACCCATCTGGCGAATGGTGAAGCGCGTCTCGAGGACGGAACCTGTTTGCGCGCGCCGAGGCTGGTGAACGCGACCGGGGCCGATGCCACGCGGTGCACGCCAGGACTCGCGCTGAAGAAGCGCAAGGGGCACCTGGCCATCACCGATCGTTACCCCGGCTTTGTCCATCATCAACTGGTCGAACTTGGATATCTGAAGAGCGCGCATTCGCTTACCAGCGATTCGGTGGCCTTCAATGTGCAACCGCGGCAAACCGGGCAGATACTCATTGGCTCGTCGCGTCAGTATGGCAATGAGGACACCGCGATAGATCAGCCCATGCTGACCGCCATGCTGCGTCGCGCCGCGCTCTACCTGCCCACCATCGGCGCGCTGAATGTGATGCGGGTTTGGACCGGCTTCCGTGCCGCCACTCCGGACAAACTGCCGCTCATCGGCCCTGTTTCCGGCGATGCCACGCTTTGGCTTGCCACGGGACACGAGGGACTGGGCATCACGAATGCACTCGCGACTGCGGAACTGCTTGTCGCCTCTTTTACTGACTGCGCGCCCGCAATTTCGCCCAACCCTTACTTGCCGTCTCGTTTCGATTAAAAGCCGCGCGAACAGGAAATCGCTCTTGGGGAGATGCTATGAACTGGACCGGCGTTTTGCCAGCCATGACCACTGCCTTTCATCCGGACTTCAGCGTGAATCACGCCGCAATCGCGCAGCACGCGCAATGGCTGGTGCAGAACGGTTGTACAGGGATCATTTGCCTGGGCTCTCTGGGAGAGGCTTCCACGCTGCGCTTCGAGGAGAAGATCGGCATTCTCAAGACTGTAGTGGCGGCGTTGGATGGCGCTGTGCCGGTGGTCGCGTCCATCTCCGCGCTGTCGACCGCGGAGGCCGTCGAGTTGGCTGGGTCTGCTCATGCCGTCGGCTGTTCGGGGCTCATGATCCTGCCGCCTTACGTCTACAACGGGGACTGGCGGGAGAACAAAGCGCATGTCGCTGCGATTCTGGGGGCCACGCCGTTGCCCGGAATGCTGTACAACAATCCGGTTGCGTACGGGGTAGATTTTCTGCCCGCGCAGATAGAAGAGCTGGCGCAAGAATTTTCGAACTTTGCCGCCGTGAAGGAATCTTCTACGGACGTTCGTCGCGTAACAGCCATTCGCGCACTGCTCGGCGACCGGCTGGACGTTCTAGTCGGTGTCGATGACGCAATCGTCGAAGGCATCGCGGCAGGCGCGGTGGGATGGGTTGCGGGGTTGGTCAATGCGCTGCCGCGCGAATCCGTGGACCTGTTCAACCTGGCACAAGCCGGCAAGACCAGGGAGGCGTTCGAACTCTATCGCTGGTTCCTGCCCCTGTTGCGCATGGACACCGTGCCGAAATTCATCCAGCTCATCAAGCAGGTTGAGCAGGAAGCCGGCATCGGCTCAGCGCGGGTTCGTGCGCCCAGGTTGGAGTTATCTGGCGACGAACTGGCGGAAACGCGAGCGGCATTTCGGTTCGCACAGGCTCACCGCCCGGCGATCGCGGTTGCCAGCACTCCATTCGCTTTACAGCCGGCAACGAGTTGAGCACGTTTTCGCCGAGCGGAACTCGTGATCGTTCTCAAGCGGGGTGCGATCGATGCCAGGTGAAATGGGAGGCTCGACTGTTCAACGGGCTGCGGAAAAACGCCGTCAACGGCCTGTTTTGTGTCAGGGCACGACTTCAGTCGTGTCGCAAATACCCGCTAATAACGACGTGGGCTTTACAGGCTGCGAAAAACGCTTAGCGGAGGCCAGACCGCGTAGGGGCGCGACTTTAGTCGCGCCGTATGTGGCCCAAAAAGATTGTGGGCTTCAGCCCCTGCGGGCTTTGCGCCTGAAAATCGCCTTCAATATCGACTTTTTCCGCAGCCTGTTTAGCCCCTGCGGGCTTTGCGCCCGACAATCGCCCCATTCCGACTTTTTCCGCAGCCTCTCAAGCCCCCGTGGCGTCAAGCGGCGTGGCGGGCCGGAAGAGCCACAGGTTGAGCAGCGTGAAAAGCAGGCCGCCGATCGTGAACTTGAGCCATGACGGCGCTTGCGAGGGCGAGAAGAAGCCCTCCAGGCAGCCGGCGATCACCAGCAGCGGAATGATGCCGGAGACAAGGCGAGTGGCTTCGATGCCGCCGCGGGCGACCGAGTCTTTCCAGCGATAGCCGGCGGGAAACAGCATGGCGTGGCCGAGGCGCAGGCCGGCAGCGCCGGCAATCAGGATGGAGGGCAACTCCAGCGAGCCGTGCGCGGCAACGAAGCTCCACAGCTTGAGCGACATGCCGTAATGGTGGCAGGCGGCGGCGATGACGCCCAGCTCCATTCCGTTATTGAAGAGCGAGAAAAGCGTGATGAATCCGAAGGTGATGCCGCCGGCGAAAGTCATGAAGCTGACCGAAAGATTGTTGGTCATGATGGCGCTGGTGGCCTGGGGAGCGACGCCGACGATGGAGTGGGTCCACATCTCGTGGCGCTCCATGGTGGCGATCATCTCCGGCCCGATGAAATGGCGCATGAACTCGGGGCGGGTGTTGGTGAGGAGAACCCCGAGCAGTCCGCAGCCGACGGTAATGACCACCGAAGCCACTACGTAGGCGAGATTGCGGCGAAAGATGACGGGGTACTCGTCGCGCAAAAAGCGGAACAGGGTGAGAAGGCTCGTCTTTCGGCCTGAATAAATGATATGGTGGGCGCGAGCGAGGAGTTGATTGACGTGCGCAGCGTAGGTGCGCGCGGTGGCATCCTGGCGGAGGACGGAGAGGTCGGCGGCCACCTGGCGATAGAGTAAAGCCAGTTCCTGCAACTCGGCACGCGAAAGGCGGCCCAGCCCGGTGGAGTCGGCCTGGCCGAGCAGGGCCTGGAGCCGGTCCCAGTGGGGACGGCGCTTGGCGAGCCATTGATTGGAGAGGATGTGCGGCATGAATCCGGTTTCAGATCAGCTTAGCATCGAAACGCCGGAACTGGTTTCCATTGAAATGCCGCTGGCCGGTATCGGCAGCCGGTTTATCGCCCTGCTGGTGGATACGGTGCTGTGGTTTGCGGCGCTGTTGGTGCTGATCTTGGTGGTTAGCCTTTTGCTTCCGTCGATTGCGGCCTTCAACAAGCTCTCCTATCAATGGGTCGTGGCGATTGCGATCTTCCTGATCTTTCTCTTCAACTGGGGCTATTTCACGCTGTTCGAGGCCTTCTGGAACGGGCGTACGCCGGGCAAGAAGATTGCCCGGATCCGGGTGATTCAGCGCTCCGGACGGCCTATCGGGCTATTCGAGTCGATGGCGCGCAACCTTATCCGTTATGTGGACCAGATCCCGTCGTTCTACGCCGTGGGCGTGGTCACCATGTTCCTGACCAAACAGCACCAGCGTCTGGGCGACCTGGCGGCGGGGACGCTGGTGGTGCAGGACCGGGAGCAGGAGTCGCCCCTGTGGGGCGAGTCAGGGTCGCGCACCTTCACCGCGGCCAGTTTTACGCCCCAGATTGCGGCGCGCGAGCCGCATACGCTGGTGGCGCTGCCTGCCGAGGGAATCGGCAGGCTCTCCACCGCCGACCTGGAGGTTCTGGAGGGGTTCTTTGCGCGGCGGCTGGACATGCCGCTGGAAGTGCGACAGGCCCTTGCCGAGCGGATCGCCGGGGCGATCCGGGCCAAGTCCGGCCTGGAACAGCCGGAAGGCGTCAGCACGGAGACGTTTCTTGAGGCGGCGGCCCGCGATCTGCGCGATATGGCACGGATGAAATGATTGCCGCCCGAATTTATCCCTGATCGCGCCAACGCGGGAAAACATTTCCAGATGCTTCGGGCGGAGGACGTCGTGCTTGTAGGTTCCATTTCCGTTTTGCGTACGGCTGTACATAACGCCTCGATGCGGCGAGCGATTTGTCGATCCTAAGCCGAATGCGAAATCTGGATGAGTGCCCGCCGTCACGGTTCGATGTGAGAACCGAGACGAAACGAGCGGAGCGAAAGGGAATTCGCTGCCTTAGCAGCCCGTGGTGGAAGTCTGGTTTTGAAAGGGCACGACTTTAGTCGTGCCGTAAGCGCCGCAGAATCATTCGGGCTTTATTGATTACTGCACAAGTAATGTCCTGTCATCCTGAGCGGAGCAGCGCGCCTTTTGCGCTGCGGAGTCGAAGGATCTGCGGTTGTTCTTCAGTCTCCCCCGCGCAAACGCCCATCAGCAAAATCTGGCTTTTCC
>DASZLF010000036.1:0-101485 GCA_035552555.1 Occallatibacter sp.
CGGGGTTGGCGCTTACCTGTCGTTCCATGTTGAGTCGAACGGCGATCTGCAGTATCTGGGTAACTCCGGCGGCTATCTCGATGGCGCCACGCAGGGCGCTATGGAACGCCTCCACTTTCTGGGCAATGACATCTATGGCTATGACAGTTACTGTGCCGAAGACGAGTCGGACCAGTCGGTGATCGATATCTATAAGCGGGAGAGCAACGGAGCGATCCAGTACATCGGCCAGAACAACCAGGCGCCTGAGGGAGAACCGGGCACGGCCGGCTTTTGCGCCGGCATGCTGGCCAGCGACCAGAATCATCTGGCCGTGGCCGAGCAGCGCATCGACAGCCAGGACGGAGACGACGGCTGGATCACCGGCCCCTACTACCTGGCCAGCTATACCGCGGATTCCAAGGGCAACCTGACCACCACGAGCACCTGGGAAAACATGCCGGAGACCACGGTGACCAACCAGCTTCAGGTGACGGCGATGAGCATCTCTCCGACGCACGATCTTCTGGCCGTGGGCGGCCCCCAGGGGATGCAGATCTTCCACTTCAATGGCGCCAATCCCATTACAAAGTACAGCGGCGTTCTGGATGCCAGCCAGCAATTCACCTGGTTCGGCTGGGACAAGTACAACCACCTGTATGCCCTGGGCTCGACCCCGTTCCAGTCGAAGGCTCCCACCCAGCTGTACGTCTACACTGTTACGCCCACCAGCATCAAACAGGCTCCAGGCTCCCCCTACACCATACCCGAAGCCTCCAACGTGATCGTGCTGGACCTGCAATGAACTGATTCCGAATCGTGCAGGAGGCCGAGGCGGCGCTCTGGGGGCGCCGCCTTCGTCTGTTCGCTGTCTCAAGAGCGCCCGGGGATAGTCGTTCGCGCGAGGGTTTAGCATGTTTACTACTTCGATAAATCGATGGTAAAACTTGGGTTACGGGGGCCGGATTTTTATTCGCTCTATCTTTGCTTTTTCTTCGGGGTTCAGGGCGAAAATAAGAGCTTGCCATATATCGCATCTATCTATTTCATTATAGTGGTTTTATAAAATATTTTCTGGTCGTTCCGTTTTTCGCATTTCTGTGGAAAACTCGAAAAAGCCTATATTAATTTTCTGGTTAACATCTGAGGGGAACTGGGTTGTAGATTTGCGAGTTGCCGGGCGAGGATGTGAGGACTTGCCCATGAGATCAGGAATTCGATTATGCGGGAATGGGCGGTCTGAAGATGTGTTCACCATCACATGGGTGAGGGGCGCAGGCCCGCGATCCCGATGCCAAGAGCCGGCGAATCTGAGGCTAGTTAGAGCACCCAAGTCCTGAAAATAAGAAAAATCAATCCAATGGGGCCCGAAAGCCGTCTTCTTTTGTCTGTGGTCTTATCGAAATCAATAAAATCAATGTTTAGTATTGATTTGTGGAACAAACTTAAGTATTGTTCTCGTATCGATGGTTCATGAGAGGTGCGAAGGAATGGCTTCCGACCCAAAACCGATTTCAGAGTGGCAGGAACTCCTCCGCATCGCCCAGGGTTCGGCTTTGGTGATCGAGCGGGTCAGCATCCCTGAAAAGGGAATTGCCGTCGAGGGCGAGTTCACCCTGCCGCAGCTGGCCCGGCTCAACCTGGAAGATCAGGTATTTATTACCGCGTTTGTACGCTCACACGGCTCCATCAAGGAGATGGAGCAGGTATTTGGCGTCAGTTATCCCACGATCAAGGCCCGGCTGCACAGGATTGCCGGGCAGCTCGACTTTGTCGAAACAAATCCGTCGCCCTCGCGCGCGGAAGTGCTGGAGCGGCTGGGCCGGGGCGAG
Source organism: Occallatibacter sp. (assembly GCA_035552555.1). Lineage (GTDB taxonomy): Bacteria > Acidobacteriota > Terriglobia > Terriglobales > Acidobacteriaceae > Telmatobacter. The sequence goes on from DASZLF010000036.1 coordinate 1,812, forward strand.
ATTTCGGCCGACGAGGCGATCCAGGCGCTCGAGGCATTGAAGTAACCAAGGCAACGGAACGGAAAAAAGGAGGGCGAAAGCGTGATACCGAGTCTTGCCATCGTACGGGTTCAGAGTGAGCACTTCTGGTGTCCCACGCTCCCCGTTCCGCTGTTCCTGCTTTGGATCGTGCTGCTGTTGTTCTCGCCGCTGATTCTCCTGGCGTTAGTGGTCTTGTGGGCGGTATGCCTGGGCGCCGGGTACCCCCTGGGCCGGGCCATCGCTGCGGTTTGGCGGACCCTCTGCGCCCTGCCCGGGATCGACGTACGCGTAACGGCGGAAGGGAAACACATTACTGTACGAATCCTCTAGCGGCAGAGGCGGAGGGGCACGGGCCAGGCAACGCTGGCAAATGGGGACAAAGGGACATTGGCTGCGGTGGAGGTTGTCATGGAAAACGAGAGGCGAACGATTCTGGCGCTGGTAGCAGCCGGAAGGATTTCGGCAGGCGAAGCCGAACGGCTATTGCGAGCCTGGAATGAGAAGTTCGAGTCATGGTGGATTGCGGCCTTGTGCCTGCTCGTCTGCGTGGTCCAGCTTCACGTGCATGTGTCGTTGGATGGCGCGGATCATCTGGTCCACGGCCTGGTGCGGCAAAGTTGGGAAGCATCGAGCGCGGCAGCGTCGCTGCTGAGGAGAGGGATGGGAGGAACCATATGAACGAGAGTCGTCGACAAATACTGGAGATGCTGGCCGCCGGCAAGATCACGGCCGACGAGGCGGAGCGGCTGATTGCCGCACTGGAACCGAGTCCCACCGCAGTCGCGGGCGAATTTGTGGGCCGGACAAGCAATGGCGCCGCCGTCAAGACGCGCGCGAAGTACCTGCGGGTGCTGGTGGAGGCGGACGAGTCCTCGACCGGCATGAAGGGAGTGACCACCGTGAATGTGCGCGTGCCGATGCAACTGCTGCGTGCCGGCGTGCGGCTTGCGGCTCTCATCCCGCAGCAGGCGCACGATCAGCTGGACCAGGCGCTTAATAAGCACGGCGTGCCGCTCACTCTGTCGCAGATCAAGCCCGAAAACCTCGAGGAATTAATCGATCACCTTGAAGACCTGACCGTCGATGTGGACGGTGCGGAAGGCAACAAGACCAAGGTGCGCGTTTTCTGTGAGTAAACCCCGAACACAACTGACGCTGGAACCAGATTGCGAAACGAGGGCGTTTCGCGGCACGGGAGAGCTGTGCCCAAAAAACAGAGAGGAGCAAAATCATGACCACGACAACTATGCCGAAGCCGCATCGCGATCGCCCAATCACGGGAATAATGGCGAAGTGGTATGCCTCCAATACTTCCGAAATGATCAAGGATTACGTCGACCTGGCGCGGCGCATCGCCGGAGAAATTCCGAAAGGCAGCCGGGTGTTGGAGGTGGCGCCGGGGCCGGGCTACTTCTCCATCGAACTTGCCAAGCTCGGACCATACGATATCACGGGTCTCGACCTCAGCGATGCCATGGTGAAGATTGCGCGGAAAAATGCGGAGGAGGCGGGCGTGCGCGCGCTGTTCGTACAGGGATCGGCTTCGAAGATGCCTCTGCAGAACGCGGGCTTCGATTTCCTTCTCTGCCGTGCGGCATTCAAGAACTTCGCGCAACCGGTGCCGGCATTGCGTGAAATGTGCCGTGTGCTCAGGCCGGGTGGCCGCGGTCTGATCATCGATCTCAGGCGCGACGCGTCCCCGCAGGAACTGAGCGCAGGTGTGGACGCAATGGGTCTTAGCGGTTTCAATCGGTTAGTGACCAAAGTCGTGTTCCGCACGTTCTTGCTGCGCAGCGCCTACACGCGGGAGCAGTTTGAGGCCATGGTGTCGCAGACGGATTTCAGCCATGTCGAGATCGTCCAGAGCGGCATCGGATTTGAAATCTCGATGACAAAGTGAACGGAAGAGTCAGGAGCGCTCACGCGGCTTTTCGCGCGTAAGCTTTTGCGTGGGGACCACCTGCACGGTGACGTCGCGGACTTCAGCCAGAAAACGGTTGAGCGTGGAGCCGCGCAGGAGGATCTCCCAGCGCGAGCGGGCGGACTGGCCGAACACCACGTGCGAGATAGTCTCCTGCTGAGCGAAGCGAATCAGCGCGTCGGAAACATTCTTGTCCACCAGGTTGACCACCGTGGCGCCGAGATCGCGGGACAGGCGCTGGTATTCTTCCAGGCGTTGCAAGGTGTCCGAGTCGGCGTGGCTGTTTTCGTTGGGCTTCGACACGTAGACGGCATACCAGTGCGTGGCGAGGCGGCCGGCGATACGCGCACCCACGCGGATCAGGCGTTCAGTGCCGGGCCGCGTGCTGAGACACACCATGACTTTTTCCGGCGTGGCGGCCTGTTCCAGCCCCTGCGTGCGCCTGTACTCGGCTTCGCGGCTCGAAACCTGCTCGGCAGTCGTGCGCAGGGCGAGCTCGCGGAGGAGATTCAGGTTGCCGATGCGGAAGAAGTTGGCGAGCGCGGACTCCACCTTTTCCGGCCCATAGATCTTGCCGTGCCGCAGGCGGTTGCGCAGCTCGTTCACCGTCACGTCTACGTTCACTACTTCGTCGGCGCGCTTGAAAAAATTGTCGGGGACGGTTTCGCGGACGGTGGTGTTGGCGGAGCGGTTCACCGTGTCGTTCAGCGTTTCGAGGTGCTGGATGTTGACGGCGGTCATCACGTTGATGCCCGCGTCGAGAAGTTCCAGCACATCCTCGTAGCGCTTGCGGTTACGGCTGCCGGGCACGTTGGTGTGGGCCAGTTCGTCCACCAGAACGGTGTGCGGCTTGCGTGCCACGATGGCGTCGAGGTCCATCTCCCGGAATTCCACGCCGCGATAGGGAATCAGCTTTTGCGGAATCACTTCGAGGTCGCGCACCCGCTCCGCCGTCTCCTGGCGGCCGTGCGGCTCCACAAATCCGATGACCACATCGATGCCGTCCTGGTGCTTCATGCGATAGGCATCGCCGAGCATGTCGTAAGTCTTGCCCACTCCGGGTGCGGCGCCGACGTAGATGCGCAGTTTGCCTCGATCGGAGGCGCGCTCGATCTTGATCTCCGCCATGGTCAGCCCACCTCGACTGGATGTTGCAGGGCTTCAACGGCCGCCACCGGAAGAGTGAAGCGGAAAGTGGTGCCGTTTCCGAGGCGGCTTTCCACAGCGATCTGTCCGCCAAGCGATTCCACCAGGCGACGCACCAGCGCGAGCCCCATGCCGGTGCTGCTCTCAGACGATGTGTTGAAGCGATCGAAGATATTGGCCAGCCGCTCCGCTTCGATGCCGCGGCCGGAGTCGCGCACCATGAACTGCACAAAGTCCTTAATTTCCTCGGCGGCCAGAAGGATCTGGCCTTCCGCCGGGGTGAACCGCAGTGCGTTGGTAAGGAGGTTATCGAAGATGGAGCGGACCGCGCGGCGGTCGGCGCGGACTGGCGACAGGTCGGCGAAGCATCTGACGTTCAGGTCGATGTGCTTTTGCGCGGCCTGGTCCGCGTAACGGCCTTCTGCTTCGCGGAGCAGCGCCAGCGGGCGCAGGTTTTCGAGCTTCATTTCGCGCTTGCCCACGTCGATCTCGGACACCTCGATAAGATCGGCCATCAAGTCGTCGAGCTTTTGCGAATCTTCAACGGCTGCGGTCACCAGATCGCACTGCAATGTTGTCAGCGAGCCGGCAAAGCCGTGCGCCAGCGCGTAGAGTCCGCGCTGCACCTGCAGGAGCGGGTCGCGCAGCTTGCGGCTGGCAACGGCAATAAACTGCGTTTTGAAACGGTCGGTGTTCTGTAGTGACGTCACGTCTTCGAGCGTTGTGACGGTGCCGAGCAGACGGCCCTCCGAGTCGCGCATGGGCGTGGTGCGCAGGCGGAAGCTGCGGTCGGCCTTGCCGAAGCGCATGGGCAGCAGCGCCGATTCGCCTTCGCCGGCCACCGGCTTCTGCATGGCGACTGCGTCGCGAATGGCAGAGAGAATCTTGCCTCCGCCGGGCGTATTGGTGAGGGCCATGCGATCGGAGGCGCTCTCCCCCAGCAACTCGGCCGCGGCCTGGTTCACCTTGAGCAGGTGTCCCTTGCCGTCGGTGACGATAATGGGCTCGAAGATGGACTGCAGTACGGCGTCGGAGAGCTGGAACTCCATCTGCCTGCGGCCGGCCTCTGAATCGCGCAGGTCGCGCAGCCGGATGGCGAGCCTGTTCAGCTCCGCGGTGAGCAGTCCAAAGCTGTCATGAGCCACGTATTCAGTGTGGTGCTCGAGATCGCCCTGGGCGATTCGCCGCGTGGCCCGGGCGACCGCGCGGATGGGCCACAGAACCAGCAAGATGGTTGCCACGGCAATGGCCACGGCGATCACCGGCAATGCAACTGCCAGCGCGGAGTGCCCCGCGATCGTCAGTGGGTGGTACGCGGCCACTCCCAGCCACACCGTGAGTCCGGCGAGGAGCGCACATCCGAGGATCAACCGCTGGGTGAGGTTCAGCATCGCTTCTGGATTAAGCCGGCAGCACTGGAGTGCCGCTCTCTCGATTCCTTTTAGAACAATGGCAACTTATCTATTGTGGCTGATACGGGCGCATTGGCGCAAAGCGGCGCGGGGATGGCGGGCGTCTGGAGAATCGATTTACAGAATGCGGCTGATTGCACCTGCTATCGGCAGGCACGGAAGGGAAATGACAGCAGCGGGAGATGCGGAGGCGATGCGGCCCTCAGGGGTGCGATTTGGGAAAATAATCGCGGAGCGAAGGTATATTGATGAAGAGCAACGCTGTAAACACGATGATGCACAGCGCAAGGACGCCCATGAGGCGCGGCTCGCGGTAAAGCTTTTCAGGGTTCTGAACGGGGCTCTCGGGCCGGAACGACATGCTGAAATAGATGGCCATGAGCCAAGCCACGATGGGGAAGGCGAGGATGAGCTCCATGCGGTATCGCATGATGAACGCGCCGAAGAAGAGCATCGCCGCCGATGCATAGAATGCCACCGAGTTAAGCAGCGACTCCTGGGTGTAATAGCGGAACGAGTTGCGATAGCTTGCGGCCACGGCATGGTCGCCGATCTGGCGGTATTCGCTGAAGCGCTTGAGAGCCATGAAGTAGGCTCCCAGCATCCAGTAGGAGAGCAGCAGGGACAGCGGCGGAATGAGCGCCGTGACCATGTACCAGCCGAGCAGAAAACGCAGCGGGTTATTGATGGACTCGCTGAGAACATCGATGTAGGGCAGGTCCTTGCTGCGCACTGGTGGGATGTTGTAGACGCAGCCCATGAGCCAGAGGGCGATGGCGCTGAGCACGAAGCCGCGGGAGACGGTTGCGGCGAGTGCCATGCCGGCCAGCATTACGACGATCCACTGCACGTAACCCCATCCGCAATGAACCTGGCCGCGGGCGGCGGGCCGATTCTTCTTGGTGGGATGAAGACGGTCGAACGGCGCGTCCAGCAGCTCGTTCAAGACGTAGTTGCTGCTGCTTATCAGCGTTGCGGCCAGCATGCCTACCACAATGCGCCGCGCCATCTGCGCTTCAAGCCGCTGCCCGGCGATAGCCATGCCGAGAAGAATCCCTGGAACAATGAAGGCCTGCTTGATGGAGTGATCGAGCCGGAGAATGCGGAAATGCGCGCGCAGACGGACACGACGGCCGGGAATGGCGGCGACTTGCGCGGCGCCCCCGAGGGCGGCGGGATTCGGCATCAGAATCCGTCCGTCCTGGCTTCTTGCGCTGGGGCAGGAATCTGGCAGACGGACAGCGCCTGATTGTGCCAGGAGCATGCGAGGCCGGCCGGAGCCGGGTAAGAGACCAGCACCCAATCGACACCGAATTCTCGGTTGAGACGCTGGAAGTCGGAAAGCTGGAAGTGCTGCCAACCCGCGGTAGCCTGGACCTGACGTGTCCAGGCCTCGCCCAGTTCGGGGGATTTGGTCACCACGGCCGCATCTTTGTCGGCATCGGCCAATACGCTGCGCTCGGCGAGTGCCCTGAAGCCCAGATTGTCTTCTCCGGCAGCGGACATGTAGTTGGGGTCGATGGCGAAATAAGCGTCCTCGGGGGTGTGGGTGCGGCTCCAGTCGAAGGCTTGAAGCCACGCGTTGCCGGACGGCCTTCCAGGAATCTCGATGTGTTCCGTGGAGGCGAAGAGCTGGCGCTGGGCGATGAACATTCCCCCATTGGCAGCCAGCAGGAAGACACACCAGCGCCACGCCCGCTGCTTGAGGAGGCATTTTCCCAGGTAGGCTCCGCCAATCAGCGCCAGGAATACATACACCAGTTGCAGATAGCGCATGGGTTCCAATGTAGTGAATGCGACAAAGGCGGGCGGACCCACGAGCACCATCGCCAGCAGCTGGTGAAATACAGCGTAAATCAGGATCGCCGAGGCGAATCGCGCGAGGTTTGTCTGATTCTGCTTGCGAGCGACACGGCCGACGATCCAGAAAATCACCAGAGGGCCGATCGCTCCAAGCCATTCGTACCAGGTCCACTGGAAGAGGAGGTAGGAGTGCCGGGTGCGGATGGCGTCGAGATACGTCGAGGAAGGCTTGTTCAGGAGCCACCCGAACGGAACCAGAGCGCCGACAGGTGTGACGGCTTCGGTCTCGGGCTCTGCGTCGGTCACAAATTGTGCACGCCAGGAGCGCACCTGCTGCCGGACAGGCTCAGAGAACGTGAGAGTCAGCACGAAGCAGAAGGAGACGCCGAATGCACCCATGAGCGGGTGCAGGATAAAAGCCAGCAGGAGGAGCGGCACAGCCTGCCAGCGTTTGCCCTTGATGACGCGCGCTACGGCAAGCAGAATGAGAGCCGTAGCTGGATTGCGCGGGTGCAGGTACTGATCGGCGATGTAGAGTGCGGTGCCGGCGACGGGGATAGTGAGCATGGCCGCCAGCATGGCCAGGCCACCCCACCGGGCCGGTCTCTCCTCGAACAACTCGCAGAGGATCAGCCAGCACGCCAGCAGCATCAGGAACAGGGACACCCATTGCCACAGAAACTCCGACCATGCGATGGACAGGCCCGTAGCGTGCACGAACTGGGCCATCCAGGTATCGAAAACGCTGGTGCGCATCTGCAGTTTGAAGAACGCCGCATCGTGAGGATAAAGAGCGGGAGCGGCAGCGGACTTTACGGCAGCCAGATAAACGCCATCATCCTCGGCACCGGGATGATACCCCATGACGAGGAATCCCACGCAGGTGAAAAAAACAACAGGAATCAGGCCCGACAAATACAGGCGTTTACGCAACCGGGTTGGCTCCAAACTGATTTGTTCGCATTGTGGCTAGCAAGAGTCTACATTCGTTGGACGCCGGGGCGCCGCAGAAGTGGCGTTCCTGACAGTATTTTAGCGGCTCAGGAGTCGCGTCCGGCGGCGGGGATTACGGCCTTTTCGATGCGCGAAGCCAGTTCAATCGGCGGAAAGTCGAAAATAGGCTTGTGATAGAAGCCGGCCCGGGCCGCGGCGCAGTCGAGAGTGGTCTTCAACACACCCAGGCCATAGATTGCACTGCGGCGCAGGTTGATAGAGGAGGCTTCAGGGAAGTAGCGGGTGGGGCAGGAGAGCTCGCCGATGCGGGCGCCCAGATAGATGCACTGCGCGAGCAGCTGATTGTCGAAGATGAAGTCGTCGGAATTGGATTGAAGCGGCAGCGACAGGAGCAGTTCGCGGCTGTAGGCGCGAAAGCCGGTATGGTACTCCGACAGTTTGACGCCCAGGAGCAGGTTTTCGAAGAGAGTCAGCGCGCGGTTGGCAAGGTACTTATACAGCGGCATGCCGCCCTTCAGGGCACCGCCGCCAATGATGCGCGAGCCGAGTACGATGTCGTAGACACCGAAGGCGACCATGCTGGCCATCGGTTCCACCAGCAGAGGCGAATACTGATAATCGGGGTGCAGCATCACCACGACATCGGCGCCGGCTTCGAGTGCCTGCGCGTAGCATGTTTTCTGGTTGCCGCCGTAGCCGCGGTTTCGCGGATGGATATGGACTTGCAACCCGAGCTTACGCGCCAGTGCGGCCGTCTCGTCGGTGCTGTGGTCGTCGACAAGGATGCATTCGTCCACCGATGCCGGAATCTCTTCGACCGTTCTCGCCAGGGTCTTTTCCGCGTTGTAAGCGGGCAGAACAGCGACGACCTTTTTGTGATTAATCATCGACTTAGCTCGAATCTATTTTATCGGAGACGCGGCCTGTTCTGAGACGCATAACTTCGATACGGGGAAGCTGAAGAAGCAACTCTCATGCTAATTTGCGGCAGGAGACGGCGATTTACGGCACGGAAGCGCGCGGGAAGACGCGCAGCGGGCTCCGGCAGGCGGAAGACCTCTGTCGATTGTTAGTCTGTATGTGTGCAGGTTTTCTCCGGAGGCCAGCAGCCCGCCCATGGCATCGCAAACCGAGCTTGCATTGGTGATTCCGACGCTGGGGGAAGTAGAGTGCCTCCCTGCTTTGCTGCAAGAGGTCCGCGGGGTTCTTGCCGGCCTGCCTGTCTCCTTTGAAATTCTGGTTGTCGACGATGACAGCCGCGACGGCACGGAGCAGCTGGTGGCGTCAATGGCGGCGGACGATGCGCGGGTTCGTCTGCTGGTGCGGCACGGCCAGCGCGGATTGGCCGGAGCAATCCTCCACGGCTGGCAGCACACTGACGCGTCGCTTCTTGGAGTGATGGACGCCGATCTGCAGCACCCACCGGAGTTGCTGCGGGACCTGCTGGCCGCGATGCACAGCGGCTGCGATCTTGCCATTGGGAGCCGTTATGCCGGCCGCGCCGGTATGCAGGGAGGCCATCCACTGCGGCGATGGATCTCGGCTGTCTCGATCTGGATGGCGCGGCCACTGCAGAATGCCGCTATTCGCGTGAAGGATCCCATATCGGGCTTCTTCATCGTCCGCCGGCATTGCGTGGAGAATATCGTCTTCAGTACAGCGGGCTTCAAGCTGCTGCTGGAGATCCTCATGCGCGGCCGCATCCGTTCAGTCAGGGAGATTCCCTTTGTGTTCGGCAGACGCCGGGCAGGGCGGAGCAAGGCAGGGCTGAAGGTGGCCCTGCAATACCTGCAGCTGCTGGGTTACCTCTACCGGTCGCGGGCCAGGGACCTGCGCGCTCCGCCCAGGATTGCAGCGGATTAGATGGAATACGGAGATGCTGTATCCGGATGCTGTCCAATGTTCGTTCAAGAACAACCGCAGATCTTTCGACTGCGTTTGGCCCAAAAGACGGCCAAACTGCACTCAAGATGACAGCGCAATTATGGTGCGAACTTCTGAGACAGGACACTAGAGGGCGGGAAGCAGCGAGCGCAGGATCAGGAATCCCGCAACACCCAGAAAGAACACCAGGGCCATGCGAATGCCGGGCTCGCGATTGACCTCCGGCACCAGGTCACTGGCCCCCACATAGAGAGCGACGCCGGCGGAGACAGGCAGACCATACGGCAGCCAGCGCGGCGCAAGTTCGATCACCAGTACGCCGGCCAGTGTGGCCATGGCCAGTACCACCGCGGCTGAAAACGCTGCCCGGCGGCTGCGGCCGCTGGCCAGCATGACGGATGCCATGGTGAACCCCTCGGGCGCCTTGTGGAGGAAGATGGCAAGAAAGATGAGCCATCCGAGATGATTCGACACCACGAAACCCGACCCTATGGCGACGCCGTCGAAGAGCGCGTGCACACTGAGGCCGCCCAGCACCGCATTGCCGGTGCGGTGAGAGACAAACTCATGGTGATGGGTCTCTTCTCCAAAATGAAAGTGCGCGTTGATGGTGTGCTCAAGGAAATGCAGTGCGCAATACCCGGCCATGATAAAGACAGGTCCCATGACCGGATTCAGGCGAAGGCTCTCGGGCGTCATCTCCAGTATTGCGGTAGCCATGAGAAAGCCCGCGCCCAACGCAACAAAGTAGCGCAGGTAGCGCGTGATGCCGCGCGCGCGAACCAGTACCAGGCCGCCAGCGATATCGGCCAGCGCGGCAAGCAGGCCGAGGAGAATGGAGAGTCTCAGCATCGTTCGTGTCCAGAGCCCTCAGCTTTCAGCCGTTAGCCCTGAGCTTTCAGCCCTCAGCTATTATCTATCGGCTTTCAGTTTTAGCCCGGTTGTCCTGCGAAACAAGCCGCCATCTCAGAGTGACAGCCCAGCTGCAATTCCGGTTCTGCCTGACTCTAACAGCCAGGGCTGAGAAGCCAACCACTGACGGCTGATAGCTGAAGGCTGAGGGCTACGACCGTAGCTCATCCGCTGTGCCGGATGTGCATCACATCGCCATCCTGGACAACATATTCCTTGCCTTCCAGGCGCAGCGTTCCGCGAGCGCGCGCATTGGCTTCGGAACCAGCCTCAAGCAGTGCATCCCAGCGAATGGTTTCCGCGCGGATGAAATGATGCTCGAGATCGGAGTGAATGGCGCCCGCCCCCTGCGGCGCTTTCGATCCCACGGGGATCGTCCAGGCGCGGCACTCATCTTCTCCTGCGGTGAAGAAGCTGATGAGCCCCAGCAACTCGTAGCTCTTGCGAATGAGGCGCACCAGGCCGCTCTCATGCAGTCCGTAGCTGGCCAGGAAGTCGGCAGCCTCGGCGTCGTCCATCTCTGCCAGTTCGGCTTCTACCTTGCCGCAGATGGCGGTCGCTCCGGCGTTGGGGCGATGCGCCACCTCTTCCAGCTTGAAACGGCTGGCCGCGCGGTCGAGATCGTCGCCCAGAGTTGCACTTTCGCCGATGTTCAGCGCATAGAGAATCGGCTTCTGCGAAAGAAACATGAAGCCCTTGATGAGCTTCTTTTCTTCCGGCGTCATGTCCAGTTCCCGGAGGGGCTTCTCCTGCTCCAGCGCTTCTTTGGAGCGCAGCAGCAGCGCCTGCTCGCGTTCGAGCTCGCCGGTGCGGCCCTTCTTCAGGTCCTTTTCTACGCGTTCGAGGCGCTTTTCGATCTGCGTGAGATCGCTGATCATGAGGTCGAAGTCCACATTCTTGATATCGCGCAGCGGATCGACAGCGCCAACGTGGGGAATCGAGTCGTCCTCGAAGGCCCGCAACACATGAATGAGCGCGTCCACGTTACGCAGGCTGGTGAGAAACGCGGTCTCTTTCAGCGCCTCCTGGCCAATGGCCGCAACGTCGACGTACTCCACGCTGGCGTAGGTTGTCTTTTTGGGGGAATACAGCGCGGAGAGTTTGTCGAGCCGTTGGTCTGGCACGCGAGCCACGCCGATGTGCGCTTCGCGCGGATTGGAATAACCGCGCTCTTCCAGTTTCGCTTTGGTCAGAATCTTGAATAACGAAGTTTTGCCCACCTGCGGCAGGCCGATAATGCCGGTCTTCATGCGTGTCCTGTGAGGTCCCCGCGCAATGTGAAAGCGCGCTTCAGGACCCTTACGATTCTACAGGACAGCCAAGAGCGGGATTGCGGCAGAGAGAGCGCGCCGCGACACCGGTTCGATCCTGATCCGCAGCACCGAGGATTAAGTCGTGCGCCGCTTGACGAAGCGCAGCGCGGTGAGCGACGGAGAAACGGCGGCCACCTTGGTATCTACAATGCCTGCGGCGAGGGCTGTCCCGCGCACATCCCCTTCGCTTATCGCATGTCCGCTGCCCTTCCGATACACAAACCAGATGGGGATTCCGCGCGCCAGATCGTCTGCGCAACTCTTCAATGCATGGGCTAGATCCTCGCGAGTATCAATGCGCGCAATGATAAGGTCACCCCGCCTCTTGTTCACCTGCTTCGCAACGGAGAGCGCGTGTTCCAGCGCGCGGTCATCCACCACGCCTATGAGGCGGATGGGCGTATCGGCAGTGATGCCGAGCTTCTTTGCCAGTGTTGGAGGCGGCGCCGTGATAACAGCAGCCCACTTGGCCGCCATGGCGTTGCCCAACGTGATGGATATGTCTTCTCCCTGAAAGGAGAACCGCAATTCGTCGCCCTCTGCGCGAACCTGCTGCAGGTTTGCGAGCGGCAACCGGCGGCGAATGCCTTGGCGAAGGATCAGATTCGGCGGCTCGATGAGAACCTTGACATGCGCGGACATCCCGGCCCACGTGCAAGTGCATTCGGCTTCACGGCCCATAAGCCTACCTCCGCAGCGCGACTTGCGCGGAAATGCTTAGCGTACCGATGAGGCGTATTGGGGCTGTTGTGCGCTGACCGTCTCCGCGCGGGCAACCAGGAACACGGTAATCAGGCCCAGAAGAAGCACAGCTTCCTCAACAAAGGTGCTGCGGTTGTGGAGTTTGTTGAAGTCCTGGGTGAGCGGATTGGTGGTGTCCATGGTGTTGATGGCGCCGCCGGCGGCGACGCGGTCGCGTTCCATGGCGGGGATGATGGCAAACTGCGAATAAGCTGTCGCGGCCAGCATCAGCACCAGAAGGACCATGGGCGCCGTGACGCTGCGCGATTTGTAGATGTTCCACGCTGGAGCCAGCGCCAGCAGCGCGAGTGCAACGATGCCCGAGACCAGTCCCATGGAATGCAGGATGCGCAACAGATGACCAACAATAGTGCCGGCCAGATGGGTATCGGGTTGGGTCATGAAGCTGACTGCCGCGACTACGGGGAAGAAGATTTCCGCGCCCAGCCAGACGATGAGCGCCAGGTAAAGCAGCGTCCGCAAGATGGTCTTCATGGGGGAAGAATAACTCAGGGGATAAGGCCGGGAGAGCGAAATCGATGGAGGAGGCGGAATGGAGCTTAGAGGAGCGCCGTCTCGCTTTCGTGGCGGCCGGCATGCGCCAGGCTGGGCTCCGACAGCGGCCCGTGCGCGATATGCGGGCCCAGGGCGCGCTTGTTGTCATACATGCGCAGGTCGGCCTTGATGCAAAGAGATTCCATATCGTCGGCATCGTCGGGGAAGAGGGCGATGCCCAGGCTGGCGGCGACGCGGACCTGGCGGCCCTCAAGGCTGAGTGGCTGTTCGAGGAGATTAAGCAGCGACCTGCCGACTTGCTTAGCCTCCTGTCGCGTGGTTGGCCCCTCGAGGACGACGGTGAACTCATCTCCTCCGGTTCGGGCAACAGTGTCGGACCGGCGTACGCGGCCGCTGAACAGGCGCGCCACTTCCTGCAACAGCAGATCGCCTACATGGTGCCCCATGGTGTCGTTCACCTGCTTGAAGTGGTCAAGATCGAGCAGCAGCAGAGCTGTCTGGGTGCCGCTGCGGCGCGCGCGTTCCAGCGCGCTCGACAGCCTGTCCTGGAACAGACGGCGATTGGGAAGTCCGGTGAGCGCGTCATGTAACGCGAGATGCCGGTTGTGCGCGATCTGGTCCTCTAGCAGCACCAGGATCATACCCACTGCCACCACATACTTGGGCAGGTTCCAGACTTCGCTTTCGAGGTGCACTTGTGGGAACCAGGCTACGAGCGCAGGTTCTACTGTGAACACATTAGCCCACAGAAAGAAACCCACAATCGTGATGATGGCGCCGGCGGAGGTGCGCCGGTACAGGTACCAGAAATGAATGGCTGCGCCCAGGTAAATCGTGAACAGAATCGCGTTCAGCGCGGTGTCGCCGCCGTCGGGACGGTTCTGCACCGCCAGCAGCAGCACGGCCAGTCCACACTGGAGCACCATGGCAACCAGGCGCAGGAAATGCCTGAATCGCCGCACGTTGCTCAACCCGATGGCGAGAGGCGCGGCCCCCAGCAGAATCGCGCAGGCATTGAGAACCCAGGGCGGTGCGCCGGCCATGAGGACGGAGATATAGAGGGTGTAAGTGCCAAGCAGCACCACCAGCATCCATATGCTGGACTTCTCGCTTCGATACGGGACCGATGCCCGCATGAACAGAATGCCTGCGCACACCAGCGTTACCACGCCGAGAAAACTGCCGAGAGGCCCGAGGGGCGCCGGCAACGGTGCGCACATGAAAGCAAAAAAATGGAAAACGATGAGGAGCCAGCCGGTAAGCCAGTTTGCGGAGACGGGAGTCTGATTCTGGCGGGCAACGGAGGCAAACGCTCCGGCCAGAAGGCCCACCGCTACGAGATCTGGAAGCTTACTCCAATCCACTTATTGATCACCCCTGGGCGAAGCTCTACGGACCGGCTCACCTAATCTGTTTTATCGGAGACTTTGAGAAATCATTATAGGACCCATTTGGGGCAACAGGTACTCGATCTTTTGGGCTACTGCGGGTAGCCCTTTAGTACCGTAGGCGGTGGAGCACCCGTGACCTCAAAGATGCGGGGCACTTCGATTTGGCTGGCCGCGGGAGCGGATCGCCGATAGACTGGCAGCGAACCGGGGATTCAGGAACGGCTGGACCGGCCGGCGCGGCATGGACCGCACCGGGCCTGGGACACCTCCGGCAGGCGATGAGGAAGATGGCCACGAGTCTATATATTGTCGTAGAGGGCGAGGATCCAGGGTTCGATATCTTCGTGAATGGTCATGCTTTAGCGCGCAATGAGGACGCGCTGGAGCGCCTGGCGGAGCGGCTGGGAACAAGGCCGCTGCTGGACTTCTTTTCGGCTGACGAGAACTCGATGGCGCTGCTGCTGGAGCAGGGCGGCGGCAATCCCGAATGGATGCAGCATTTACCCAATCCGCAATGGTTCGACCCCGCCAACGGGCTGGTTACGGTGTGCGCTCTGATCGAATTTCTTGAGGACGCGCCAACCGCCCTCGGATCGGAAACGCCACAGGTACTTTCGGAACTGCGGGAATATGAGCGTGTCCTGCGCAAGACGGCCGCACGGGAGCTGCGGTGGCACCTGGCCGTAAGCTGGCGCTGACGTGCCGATGAGGAAGCCGAAAGCGCGGGAGCCATCGCGCTTGGGCGGGTCGCCGGGGTCATTAGCAGTCTGGGAGGCAGGCGGGTGGCAAGCGCGTTCCGATCGTGAGAAGCTGAGGTGAGCCACGCGCTCTACGCAGTGTTTCCAGTGTCGGGAGGTCCACATGCTTTGGTTTTACGAGTCTTTCTTTCCCGTGGTCTGGATCGTCTTCCTTATCTACTGGCAGATAAGGGCCGCCGACACCAAAACCACCCAGCGCCTCGAGCCCTTGGCCCCGCGCATCCTGCGTGTCTTCATCTTTCTGATCGCGATTCTGCTGCTGTCGATACCGCGCGTGCCGCTGCCCTGGCTTTACCGTCCGCTCTGGCCGTCTGGTCTTTTGCCGTTCTGGCTGGGAGCCGCCGTCGCCATCGCCGGCATTCTTTTCGCGGTGTGGGCGCGCGAGCACCTGGGCAGGAACTGGAGCCGCTCCGTCACGATCAAGCAAAGCCACGAACTGATCACCACCGGTCCCTATGCCGTGGTCCGTCACCCCATCTACACCGGCGTTCTGGCCGGGTTTCTGGGCATGGCGATTGCCGTTGCCCAGGTGCGGGGGTTGATCGCTTTCGTTCTGATCTTCTTCGCGCTGTGGCTTAAGCTTCGCATGGAGGAGCAGTGGATGCGCTCCCACTTCGGCGAGACCTATGGGACCTATGCTCGTCGGACCGCTGCCCTGGTGCCCTATCTGCTCTGATCGCACCTGAACTTGATCGACGGGTTCACCGGGTTCGACAAACCGCGCGGCGAATCCTGACACCGGAAACGGCGCGTCTGTGCGTGGGTCTGCTGGGTCTCCCATGGAGATTACTGGGCCATCCCGCCGGTTTCGGGTTTCGCTGTTTACTTATTGGTAATGTGGCAGTGATTGAATGGGGCTTGATTAGGTTGCTGGGGAGGGTTGTTCATTCGCCTGTTCTACCCTTTTTGTTCGGGTTCATGGCGAAAATGCATGACCTACGATAAAACTGAGTAAGTAGCTTATTATGAACTACGTATTGGAAAATACAAGGCGAACCAGTCCTGTGGAAAACCTAGAAAAATGCCTATTAATTTTATGGTTAACATTGTGTGGCTCATGGACGGTGGTTGTAGAGCAGGCGGGACGGGGGTGCGCACGATAGGCCATGGCTGTCGAGAGTCCGATTGTGCGCCGAAAGCGCGGCGGGCGGATGTGTCGGTGGTCACAGGCGTGCGGGGGCCGTTCCCGTGTGTCCCAACTTTCACGAGCTTTCTAGCGCGCTAAACTCGCAAATCCAATTGACTTCCCAGGTTTTGCCGCCGTCGGGGGAGAAGGATTGCTCCATGCGCGACGACTTGGGCCCTAGGTCGAGCCAGACATAGCGGATAGCGGACCAGGATGGTGCGGCTCGCCCACTGCTCCTGGTGGTAGAACTCGCCGCGGGGGCCAGTGAAGGAGCCGACGACGGGCGGGACGTCGAGAGTGCCGTTGTCCAGGTCGACGAGATAGATGCTCCACTGGCGGGTGGCGGGGTTGTACATGCGGAGCGTCTGCCCCTTGATGTGGAGTTTCTTGTCGGTGCTGGTGACGTTGAACTCCTCGAAGTTGGCGTTGGTGTCTAAGAGCTTGTGGTGGTTTGAGATGCCGTCGTACACCACCCAGGTGTTGGAGTAATCGAGGCGGTCGGGCAGGCGGCGCACGTGGGCCTTCCAGTCGCCGATGAGGAAGTCGAAGTCGTGGGAGCCGTCGCGTTGGGGGAAGAGGGCGGGGTCGGCGGTGGGCTCGGCTGCGCGTGGAGCGTCACGCCGACGGCCGTGCACAGCAGCAGGGACAACAACATGAATCGGGCGAGTCTCATGGGTGACCTCTTGCGATGGAGTAGGGAAGACGGAGGGCGCGCCTGGGGATGCGGCTGGCTTTTGTCTGTTATACGCGGCGGGCGGTGCGGGGCGTTAGCGGGACGGTCTTCGCCCGCTCATCGCAAAAAGCGCGATGAACGGGGCACAGCCTCGGTTTCTGGGATGCACTGGGAGGCATTTGGAAAATGATGACCGGGCCACCTGCCACAGCTTCGGAGTTCTACGATGTATGGGCAGGCATCCTTGGAGATGATGACCGGGCCACCTGCCACTGGGAGGCATTTGGAAAATGATGACCGGGCCACCTGCCGGGATGGACGCCGTTCCGGCAGAAATGCCACAGGTTAATGGAGGGACTGTCGCAATTTTTGGCTGCGACAGCGCGCATCTGTCTGGCCAGTATTCTGGGGCAGATAATTTTGTTGGAGTTGATTCCGGGGCTGATCGCGAGACATCCGTCCCAGGACTTTTGTCCTCCGGCGCTGCGTTTGTGGATTCGATGGCCTCAGGCAACAGCATTCAGCAAGCTGTTTCGTCAGCCAACGGGGTGCTGAATCAAGAACCGGCAACCGACAAAAACGACAAGGTAGTGCTCAACCCTCATTGAGCATCAACTGATGATTGCGAGAGGTGTACATGTATTGGAGAGTCTGCATCTATTTTGCGGCTTTGGTGCTGATGGCGACTAAATTCATAGCAGCCCAAGAGCTCCGGGACACCACCAAGCCGTGCAGCGATGAGGGTGTGATTAATTTGCGCGTGGAGCGTCCAGGGTACGATTGGGCCTCCGATTTGGTCAGTATGGACAAATCTCTCGGGGAGGATTTTCCTTTCCGAGACGTTCCAGATGGCAGAACAGGATTCTACGGCAGACGAATGGAAGCAAAGTCCGGCTCGATTGCGCTTCCTCGGATTTCGTTTAGAGAATGTAACCATACGGCTTTGCTGGATAGCTTTACACTGCATCCCGTTGGAGCGATTGCAATCGGGAAGGAAGGGAGATTTATCGCCATCATTGTATGGGGGGACTTGCGAACAGGGACGGGGAAGAATGCAGCTGGCGTCGGCGGTTCAATGAACGTCGTGCTTTACGACATGCACGGATCAGGGCACTTTGACACCTTACAATCAGGTGCGACTTTGGGGCTTCCTTACATTCCCGCTTGGGTGAAATGACTTGGCGTCGTGATTGGCGGCTAGCTGTGGGCTCATATCCAACGGCGACTGCACGGACATAGCACCACTTCACCGGGCAGGTGGCCCGGTCATCGACTCTCAAGAGTGATTCTGAGTGAGAGATGAGTCTGTGCCCCGTTCATCGCGCTCTTTGCGATGAGCGGGCGGCGTGGGGCTAAGATGGGTTCATGCCGAGCGGCTTGAAGCGGTTTCAAAGAGCGCAATCGCTGCATTTCGTCACATTCAGTTGTTTTCATCGTTATACGCTGTTTGACCTGCCGGGCGCCAAAGAGACCGTAGAGGCGGTGCTGGAGCAGGTGCGGGCACGGCATCAGGCGCGCGTGTACGCCTATGTTCTGATGCCGGAGCATATTCACCTGCTGGTCAATGAACCGCCGCGCGTCATTTTGGCCCAGTTTCTCAAAGCATTCAAGCAGATCACCTCGCGCAAGTTGAGAGGCGGGGGTGAGAAGTTCTGGCAGGATCGCTATTACGACAGTAATGTCTACAGCAGGAAGGCGCGTTCCGAGGTGATCCGTTACATTCATCGCAATCCGGTGAAGCGTGGCCTGGTTGAGAAGCCCGAAGATTGGATGTGGTCGAGCTTCCGGCACTACGCGACGGGGATTCAAGGAACCGTAGAGATCGAATCGCAGTGGACGTCGTTCCGACGGGGAAATCAACTGCCGGCAGGAGTGCGCGTGGAATACTCTGAACCGGGTAACTCCCCCGCCCGCTCATCGCAAAAAGCGCGATGAACGGGGCACAGCCTCGGATTTCCAGGATGCACTGGGAGGCATGTGGAAAATGATGACCGGGCCACCTGCCGATACAAGCCGCAATGAGATCGAAATGAAGTTAGCCGGCCATCGCTTCTTCGCTTTGCGGGGCTGGCACGTTGCTGACTCGGGCTATCTTGGCGCCGACGCGGCGCAATTTTTCTTCTATGCGCTCATAACCTCTGTCTATGTGGTAGACGCGGTCTAAGACGGATTGGCCGTCAGCTACTAAGGCGGCTAATACTAATGAGGCTGAGGCTCTTAAGTCGCTGCACATTACGCTTGTGGCGGAGAGGCGCGACTTACCCTGGACGGTGGCGGTGCGGCCTTCCACTCTTATGTTGGCGCCCATGCGCGCTAACTCCTGCACATGCATGAAGCGGTTTTCGAAGATGTTCTCCTTGACCATGGAGACGCCGTCGGCCTGGGTGGCGAGGGCCATGTATTGGGCCTGCATGTCGGTGGGGAAGCCGGGGTACTCCTCGGTGGAGATGTCTGCGGCGCGGAGGGGACCGCTGGCGCGGACGCGGACGGCATCGCGGCCGAGGGTGTCAATGCGGGCGCCGACCTCCTGAAGTTTGGCGATGATGGCGCCGAGGTGGGCGGTGTTGCAGTCGGAGACGATGAGGTCGCCGGCGGTGATGGCTCCGGCGACGAGGAAGGTGCCGGCTTCAATGCGGTCAGGGTAGATGCGATGGCGCGCGCCCATGAGGGAGGAGACGCCTTCAACGCGGATGGCGCCGGTGCCGGCGCCGTGGATTTTTGCGCCCATGGCGGTGAGGAGGGCGGCGAGGTCGACGACCTCAGGCTCGCGAGCGCAGTTTTCCATGAGGGTTTCGCCGTCGGCGAGGACGGCGGCCATGAGCAGGTCTTCAGTGCCCGTGACGGTGATTTTGTCGAAGACGATGTGCGCGCCCTTGAGGCGGTCGGTGCGGGCCTGGATGTATCCGTGCTCGGTGGTGATGAGGGCGCCCATTTTCTCCAGGCCCTTGAGGTGGAGGTCGATGGGGCGTCCGCCGATGGCGCAACCGCCGGGCATGGCGACGCGGGCAAGGCCGTTGCGGGCGACCAGCGGGCCGAGCACCAGGGAGCTGGCGCGCATGGTCTTGACGATTTCGTACTTGGCGACGGGGTCGGAGAGATGGTCGCAGCGGATGCGCGTGCGGCGAGTGTCGCCGTCGTCCCATAGCTCGACATCCGCGCCCATGGAGGCGAGCAGGCGGCGCTCGGTGTCGATGTCGCGGACCTGGGGAACGTTTTCGAGGATCACGTCTTCAGAGGTGAGGATGGCGGCGGCCATGCAGGGGAGGGCGGAGTTTTTGGCGCCGGAGACGTGGATGGTGCCGACGAGAGGACGGCCGCCGGTGATGAGGAATTTATCCATGAAACGAGAGCGGGCTCCTGATGATTTAAGTGTAACAAGCAGGGATTAGGGAGTAGGGAGTAGGGATTAAGCTGTGGGCGCAACTTGTGGGGTGAGGGAGGGTCTGATTGAAACAAGAGGATGCAGCGGGTCGAAAGCTGGTCCTCACGGAGGATGGGAAGAATATGCATACGATAAAGATGACGATGGTGCTGGGCGCAATGCTTTCGGCGGGAATGGTGATGGCGCAGACGCAGGCGCCGGCACAGAGCGAACCGCAGGCGCAGGCATCGCAGGGGCAGACGGGTTCGGGGCATGAGGGCCGGCGTCACCCCATGAATCCAGACAAGGCGGCGGCGCGGCTGGGGAAGAAGTTGAATCTGAGCGCGGACCAGGTGGCGCAGATCAAGCCGATTTTTGCGGACAGGCAGCAGCAGATGCAATCGCTGCGGGCGGATACGTCGCTGAGCCAGGAGGATCGGCGAGCCAAGATGAAGGCGATCCATCAGGACAGCAAAAGCAAGATTGAAGCGGTGTTGAACGATCAGCAGAAACAGCAGTTCGAAGAGATGATGCAGCGGCGGCACGGACACCATAAGGGCGAGAAGCCGCAGGGGCAGTAGGCTTGGTTCTCTCTGCCGGGAGCCGGCTTTATAGATAAAAAAAACTGAAGGCCGGAAGGAGATGAGCTGGGATTCGTCCCGGCTCATCTTTTTTTGGAGTGCCGCGAGGGCGCGAGAGCTAAATAGGTTGCTGAAAGAGTCGATGACCGAGGCACACGACGGGAAAACTATTCCTCAGGGGCTAGTCTAATGTGTCTGCGTGAGAATCGGAGCCGTTTGGGTTTTGACACAAAAGCAGCAAGTTGGCGTCGCATCGCGACGTAGCAAGTTGGCAAGTTCGCGGCATCTTTTCGAGGAAAGCATGCCTCTGGTCTCGGAATTTGGTTTTGACACAGATGCAGCAAGTTGGCGTCGCTTCGCGACGTAGCAAGTTAGCAAGTTCGCGACATCTTTTCGAGGAAAAAATGCTTCTGGTCTCGGAATTTGGTTTTGACACAGATGCAGCAAGTTGGCGTCGCTTCGCGACGTAGCAAGTTAGCAAGTTCGCGGCATCTTTTCGAGGAAAGCATTCCATTGTCGAAGTGGTCAGAGCTGTTTGAGGGTTTCGAGTGAGATGGGTGGGAGGTAGGTGCCGAGGACGGTGCGTATCCACCAGGCGCCGGTCTGGCGTTTCTCCTCGCGGGTGGTGAAACGGTACTGGTAGAACAGCGCGCGAATCTGTGCGGGTGGCCGATCGGGGAAGGGATTGGTGCGCATGCGGCGAAGGATTGCGGGATCGTTGATGAGCAGCTTCTGGATGAAGCGGAGGAACCAGAGCTGGTGGCCGTAGACGCGAATTCCTCCGCCGGTTACCGCGACGGAAAAGGGCAGGAACCAGATGAGCCAGTCGAGGCGCAGGTGGTAGGGGGCGACCTGCGGAGGCATGCGCATGGGGTCGCCGGGCTTGCCCTTGAATCCGTACTCGCGCCATTGCGTTTGAGGCGTAAGGACGCGGTCGCTGGCGCCTTCGATCACGATTTCGTAGCGCTCCTTGCCCACGTTTCCAAACGCGCCGTAAGTATTGACCAGGTGAAAGTGGTTATAGCTGTAGTTCATCGCCTGGTTTGCGGAGAAGAGGTTGAGGACCGGCAGGATGCTGAGCAGCGCGGCGCCGGCTGTAATCACATAGAGCAGAATGTGGAAGACCAGTGGCAGGGGCACGAGCGCGGGCACGGTCAATGGAAGCACGACTGCGAGGATGCGGTCGCTGAATGCGGAGAAGCCGAGGACGACGGTGATCCAGTTGAGCCAGGAATAATTGCCGCTGACGATGAGCACCAGTTGGTGGAAGAGGATGAGGCCGGTGGCAATGGAGGCGATGGGCTGCGGCGCGAACAAGGCGAACGGGGCGATCACCTGCACGAAATGGCTGGCCAGCGCGGAGAAGCGGTGCATGGGGCGCGGGATGCGGTGGAAGTACCAACTGAGCGGGTTGGGCAGAGGCTGGGTTTCGTAGTGATAGAAGAGGCAAGTGAGGTCGCGCCAGCAGGCATCGTGGCGCAGCTTGATGAGGCCCGCGCCCATCTCGGTGCGAAAGAGCATCCAGCGCAGGATGAGGATGGGGAGGATGGAGGGCCGCATGTGCGTGGGTCCGAGGAAGGCGGTGAAGAAGCCGGCCTCGAGCAGCATGGATTCCCAGCCGAAGGCGAAGAAGGTCTGACCGACATTGACGATGGAGAGATAGAGGACATAGAGCACCAGCCAGGCGGACATGGAGAGCCAGAGGGGGCCGGCTTCGGTGAGGCCGAAGAGAGCGCAGAGCGAAAGGATCAGGCCGGTCCAGCCGACGACGTCGAGAAGGCGATCGGAGTAGCGCCAGCAGAAGATGCTGGGAACTTCGCGAAAGCGGACGCGCTTGAGGAGATCTGGAACCGGCAGCAGGCCGTGTTCGCCGAGGAGCGGTTTGAACTGCTGCACCACGGTGAGGAAGGCGACGAGGTAAATGGCCGCCATTCCTCGCTGGAGGATGAGTCGGGTGATCCAAACCTCGCCGAAATATGCGTGCGCGGAGAGCATGCTGCACTTCCAGCAATCTTGGATGATGGGAGGGAATGATGCGCAACTGCAGCCGGTGAAAAACAACGGCGCGCCCGGTGATTTGCCGGGCGCGCCCTGGGTTGGGGATCACTTTTTCTTGCGCAGTTCACGCTTATGGGAAGACCAAGAAGAGGTCGCTGAGATCGTGGGCGTCGGCGGCGTACCGGATGTAGGGATAGACGCCGAATATCTCCTGCATGGTACGCAGCGTGGAGCTGTGGGTGTAGTAAGTGCTGTTGGAGTAGTGATTGCCCTTGCCAAACGGCGAGAGGACGATCATGGGCACGGGGCCATCGCCCTTTGCTGCTTCATCCCAGGTGATGAAGATGGCGCCGCCGGTGCGGTAGGCGGTGGAGTTGAGGATCGCGGGGAGGTGATCCTTGAGCCACGTGTCGCCGTGCGCTATGGCGTTGCCGTCGCAGCTATCGTGCATGTCGTCGCAGAGGTTGGGCGTGATGAAGTTGTAGCGCGCCACGGTGTTGTTGGCGAGGTCGGTGTCGAGCTGCGAGAACGGCCGGATGTGGCTGATGCACTTGGAGGAGCTGGAACTGAGGTTGTTGGTCTGGTCTTCGAAGTAGACGAAGGGGTCGTGCCGGGGCTGATAGAGGCGGTTGCCGTTGGGATCGAGCGACCCTTCGGATGTGAGGGGGCAGGTTGTTCCGGTGATGTTCTCTTCGTAGGCGCGCCAGGAGATGCCGGCCTTTTCAAGCAGTGTGGTGAGGTGGTTGGTGGTGGATTGAGGAAACTGGTACGGCGTGCCGTCGTAGCCCTTGGTGCCGAGGGATGCGCCGGCCTCGAGCCAAATGTAATTGGGGAGGCTGGGGTGTACGCCGGGCGGGTTGTTGTAGTCGCGGGCGTAGGACGCCATGGGGATGAGCGTGTAGTTGATGTAGGGCGCGTCGGGATTGTTGGCAATGTCGAGGGAGCCGTCGCCGGTCCAGTTGTGGTTCTCCATCACGATGACCCAGACGGTCTTGATGTGATGAAGGGTTTGGGCATGCGCAACGAACGGCAGAGCAAGGGTGAAGGCGACGAACAGCAGGAGCTGACGATAGATATAGGGGGAATAGAGGCGCATGAGCGCTCCTTTCGATGGTTTGGGGAATAGAAGCCCCATCGAACGAGGGCCTTTTTTACGTAATCTACTGGATAGATTGTATGGGACTGGGGGGAACTTGGGCTAGTCGGGGGGGGTAGACCATCCCAGGTCCCTCCGCCGCGGCGGACGAGGGACCCATTCGACAGGCTCAGGGGCAGACTCTGTGGCCCCCGCAGGCTATGCGGCACCCGGCCTCAGGAAATCAGGGCTGGTTCAGGAGTTCCAGACATAGAGGTAATCGTCGTCTGCTGCCGTGGCCACCGATTTTGCTTCCTTGCGGCTGGCGCGACTGAGAGCGGAGCGGATATTGACTTTCGTGTCCGGCAACTCGATGAGCGGAATCTTCAGAGCTTGTCCCATCGGTAGCCCAGACAGGTCGCCCAGTATCTGGGACACGATATCTCTGTGTTTACCGTGACGCCCCGTGGGGACGTTCTCCCGCGCGGTGATGTTGAACATCCGATTCCGTGGATCCGGCATAGTGGTTACTTCCTTGATTCTGCAAAAGTTGCCGCTAACAAGCCATTAAACTTTCAGAAAAGCTCGGGTACGCTAACGCTAACGTATTTCGCTTCGCTGCTAACGTACCACTAAACATACTCTCTGGGTTCGGATACTGCAACAAAAATGCGCTCAATTAAAAGCAAACATCTCCCAACATCTCCCTTAATCTCAAATAAAGAAAAACTCCCCGTATCAGACGTTTGCGCCTACTCTTCAGGCAGGTGAAGCATTGAAAAAAGTTACTCAATTCGAAGTTGTTCCCCTGGTTGAAGTTCTACGGATTGCACGGCCGTTTGATGAGATCGAGCTTCCAGAGCCTCCGCCGGAAACAGAACTCTTGTCAGCGGCGCCGTCGTCGGAACGCCGTCGCGAGATCGCGTCAGCCAAGGGAGCCAAATCATGAGCCGAATCCTGGTGGGGGACGACGAAGTTGTCATCGCGGACACGATGAGTGCCATTCTCGGCAAATCCGGTTACGAGGCGCGGGCACTTTATGACACTGAAAGCGCTCTGAGCGCCTGCATGGATTGGTCTTCTGAGTTCGTCATCCGCGATGCGGTTATGCCCAGGATGTGTGGCGTCGATATGGCGATGGAAATCAAGCAGCGATGCCCCTCATGCAAGATTCTCCTGATTCCCGGCCAGGTTGGCTCGTCCGACCTTCTTGAGGCAGCTCGCGCGCAGGGGTACCTTTGATTTTCTGATGAAGCCCGTGCATCCGAATGATCTGTTGGCAATGGTGGCCAGAGTGAGCGAACGCCCGCCCCAGCCTGACTTGACAGCACCCGAGGGCGCGACCCAAAGCGCCTAGACCGCGCTACTCAGCCTCTTGAAACTCCCCCCGAATCCGCAGCGTCGAATTGAACCACGAGTTGGTATTGGGCTGTCGTACTAAACGACGCTAAGATGTCACGATCTCGCTGAAGTCGGCAATGGTGCTGAAGCTTCGTAGAACTTCCTCGATGAGGCCAAGGTTGGCGCCGCGGATTTGCGGGTCGGGATCGAGGACCATGACCTTGTCGAAGAACGTATCGACAACGGGGCGCAGCGTGGCGATTTCACTGAGAGCCGGTTCGTAGGCGCGCTGGTGGCGGAGGGCGGCCACACGGGACGCGAGGATGGCTGCGGCGTCGAAGAGTTGCTGCGCTTCCGGCGCGAGCTTCACCGCCCCAGGCGAGCCGACGGCGAAGTTCTTTTCTTCTGCCTGGCGGAGGATGTTCTTGATGCGTTTGAAAGCGGCGGAGACAGCGGTGAAGTCTTCCGACCCGCGGATCGCGGTGAGCGCTTCGGCGCGGGCGATGGCGTCACGGACGTCGTCTGCGCCGGCGGCGAGCACCGCGTTGACTACGTCGTAAGCGAAGTTGCGAACATCTCTTAGGTAGAACTGGAGGCGCTCGCGGAAGAAGTCATTGAGCTGCTGACGGCTCGCTTCTTTCGTCGCGGCGGCGTTCAACACGCTGGTCAGTCCCAGAGGAAGATCCGATTCGGCAAGGATCTTGATGATGCTGTTAGCCGCGCGCCGGAGCGCGAAAGGGTCCTTGGAACCGGTGGGAGCGTTGCCGATGCCGAACATGGCCGTGATTGTCTGGATGCGGTCGGCTAAGCCGAGGAGTTGGCCTTCGCGGGTCAGAGGGATGGGGTCGTCGGTTGCGGCCGGCGTGTACTGATCGTAGATGGCTTGTGCGACTCTATCTCCCAAACCCTGGGCGCGGGCGTAGAGGCCGCCGATGACTCCCTGTAACTCGGTAAATTCCTTCACTAACTCGGTGGTGAGGTCGGTTTTGGCGAGTCGTACCGCGGATTGTAACGCGTTAGAGATCAGAGTGTTTTCTGTCGGGTTTGGAGATGCCTTTTCATAAAGGTCGAAGAGCTTTTTTGCGATTTGCTCGTTCTGCTCAGTCTTCCAGTAGTAGCTGCCGAGTTCTTTCTGGAAGGTGACGGATTTGAGGCTTTCGACGCGGTCTTTGAGCGGAGTTTTCTGATCGAAGTCCCAGAAGAAGCGGGCGTCCTTGAACCGGGCCCGCAGTACGCGCGCGTTCCCGTGGCGGATGAGGTCGCGGCCTTCTTCATCGACCTCGGTGTTGAGGACGGCGAGAAAGTGGGGGGCAAGTTTGCCGTTGGCGTCCTCGACGGCGAAGTACTTCTGGTGGTCGCGCATGACGGTGACCAGGACTTCTTCGGGGAGGGTGAGGTATTCGGGTTCGAACGTGCCGAGAAGGACGCTGGGCCACTCGGTGAGATGGACGACGGTTTCTACGAGAGGTTCGTCCTCGCGCCAGCGGACGCCGGGGACGGTGCGGGTTTCCTTGTCGAGCGCTTTGCGGATGATGTGGCGGCGCTCGGCAGCATCGACCACTACCTTGGCCTGGCGAAGAGCCGCGGCATAGTCGGTTGCGGAGGCGATGGGGACGGATGTTTCGCCGTGGAGGATGCGATGGCCGCGGCTGGAATTGCCGGCGGTGATTCCGGCGATCTCCAGGGAAACGATGGTGGAATCGAGAAGGGCGACCAGCCAGCGGACGGGGCGCACGAAACGCTCGGGCTTGCCGGCGCGCCAGTACATGTTCTTGGCCCAGTAGAGAGCCAGGACTTCTTTGGGCAGATCGGCGGTGAGGATTTCGGCGGCGGTGCGGCCGGTGCGGCGAACGGTGGCGCTGATGTAGTCGCCTTTTGCCGTAGTCACCTTTACAAGCGCGGAAACCGGCACGCCGGCTTTTTTGGCGAAAGCTTCGGTGGCGGGAGTGGGAGAACCGTCCTTGAACGCGATCTTCCACGATGGACCGGTGAGCTGTTCTTCGGTGTCGGCCTGGGCGGGGAGAACTCCCTGGGCAAGGACAGCGAGGCGGCGCGGCGTGGAGTAGGTGGTGATGTTCGCGCCTTCGGCGAGCAGGCGCTCGCGAGTGAGCAGATCGGTGAGGCGGCGGCCCAGTTCAGCCTCTGCGGAGGCGATCATGCGGGCAGGTATTTCTTCGAGGCCGAGTTCGAGGAGAAAATCTGGCATATTTGATTGCTTTCTGGTTGAATCTCAGGGAGTCTTCTTGATTGTTGGATCAGCGGCTTTGCTCACGACAGTCCCTTTGGGACCAAGCCACACCCACTTTCCTCCCGTGAACCAGGAGTACTCGCCTTGATGGACCGTTCTACATCCCTCGCACGCTAGCCAGCCGCGCCTCGTCTGATATTCCAGGATTCCGTCGTACCTCAAGGATGTGATCATCTTGCCGCGAAGGTCTGCCAGCCCCCACTTGTCTTCTGCTGTGACTCGAACCAGTCCTAGATGAAAATCGCTTGCCCCGTTGTCCATCATCGCCACATTCTGAACGACAACCAAGCCTGTTGGGTCGAAGTATGCCCAACCCGCTGCGGGAAGGTGCGTCCATGCCAGGCGATACTTGCCAACACGAACAGCATGAGCTGCGATCCCGGTGTCCCTTCCGGAAAAGACGTCATCTGCAAATTGTTTGTCGATGTATAAGCGGTTCTCGCGCGTCGAAATAGCGCAGTCGGGCAGGTTCATTAACTCGAAATCGATCGCGCAATTCCCATATCGAACGATCTGTGCGTCGGATGGCGCGGCGGCAACGACGGCCAAGCCCACGCAAGCGAGTTTGATCAGGAGCTTCATTGCGCGATTCAAGCAGCTTGCTGCAACGCGTAGGCTTTGGCGACGCCTACGGCAAGGTTGCGGATGCGGGCCATGACGCCGACGCGCTCGGTGACGCTGATGGCGCCGCGGGCATCCAGAAGATTGAACAGGTTGGAACACTTCAGCGCCAGTTCATACGTGGGCAGGAGCGGGAATCGGCGCTTGTCGGCGGGGTTGGCTTGCTCGCTGGCGAGGAGCGTGTTGGCCTGGTCGAGGAGGGCGCGGGCTTCGGCTTCGTAGGAGTTGAAGTGGTCCCATAGGCGGGGGACGTCGGCGTATTCGAAGTTGTAGACGGAGAACTGGAGTTCTTCGGCGAGCCGCACATCGCCGTAGGTGACTGGCGTGCCGGTGTCGGGGTCGCGGGCCCAGACGATGTCGTAGATGGAGTCGACGTCCTGGATGAATGCGGCAATGCGTTCCAGGCCGTAGGTGAGCTCGGCGCAGATGGGGTCGAGGTCGAGGCCGCCACATTGCTGGAAGTAAGTGAACTGGGTGATTTCAAGGCCGTCGAGCATGACCTGCCAACCGACACCCCATGCGCCCCCGGCCGGCCACTCCCAGTTGTCCTCTTCAAACTTCAAGTCATGCTTGAGCAGGTCAATGCCAATGAATTCGAGGGATTGGAGATAGAGTTCCTGCACGTTAACCGGCGGCGGTTTGAGGATGAGCTGGAACTGGGTGTGTTTGAACAGGCGATTGGGGTTTTCGCCGTAGCGGCCGTCGGCGGGGCGGCGCGAGGGTTGGGCGTAACCGACACGGTAAGGCTTGGGCCCAAGGACGCGAAGGAAGGTTTCAGGGGACATGGTGCCGGCGCCCACTTCGACATCGTAGGGCTGCTGGAGGATGCAGCCGCGATCGGCCCAGAAGCTTTGCAGGCGAAAGAGGAGCTGCTGGAATGTGAGCGGAGTGGTTGAGGCTGGAGATGAAGGCACAGGACTCTCTTTCAACGGGACTCAACGAAGATTTTATCAGCCGGTTGAGCGCTCACAGCCGCCCCAGCGCCTTGATTCGCGTCTTCGACTCGAGTTCCCGAACGGTACAGACTATTCGCATTCAAACAGCGATTTAGCCAGGCCTGATTGGCGAATGATGCTGAGGAGGGTGCCGCGCCTAAGGGGATCGTGGAGGGGCACGGGGACGGTGACAGTGGTCCCCTCCTTTTGCAACTGCATGATTCGATGACTGCCGCGCTGGCGCACAGCATTAAAACCGTGCTGTTGGAGAATGTTTGAGACTTCGGATCCGGATAGGACCCGCAGTTTACCCAACGGGCACCTCGACCTGAGTGACGAATACCTCGCTGTGCAGCCGCAACGCAATCTCAGAGGAAGAGGCGGTCTCGAAAAAGAGGGTCAAGGCTTCAACGAGATTGGCGCGCGCCTCCTCTATGGTTGAGCCCTGGCTCGCAATATCGAGCTCGGGACACAAGGCGACAAAGCCGTCGTCTTCGCGCTCAATAATGGCCGTCATTCGCTGCGGGCTAGGCATTTCCTGATTTTACGCCATTCAGGTCTCACGAGACATCCGGCAATGGAGCGTCTACCCTCCCAGCCGGTTCAGCGCTTCGGCGGAGCGGAGTTTGCGTTCGAGGTGGCGTTCGAGGGCTTGCTGCGTGAAGCGGCGGAGGTCCTGCCCGCGACGGCGTGGCCATGGGTCGGCGGCGAAGGCGCTGATGGGAGAGCGCAACATGCGCATGGCCAGTTGCCATGAATCGGGTGCGAGCAGGCTGTCGTTGGGGTGGCGGTGGACAGCGCAGAAGAGGCCGTCGGCATAATTATTAAAGTGCACTTCGCCAGGCTGGAGTGCCTCGCCGCAGACGGTGCATCGGGCGAGCTCGGGAAGCAAGCCCATGAGGCGCGTCATCCAGAGGGAAAAGTAGGTGAGGGGCATCCAGGGCTGCTCGATGGTGGTCTGTTCGAGCACCGAGACGAGCAGGCGGAAGATGGTTTCGTGGGGGTCGTGCTCGGGGAGCGCCTCGTCGAGGACTTCGGCGAAGAAGCTGAGCACGCCGAGGCGGACGGGATCGATGGGCAGTGCGAGGGGGGAGCGGAGGATTTCGAGCTGATCGAGGCGGACCAGGTCCTGTTTGGGCTTCTCGGCGAACCAGGCGCGGGCCAGGGTCATGGGTTCGAGAGCGCCGCCGAAACGCTTGCGGCTTTTGAGGGCGGATTTGGCCACTCCGCGGAGCTTGCCGTAGTCGCGCGTGAAGAAGCTGACGATGAGGTCGGCTTCCTGCACGGGCCAGGTGCGCAGGACTACGGCTTCTGAGGTCAGGACGGGCATCGCGTTCCATCATCGCATCTGCGGCGGCGCCGGTCTCCCTCAGACAGCGACGCGCATCCCGCGGGGCAGGATGCGCGTTGGATACAGCTGGAGTGAGGGTGGCGCGCGGCGCGGCTTAGCGGCCGAAGTGGGCGGCGTTCTTTTCTGTGTAGCTGGCCCATTTTTCGGGCAGGTCGTCGGCCGCGAAGATGGCCGAAACCGGGCAGGCCGGAACACAGGCGCCGCAGTCGATGCACTCGACCGGATCGATGAAGAGCTGATCGGCATCGGCGTGGTCGGCCTCATCCTTCTTGGGGTGGATGCAATCGACGGGACACGCGTCCACGCAGGCGGTGTCTTTGGTGCCGATACAGGGTTCTGCAATTACGTATGCCATCTTGATCTTTCTCCGAAAATGGAACTCTCGACGCTGAGAATAGCATACGCCCCCTTGACCTGGCTCAAGCCGCAGCGGGGGCGTTTTGCGATGCGGGAGGGGCGAAAGAAAATGCGGGCCGAGCCTTCCTCAGAACGCTCCCCACGTCATTGCGCACGGGCTTTCGCGAATACCTGCAGGTAGGCGATGGCGGCTTCGGTAATGATTTCGGGCCTGCCTGTGTCGATGGCGGTCAGGTTGACCAAGTCGCTGCCGACACCCAGCGCGCGGGCTCCCGCTTTGAGGAAGCTTTCGGCAGTCTGGACGGTGACCCCACCGGTGGGAATGAGCTTGAGGAATGGGAAGGGCGCAAGCAGGGCCTTGAGATAAGGCGCGCCGCCCATGGCGGAGCAGGGAAAAATTTTTACGTAGTCTGCGCCGGCACGATGCGCGGTAATGACCTCAGTAGGCGTAAGCGCGCCGGGAATGCTGAGCTTGCCGGCGGCCTTTGTGGCGGCGATGACCTCGGGATGGAGGCTGGGGCTGACCACGAATTCCGCGCCAGCTTCGATAGTGGCTTCAGCCTCTTTCGCGGTAGTGACGGTGCCGGAGCCCAGGAGCAGTCTGGGGCCGTACTCCTGCTTCAGGGTTCGCAGGATTTCTTCGGCATCGGGGCAGGTCATGGTGACTTCGACTACAGTGACGCCACCGGCAATCATGGCCTGGACTGCGGCGAGGGCTTGCCGGGTATTTTTGGCGCGGAGGACGGGAATGAGGCCGACGCGTTCGATAATCTCCTGAGTTGTTTCCGGCATGGTTCTCTCCTCTGAAACGGTGGCCGTAACGCCTCCAGCTCTTAGCTTCTAGCTATTTGCGTCAATTGCGCAAGACAGTCGACCCGGCAATGACACAACTCATAGCAAATGGCTAACAGCCCGTGGCAAAAGTCGATATTTCGGGAAACCCATCCCTCAGGGGCTAAAGCCCGAAAGATTCTGCGGCCCTTGCGGCACGACTAAAGTCGTGCCCTTTCAAAACCAGACTTCCACCACAGGCTGCTAAGAGCTAAAAGCTGGTCTACCGCGCGATTCTTGCGCTGCCGCCTTTCATGGCGCGTTCTACTTCGGCGAGGGTTGCCATGCTGGTGTCGCCGGGAGTGCTCATGGCGAGCGCGCCGTGGGCTACGCCGCAGCGGACGGCATATTCGATGGGCTTGCCGGCGAGAAAGCCATAGATGAGGCCGGAGGCAAAGCTGTCGCCGCCGCCCACGCGATCGAAAATTTCGATGTCTCGCTGCGGTACGTGCACGATCTGGTCCTGGTAGAGCGCGATGGCGCCCCAGGAATTGCGCGTGGCAGTGTGAGCGGTGCGCAGCGTGCTGGCGACGAGCTTGAGGTTGGGGTAGGCAGTGGCCACTTCGCGCAGCATCTCTTCGTATGCGGAAATCGGCAGTTCGGTAAAATCCTCGGCGACCCCTTGGGGATGGACGCCCAGCATGGCGGAAAAATCCTCTTCGTTGCCGAGCAGCAGGTCGACTTTGCGGACGAGCTCGCGATTGACCTCCTGCGCCCTGGCTTTGCCGCCGATCGACTTCCACAGCGAATCGCGAAAATTGAGGTCGTACGAAATGGGCGTGGCTGTAGCGCGCGCGGCATCCATGGCTTCGGCGGCCACTTCAGCCGTGGAGGGCGAGAGCGCGGCGAAGATGCCTCCGGTGTGGAACCACTTCGCGCCGTTTTGCTTTCCGAAGATTGCGGGCCAATCGAAATCGCCGGGCGCGACCTGGCTGATGGCCGTGTGGCCGCGGTCGGAGCAGCCGGCGGCGGCGCGCAGGCCAAAGCCGCGTTCGGTGAAATTGAGTCCATTGCGCACGTTGCGGCCGACGCCGTCATAGGGAACCCACTTGAGCAGGGAAGCATCCACTCCGCCTTGCAGGATCAGGTCTTCGACAAGATGGCCCACGGGATTGTCAGCGAGCACGGTGGCTACCGCAGTGTGCAATCCGAAACAGCGGCGCAGGCCGCGGGCCACGTTGTACTCGCCGCCGCCTTCCCATACCGCGAACTGGCGCGTGGTGGCGATGCGTCCATCGCCGGGATCGAGGCGCAGCATCACTTCGCCGAGGCTCAAACAGTCCCAGCGCCGCGTGGAATCAGGAACGGAAATGGAATCCATAGAATGCCCTTCCACACTTTAGCGTATCGCAATAGTGCGCGCCGCTGCGCTGGAGTAAAGCGACTTACATGGTCACATTTTTCGGGGCCGGCGAGACGTGTTGGTGACCGCGGTCCGCTCCATCCTGTAAAGTGACGAGTTGTAGCAGGAGCGAGCCAATGGGCCGAAGTCTGTTTGATTTGAGTGGACGCGTAGCGGTGGTAACGGGTGGAGCAACGGGGCTGGGACACGCGATTGCGCTTGGCCTGGCGGAAGCCGGCGCCGATGTAGTGGCAAGTTCGCGTCGCACGGAGCAGGTGAGCGCCATTGCGGGCGAAATCGAGGCGCTGGGCCGGCGGTCGCTGCGGCTGGCGAGCGATGTAACCGACCGCCCGTCGGTGCAGGCGTTGCATGATGCGGTATTGAAGGAATTCGGAAGAGTGGACATCCTGGTGAATGCGGCGGGCGTGACCCACAAATCGGCCACGTTGGAGGAGAGCGAAGCGGAGTGGTCGCGGGTGATCGAGACCAACCTGACCGGCACTCTGCGCGCGTGCCAGATCTTTGGCAAGACGATGGTGAAGGCGGGCTACGGGCGCATCATTAATATTGCTTCGCTGACCACGTTTGTGGGGTTCTTCCAGGTGGCTGCGTATTCGGCGAGCAAGGCGGCGGTGGGATCGCTGACCAAGGTGCTGGCGGTGGAGTTGGCGCACGCGGGCGTGACCGTAAACGCGATTGCGCCGGGGATGTTTCCAACGGAATTGAATGCCAAGCTGATCACCGGAACGCCGCGCGGAGAAGAACTGCACATGCGGGTGCCGATGGGGAGATTTGGCAAGGCGGAGGAACTGGCGGGCACGGCGGTTTTTCTGGCGTCGGAGGCGGCTACGTATGTGACGGGGGAGATTGTGGCAGTGGATGGAGGGTTCCTGGCCAGCGGGGTGAACCGGTAGAGACAGGGACCGAGGGACCGGGGGACCAGGGACCAGAAGACAGGGACCGAGGGAACAATGAAACAAGGGACTTTCGGCTACTTGCTGCTTTGGAGTGGAGCGATTTGAAGATCACGAATGCTATCGTGAACGTAACTTCGCCGGGGCGGAACTTTGTCACATTAAAGGTGGAGACGGACGAGGGGATATTTGGTTTGGGCGACGGCACGCTGAACGGGCGTGAGTTGGCGGTGGCGAGCTATCTCACGGACCACGTGGTTCCCTGCATCGTGGGGCGCGATCCGTTTCAGACAGAGGACATCTGGCAGTATCTGTATCGCGGGGCGTACTGGCGGCGCGGGCCGGTCACCATGGCGGCAATTGCGGCGGTGGATATCGCGCTGTGGGATATCAAGGGCAAGGCGCTGAATACGCCGGTGTATAACCTGCTGGGCGGCAAGAGCCGCGATGGCGTGCTGGTGTACGCGCATGCAAACGGGAAAGACATTGACCACGCGCTGGAAGATGTGGCGCGACACAAAGAGTTGGGTTACAGGGCGATCCGCGTGCAGAGCGGGATTGCTGGACTGAAGGCGACATACGGGGTGGCCAAGGGCGCGGGCCGGTACGAGCCGGCAGAGCGCGGATTGCCATCGGAGTGCGAGTGGGAAACCGAGCCGTATCTTCGCCACGTGCCGAAGCTGTTTGCGCGGGTGCGGGAGATGTTTGGCGAGGAACTGCACCTGCTGCACGATTGCCATCACCGGCTTACGCCTATTGAAGCGGGAAGATTGGGCAAGGAACTGGAGCCGTTTCACCTGTTCTGGTTGGAAGACCCCACGCCGGCGGAGTTGCAGGAGGGGTTCCGGGTGATTCGCGAGCATACCACCACGCCGATTGCGGTGGGCGAGGTGTTCAATTCCATCTGGGACGCGCACGATCTGATTCGCAACCAGTGGATCGATTACATCCGCGCGACGGTGGTGCACGCGGGCGGGTTCACCCACCTGAAAAAGCTGGCGGATTTTGCGTCGCTTTATCACGTCCGCACCGGTTGCCATGGGGCAACGGATCTGTCGCCGGTCTCGATGGCCGCGGCGCTGCACTTTGACACCGCGGTGCACAACTTTGGGATTCAGGAACACATGCCGCACACCGAGGAGACGGATGCGGTGTTTCCGCACCAGTACACGTTCAAGAATGGAACTATGTATCCGGGCGATGCGCCGGGCCTGGGCGTTGAGCTGGATGAGGAACAGGCGAAAGAGCATCCTTATCAACGCGCGTATCTGCCGGTAAACCGAAAGCTGGATGGGACTTTGACGGACTGGTAATGGGTTGGAATGGATTGAACACGAAATGATTGGGACTGACGAACAAACGGAATCACTGGCAGAGCCGCCTGCGCTTGCAGGTCGATGGACCATCTGCGCCATGCTGTTTGTGGCGACGACCATCAACTACACGGATCGGCAGGTGCTATCGATTCTGAAGCCGGTACTGTCGGGCGCGACCATTCATCTGCAGCCGTTCTTTCATGGTTGGCCGACGATTGAGCGGTCCATCCAGATGAATGAGATCCAGTACGGATACATTGTGGATTGTTTCCAGGTTGCCTACGCGCTGGGCGTGATTTTTGCCGGACGCTTCATCGATCGGGTGGGCTGCCGGCGGGGTTATCCGATCGTGACCGGCGTGTGGAGCCTGGCGGCGATGGGGCACGCGCTGGTGAATTCGGTATTCGGATTCGGCGTGGCGCGCTTTTTTCTGGGCCTGGGTGAAAGCGGCAATTTTCCCGCGGCGGTGAAGGCGACAGCGGAATGGTTCCCGCCCAGGGAACGCGCATTGGCTACGGGCATCTTCAACTCCGGCGCGAGCGTCGGTGCGATTGTGGCGCCGTTCATGGTGCCGTGGGTGGCGCTGCACTTCGGTTGGCGCGCAGCATTTCTGGTAACGGGAGTCTTCAGCGCGAGCTGGATCGTCTGGTGGTCGATCAAATATCGAAAGCCGCGCGAGCTTCTGGATTCGACGGGCGGCGCGGTTGCGGTTGCGCCCGTGGGGCCGATGCTGGCGTGGTGGCGACTGCTGCGCTATCGGCAGACGTGGGGGTTTGTGCTGGGCAAGTTCCTCACCGATCCGGTGTGGTGGTTTTACCTTTTCTGGATGCCGTCGTATTTCAGCGCGCGATTCGACCTCAACTTATCGCATATCGGGCTGCCGCTGATCATCATTTACGTGGTGTCGTCGGTAGGGAGCATCGGCGGCGGATGGCTGCCGAAGTTTTATCTTCGCCTGGGCATGAGGCTGAAGCCGGCGCGGTTGGCGGCCATGCTCACATGCGCGGTGCTGGTGCTGCCGATTCTGATCGCGGGCGGACTGCATTCGGAGTGGCTGGCGGTGGGGCTGCTGAGCCTGGCGACGGCGGCGCACCAGGGCTGGTCGGCGAACATTTTTACCACCGCATCGGACATGTTTCCTGCGGAATATGTGGGCACGGTGGTGAGCTTTGGGCAGGTGGGTGGAGCGCTGGGCGGAGCCATTTTCGCGGCGGTTGCCGGGCATGTTCTGCAGTTCACGGGAAGTTATGTTCCACTGTTTCTCTACTCCGGATGCGCGTACCTGGTTGCCTTGCTGCTGTTACGGATGATTGCGCCTGGATTGAAGCGCGCGGAACTGGAAAGCTGAGTTGGAGAGAACGATGGAACCATCACGTAAATTGCGCATGGGAATGGTGGGCGGCGGCCCGGGCGCTTTCATTGGGCCGGTGCACCGCATAGCTGCGGAACTGGATGGAAAAATCGAGCTGGTGGCGGGTGCGTTTTCCAGCTCGCCGGAGCGCTCTCGGGCCGCCGGCGCGTCGTATCACATCGATCCGGCGCGTGCGTATGGCAGCTATCAAGAGATGCTGGCAGCGGAGAAGCAGCGGACCGATGCCATCGATTTTGTGGTGATCGCTACGCCCAACAATTCGCATTTGCCGATTGCGAAGGCGGCGCTGGAAGCCGGTTTTCCCGTGGTGAGCGACAAGCCGGCTACGGCGACTTATGCGGAGGTGCTGGAGCTTGCAGCTGCAGTTGAAAAGTCGGGGTTGCCCTACGCGCTGACCCACACCTATGCCGGATATGCGCTGGTGCGCGATGCGCGCTCGTTGTGCGCGAGTGGCGAATTGGGCGAGATTCGCAAGGTGGCAGTGGAGTATCTGCAGGGGTGGCTGAGCCAGCCGCTGGAAAAGACGGGCCAAAAGCAGGCGGCGTGGCGCGTCGATCCCGCGGTGAGCGGGCCCGGAGGGTGCATCGGGGACATCGGCACGCATGCGTTTCACCTGGTGGAGTACATTACCGGGCTGGACGTGACGGCGCTCTATGGAACGCTACGGTCGGTGTTGCCTGGGCGGCGCGTCGATGACGATTGCACCGCTCTGCTGAAGCTGAGCAACGGCGCGGAAGGCGTGCTGATGGCTTCGCAAATTGCGGCGGGCGAGGGCAATGGGATGCGCATGCGCGTGTATGGAGAGAAGGCTTCGCTGCATTGGGAGCAGGAAAGCCCCAACGTGCTGCGCATCCGGCGCAACAGCGGCCCCGACGAAACACGGCATGCAGGCATGGCGTATCTGTCTGAGGATGCGCGCGCCGTGACGCGGCTTCCGGGCGGACATCCGGAAGGATACCTTGAGGCGTTCGCGGCTCTGTACCGTGAGTTTGCGGATGCGCTGATTGCGTGGCGCGAAGATCGCGCGGATGGATTGCCGGAGACGCTGCCGGGGATTCTTGCGGGGGTGCGAGGAATGCGATTTATCGAGCGGACGATTGAGAGTAACAAGACGGGTAAGTGGGTGGAGTTTTGAGCGAAGACAGTGAAGAAGTGAAGAAGTGAACGAGTGAAGAAGTGAACGAGTGAAGTTGGTGAACCGCTGAGTGGAGAGATTGCGATGAGGACGATTCAGGGGCCGGGAATTTTTCTGGCGCAGTTTGCGGGAGATGAGGCGCCGTTCAATTCGCTTGCGGGAATGGCGGATTGGGCGAAGAAGCTGGGGTTTGTGGGAGTGCAGATTCCCACGTGGGACGCGCGCCTGTTCGATCTGAAGCGGGCGGCGGAGAGCCAGGCGTATTGCGATGAGATCCTGGGGACGGTGCGGTCCGCGGGCCTGGTGGTCACTGAGCTTTCGACGCATTTGCAGGGACAGTTGGTGGCGAGTCATCCGGCCTACGACCCGATGCTGGAGGGGTTTGCGCCGGCGGGGCTGGATGCGCAGGGGCGGCAGCAGTGGGCTGTGCAGCAATTGCATTGGGCGGCGCGGGCCAGCCGAAACCTGGGGCTGACGGCGCATTCCACGTTTTCCGGAGCGCTGGCGTGGCCATTCTTTTATCCGTGGCCGCAGCGGCCGGCTGGGCTGATCGACGAGACATTCACGGAGTTGGGACGGCGCTGGCTTCCCATTCTCAATGCGTTCGAAGAGGCCGGCGTTGACGCGTGTTTCGAGTTGCATCCGGGCGAAGACCTGCATGATGGGGCAACGTTTGAGCGGTTCCTCGATGTGGTGGACGATCATCCGCGGGCGAACATCCTCTACGATCCCAGCCACATGGTATTGCAGCAGTTAGACTATCTGGCATTTCTCGATCTCTATCACGAGCGGGTGCGGGCGTTTCACGTGAAAGACGCGGAGTTCCGGCCGAGTGGAAGGTCGGGCGTTTACGGCGGCTACCAAGACTGGATCGATCGTCCGGGAAGGTTTCGTTCGCTGGGCGATGGACAAATCGATTTCCGGTCCATCTTCAGCAAGATGGCGCAATACGACTATCCGGGCTGGGCGGTGCTGGAGTGGGAGTGCTGCATCAAGCACCCCGAAGCGGGTGCGGCAGAAGGCGCGCCGTTCATTCGCGATCATATTATTCGCGTGACGGAGCGTGCGTTTGACGATTTCGCCGGAGCCGGAACGGACCAGGAGCGCAACCGGAGAATTCTTGGGCTCAGTTAATTTTCGCGTCTTCAAAAAGCGGCGCCGAATCAACCGGCGCCGCTTTTTCTGGTCGGGTGCGAAGCTACCGGGATCCTTCGGTGTTGTGGATGAACTCGGCCGTGTAATCGTGAAGCTGCTTCAGCGATTCCTCGTTCACATAGACCATGTGCCCGGTGTGAAACCAGTGATAGCTGATATTCGACTGTAAGCTGTGCGGCATCGGCAGGTGCTTCATTTCGTAGGTCGCGCCGAAGTACAACGTCCCCATGTCGAAGTAGCCGCCCATCAGCATGACCTTCATCCTGGGATTGCGCTTCATCGCCAACGCCAAATCGGGCATCACGTTGACGCTCGATTCCCAGCCTTGTCCGCCGGGAGGCACGTGGGCCAATTCCCAATGAAAGCTGGGCTGCCGCGCGCTCGGCTTATAGGTCTGGTTCTCGCCGTACTTCAACTCTTCTCGGGCGTACTGGTTGATGGCGGTGACGTATGCGGCGGTGATGGAGTTGGTGAACGGATCGTACCCGGCTTCCTTGCTGAGCGGGTCAAAGTCGGGGCCCTGGTAACGCGTGTCCAACCGGCCGGTGGTGATGCCTTCTTCCGATTGCAGCTCCTTTGAAAAGTCGCCGCCGCTCACGCGGAGGTTCGCCTTGATCCAATAGGCGGCAGGCACGCCCGTATAACTCTGCAGCTTGTCTGCGATCGCCTTTTCGCGGTCATCGCTCAAGTCCGCGCCCTGCAGTAGCGCGGTGGCGTAGTCGCCCATGCTGAACTGTTCCACTTCGCGCAGGAACGGTTCCAGTTTCGTGGGCTGATTGGGCAGCCGGTGATGGTACCACGCGGTGGCCGCCATGGATGGGAGCGCAAGGAAATAGGGCTGGTCGGTTCCCGGATTGCCCTCCGGACCGTCGGCGCTGTCGTCGAAGCTGAGGATCTGCGACAGCAACACCACGCCATTCAGGTCCACGCCCTGCAGCATGCGGCTCAGCACCGCGCTGCGCGTGGTCCCATAGCTTTCGCCGAAGATGTACTTGGGCGAATTCCACCGGTTGTACTTGGTGAGGAAGCGACGGATGAACCGGTCGAACGCGTGCGCATCCTGGTCGGTTCCCCAGAATACTTTGCCGGCGTCCTTGCCCAGCACGCGGCTGAAGCCCGTACCCGGCGCGTCAATGAACACCAGGTCGCTGGCATCGAGCAGGCTGTACTGATTTTCGACCAGTTGATACGGCGCAGCCTCCTTGTGCTCGCCATCCGGCGTCACAATGCGTTTCGGTCCAAAGGCGCCCATGTGCAAATACATGGTTGCGCTGCCCGGACCGCCGTTGTAGAGGAACGTGAGGGGGCGCGTGCTGCCGATGGCGCCTTTCTTGAAATACGCGGTGTAGAACATGCGCGCGGTCGCCGCTTGATCTTCCGGTTTGGCGGGAAGGTCGATGCCGGAATCGGCCAGATACTTGCCATCCAGGCCGATCATCGCATCCTGCACGTCGTTGGAGCCGACCGTCAGGGTTCCAGCAACCGCACGATAAGCAATGGCCTGGCCACCGACCGTGACGGAGCCTTCCGTGGTTGAATCGCCCGGCGGCGGCGCGTTCAGTGAGTTTGCTCCAGCGTCTTTGCGGAGATCGGGCCTGTCCTGCGCAATCAGAGCGGAACCCGAAACCAGAAGCATAGCTGCGATGGGAAGTACCGGGTAAAATGCGCGCGTTGGTGTTTTCAAACGGATCCTCCAGTGAAATGACTCTTAAGGGCAGAAGTATATCGGAGGGCCTGCCGGGCGCGGTCAAGATTTACCGCCGGCGAAGCGGTGGCTTCCTGGTCACGGTGGTCAGCTTTCCGGTCACGGCGAATCTCCGCCGCTCCACCGGAGAAGAAAGCACCAGGCTGGTAATCGGCGTGCCAAAGGGCAGCAGCGCCTCGATCAGCGCTTCAAGATCCGTCATGCTGGTGGTAGTCACTTTCAGCAGCAGGTCATCGCCGCCGGTGAGGTGGTGGCACTCGCGAACTTCTTCGAGCGTCTGCACGTAGTCGAGCAGGCGGTGATATTGCTGGCCATTGCAGCTCATGCGGATGAAGGCCATCACTTCCAGGCCGAGTGCTTCGCGATCGATCTCGACGGTAAATCCGCGGAGGATGCCGACCTCTTCCATTTGCTTGAGGCGCTCCGCTGTGGCGGTGGGAGAGAGTCCGATGCGGCGCCCCAACTCGGCGACGCTCAAGCGGGCATTTGCCTGCAACTGATCGAGTAGCTTTCGCCCATAGGTATCCATCAGTGCCGTGGAATCCATTGCCATAGAACGACAGCATAGTAGATTCAGGGTTCAAGGCCCAAATCGCAGCGGGAAATGCCTCTGTACCGGAAAACGTTCGCCGCCTAGCATCAGCAATATGGAAAGTGTGATTCTGAATGGCCAGCCGCTGATGCTGGCCGAGATTGAGGCCGTGTCCGTTGATCGATGCCGGGTGGAGATTGCCGCCTCGGCACGGGGGCGAGTTGCGGCGAGCCGGGCGCTCATTGAAAAGATTGTGGCCGCGGGCGAAACGGTGTATGGCGTGAATACCGGGTTCGGCAAGCTGGCTGATGTGCGCATCTCCGATGATCATCTGGCGCAATTGCAAACGAACTTAGTGCGCAGTCATGCCGGAGGAGTCGGACGGCCACTGAGCGAGGCGGAATCGCGCGCCATGTTGCTGCTGCGCGCGAACGTGCTGGCCAAGGGCTTTAGCGGAACTCGCTTCGAGGTGCTGGAGTTGCTGGTTGGCCTGCTGAATGCGGGCGTGCATCCGGTGATTCCCGAGAAGGGCTCGGTGGGAGCGAGCGGCGACCTGGCGCCCCTGGCACACCTGGCGCTGGTGGTGATCGGTGAGGGAGAGGCGTTCTACCGTGGCGAGCGCATTGCGGGCGGCGAAGCGCTGCAGCGCGCTGGGCTCAAGCCGGTGCAGCTTGCCGCGAAGGAAGGCCTGGCGCTGCTGAACGGGACCCAGGCCATGGTTGCGGTTGGCGCTCTCGCGGTGGCGCGCGCACGGCGGTTGACGCGGCTGGCGGATGTGGGCGGCGCCATGTCGCTGGACGCGCTGAAGGGCACGCCGGCGGCTTTTGACAAACGCATCCACGAGGCGCGGCCGCACGCGGGGCAGATCGCCTCGGCGACGCACCTGGCGGCGCTGCTCGATGGCTCGGAGATACGCGAATCGCATCGCCAGCATTGCTCGCGCGTGCAGGATGCGTATTGCCTGCGCTGCATGCCGCAGGTGCATGGGGCGGTACGCGGCGCGCTGGCGCATGTGGCCGGCGTGCTGGAAACGGAAGCCGGATCGGCCACCGATAACCCGCTGGTGTTTCCCGATGCCGATGCGGAGGGGCAGAGCTCGGGGGCGGTTTTGTCGGGCGGCAACTTCCATGGGGCGCCGCTTTCGTACGCGCTCGATTATGCGGCGATTGCGCTGACCGACCTGGCGGGAATCACGGAGCGGCGCGTCGACCGTCTGCTGAACCCGGACATCAACGAGGGGCTGCCGGCGTTTCTGTCGCCCGATCCGGGGTTGTCCTCGGGCTTCATGATTGCGCAGATCGTGGCTGCGGCGCTGATCAACGAGTGCCAGGTGCTGGCGCATCCATCTTCCACCGGCAACATTCCCACCGATGGGGGCAAGGAGGACCACGTCTCCATGGGAATGACGGGGGCGCTGAAGCTGCGTCAGATTGTGGAGAATGTGGAGCGCATCGTGGCCATCGAGCTGATGTGCGCCGCGCAGGCAGTTGAATTCCGCCGGCCGCTAAGGTCCAGTCCCCGCCTGGAAGACGTGCTGTTCGCGGTGCGCAGCGTGGTCCCGCGGCTGGAGCAGGACCGGGTCCTCGCAACCGATATCGATGCGTTGGCGGCAGCGGTGCGCGGCGGAACATTCAACGGGTGGTGCGGCGAGATGTAAATCGATATTTTTCCTGCGCGGCGTTCGCGCCGGTTTACGATGTTAGGGCGAAGCGGAGGTCCAACGTGAAGCTCTTTCGAACCAGCAAGGGCCCTGTGGTGGAAGAGGAGCGGAAGTTCTACCGCGTAACCGGCGACGCCTGGGACGAACTGCTGGCCGCGGACGATCTGGAAGCGCTGATTCAGGCATCGGTGGCGCGGGGCGAGATTGCGGATTTTGACCCGGCCGACGTTCTGGCGCCCATCGATCACCAGGAGGTTTGGGCGGCGGGCGTGACGTATTATCGCAGCCGTGGCGCGCGCATGGAGGAGGCGAAGGATGCCGGCGGTGGCGATTTTTACGATCGCGTGTACACGGCCGAGCGACCGGAGCTATTTTTCAAGTCGACGGCGAGCCGCACCGTCGGCCCCGGCGGCAAGGTGCGCATCCGACAGGACGCGAGCTGGTCGGTGCCCGAGCCGGAGCTGACTTTGGCGATCAATTCTCGCGGGAAGATCGTGGGATACACCATTGGCAACGACATGAGCTCGCGCGACATCGAGGGCGAGAATCCGCTTTACCTGCCACAGGCCAAGGTCTATGACGGAAGCTGCGCGCTGGGGCCGGCGATCCTGGTTACGGCAAGCATGCTGCCGAAGACCACCGAAATTGTGTTGGAGATCGATCGCGAAGACCGGTGCGTTTTCGCGGGATACGTCAAGCTATCGGAATTGAAGCGCGATCCGAAGGTGCTGGTCGAGTATCTGTTTCGCGACAACTCTTTTCCGAATGGATGTTTTCTGATGACGGGAACCGGCGTTGTGCCGCCGAACGATTTCACACTGCAGAGCGGAGACCGGATTCGGATCACGATTGAGCCGATTGGGACGCTGGAAAATGAGGTGGCGTGAGTGCCGATCAAGGCTCTTCGAACAGATGGACAGCGGGAGCTTTCGGCGCTAGAGCCATATGAAAACGGGTCGATTTTCGAGATTCGCGGGAAAATACAAAATACCATAGGACTTTGTTGCGTGATAAAATGATGCCTAACCCTTTATTCTATAGCAAGTTACACCCTCAAAATGTCTTCTTATACCCCCGGGGGGTATAAGGGGGGGTGGGGGGTATTATCTGATTCCCACCCGGAT
This sequence comes from Occallatibacter sp., assembly GCA_035552555.1. Taxonomy (GTDB): domain Bacteria; phylum Acidobacteriota; class Terriglobia; order Terriglobales; family Acidobacteriaceae; genus Telmatobacter. The sequence continues at coordinate 45,337 of DASZLF010000036.1, forward strand.
GGCCATTCGAGCCCACTGGAGATTGAACGGTAGCACGAAAAGTCTGCGCCGGTTCGTGATGGCGATCACGAAGGTGGAAGGCTATTCGGTGTCGCGCACGCAACGGAAACCGATGCCGCCGGAGCGGTCGTAGCCGGGGGCCATGAGCAAGACCTTGCCGTGTTCGTCGTTGCGGTAGCCTTGCGGGAAAGTACCAGATGGAGCCTTGCGGCTGGTAGTAGTTGCCGCCGCGCACGATGGCCGCACGCGTGTGGTCATCCTGAAACTCATCCGTCCACTGCCAAACGTTGCCGGCGAGGTCCATGACGCCGAAGGGGCTCGCGCCCTCTGGGTGCGCATCGACTGGATCGGGGCCGCGCATGGAGCGCCCCTTGTCGGGCGTGGGCATATATGCCGGCTGCCACTGGTCGCCCCATGGATAGGCGCGGCCATCGGTACCCTGGGCTGCAAACTGCCACTCCCATTCGTGGGGCAGTCGCTTGCCGGCCCATAGGGCGTAGGCGCGTGCATCTTCCAGCGACACCCATGTTACCGGCCGGTTATCCCAACCATCGGGATAGGTTCCATTTTTCCAGTCGCGCAGAAAGTCGATCGCATCCCGCGGGACATAGTGCGTGGCATCGAGGAATCGCTTGAACTGGGCGTTGGTTACCGGGTACCTGTCGAGGAAGAACGGCTTCACATTCATGACATGATCGTGGAAGCGCCGCGGCGAATCTTCCCACGGGTACTGAACATCGATGCCGACGTTGACATCGCCCTCGATTTCGTTGCCGCGTACGCGAAAGTCGAATGTGCCGCCGGGAATCCGCACCATGCCCTCGGGCGCACCGGTTGCGGGCGCGGTGGAGGCAATGGGAACGGTGGTCTGGGGAAGGAACTGCCACTGGTGCGAGAAGGAGGCCAGCGGTTTTGCGGTCATCGCTGTCATTTTCCGCATCAGGGTTTGCATGGGTGCGCTGGGCTCGCCGGGTGTGGCGAGAATGGCGCCGTAGCCGTTGCCTTCGATTGGGAAGCTGAGCACACTCGCCGGGCCGGAGGTTTCCGGCTGCAATTCGATGCCGTGGTAAAGGTCGAAGTAGCGCATGCCAGGTTTGGCGGGCACATCCATTTGGGGACCGGTCATGTCGTAGCCGGTGCGGTTGACGATGGTCCACACGGTGTCGCTGCCAAGCGGCCAGCGGCTGGCGTATGCGCCGAAGTTTCGCATCGGAAAGAGCGGCTCCCAATCCGGACTGACGAGGAACGCGGCAACGCCACGTTCGATGGCAGCGACGCGGCGGGTAGCTTCGGCATCGCGCGGCGTAATGCCATTCCAGTATCCCCACACGTTTTCCCAGCTCTCCCAGCCTACGCCGTTAAAAAAGGCGAATTGCAGGTCGCTGGTCTTGTCCTGGTTCCAACGGTCGCTGATGTTGACCATGTGCCGCGTCTCCAGCCACTTGAACCGGTCGATCATGGGGATGAAGGGATAGGCGTATTGGCCCCAGGTCATGACGTTCCACGCGATCGCCTCGTCGCTGGGGCTTCCCTCTGGCTCGAAGGCCAGCGGATGGCCGATTTTTTCCGCGGCGAGCGAGAAGCCGAGGGGCACGCCATCCTGGGTGTCGCCGTTGATGCCATCGGCTCCGATCTGGTTCATGAGGACTGCAATGGCTTCGGGCCATGGCTGATCCGGAGCGCGGGTTCCCTCGTCCCACATCATCATGGGAAACAGAACGCGGACGCCGCGGCGATGAAAGTCGGAGACCATCTGGCGCAGGCCATTGATGCCGCCGGGCATGGACTCGACCATCTGCAGTTGATTGCGATCGTCGACGCCCATGTTGGGGTAGGTGGCCCAGATGAGCACAGCGTCGATGCCGCCGTAACGGTTTTCGAGATCGTCGAGGTAGCGATCGACGGTGTATTTCCCGGCGACGGAGTCGTAAAAATAGCGGTCGTGCGCCATCATTTGCGGCTGGATGAAGCTGGACTGGGTCCAGCGCAGCGCGGGCATTTCATAGCGCGACGGATCGTAAGCAATGCGAATGCGGCGTTCGGCGCGCCAGTGCTCGAGATCGTAAAGCCAGCGCTCGTGCAGGAAGGGCGGACAGGTGGGCTGCGTACTTTCCCAGGGGTGGTGAAGGTTCATGCACTCGGGAGGCGGAATCTGCTGGTTGCGGGCAGGGAAGGCGGTGTCCTGCGCGGCGGCAGCGAGGGTGAGAGGAGCAAGCAGGAAAGCCGAGGCAAGGGTTCGCATCATGGCCTGGCACTCCCTCGATGGGTGAGAAAGCGGTCGACTTCCAGGCGGTTGGGCATGGATGCCTGAGCGCCGCGGCGCGTGACCGAGATGGCAGCGGCGGCGGAGGCAAAGTGCGCGGCTGACCATGGATCTTGGCCCTGCAATAGAGCGACGGCGAACGCGCCATTGAAGCAGTCGCCCGCGCCGACGGTGTCGACGACTTCAACCTGGAATGCGGGCACCCATTCGGCCTTTCCGCCCGCGACGGCGACGTATGCGCCTTCCGCGCCGCGTTTCAGAACCACGCCTTTCACGCCGCGGTCGAGCAGTTTTCGAGCGGCTGCATCAGGTGCGAGACCTTCGCTGAAGTAGAGGGCCGCCTCGGTTTCATTGGGCGTGAACCATGCGAGTTTTGAGAAGAGAGCGTCGGGGAGCGGTGCGGCGGGGGCCGGATCGAGCATGACCGGCACGCCGGCGCGCGCACAAAGATCGATCGCATGGAGAATGGTGTCGAGAGGAATTTCGAGCTGGCAGAGCACGATTCCGGCGGAGCGGATGAGGGCGGCGTGGCGGTCGATATGGGCGCGATCGACGCGGGCATTGGCGCCCTGCACGATCACGATGCTGTTGAGGCCGCTTTCAGCGAGGAAGATGTGGGCGAGGCCGGAGGAGCCCGGTGAGATTTCCATGGGCTCGATGCCGACGCCGGCACTGTCGAGCGCGTCGAGAAGCGGCTGGCCGTAGGCGTCATCGCCCACCATGCCAATCATCTGCGTGGGATAGGCGAGGCGGGCGGCGGCCACGGCCTGGTTGGCGCCCTTGCCGCCGGGAGTGGTGGAAAAGCTGGTACCGATGACGGTTTCGCCGGTGGCGGGGATGCGCACCGTGCACGCGACCATGTCTGTGCTGATGCTGCCGATGACCACGATGGATTTGCGCGCGACGTTCATGAGAAGGATCTCGTTCTCAGAGTACACGGAAGCGGGGAGGGTCAGTGTGGGCGGCCGGGAAGGACGAAGTGCTCTTGGCAGCGCGGCTCGTAGTTGTCGCCGGCCATGATGATGGGACTTTCGTAGGGCGCGGGTTTGCCGTCGATGGGGCGTTGGGGGTAGATGGCCCGGGCGCCGCAACTGCAATAGGAGACAAGCCCGGTGATGTTGCCGGCGCAGCTGCGGACGAGCGCAAATCAAAGATTGGCGGCTACTTGGCTGCCTTGACGGCTTCGGTTAAGGCGGGCACCACTTCGAACAGGTCGCCGACTATGCCGTAGTCGGCGACTTCAAAGATGGGCGCGTCGGGGTCCTTGTTGATGGCCACGATGCACTGCGAGCCCTTCATGCCGACCAGGTGCTGAATGGCTCCGGAAATGCCGACGGCGAGATACAGCTTGGGCGAGACCGTCTGGCCCGAGCTGCCGACCTGGCGCTCCATGGGGAGCCAGCCGTTGTCGCAGATGGGGCGGGAGGCGGCGAGTTCGGCGCCGAGGGCGGCTGCCAGCTCCTGCACAAGGGGCAGGTTGTCGGCTTCCTTGATGCCGCGGCCTACGCTGACGATGAGCGGGGCGGAGGCGAGATCGACGGTTTGCGCGGAGCCGCGGAAGGGCTCTCCGGGCCTGGTGCGAATCTGCGCGGCATCGATAGTCGGCGTGAAGGAAGTGACTTCCGGGGTTCCAGCTTCGACGGCGTCTGCGCGGAAGGCGCCTGCCTGCACGGAGACGAAGCACGGGCCTTCGCCCTGGTGGCGATAAGTTCCGGCCAGGCGACCCTGGAGTAGCTGGCGCGTGAACACCGGCCCTTGTTCAAAGCCGACCACGTCGCTGATGAGCACCTGATTCATGCGGGCGGCCAGCGCGGGGGCGAAGTCGCGGACCTGGTAGGTGTGCGGGAAGACGATGTACTCCGGCTTCTCCTGCTCGAAAAACTGATGGAGCGCGATAGTGTATGCGTCGGAGGTGTAGCGCGCCAGCAACGGATGCTCGATGCGGGCGACTTTGGTGAGGGCCTTTCCGGCGACCTCTGCCGCGAGCGCCTCGGTTGCGGAGCCCATTACAGCAGCGTGGACGAATTTGCCGTCCTGTGCGGCGAGGCGCTGGCCCGCGGCGAGGGCTTCCCAACTGGTGCGGCTGACGCGGCCGTCGCGCTCTTCAAGAACAACCCAGATTCCGCTCATAGCACTCGCGCCTCGAACTTCAGTTTTTCGACCAGGGCAGCAGCGGCCTGTTTCGGGTCGCCGGGGATGATTTGCGTGGAGCGCTGCTTCTGGGGCAGCGCGATGGATTCGAGGACAGCTACGGGCGGAATGGCTGAGGCGATTTCGGCGGCGGGGACGACGCGCATTTCTTTGCTTTTTGCCTTCTTGATGCCCATCAGCGTGGCGTAGCGCAGCTTGTTGCCGCCGGACTGGATGGTGAGCACGGCGGGCAGAGGAAGCTCGATGTCCTGGAACCAGCCGGCTTCGAGCTCGCGCTTGACCTTGATTCGTTCTTCGGGGAGGCCGCCGTCGGTTTTTTCGACGTGGAGGATGAGCGAAGCGTGCGGGACCCCGAGAAGTTCGGCGAGGATGACGCCGGTCTGGCCGTAGCCGAGGTCGTCGGACTGCAGGCCGGTGAGGACCAGGTCGGGGCTCTCGGGCTTGACGGCTTCGGCGATCAGGCGGGCAACGGCGAGGGCGTCGCGCTGGTTGAGGTCGTTGCAGTCAACGTGGATGGCGCGGTCGGCCCCCTTGGCGAGCGCTTCGCGGATGGTAGTGCCCACGCGCTCGGGGCCGGCGCTGAGCACGATCACTTCGCCGCCGTTTTTCTCCTTGAGCTGCAGGGCTTCTTCGAGGGCGTAGGCGTCCGACTCGTTCATGGCGTACTGCAGGTCGGACTCTTCGATCCATTTGGCCGAGGCGTCGATGCGTACTTGCGCATCGCGCTCGGGGACTTGCTTGATGGCTACGATGATTTTCATGGGGTCAATCTCGCTACGAGTAGAAGAAGGTTCATTGGTGTGCCATCCTTGCTGCAACTCTCAAAAGTAGGTATGCGATTGAGTACCATAAGGCGGCGACGAACTCGAACCATCCCGCATAAAAGACGAGGAAACCGATGGACTCGCCGAAATCATGGTGGATTGGCTCCATCTTTGTGTAGTAAGCGGCCTCAGCGAATCCCATTGATACCGCAATGATTGTAAGAACGACGAATATCCCTTTCCAATACCCGGAATCGGAGCGCGTGAAGCGCAGGATGCAGGGATACATGATCGCCACGGCTGTGCATGCTTCCGCCATGCGCGAGCTGTTTTTCGATAGGTCGAACAGCCAGATGGAGTAGAGCACAGAAAGGCCGACGGTGAGACAGGCGGAAAATGCCAAATTGACGACGCTTGCTCTCGCCAGTCTCATACGCGTGAACCAACCTCCCGAGGATGCGCCTGCACGACGTCTAACAGTCGCAGGGCGGGAGCTTCCATTGTACTTGGGGATTTGGCCGCGGCACTGGTCCACTCCATTGCAGTGAGAACGCGAGATATTTTGACCGTTGGCATAAGAGCAACCGCAGATCCTTCGCTGCGCTCAGGATGACAATCTTTAGTTAGAGGGTTGAGGTAGATTGCGCGCGATGAGCTGGGCGACGTCGAGCAACTGCGGCGCGGAGCCGTCCATCTCGCCCAGTGCATCACGGAACATGGTGTTGCAGAATGGGCAGGCTGTGCCGATGGTCTGCGCGCCGGTGGCGACGAGTTCTTTGGCGCGCGCGTGGCTGACGCGCTCGCCGGTTTCCTCGCCGAGGAATGCGAGGCCGCCGCCGGCGCCGCAGCAGAAACTGCGCTCCTTGTGGCGCGGGGCCTCGATGAGTTGGCCGGCGATTTGTACGAGCGTACGCGGCTCATCGTAGACGTTGCGGTAGCGACCCAGATAGCAGGGGTCGTGGAAGACGATGGTTTCGGCCGCAGGGGCTAAAGCCCGATCATTTATTGCGGTGTTTTCGGCACGACTGAAGTCGTGCCCTGTTACAGAGCCCGTCCCATCGGCTGCGTCGTTCCCAGGTCCCCAATTGCGAGGGACCTGGGGCACCCCATCGTTATTTTGCCTGGAGATGTTCGTGAATCTGGGAAGACGATCGGCAAAACGAGCCATGAATTCAGTATGGTGCTCGATCTCCGGAGGCGTGCCGTATGCCTTCCAGTCCTCCTGGATGGTACGCACGCAATGCGGGCAGATGGAGACGATCTTCTTGACCTTGTTCTGGGCGAGGTTCTTGAGGTTTTCTTCGGCGAGCGTCTGGAAGACCAGATCGTTGCCCAGGCGACGGACCGGATCGCCGGTGCATTTTTCTTTCTTCAGCACACCGTAGCTGGTGCCGAGGTAGTTCATCACCTGCGCGAAGGAAGTAACGATCTCGCGGCCTTTAGGGTCGTATCCGCCCATGCAGCCTAGCCAGAGACAGTATTCCTGTGTGCCGTCGAAGATGGGGAATGCTTGCTTCTGGATGAACTTGTCGCGTTCGAGGGCGCTGAGGCCGAGAGCGTTCGAGCCGCGTTCGAGCTGATTGAATAGCTTGGCGCCGTAATCGTCCTCCCACGTGCCGGTGTTCACCGCGCCGCGGCGCAGGCCGACCATGATGGGAACGTGCTCAATGCCGACGGGGCATTGGAACTCGCATGCGCCGCAGGTGGTGCATTGGAAGACAGCTTTCTGCGAGTTGTATTTGCCGAGCAGGGGCTCTTCGGATGCGGGGCCAGGGCCGTTGAGATAAGAACGGATGCCGAGAATGATCTCTTTCGGGTTGAGCTCCTTGCCGGTATTGGTGGCGGGGCAATGCTCGCTGCAGCGGCCGCATTCGACGCACGAGTAGGCCTGGAGGCTGACGAGTTGGGTGAGGTCCTTGCCGGCGACCAGGCCGAAGTCCTCGTCGCCCACCAGAGGGGGAATCTTACTGAAGCCGCCGCGGGAAAGAAAGATCGTCGCCGGACTCAGCACCAGGTGCAGATGCTTGGTATGCGGAATGATGGGTAGGAACGAAAGCAGCGTCAGCGTATGCACCCACCACAGCACCCGCGCGGTTTCCGTGCCATCGGTGGTGAAGAAGGCCGCGAGGTACGTAATCATCAGCAGGAAGATGAGGCCGGCGATGACGCCCGATTCGTAGGAGACTTTCTGGCCCAACCAGCGCGGGCGCACGAAGAACCTCCGGACGAACAGGCCGAAGATGCCGGCGGCGCAGGCAATGGCGAAGGCTGCGGCGAGATAGAAGTAGAAGCGGCCGAACCAGGTCGCGGGATCGAGGAAGCCGATGCCGAGCCCCACGGCGAAGTGGTTGAGCGTGACCAGGGCAAAGGCGCAGAAGCCCCAGAAGACGAAGGCGTGCGCCAGGCCGGGGAGCGGCCGCTGCTGGATGACCTTGGTTTGGCAGATGACCTCGGTGAAAAAGTCCCAGATGCGCCGGCCGATGTGGTCGAGGTGAAAATCGGGGTCCTTGCGGGAGGCAAGAATCCTGCGCAGGATGGGACCGAAGCGGCGCCAGAAGAGCGCGCCCGACGCCACGGCCAGAATCAGAAAGACGATCTTCTCGAAGATTGAGAAGTGTTGTGGTTCAGCCAGCGTAGCGTACAGGGGAATCATATGCAAACCCCACCCAAGATACACGATCAGGCGCCGGTTCGTCGTGGAGCGGGGCGCGGGAGACGCAGGGGTGTCGTCCAGGCGCAAACAACCGTGTCGGCAGGTCGCTTCAGTGGTGTGATGCAACTCACGAACAATTGTCCCGCGGAGGCTCCAAACTGCTGGGGAACTCTCCGCGGCGGCATTTTGGGCCTTGTGGCCGAGGCGCCGGGCGAAGAAAGATGGATCCCGAGGCTTTTCCGCTTTGGCCGATGCTCCCGTAGTCGAGCACATTTCGAGCCGGGCACCCGATGTGCGAACGGACCTCTCCGGCGCGCCCATGGGCTATTCGTCCCTGTCGGCAACCGTGCGAGTGCTGTTGGCGCACAGGCGGCTCTTTGTGTCAGTTGTGGGCGGTCTGCTGCTTGTTTGCCTGCTGTATTGCCTGATCGCGCCCAAAGAGTACGAAGCGAAGGCTCGGCTGGCGTTGCGCATTGCGCCCGCGACGACATTGAACCTGAATGGCACAGATGGCGGGTACTCCGGCTCCTTCGCCTCGGGTCAGACGCAACTGGAGACGCTGGCCAACGTTTTCCGCAGCGATCAACTTGCCTGGCGCATCATCCTCGAAAAGAAGCTCTACCAGGCGCCGGGATTTCTGGGCAGGTTTGCCGTGCGGTTTCCGGATTTTCGCCCGGAGACGCCCACGCCCGGCGCCCAGGCCTACCTGCTGGAGCGTTTCGCGGACCGGCTGCATGTACGGACGGTGCCGCGGACCCTGCTGCTGGAGATTCGGTTTCGCTCAAGGGATGCGGCGCTGTCGGCTGACGTGGTGAATGCGCTGATTCGGGGCTATGAAGTCGAAGATTCGGAGGAACGGGTGCTGTCTACCGGCGAGGCCGCGAGCTGGTTGAATGGGCAGCTCAAGGGGCTGAAGACGAAGGCCGGTGAGGACGAGCAGCGCCTGTCCGATTTCCAGAAGCAGCACGGATTACTGATTACGCCCCAAACCCTGGCCAATGGCCAGGCGGGCTCGGCGGAGCATGTTTCCGCTCTGCTGGAAGTGGATGAGCTGGGCCGGGAACTGGTGACTGCGAGTTCCGAGCGCATTCTGCGCGAAGCGGAGTACCGCGCCGCTGCGCAGGGCGACCCGGAACTGGTGCTGGCATCCGATTCCCGGCTGCAAAGCGAGAGCGGGGGACTGTCCATTTCCGCATTCCGGCAGATTCATCAGCGGCGCAGCGAACTGGAGCAGGAAAGAGCCCAGCTGGCTACGGAGCACGGGCCGAATTTCCCACGGGTGCTGGAGATCCAGCAGCAACTGGAGGACCTCGACCGGCAATTGCAGGCGGAGGACACCAGGCTGCGCGAGCGTTTCCGCAGCGCGTGGCAAACGGCGCAGGACCGCGAGCAGATGGTGCGCAAGACGCTGCAGGAGCGTACAGGCGAAGGTCAGCATGCGAACCAGGCAGCCGCGCAGTACGACGCGATGCGGCGCGAGGCCGATGCCAGCCATGAGCTCTACGTGCGCATGCAGAGCAAGGTTGAGGAAGCCGGGCTTGCCGCCGGCGTGCACGGTTCCGATTTCTGGATCGTCGACGCTGCTCATACGCCGGCAAAACCCGTCGCGCCAGATCTGCCACTGTACATGGCCATCACGCTTTTCGCGGGCCTGTGGCTGGCTGCAGGAGGTGCATTTCTGATGGAAACTCTTCGACGGTCGGCCGCGCGAGCGCTGCTCATTCTCATCGGATTCGCTGCCGCTACGCTTGCGATGCATGCGCAGGCGCCCACGCCCAGCACATCGGGCTTGCCCACGGGTGTGGCGCGCATCCCCGGCGGCAGGGACACGAAAACTGTTCCCAGCCCCAAAGATGCTCCGGCGGTGTGGAACGCTCCTGGAGGAGTAGCAGGCGGTGCGGGAGCGAACCCGGCCGCGGGGGTAATTCCGGGGCCGATTGCGCCTGGCGATCTGCTGGATGTGAGCGAGTTTCATATCCCTGAATTTCATTCCACGGTGCGCGTCGCGGCTGATGGCGCTATTGCGCTGCCGCTGATCGGCGAGGTCAACATCAAGGACATGGACGAACCTGCCGCCGCACGCGCCATCGCCGCCGCGCTGGTGGCGCACGGTATGCTGCTGCATCCGCAGGTGGCGGTGCTGGTGACTGCGTGGGTGGGCCAGGATGTGACAATCCTGGGCGAAGTGGCGCGTCCCGGGGTTTATCCATACGGAGTGCATCATCGCCTGCTCGACGTCATTTCGGCGGCCTCAGGGCTGAATGTAACGGCCGGGGGCTTGGTCAGCATCGTGCATCGCGACGACCCCGATAATCCGCAGAGGATCACTCTCGATTTCGCGCAGAGCGGACGGTCCGATCGCAATCCCGAGCTGCGGCCCGGCGACATGGTGCAGGTGAGCCGCGCGGGGCTGGTGTACGTGGTGGGAGATGTCAACCGCCCCGGCGGGTTCACGGTGGAGCCGTCGCAGCCCATGACGGTGCTCTCCGCGCTATCGCTGGCGTGGGGGCCATCGCAGAACGCCTCGCTGCAGAAAGCCCTGCTGATTCATGCCCAGGACGATGGCCGCACGGTAACCACGCTGAACTTGAAACGCATGCTTCGCGGACAGGATCCCGACCTCCCCATCGGCGAGCGCGACATTCTCTTTGTGCCTGACTCGGCTGCGAAAAACCTCTGGAACCGAACCATGGAGTCCGTGGTGCAATCGGCGGCGGGCGTCAGTATCTACGCGGGTATGGTTTACTCGCAGAGGTTCTAAGCCGTGCGCAGGGTGGCGTGGGTACTGCTGCAGCTATTCGCGTTCACCATTCCGTGGGAGTATTCGCTCGATCTCGGTGAGCCGCTGGGCAATATTGCGCGACTTTTTGGCCTTCTGCTTCTGCTGGCGTTGGTTCCGGCGGTGTTACAGGCCGGGCGCATCCGCACGCCGGGCACACTGCAATGGCTGGTTCTGGCGCTGTTTGCGTGGTTTTGCCTGTCCTGTTTCTGGAGCGGGGAGCCACAGGAAACGTTCCGGCATCTTCGCGGATATGTTCAGGAACTGATGATCGTGTGGCTGGTGTGGGAGCTGGCTGAAACGCCGGAGCACGTGCGGGACCTGCTGCGCGCCTACGTGGCGGGTGCGTGGGTGCTGGCGGCGCTGACCATTGCGACCTTTGCTTTCGCCGCCACGTCCGAGCAGGTGCGCTTTGTCGCCGAGGGGCAGGATCCGAATGACGCCGCGCGATTTCTCGATCTTGGCTTGCCAGTGGCTGCGCTGCTGCTGGGAAGCGAACGGAAGTGGGGCGGCAGGCTGCTGGCATTTTGTTATCTGCCGCTGGGAATGTTGGGCGTCCTGCTCACGGCTTCGCGATCGGGATTTCTGGCGGCGCTGGTGGCGCTTGCCGGGTGCGGAATTCTGCTGTTCCATCGTCGCAGGCGCGGGCTGATGAGAATCCTGTTCGTCTCACCGTTGATCATTGGGGCTCTTTGGTTCACGGTTCCGCGGCAGACGATGGAACGGATCGCGTCCATTCCCGAACAGTTGCAGGGTGGGAACCTGAACCAGCGATGGGATATCTGGGCCGCGGGATGGCAGGCCTTCGTGCATGCGCCGTTCCTGGGGTCGGGGGCGGGTTCGTTCGCCAGCGCCGCGGGGCTGGCCCCGGTGGATACCGCGCACAACACGGCCCTGGCGCTGCTGGTGGAAGGGGGAGTGTTTGCGCTGGGCATCGCGGCGGCAATCGTGGTGGCGAGTATTCATTGTGTGCTGAGAACCTATGGGCCGCTCCGAATTGCGCTGGCTGCCAGCTTGATGGTCTGGCTGGTGAGCTCAATGGTGGCGACGGTGCAGGAAAACCGCACCACGTGGCTGCTGCTGGGCGTAATCGCGGTTGCGGCGCGGGTGACGACGGAGAAGCCGGCGGCTATGGCAGGCACTTTTTCTGGCGATGTTGAACAGGGAACATCGTTGCATCCAGCCGTGGAGAACGCGCAAACATGATTGCGGAGCAGAGCGTCGAAATCTTAGCGGCGCCGCGCCCGACCACCGTGAACCAGCGGATCTTTCGTGCCGGTGCTTCGGTGGTGGCGGCAGGCGTGGTGGTAAAGATCGGCGCCACATGCAAGGAAGTTGTGGTTGCGGCCGCGTATGGGCGGTCCGATGTTCTGGATGCATTTCTGGTCGCGTTCCTGATTCCCAACCTGCTGATCAACTTGATTGCGGAATCCATGAACCAGGCGCTGATTCCCACGCTGATCCGGGTGCGGCTGCAGCAGGGGCATGCCCGGGCGCAGGAACTGCTCTCGCACTCGATGCTGTCAATGTTGGGGATGCTGGCGGCGGCAACCGCGGGAATGGGTCTGCTGGCGCGGGCCTTCTTTCCTCTGATCGCGTCCAACTTCGCGCCCTCGAAGCTCGATCTTGCGATTCGCTTGTTTTACCTGCTGCTGCCCTGCGTGGTGATGGGGGGAATCGCTTCCAACTGCACCGCGGTCTTAAATACGTTGAACCGTTTCGCGCTGCCCGCGCTGGCGCCGCTGGTGATCCCATTGTCGATAGTTGCCGCAACACTCCTGCTGCAGCGGACGATGGGGATCTGGGCTTTGGCAGCCGGCACGCTGGCCGGAACCGCGCTGCATGCCGGAATTGTGGGCACGTGGATGGATTCGCAAGGCTATGCATTCCGATTGCGATGGTATGGCCGCAACGAGGACACACGCGAAGTGGCGCATCAGTTTGGTCCAGTGCTGCTCAGCTCGGTGGTAGCTTCCGGCGGGCTGCTGGTGGATCAGGCGATGGCCGCGATGCTTCCGGCGGGCAGCGTCTCCGCGCTGGTGTTCGGGGGGCGTTTCGTTGGCGTGGTGCTCACGCTGCTGGCCGGCGCCATCTCGTCGACTTTGGCGCCTCACTTCTCCACGTTGGTGGCGGAGAAGGATTGGACGGGCTGCCGCGCCACTCTCCGCACCTGGACCCTGCGCACGGCGCTCATCTCCACTCCTATCGCGGTGGCGCTCATAGGCGGCTCGCATATCCTGGTGCGGATCACCCTGCAGCATGGAGCATTCGCCAGCCGCGACACAGCGGTCGTGGCCACAGTGCTCGCCATGTATGCCATACAAATTCCATTTTTCACTGCCAGCCGGGTGTTTTATCGCTTTGTGGTTGCCATGCGGAGAACCGACCTGGTGCTGTATTGCGGAGTGATTAACCTGGTGCTGGATATTGTGCTCAATCTTGTCCTGATGCGCTGGATGGGAGTTGCCGGGATCGCGCTGGCGACTTCTTTGTGGAGTATCGGAACGTTTCTATTTCTAGGTTTCTGGACGAACAAACTGCTCTCTGCCGCGACGGCAGAACGGAGTTCATGAGATGGCGAGACTTCCCAGGCCGGCACAGTATCTCCTCAGGGTGGACGACCTCTGCCCAACCGTGCATGCGCGCCGCTGGGAGCGTTTGCGCCTGCTCATCGAGGAGTTCGGAATCCACCCCATTCTGGCCGTGATTCCGGCTAACGAGGATCGCACATTGGAGGCGTCCACGCCCGATCCGAACTTCTGGGCACAGATGCAGGCGATGGAATCGGGCGGGGCTACCGTTGCTCTGCATGGTTATCACCACGCATGCACCAGCTCGGGTGAAAGCCTGATTCCTCTTCATCACCGAACGGAGTTTGCGGGAGTCCCAAGGGAACTGCAGCGCATCTGGATCGCCGACGGGCTGGAGATTCTCCAGAGCCATGGTTTGCGGCCGATGCTGTGGGTAGCGCCGCGCCACAGCTTCGACCGGAATACCCTGCGCGCGCTGCGCAAGGAGGGAGTCGGCTATCTTTCGGATGGGCTGGCGCGCATTCCATTTCGTCGCGGGGGCATCACCTGGATTCCGCAGCAACTGTGGTCTCCTACTTTTCGGTCAAAGGGGCTCTGGACCATCTGCATTCATCCCAACAGCACTCATCGGCCGTCGGTGGCGGAATTGCGGGAATTTCTCGGTCGCTACGCAGCGCAGTTCACCTCGTTCGAGCGGGTGACGGCGGAATTCGAGGCTATGAAACTGAATCCCGTGGAGCGCGCCCACGAGTGGATGGCCACGGGCCGTCTGCTCTTGCATCGGCATTTTCGGCAGCATCATCCCGCGAGGTGATCGGGGACGTGGGGAAATTCTGATGCAGATTTGCGCGGCGGCGGGGGCTCTGATTCTCCGTTAGCAGTTGACCGTAAAGCGCTTCCCACCGATCAAGAGCGCGGTCAAGGCTGAACTGCCCGGCGATTCGATTCCGCGCGCGCATGCCCACGGCGGCGCGTTGATCCGGCGGCAGGTGCATCCATTTGAGCATGGTATGGCCAAGGTCGGATGCGCTCCCGGCTTTGGCCAGGAATCCGGTTTCCCCTTCAACGACGATCTCTCGCACGCCGGGAATGCTGGTGGCCGCCGAGCCTACGCCACAGGCGCCGGCCTCAAGGAGGCTCATCGGCAGGCCCTCCCATCGCGAAGAAAGCACAAAGCCATCCGCGGCCTGCATCCATCGCCGGACGTCCGGCTGGAAGCCCAGAAATACAACCCGCTTTGCCAAGCCGAGTTTCCTGGAAAATGCATGCAACTCGTTCTCGAGGGATCCGCTGCCGGCAATGATCAGGCGCGCTTGCTCCGGCAGAGCTGTCATGGCGCGCAGCAGGGTGGGGTAATCCTTTACCGGTTCGAGTCGTCCGGCCGCTAACCACAGTAACTCGCCCGTCAGGCCGAGTTCAGTGCGCACCTTCGCGCGCACTGCGGCATCGGGCTTCCACTCGCTGGTTTCGATGCCATTGGGGAGCACAGCAATGCCTTCACGCTTGACCATACCGGCGGAAACGTATGCGTCGGCGGCGGATTGACTGACGGCCGTCACGCAATCGGGAAGTCCGGCGGTGATTCGGTAGCCGAGCCGCCGTCCGAAGCTTCCAATCGATGAGGTGTGGATCGTATCCAGCACCACGCGCGACGGGGTGTACAGACGGGATGCCCGGACCAGCCACGTGGCATGAGGAAGATGCGCATGCACAACGTCGGGGGCGGCTCGTCGCAACCAGCGAGCGAACCGGATCCACCCCCGCGGGTCAGCCAATCCTTTGCGCATTTCGAGGGTCACGAACTCCACGCCCGCCGCTCTCAGTTCGCTTGCCGCATCTCCCCCCCGCCCCGACAGCGCCACTACACTCACTCGCCAGCCGCGTCGCGCTAGGCCTTTTGCCAGAAGCATGACCTGGCGCTCGGCGCCGCCCAGGCGGTCCAGCCCCGGAATGACGAAGGCGACATGATTCACTGCTTTGCCTCCACCAGGGTTGCATCGATCAATGCTTCGTAGGCGCCGATGGCCCGGTCCATGCGAAACCCGTCGATCCATGAGTGGGCGAACCGCTGCCCCGGCCGCAGAATCTTCAATGCGTCGCAAAGAGCTGCGGCAATTGCCCTGATGGAAGTCTCTGAAGTCAGCCAAAGGCCGGGGTCCTGGTTGACCAGGTTTACCAGGCCATCGGAGGCGCATGTTGCTACGATGGGCAGCCCGGCGGCGGCAGCTTCGAGAAGCGCGTTGGGAAGGCCTTCGTGCCGGGACGAAAGCACAAACAGCGTTGCGCCGGGGAACCAGGCTGCAGGGTTCGGCACGTAGCCGGCAAAGTGCAGAGCCGCTTCAAGATGGAGGTCCCGCGATTGGGATTCCAAGCGAGCCCTCTCGGGCCCTGCGCCGAGGATGGTCAGGCTGGCGGAAGGGAATTGGCGACGCAGCGATGCCATGGCGCCGAGCAGCAGGTCGAAACCCTTTTCGCGCGCAAGTCTTCCCACCGCGAGCAGGTGAGGGCCGGGACCGGACCACAGGCTCTGGGATGAACTCGCCAGTTTTCGGAGGCCATCCACGTTTACCGGGTTCGGAAGCACTCGGAACCGATGCGTGGGCCCGGTGAGCTGGCCGATTTCCGCGGCCATGGCGTGCGTCTGGCAAACGATCGCATCCGCCCGCGGGTATAGCATCCGGTAAAAAATGCTAGTTGAGATGGCGGCAGTGTTTTTAGACGCAGGACCATTTTGGCGAACGATCACCCGCGTGCTACGCGGATAGAACGGGCGTAGCAGCAGGACCAGAAAATTCAGGTGTGCCATCCCGGAGAGAATCACATCGGGCTGCAATTGCCGGATCAGCCGAAGCAGTTTCCATGCGCTCGAGCGGACGCGCCGTGCGCCCAGGGAGTGAATCGACAGGAAAGGCGGAAGAAACTCGCTTGCCTCCTGCTGCGTCACCAGGCCGAGGTGCAGGTCATACTTGCGTGGGTCCAGTCCGCTGGCGAGCTGAGCCGTCACCTGCTCCGCGCCCCCGCCACCGAGGTGCGGAATCAGCAGGAGAACGGTGCAGGATTTGCTCATGGCGCAGGTTACAAGCGTAGTCCGATGATTTCATTCGAACCAGTGATCCGGCTCACAATGGTTTGTTGCACCAAATTGGTACATTTTCTGAGATTCCTCTCAGGGCCTCCAAACTGACGAGCGGAAGCACGGTATTCAGGACCTCCCGATGGGATCAATCGAAGCGTGCCCCCACCTACCGGTTGTGTTGTCTGGCCGATTGGACCAGCCTCTGGCAGTTGTAGGGATCACCCACTCGCAAACCTGCCTGGTTCTTCGCGGCCGGCTCCGCGCGTTGCGGGAGGCCGGTTTCCGCGTCATCCTGATTTCCAGTCCGGGTGTTTTGCTGGAGGAAATCGCGGTTGAGGAGGGCGCTGAGACGTACATCATTCCGATGCGGCGGGGAATAGCTCCTGCGGCCGACGTGGTTTCTCTCATACGCGTCTGGATCGCGTTACGGCGCCTCCGGCCCGACCTCACCGAATTCAGCACCCCGAAAGCCGGATTGCTGGGCAACCTGGCGGCATTTCTGTGCGCCGTACCGACGCGCATCTACATGCTGCGGGGTCTTCGGTTGGAAACCGCTGGAGGATTCAAGCGGGGATTGCTGAAATTCGCGGAATATTTAGCCGCGCGCTGCTGCCACCTGGTCCTGTGCAACAGCGAAAGCCTGCGTCAGCAAGCCCTGGCGCTGGGGATTGCTCCAGCCGGGAAGTTGCGGCTTCTCGGTCATGGCAGCAGCAATGGAGTCGACGTTGACCGCTTTTCGCCGGGCCCGGACAAGATGCGCATCCGTCTTGGCATTCCCGCGGCCGCGCCAGTGATCGGGTTCGTGGGACGCCTGACGCGCGACAAGGGAGTGCCGGTGCTGGTGGAGGCGTTCGAGCGCCTGCTGAAACTCGCGCCGGATGCGTGGCTGTTGCTGGTGGGGTGGTTCGATCCATCGGACGACGCTCTCAGTGGCGACCAGCGCGCATTCATTGCAAGCCATCCGCGCATCTTGCACTCTGGTTTTGTGGCCGACACTGCGGCCTGGTATCGGGCCATGGACCTGATGGTGCTGCCCACATTTCGAGAGGGATTCCCCAATGTGGTTCTGGAAGCGGCGGCGAGCGGGATTCCTGTGATCGGCACCGTGGCCACCGGAGCGCGGGATGCGGTGTTGCCCGGGGTGACAGGAATGCTGGTTCCCGTCGGGGATGCGCAGGCCATCGCCGATGCGGCCCTTCACCTGCTGAATCATCCGCAGCTCCGTGAGGCCATGGGACAAGCGGCGCGCCGGCGGGTGATGGAGCACTTTGTACATCATCAAGTGCTGGATCGGACGGTGGCGCTCTACCGGGACCTGCTGAACGATGTGGCGGCCAGGCGGGTGAATGCCCTGACTAAGGATGCGGCGGCTGATTGATATCGGTGGCGGCTGCATCGGCGCTGCCTGGAATTTGCAATGTGTGGGCCGCTGTCTCGGCGGCACGCAACACCTGGTTGGGCACAATGCCCAGAGCCAAGGTGGCTCCGGTGGTGAACAGCAGCGCCGCGCCCACCGCGACGCCCACCTGCGGCAGCGCGACTCGCATGCGGCTGTCGGCATCGTCTGGCCTTTGCGCCGCGGTGAAAGCCAGCCGCAGGTAGTAGGCTACGGAGACTCCGGAATTGAGCAGGCCGATCAGCGCCAGCACCACCGCGCCTCCGCCGACTGCGGCTGAGAAAGCGTAGAACTTCCCGAAGAATCCGCTGGTGAAGGGAATGCCGACCAGGGAAACGAGGAAGAAGATGAGCAGGATGCCCAGCAAGGGCGAGCGATAGATCAGGCCGCGGAAGTCGCGCACCAACGGCAGCTCTTCCTCATAGCCTTCCGCAAGAGTGACGACGGCGAACACGCCCACGTTCATGGCCGCGTAGGCTGCGGTGTAGAACGCCGCAGCCGCAATCCCAGTTGAGCCCAATCCCGCGAATGCCGCCAGCAGATAGCCCGCATGAGCAATCGACGAGTAGGCCAGCATGCGTTTGACGTTCTGCTGGCGCAGCGCGGCCAGGTTGCCGATGGTCATGGATGCCACCGCAACTACCCACAGCAGCGGCTGCCAAACATCTCGCAGAGAGGGCAACATCTCGTAGGTGACGCGCAGCAGCAGGGCAAACACGCCAACCTTGGGCGCCGTGGAAAGCAGCGCTACCACCGGCGATGGGGCGCCCTCGTACACGTCGGGTGTCCATATATGGAACGGCGCCGCTGAAACCTTGAACAGCATGCCGATCATCATCATGATGAGTGCCATGACGACGAAGCCATGGTCCTGCGCGCCGGGAGCGTGCCGCGCGATCTCGTAGATCTGGGTGGTGCCCGTGGCGCCGAAGAGCAGGGCGATGCCGTAGAGCAGAAACGCCGTGGCGAAGGAGCCCAGCAGGAAATACTTGATGGCTGCTTCCGGCCCCTGCCCGGCCTGCTTGCGATAGCCGGCGAGAATGTAGGTTGAGATCGATGAGATTTCAAGCGCAATGAAGACCACCAGCAACTCGACCGCACTGGTGAGCAGGCACATGCCCACCGCACCGAAGACCATCAGCGCATAATATTCGCCCTGGTGATGGCTGTCTTCGGGCAGTGTATCGAGCGAGAGCAGTAGAACAACCAGCACGATGCCGCAGATCAGCACGTGAAAGAACACTGTGAATGGGCTGGTCTCAACGCTGCCGAAGAAACCTGTGCCCACGGGCAGGTTTAGTTGCCAGACGCTTGCCCACAGCGCGGCGGTGGCGCCGATCGCCGCCACCCAGCCGAGCCACCGCCGTGCCCAGCCCGCCGGCAGGCTCGCGTCCGTCAGCATCACCAGAACGCCCGTGAGCGTGAGGACAATTTCAGGCAGGATGCGAAGGCTGTCTTGAGCGTTCATTATTTTGCCTCCGCGGCGATGTTCATCGGCATCGGGCCGGTCTTTTGCTGCGCGTCGGTGGTCTGCACCTGCTGCGGAACGCGCGGCGAATCCGCAGTGTGCTCAATCGCCGGCATCCATAGATTCGGCGCCACCCCCATTACCAGCATTAGCAAGGCCAGCGGGACGAGCGCGACCCATTCGTTGATGCGCAGGTCAACTGCGGGCTGCGTCGTGGCCATGGGACTCTCCGGCCCATAGAAGATGCGCTGAACCAGCCACAGCACGTAGGCCGCGCCCAGGATCACCGTGATGGTCGCAACGATCGCCCATCCCTTGCTCACGCCCGTGAATGTGCCCGACAGAATCAGGAACTCGCCGATGAACCCGTTGAGCATGGGCAGGCCGGCCATGGCCAGAATCGTAATCACAAAGAAGCTTGCGGTCCGCGGAAGTTTCGCAGCGACGCCGCCGTAGCTCGCGATCTGGCTGGTGGTGTAGCGCGTGTCGAGTACGCCGAGGAGGACGAATAGTGCGCCTTCAATGACGCCCTCATTCAGCGTCTGGTAGATGGCGCCGTCGCGCCCCGTGAGCGTGAAGCCGTAGATGCCGAGCGTGATCAGACTGAAGTGGCTCACGCTGGCGAAGGCGATGAGCTTCCAGAAATCACGCTGCACCAGCGCCAGGCACGCGCCGTAGAGAACGCCGATTACCGTGAGCGCAATCAGCACCGGCGCAATTGCCCGCGATTGAACAGGGAACAGGCCGACATGAAAGCGAAGCATGGAATAGAGGCCGAGCTTGCCGGCAATCACCATCGACAACGCCACCGGCGCTTCGCTGAAGCTGTCCGCCAGCCATCCGTGCAGCGGGAACACCGGCACCTTGACCGCAAACGCGACCAGGAACGCGAGCGCTACCCAGAACATCGCGCCAGAGGAAAACGTGGAATTGGCGAGAATCACGCGGAGGTCGGTGAAGTTGAACGTGCCCGTCTTCGCATACAGCCACAGGATGGCAACCAGCAGCGGCGCCGACGGAATGAACGTGAAGAGGAAAAACTTCGTGGCGGCGCGTGGTCCGTCCTTGCGCCCGTACATGGCGATGAGCACGGCCATGGGCACCAGAGTCAGCTCCCAGAAGCCGTAGTAGACCATCAGGTCGAGCGCGACGAACACGCCGAACATGGCCGACTGCTGCACCATGAACAACGAGTAGAAGACCTTCTTCCGTTCCTTGATCGCGTTCCAACTGGCCAGCACACCGACCGGTCCCAGCAGGCCGCTCAGCACCACGAGCCACATGCTGAGGCCGTCCACGCCAACGTGGTAGAAGATGCCCGCGCCATCCGGCGAAAGCGCGATCCATGGCTTGTTGATTTCGAACTGAAATCCCGGCTGGCCGGGAATGAAGTGCGCCGGCAGATGCAGCGTGAGGCCGAACGTCACCAGTGTCGTGATAAGGCTCAACCACGCCGGCAGCTTGCCGCGGTCAGGCAGTACCGCAATCAGAATCGCGCCGGCAATCGGCGCCAGCAGGATCCACGTGAGAATCGAATTGTCGATCGCGTCCATGTTCTCAGTGCCCCGCCATACTTGTGTGAATGCCGATGTGAGCCAGCACGGTGTTCCACGAAACCAGCGCGAACAGCAGCAGTGCCGCCGCGCCCGCCGCGAGCCACGCCGCATACGACCGCAGATTGCCCGACTGCCACCGTTGCAGGATTGCACCGCTGAAGGTCATGATGCCGCCCAGCAGCCACGCAATCCCGCCGAGGATCGCGAACTCCACGATCCACTCGAGGACGAATCGCGATGTTGCCAGCAGCGGCTTGACGATGACTGCGCCATACAGCTCGTCGACCCAGTACTTGTGCTCCAGCACCGGATAGCCCGGAAGTGAAGCCAGCGGCTCCCGGCCTTCGTTGCTGCGATAGAGCATGTGGGCGATATACCAGCCGAGTGCCGCCACCAGCACTGCCACGATGCTGAGGATCACTTCAAGATGATTGTTCGCTGCTTCGACGGTGTTGTTGCCTACCGCCGGCGTGAGAAAAGCGCCGAAGCGTCCCGCGCCGATCCATCCGCCGCCGATCGACAGCAGGGCCAGGATGACGAGCGGCCCCAGCATCGACCACGAGCTCTCATGTGCGTGCAGTTCGGGGGTGCGGGGCTTGCCCATGAAGGTGAGATACCAGAGCCGGAACATGTAGAACGCAGTCAGCAGGGCAGTGAAGAGCCCGATAAACCAGAATATTTTTCCGCTCGTTCCGTGCAGGAATGCGGCGTAGAGGATCGCGTCCTTGGAGAAGAATCCGGAGAACGGGAAGAAGCCGGCGATGGCCAGCACCGCGGCCGTCATGGTCCAGAACGTGATGGGCATCTGCTTGCGCAGGCCGCCCATGCGGCGCATGTCCTGCTCGCCACCCAGGCCGTGAATCACCGAGCCCGCCGCAAGGAACAGCAGCGCCTTGAAGAACCCATGGGTCATCAGGTGGAAGATGGCCGCCGAATATGCCGCCACGCCGCAGCCCAGGAACATGTAGCCGAGCTGCGAGACGGTCGAATAGGCCAGCACGCGCTTGATGTCGGTCTGCACCAGGCCGATGGTGGCTGCAAACAGCGCCGTAGCCGCGCCCACAATCGCAACGATCAGCATCGCCAACGGCGAGCGATCGAACAGGAAATGCGTGCGCGCAATCATGTACACGCCCGCAGTGACCATGGTGGCCGCGTGGATCAAGGCGGAGACGGGCGTGGGGCCTTCCATTGCGTCGGGCAGCCACACATAGAGCGGAAGTTGCGCGCTCTTGCCTATTGCGCCGATTAGCAGGCAAATACAAATTGTGGTCAGGACTCCGCCGGTCCATCCAGGGCTCGCCGCCAGCTTTGCGGCAATGTCGCTGAACGAGAGCGAACCGAAGATTGCCAGCAGCAGGAACATCCCGATCAGGAATCCGAAGTCGCCGATGCGGTTGACGATGAAAGCTTTCTTGCCCGCGTCCGCGGCCGACGTCTTTTGATACCAGAAGCCGATGTGCAGGTACGACGCGAGGCCAACACCCTCCCAGCCTACGAACATTAGCAGGGCATTGCCGGCCAGTACCAGCACCGTCATAAAAAACAGGAACAGGTTCAGGTAGGCGAAGTAACGCCAGTAGCCGCGGTCGTCGTGCATGTAGCCGACGGAGTAAATGTGGATCAGGAAACCTACGCCGGTGATGACCAGCAGCATGACCAATGAAAGCTGATCGAGCACGAAAGTGAAGTCGACGTGGAGCGAGCCGGCGTTGATCCAAGTGCCAAAGGTTTCCACAACCGGCCGCATAACGGAGCACGGTCCGCATACGTTGCACGCCGGGGGGCATTGAATGTGGGTGTAAAGGTACACACTCGCTGCCGCTCTCAATACCACCGCGAAGGACGCCGCCGGCGCAACCAGCGCCACCGTCGTCACCAGCCATTTAGGCAGCCGTGCGCCCAGGATTCCATTGATCAGGAATCCCGCAAAAGGCAGCAGCGGAATCAGCCAGAGATACAGAGGTCCGTTCATAGTTTCATCAGATCGATTCGGTCGACGGCCAGCGTGCCGCGGGCGCGGAAGACAGCAATAATGATGGCCAGTCCAACGGCCGCTTCAGCAGCGGCCACCACCATCACAAAAAAAACGAAGATCTGCCCCTTCACCGTATGCCACTGGTGAGCGAAGGTGACAAAGGAAAGATTCACGCCGTTCAGCATCAGCTCGATCGACATGAACACGGTGATCAGGTTGCGCTTGATGAGAAAGCCCACCACTCCGAGGCAGAACAGCGTCGCGCTCAACAGCAGATACCAGGAAATCGGAATCATTTGCCGGCCCTCCGTTCTCCATCGCCGGCGCGGGCCAGGGCGACCGCCCCCAGAATCGCAATCAATATCAGCACCGACGTGACTTCAAACGGCAGCAGCAGATCGCGGAAGAGCACCCGGCTCAGTTCTTCGGTCGTGGTGATGGGATCGCTGAGCGAAACCGAACCCAATCCAGGCGCCCGCAGAATCACTGTCGCAATCACGGCCAGCACCACGGCAACGGCAGGGAAGCCGAGCAACTTCGCGGCCCTGCTGCCCAGCGTGCGTTCTTCGCGTCCGGCGTTCAGCAGCATTACCACAAAGGTGAACAGCACCATGATGGCCCCGGCGTACACAATGATCTGCGCCGCGGCCAGGAACTCCGCCCCCAGCAGCAGATACAGCACCGCCAGCGAACTCATCACCACCACCAGCGACAGCGCGCTGTTGATGGGATGACTCTGCAGCAGGAGGTTGATGGCTCCCGCGAGGCAGAGTCCCGCAAAAATGATAAAGAGAACTAGATGCATCGTTCCATCGCATGCAGCAGGCAGCAAGCCATCACGACTCGCCGATTGAGGGGAGGCCGCGGAGCAAAACTCGCTTCGGGAAACCTCTCCGATTGTACTTGACCGCGCGTGCCTGCTCTCATTTTGTCAGCCGGCGACCCGCATAAATCTGCAACTACTGCTTGTACGCGAGCCACAGGCTCGTTCCAACAACGTTGAGAATTGCCAGCGGCAACAGGAACCGCCAGCCGAAATTCATGAGCTGGTCATAACGGAAACGCGGCAGCGTGCCGCGCACCCAGACGTAGAGAAACAGGAAGCTGAACACTTTGAGCACAAACCAGAAGATGGGAAAAACGACGTTGGCAAATGTGCTCTGAAAAGGGCCGATCAGGTCGCCGAAGGGACTCGTCCATCCGCCCAGGAACAGCAGCGTGGCCACGCAGCCCACCGTGATCATGTTGGCGTACTCGGCCATGAAGAACATGGCGAACTTCATCGAGCTGTACTCGGTGTGATAGCCGGCCGTCAGTTCGCTTTCGGCTTCCGGCAGATCGAAGGGCGCGCGGTTGGTCTCAGCGTAGGCCGCCATGAGGTAAATGAAGAACGCGACGAACTGAAAACCGCCAAACAGGTTCCAGGTCAGGATTCCGTGCGTCGCCTGCTTCTCCACGATCACGCGCAAATTCAGCGATTCCGAGCGCATGACCACGCCTACGAGCGATAGCCCCAGTGCCAGCTCATAGCTGATCAATTGCGCCGAGGAGCGCAGTGAGCCGAGCAGAGAATATTTGTTGTTCGACGACCACCCCGCCAGCGCAATCCCGTACACGCCGATGGAAGTGATGCCCAGGATCACCAGCAGCCCGATGTTTACATCGGAAATCTGAAAGAAGCGGAATCCGGATTTTTCAATGCTCGGCGAGCCAAACGGCACTACCGCAATGGAGATGAGGGCACATCCCAGCGAAAGGATAGGCGCGAGGAGATAGAGCGGCCGGTAGACCGTGTTGGGAATGATGTCTTCTTTGAGAAAGTTTTTTGCGCCGTCCACCAGTGGCTGCAGCAAGCCGAATGGGCCCACGCGGCTGGGTCCCCAGCGATTCTGGATCCGCCCCACAAGCTTGCGCTCGAGCAGCACCGTGTAGGCGACGCCCATCAGCAGCACCACCGTGACCACGATGATCTTGAGCAGGCTCCAAAGTACAAACTGCAGAATCGTCACTTGCCTCTAGCCTTTCTTCCCAATCTTTCTGCCGGCATTTCTTCTCAAATTTGTCATCCTGAGCGGAGAAGGATCTGCGGTTGCCTTTCGCTTTCCGCGGCCTAATCCGCCGCGGTCTCCGCCATTTGCTGCTGCGATTGATGCTTGTCGAGTTCGCGCAAATACGTGCTGTACCTCCCCAGCGCGCCCGACGAGAACAGCCCGTCGTGCGACGGCGCAACCAAATCCGGCCGCACTCCCGTAAGCGCCGACACGGGCACGAATCCGGGCTCGGTATGCACGTCGTTTCCCGCAAAGAGGTTCAGCCGGTCCAACTTGTACGCGGGCACCAGCCGTTCCATCTCATCCAGCACCGCCAGCGGATCGAAGGGGCTTAGCTTCGGCTCCAGCCCGCGCGCCGCCAGCCACACACCATGCCGGTCGGCCTCGCCTGACTGCGCGCCGCGCGTCTGGCCCAGGTCTGCGTGCACACCGCGTTTGCCAAACGGAACCAACGACTTCACATCCGCGCCCATTGCGCTTGCCAGCCGCACCAGGATCTCGAAATCGGGCCGCACGCCGGGCCGATCCGCCGCCTTCTTCACCAGTTGCACGTCGCCAAAGGTGTTGGTCACGGTGCCGGACTTTTCATAAAGACTGGCCGCCGGAAGCACCACATCGGCCAGCGCCGCCGTTTCTGTCGGGAACAGATCCTGCAGCACAACAAACGTATTCTTCAGCGTTGCCGGATCGATGTTCAATGTGCCCACCGGATTCGCACCCACAATCAGGAATGCGCCCATCGCGCCGTCTCGCGCGGCTTCAAACATCTCCGGCTGCGTCTTGCCCGCGGCGGCCGGCATGCCGGTGTATTCCTGCGTAAACGCGCTCGCCTCGGCCACCGGCACGTAACCCGGCAACAAGTCGGGCAGGAGGCCCATATCCGCGGCGCCGCGCGAGTTCGACCGATCGCCGAGAAACGCGAACTTCACGTTACCGCGCTTCATGCCCCATGACACCAGAGCGCCAATCTGCTCGCTGCGGAACTCCTGCCCGAAAATGATCAGAAGCGACTCTTCCGCCATCACGGCTTTTGCGAAGTCGCCATCCTTGCGGTCGAGCAGCGCGGTCACGTCGCGATAGCCGTTGGGCGGCACGCCCTGCGTCGCCTTCGCCTGGCGCTCCAGCTTGATGGAGCGGTGATTCACGATGTAGAGCCGCGCCTTGTTCAGGCGCACGTTGGTGCGCAGTTGCCAGGCCAGCAGCGGATGCTCTTCCGTGGGATTGCCGCCCAGCAGCAGAATCGCCGGCGCAGTTCCCGCGTCGCGCAGGCTGGCCACCCGCCGCGGCGGGCCTTCGTTGCCTGCCATGGCGCGCGCAAAGGCGGCGAAATCCGCGGTGCGATGGTGATCGATGTTATTGGTGCGCAGCACGGTGCGTGCAAATTTCTGCAGCAGGTAATTTTCTTCGTTGGTGGTGCGATTCGAGCCGATCACGCCGATGGCTTCGCCGCCCTTGTTGTCGAGAACGTCCTTGAGGCCCGCGCCGGCAACGCGTAGTGCGTTCTCCCATGTCGTCGGCTCCAGTTGGCCTGCGGCGTTGCGCACCAGGGGCTTGGTCAGGCGTTCCGCGCTGTCGACAAAATCAAACCCGAACCGCCCTTTCGCGCAGAGGAAGTCGCCGTTGATACCGCTCTTGTCGCGATTGTCCGCGCGAATGATGTCGGCGCCCTCCTGCGACTGCCGCACGCCCAGCGTCACCTTGCATCCATCGCCGCAGTGCGTGCACACCGTGGAGACATGATTCATTTCCCACGGCCGGGTTTTGTAGCGATACGCGCCGCTGGTGAGCGCGCCCACCGGGCATACGTCGATGCACATGCCGCATTGTTCGCAGTCGAGGTGGTCGCCTTCGTTGGGCGCGATCACCGACGTCACGGCGCGATTCTGGATCCCCAGCGCCCACACGTCCATGCCTTCGCCGCACATGCGGACACAACGGTAACAAAGAATGCAGCGCGGCCGATCGAAGAACACCTGTGGCGACCACTGCTGCTCGTCGCGGTGCTGCTTGGCGTCGACCATCAGGCTGGTGCCCGCGCCATACTTGAAGGTCATGTCCTGCAATTCGCACTCGCCGCCCGCATCGCATACCGGGCAGTCCAGCGGATGATTCCCCAGCAGCAGTTCGATGGTCGCCTTGCGCGCCTGCGCTATCTCCGGCGACTCGGTGACGAACACCTGACCCTCAGCCACTGTCGTGGTGCACGCCGTCTGCAGCTTGGGCACCTTTTCCTGGCGCACCACGCACATGCGGCACGCGGCCTGCAGGCTCAACCCCGGGTAGTAGCAGAAGGCGGGAATCTCGATGCCCGCCTTGCGGCAAGCCTCAATCAGCAGCGTCCCCGCGGGAGCCGTCAGCTTCTTTCCATCGACCGTGAAGGTTACGTCAGCCATTCGTCTCGTCTCTTGTCATCTCATCAACTGCCGTCATCCTGAGCGAAGTCGAAGGATTTGCGGTTGTTTCTAGTGCTTTCCGGTCATGCTCGTGCATTTCGCTCACGTTGGACCTGATTGGGGTGGTTAACCGGGACTCCAATCGCCTCCACAACCCAATGATCTATGCCATGGCCTTCACTCGGGTGAGGAAAATGCACAATTGTCGTAGTTGGTTGCGGTGCTATTTCCTTGCGCTCAGACAGGGCAATGAGATGGGCGCCTACGGTATCTCGCATGCTCTGTCGCATCTCTTCCAAGGTGGTTCCAGACGAAATGCACCCCGGCAAATCCGGAGCATAGCCCGAATAGCCTTCGGTTCGATGTTCATAAACCACCAGGTATCCACGACTCATTTCAGCCCCTCCATAGATTACTTAGTGTTTCTTCGATCTCCGATCCATGATTGCGATCACAGATTCCTTCACGATCTCTCTAAAGAGCGCTTCGTGAGTCTGAATGTCGCTCAGGCCTAATTGCCAAAATCGAAACCTGTCTTTGGGCCACGGTCTTGTCGACTCCACTGGCTCCGGCTTGAATCCCTCCGCCTCTGCCTTCCTGAGGAGATCCCTCGATAGAATGAAGAAGTTAACGCGATTCTCGCGCTTCGAGATGGTGACAGCGTTGCTGTATGGACCCGCTCCCATTTTCAGGGAAATGTGAAACTCCGTGTCCAGCGGCTCAAGATCTCCATTGCTCAGCTCTGCGATCCGAACAGCGATTTTCAAGCGATCTTCTCTGGTCATTTTGCTCTTCGAATTTCGTGCTTGCGGCGGAGTAGGCACGTCCGGCTTGTGCATCGGTTCGATTTTGACTACGTTGCCGTTCATGAGCGCGTTTTCAATCCTGCGAATTTCTGCTCCTGACCTTTTCATTTGAGCACCTGCATCTCCTTGTGATTCCCGTGCCCATCAAACCACCGCCATCTCCGTATGCTTCGCATACGGGCACGGCTTCCCATTCAAATGATCCTCAAACTCTTTCCTGAACTTCTTCACAAACCCGATCGTAGGCATCGCCGCCGCATCGCCCAGCGGGCAGAACGTGCGGCCCAGCATGTTCTCGGCGAGATAGCGGATGTTATCGATGTCCTTCTCCGTCCCGAACCCCGCATGGAAGCGCGTCAGCGATTTCTTCAGCCAGTCCGTTCCTTCGCGGCAGGGAATGCACCAGCCGCAGCTCTCGTGCTGATAGAAGCTGATGGTGCGCAGCGCAAACTCCACGATGCAGGTCTGGTCGTCGATCACCACCACGCCGCCGGACCCCAGCATCGATCCCGCCTTGCCCACCTGGTCGAAATCCATGCCCAGGTTCTCAATCTCCTCGGGCAGCAGCACCGGCGTTGACGATCCGCCCGGAATAACCGCTTTCAATTTGCGCCCGCCGCGAATGCCGCCGCCTACTTCATAAATCATCTTCTTGAGGTTGTAGCCCATGGGCAGCTCGTACACGCCGGGCCGCTCCACATGCCCGCTCAGGCAGAACAGCCGCGTGCCGCCGTTGCGTTCCGTGCCCGTGGCCGCGTACGCCGCGGCGCCCATCGAAATCACATGCGGCACCGTCGCAATGGTTTCGGCGTTGTTGATCACTGTCGGCCCGCCGTACAGCCCCACCACGGCAGGGAAGGGAGGCTTGATGCGAGGCACTCCGCGCTTGCCCTCGAGCGACTCCATCAGCGCCGACTCTTCGCCAACTTCATACGCGCCAGCGCCGGTCTGCGTGATGATCTGAAATTCAGTGTCGGACCCAAAAATGTTCCTGCCCAGAAAGCCCTTCGCATAAGCATCTGCAACGGCCTTCTCCGTGATCTCGAGCAGATAGCGATACTCGCCGCGCAGATAAATGAATCCAGTCTTCGCGCCAATCGCCAGGCCCGCGATGATGGTGCCTTCAATCACCGCATGCGGATCGTGCAGGAAAATCAGGTGGTCCTTGCAAGTGCCCGGCTCGCTTTCGTCGCCGTTCACCAGGACGTATTTGGGCTTGGCGCTCTGCTTGGGCACAAACGACCACTTCAGCCCCGTGGGAAACCCCGCGCCGCCGCGCCCGCGCAGGTTCGACGCCTTCATCTCGTTGATGATCCACTCCGGCCCCTGCGCCAGGCACTTCTTCGCGGCCTCGTAGCCGCCCAGTTCGATGTACTTATCGATATTGGCGGCGCCCTGCCCGAAGCGGCGCGTCACAATCTTCAATTCATCGGGATGCGATACCAGCCTGGGCATGCTCAGCGTCCTCTCTTTTCGTTGGCCTGCCCGCGATACCCGGCGAGAATTCCCGGCACATGATCCGGCGTCAGCTCATCGTGAAAGTCGTAGTTCACCTGGATGGCCGGCGCCCAGCAGCACGCCCCAATGCACTCGACCTCTTCAAGCGAGAAGGCCCCGTCTTTAGTAATCCCCTTATGCCCGATGCCGAGCTCCTGCTGGAAACGGTCAAACAGGTCGTATGCGCCGCGCAGCATGCAGCTTATGTTGGTGCACACCTGAATGTTGAACTGCCCCGCGGGCTTGAAGCGCAGCATCGAGTAGTAGCTGGCCACGTTCCTGATTTCGAGTTCTGTCAGCGCCAGTCGATCGGCAATCTCGACAATTGCCGCGTCGGATACATAGCCGATTTCGTCCTGGGCGTACAGCAGCATGGGGATCAGTGCTGACCGCTTTACCGGATACTTATCCACCAGCGCGTCGAACCGGGCCGCAAGCTGCGGCGAGAAGATGCTCATGGTCTCCGTGTTCATTGATTGACCTCCCGCGTTGCCCTGCGCGCCGCCTTGCCCAGTGCCTCCCAGGTGAGATCGGAGTTGTCAATTTCTGTTCCATACGCCGCAGGATGGGGTCCCAACACAAAGACGGTATTTCCAGCTCTTTTTGCAGCGCCACGTGCTGGTAGGTCGTTGCCAGCAATTTCCCGCCAGTATCTCCAGTGGGAATACCCGTACAAAACGACGAGGCTGGGCTTCACGTCCCGGATCTTATCGCGGATGGATTTCACTCGATCTACTCTGATGTTGCGCCAACTGACGGCGGGATTATGACCGGCTTCTCTGTAGAAATCTCCAGAGTCACGAAAGCACTTGAAAGAGAGGCCTGACAAATCGATCACGCAGCTTTCTCCGCACGCCCTACCCCAACAACCGCGCTGGTACTCGCATAGGTTCATGTTCTCCGTGGGCCTTCCGAGAAAGGACATTAGGAGCAACATCAATCTCTTCCAAGTCCACTGCAAATCAACTGGCGCCTTGAAATGCCAGCGGTTCTCTCCAATCACCCTGTGAAACTCCAAACAGTCACAAAGCCCATCAGGTGTCGACTTCTCTTTCTGCAACATGCTGAAGGCTGCGGCGCGTTCTGGATTATCGCCGCCGCCCTGTTCGGGTCCTATAAACCAGTAGGGAGCATCCCACCGTCCATAGCCGAAGAAGTGGCGGGCCATGTTCTCAATCTCTGCGTTCATCGGCCTCTTCCAATCATCAGTGCATCAGCTCCCGAGCCCAGGCCTCAGCCACCATGTCCATCTCGTCCTCGCGTTCGCCGGATCTCAGTTGTCCGGCTTCCGTCAATTCCATCAATCCAGCACTTCCATCCTCTCGCCGCCACCGCACCTGCGCTCCGCTACGTTCCAACTCCAGCCAGGCAGTGTCATGCCGAACCGTAATCCGCTGCTCGCCCAACTCCACCGTCGCCTGCCGATTTCCGTTCAGCCCATGCGCCGCGGTGTAGCTGCGCAGGAGGGAAGCGAGCGATACCCAAAGCTCCAAGTACAACTGCGCCGTGGTCGGCACTAGCGATCAATCTCCCCCAGCACAATATCAATCGACCCAATCACCGCCACCACATCCGCCAGCAGCCGCCCCTTGCACATGGTCTCCAGCGCCTGCAAATCCGCATACGAGGGATACCGCATGTGCACGCGATACGGCTTCGGGCCTCCGTCTGAAACCACGTAATACCCAACCTGCCCGTGCCCCGACTCAATCGACTGGTACACTTCGCCGGCCGGCACCGGGAACCCTTCCGTCACGATTTTGAAGTGATGGATCAACGCCTCCATCTGCGTCTTCATCGCCTCGCGGTCGGGAAGAACGATCTTGGGCGCATCGGCCTTGATCGGCCCTTCCGGCATGCCGTCCAGCGCCTGCTGGCAGATCTTCACGCTCTGGCGCATCTCCTCCAGGCGGCACACGTAACGCGCCCACACGTCGCAGTCGTTCGAGACCGGCACGTTGAACTGAAACTCCTCGTAGCTCGAATACGGCATGTCTCGCCGCACGTCGAAGTCGATTCCCGAAGCGCGCATCACCGGCCCGGTTACTCCCAGTGCCACCGCATCCTCAGGCGACAGGTAGCCAACACCCTTCAACCGGTTGATGAAGATCGGGTTGCCCGTCAGCAGGTTGGAGTACTCATCGATCTTCTCCGGGAATCCCGAAATAAACGCCTGCACCCGCTCGAAGAACCCCAGCGGCGCCTCCAGCGCCAGCCCGCCGATGCGGATGTAACTGGTCATCATGCGCTGGCCGCTGATCATCTCGAAGATGCGCAGCACGTCCTCGCGCTCGCGGAAGGTGTAAAGGAATACCGTCAGCGCGCCAATATCCATGGCGTGGGTGCCCAGCCAGATCAGGTGCGAGTTGATCCGTGTCAGCTCCGCCAGCAGCACGCGCATCCACTGCACCTTGGCCGGAATCTCCAGCTCCAGCAGCTTCTCCACTGCCAGCGCGTAGACCAGGTTGTTGGCCATCGGGCCGAGGTAGTCCACGCGATCGGTAAGCGGGACAACTTGCTGATAGAACTTCGCCTCGCAGGTCTTCTCGATGCCGGTGTGCAGGTAGCCGATCTCCGGATACAGCCGCACAATAATCTCGCCGTCGATCTCCAGCACCAGGCGCAGCACTCCGTGCGTGGATGGATGCTGCGGGCCCATGTTCAGCACCATGTGCTGATCGCGCGCGCCCTCCGCCGTGGGAACCTCAAGGATAGGAGTGCCTACATCGGGCAGCGGCATCAGCGGTATCCCTCCACCGGGTAATCCTTGCGCAGCGGATACCCAACCCAATCGTCCGGCAGCAGGATGCGGCGCAGGTTCGGATGGCCCTCAAAGCGAATCCCGAACAGATCGAAGACTTCGCGCTCGTAATAGTTCGCGCCCGGCCACACCGGCGTAATCGACTCGACGGTGGGGTCCGCCTCGTCCACCATCACCTTCAGCCGGACCGTGTCTTTGAGGCTGTAAGAACAGGCGTGATAGACCACGTGGAACCGTGGCACGTTGGGAAACCAGTCCACCGCCGTCACATCCTGAAAGGCGTTGTAGCCGGCGGAGATCAGCGCCGAGCACGCGCCGCGGATCGCATCCCTGGCAATGGTCAGCGTGAGTTCGCCGCGATCGAACCTGGCATCGGTCAGCGCATCCGCATTCCAGCCCAGGATGGCCTTTAAGGCGGGGTGTTCGGGCAGCCCCTCGAAAACGGCGGCTTTGCCCAGCAAAGTTGCTTTGGGATCAGGCATTTACAGGTCCGCCTTATCGAGGCTCCAGTCCAGGATGCCTTTGCGCACAATGTAGTAGAGTCCTACGGCGAGAAATCCCAGGAACACCAGCATCTCCCAGAAACCGAACAGACGGGATCCTGTGATTCCGGGAAGCTTGCGGTAAATCACCGCCCACGGCATCATGAACACCGCTTCCACGTCGAACAGGATGAAGAGCATCGCCACCATGTAATAGCGCACGCTGAATCGCTGGCGCGCATCTCCCACCGGGGTGATGCCGCACTCATAAGCGGACAGCTTGATTGCGGTATTGCGGTGCCGGCCAATGAACCGGGACGCCAGCACCATGGCCATGCCCATGGCGAAGGCAACTACGATCTGCAGCAACAACGCCCCGTATTGCCAGTGGTAGGGAAGCTTATCGGGAATCATCGTTGCCGGGCCCCCAAAAAAGACAAAGTTACGCGACCGGCAAAAGAGACTTTCCACATCCTCTTTTTGCCACGGGCCGCTGGTTTGAGCTTAGGTTTTTCAACTGCTTCCGTCAAGGCGGGCACCTCGGGTATGAACCGTCGCATCCAAGAAAAAGATGAACAGAAGGCCGCACGAATTATGCGTGACCTTCGTCACATTGTTTCCCGGGATGAAACCGCATAATGCGACTGTCCCGATGTGAAGCCTGAGTACGTCGGTCACTTGAAGATTGGCATCGAGCCAGCCGATGAACAGGATGAGGATAGACAGCATGATCGTCACAACCACGTCTCATTTTACGTTTTCCGGCTCCACCGCTATATCCGCGCCCATCGTCGCCCAGCGCCGGCGCCGCGTCAGCCCTGAAGCAGGACACGCATTGGAGAAACTGGGTCATGCCATCGAATACCTTTCCGACGAGTTTGTGCACGAAGACGGTTCCCTGGCCGGGCGACAGGACGACCGCCTCGAAGCCATTGAGTTGCTGATGTCGCTCAACCGCCAGGTCTATTTCGAGTGCCCGGAGATTCCCAGCCTCCGCGAGCGCTTCAAAGCCCTCCTTCAGCGCGTCGCCTGAACCTCCTCCGACCTGCCGATGCCGCCACAAAGGACGCACTCCAGTGGCGGAATTGTCTCCGACCTTCCGAGTATCTTCAAGCCAATATATGAGCGGAAGCGCGCCCGGTACTAAGGTTGTGCGGGCCTTCGTAATTCCGTCTTCTCTTGACACGGATGCGTGTCGCGTCGGATAGTCTACCCGGCTGATGCGAGGAAAGTTCTCCGTTGCTCCAGACGCCCCGGGCGTATCCGCAGTCACTTCAGGACCGAAAGAACGCGCGCCATCCCACTTCAGCCCACTAAAGGAGATCACTCCATGCAGCGTATCTCCCGAGCCGTGGCGTCGGTCTTCGCTGGAGCTTGCGCCCTGGCAGCCGCCTCCCTTCACAGCCAGGATTTCAAGAAACAGGTCATCTACCAGGTCGTCACGGATCGTTTCTACGATGGCGACACTTCGAATGACAATCCGGCGGAGAGTCCGGGCTTGTTTGACTCCAGCCACACCCAATGGCAGGCCTACTGGGGCGGCGACCTGGCGGGTATCCAGCAAAAGCTTTCCTATATCAAGGGAATGGGCGCTACCGCGGTGTGGGTCTCCCCGGTGGTAAACAACGAGAACCTGAACTGCACCAGCTCGGGGGTCTCCGCGCCCTACCATGCTTACTGGAATCGCGATTTCATGAACATCGAAGAGCACTTCGGCGATAACTCGAATTCCTTCGCGGCGTTCGACAACCTGGTTTCGGCGTTGCACTCGAACGGCATGAAAATCATAGTGGACCAGGCCAACAACCATTCGAATCCGGATAACTGCGGCGAGTACGGCTCACTGTACAACAACGGCACGTTTCTGGCCGCGGCGAACAATGATCCAAGCGGGTTGTTTCATCACAACCCGAACATCTCGGACTATAACGATCGATATCAAGTGCAGTACTACACGCTCGACGACCTGTCGGACCTGAATCAGGAAAGCGCGACCATCGATGGATATCTGAAAAGCGCGGCCACGCAATTGCAGAATCACCACGTGGATGCGTTTCGTCTGGATGCGATCAAGCATGTGACCTGGGGCTGGGAGTATTCCTTCGCAAATGCCATTTTCAACAACGCGCCGAGCTTTCTTTATGGCGAATGGATGCAGGCCAACACCAGCGACCCGCTCTACGCCGACTCTTACAAGTTTGCGAATTTGAGCGGCATCAACCTGCTCGATTTTCCGCTCAACACGGCACTGCGCGACGTGTTTGCAAACGATAGCAACTTTTCGGAAATCGATTCGACGATCAACGCAGAGAACGCGAGCTTCACGTTTCCGAATGACCTGGTCACATTCTTCGATTCGCACGACCAGCCACGGCTTCTGTCTTTGAACGATAACCAGAACCGGCTCCAGGAGGCTACGGCTTTCCTCCTGACGGGCCGTGGAATTCCCATCCTTTTTTACGGGGACGAGCAGTACCTGTTCAACAATTCAAACGGGGGCAACGATCCCTATAACCGCGTATGGATGTCGAGTTTTAACACGGAAACTACCGCCTACAAGATCATTGGCAAGCTGGCGGGCCTTCGCGCGGCCAACGATGCCGTGGGTTACGGCACTTGGAAGCAACGGTGGATGAACAACGATGTCTACATCTACGAGCGCCAATTCTTCAACGACGTGGTGCTGGTGGCGGTCAACAAGAATGACGCCACCCCGTACCCGATTTCAGGGCTTCACACGGCGCTGCCGCCGGGGACGTACTCGGATTATCTCGGTGGGCTACAGGGCGGCAACAGCCTCACCGTGGCCGCGGGTGCCGGTGGCAACAACCCGGCAAGCAACTACACCATTGCGCCCGCCAGTGTGAGCGTGTGGCAATACCAGGTGAACGCGACCATGCCGGAGGTGGGTTCGATTGGTCCGCACGTGGGGCAGCCGGGAATGACGGTGACGATTGCGGGCGACGGGTTTGGTTCGTTGCAGGGGTCTGTGCTTTTCGGGCCGACGGCGGCGACGATCAAGTCATGGTCGAACACGCAGGTGACGTTCACGGTGCCGGGCGTGGCGGCAGGCGCGTACAACGTGCAACTGAAGAATTCAAGTGGATCGGCGGCGAACACCATTGCGTTCACGGCTCTGACCGCTAAGCAGATCCCCGTCACATTTACCGTGAACAATGCCAACCCCACCAACCCTGGCGATTACATATTCGTAACCGGCAATGCGGTGGAGCTGGGAAACTGGGGAACGACATTCCAGACCGCTGTCGGCCCGATGCTCGATCCGCATTATCCCAACTGGTTCCTGAACGTCGCACTACCGGCGGGGCAGACAGTCCAATTCAAGTTCATTGACGTCCAGGCCAACGGCAACGTGATCTGGGAGAACGGTTCGAATCATCCGTACACCGTACCCACCAGCGGCACCGGAAATGTGAATGTGAACTGGCAGTACTGACGGCGGGCTGCAGGGCGGCCGCCTCGAAGCCATTGAGTCGCTGATGTCGCTCAACCGCCAGGTCTATTTCGAGTGCCCGGAGACTCCCAGCCCTCGCAACCGCGTCAACGCCCTCCTCCACCGCCTGAGCTAAGGTCCACCGCCAAACACCCACCCGCGTCCGCGCATCGCCGCCGCAATCGCTGAAAGCTGACAACTGAGAGCTGACAACTGAGAACTGCGAAGCACCTTACGGCACGGCCACTCGATGGATCACCTGGTCTGCGGTCAGCACCAGCAGCGTCTTGTCTTTATTGCCCACGATCCGCGCCACACGCACCGGCGAGCTCAGCGTGAACCGCTTCAGTTCTTTGCCCGTGGCCTCGTCCACCAGCAGAATCTCATTCTCCCGGTTCACGGCCGCGATCAGGTGCAGCCCCGCATCCGTCGCCACGGGATGCCCAAAGAACTCGCCCACCTTGCTGCCGTCTTTCAGCCGGTAAATTGTCGTATTCTCGTGTTCGCCGCGCGCCAGAACCACGTCGCCTGAAACAATCGCCTGGCGCACG
This sequence comes from Occallatibacter sp., assembly GCA_035552555.1. Taxonomy (GTDB): domain Bacteria; phylum Acidobacteriota; class Terriglobia; order Terriglobales; family Acidobacteriaceae; genus Telmatobacter. Next base: position 81,947 of record DASZLF010000036.1, read on the forward strand.
TCATTCCGGCCATTCGTCAGGTCCGCCTCCGGCACCACCACCTGCTCCAGCGATGCTCCCGTCTCCGGCGTTACCGTCTCCAGCAGCAGGCCTTTGCGACCTTTTAGCGCGGCCAGTTCCTTCTCCAACTCCGGATGCGCTTTTATCTCGGCCTTGACCGCGCTGTTCGACAAGTCCCATGCCAGCACCAGCCGGTCATCCTCCGCGGGCCAGCACGCCGGAGTCTCCTGGTTGAAGCCCCGCGTCCAGGCCACCGACTGCCCGTCCATCTTCTTTACCTCGAGCGTGGCATGCCAGTTGACCTCCTTGCCTTTGCCCATCGGCCTAAAGCGCAGCTCCAGGTTGTGGTACTGCCACTCCTCGTTATCGAGCTTGCCCAGTTCCGTCGGATTCAGCGGATCCAGCTTGAACTTTAGTTCCTGCGCGTCCCATTTGCCGTACTTCGGGAATTGCCCGATCAGCGCGTCCTGGTCGTCAATCCACGCGGAGCTGAACGGCCGGATTAGCGCAATCTGCTTTCCCGAATCCAGATCCCAGATCGCTGCTCGATTCTTCAGCGAAACTGCCAGAAATCTCCCGTCGCGCGAAATCATTCCTCTATTCACCTCGGGCAGCGGACCCAGATCCACAGAAATTGCCTGCGGCTGCGACGCGTCCGCGTGCAGCACCGCGAATCCGCCGGCAGCATTCTCCGTTGACGCGTAAGGCCCCCACGCGTCGATTGCGTCGAACTTCGAACCCCAGGAGATCTTCTCCGCGTCCACGTCAAGCAGCCCCACCGCAAAACTCTTCAGCGGCCCGATAATCAGAGTTCCCGGCTTACTCGATGACCGAAAAATCTGATCACCGATCTCCAACTCCTTCACCAGCTGCCCATCCGGAAAATTCATAATCCGCAGCGGATACATTCCAGTGCTCTTCCTGTCGCCTACGACGGCCACTTGATTCGGACCCACAAAACTCATCCGGGTCTGCCCCAGGTTCTTCAGCTTGCCTTCGAGCGCGACCGGCTGCTGTTTTTCGAAGTCGAACGCCAGCGACTTGTCACCTGTGGCCAGCAATAGGTAATGGCCATCGGGCGAGATCGCCACATTGGCGATGAAATCCCCGTCCGTGATGTTTGCCGCCATCTGCCACAGGCGTCCCAAATCGAATGTGCTCTGTTCGAAGAAGTTCTTCTTGTCATAAACCAGGGCGCCGCTCCCAACGTCCACAATCTGCAGCGATACCCTCAGGGATTCCGATTCCTCATGGACCGTCAAGCACGCCAGGCTCCGCCCATCCGCCGAGAGCACCGTCTGATTGCACCCGCTGAACACCACCACCTCCTTGACGCTGGTTTGCTTGCCCGTAGCCACATCCCAACGCTCCACGCGCAGCTTGGTATCGTGAAACACCACGCTCTTTGAGTCCGGCGTGAAGTACGCGGATTTTGCGCCTGGCGCGTCGATGCGGAACCGGAACCCGCCGCTCTCCCTGTCTGCGACGACGATGCTGCCTTCGTCCTGCCCGAGGAGCAGCTTCCCATCCGGACTGAACCGTATCCGCCAAAATGTCGGCCGCAGCGGGGGATCGAGCTTGATCGTGGCCTCATTCACTGATCCACTGGCCACGTCGTTCACCCGCCCCTCCAGGACGCCCCGCACCCATACCTGAAAGGCCGCATTGTTCGACTGATGCTGGCCTCGGCAGACCGGTGGCAGGGTCGCAATCAGCTGCAGAGCTTCCGTGTACCTCCGTCTTTCTTCGCTCGTAATTCCAAACACGTCGGCGAACCAGTTCGAGGTCTTGCCCTTGTTCTCGGTCACGCGATCGAAGAATGTTGCGAACGCTTCCGGCGCATATCCAGCGCGCACCATCGCATATACGGCAACGTTGTCGGCGGTCAGTTCCCCTCGTTCGTCATGTCTGTCGTCTTCGTCTGGCTTGGCGGGTGTATTCAGCAACTGGTGCACCCTGGCGAAGATGTCCGCGCGGTCGCCTACATGCGTGACCCCCAGGCGGATCCGCAACATTCTGGTCATCTCAATGGCTGACTGGTGTACGGCAAGGTGGCCGATCTCGTGAGCCACCACGCCGGCGAGTTCATCCTCCGACTTGACTGCTGTAATCAGCTTCCGGCTGATGTAGACCCGTCCCCCACCGATGGAAAACCCGTTAATCTCGCCCGAATCATACATCCGGAGCCGATACTGAATCCCGTTGGGTGGCAAGGTCGCCAGCAAGCGCTCGCCGATCCGGGTGAGTTGGTCATCCGCGGCGGGAGTCGCGATCCGCATGTCCGACTCGAAGTATTCCGCCAGCGCATCGGCAAGGTCCTGCTCCTGCCGGTCATTGAAAATGTTCATTGCAGACGAACTCATTGCCGGCGCCGCCACCGAACAGGTGCCCGGTTGCCCCCAAACCGCACCAGAAAATGCGCTCATCGCCGCAAACGCCGCAACCGGACCCCACCCCGCCATATCCCAACTCCGCCGTGCAAAATTTGCGCCAAGCATAACACGAATTGAGCGTGGAGATGCTTTAGGGGCGAACGAACACAGCCAGATCGCCTCAGGAGCACGTCCGCCGCCGTGTAACTGACTATGTAACCGTCCGGCAACTGAAAAGTAACTCAACGTAACGTTTCGCCCCGGTAATCTGCGCGCCTAAAGTGTGACGGCTGTTCAAAGGGGCCAGATCTTTCCTGGTCGGGATACATTGCGGCCCCCCGTGTTCACCGGCCCATACCCACTGTGGAGGAAACGTCATGAAGGGATTTCCAGTATTGCGCATGCAAGTCCAATTGATTCTTGCAGTCTGGTGCGCACTCACTCTGTCCAGCGTGGCAGGGGCGCAAAGCGTAGTGAAAGTCACAGGAACGCAGGGCAACTGGGGACTCACCCTGAACGGTAGCCCCTACTATATTGCGGGCCTTGATTACGGACCGGATCTCAAGACGACCCAGAGTACTACCAATGCCTACGTCGCGGATCTGGTCGCTACCGGCGCCAACACCACCCGCACCTGGGGCACCGGGTCGACCACCGCCAACCTGCTCACGGCCGTGGACAAGGTAGGCGCCCACGTGGTCATGGGTTTCTGGCTGAACCAGAACGTAAACTACTGCACGTCAAAGAACCTCAGCACCACGGTGAACCAGATTGTGAGTTCTGTGAACTCGTACAAGAATGACCCCGGGGTGCTGATGTGGGACATCGGCAACGAAGTCATCCTTCAGGCGCAAAACTACTTCTCCGGAACCACGCTCGAAAACGACCGGATTTGCTATGCGAAATTGGTGAACCAGATCTCCCAGGCAATCCATCAGAACGATCCCAATCATCCGACTACCTCCACCGACGCCTGGACCGGCGCGTGGCCCTACTACGCTGCGTATGCGCCCGATCTGGACATGCTGGCCGTTAACTCCTACGGCGGCATTTGTTCGGTGCAGGGTGCCTGGGCTGCCGGTCCCAACAGTAACGGCGTGCCGTACACCAAGCCCTATATCGTCACCGAGTTTGGCCCGTCTGGCGAATGGGAGGTTCCTAATGACTCAAACGGGGTACCGCTGGAGCCCACCGACCTGCAGAAGGCCGCGGGGTATCCCAACGCATGGGCGTGCATTACGGGCTCGAACGGCAACGGCGCCGCGGGAGTGAGCCTGGGCGCGACCGGCTTCATTTATGGGAATACGAATGACTTTGGTGGTGTCTGGTTTAACGATGAATACTCCACCTCGATGACCAAACGACTCGCCTACTACTCTCAATACAAGATGTGGCATGGGGGAGTTGCCTCCACCGCCAACCAGCCCCCCGCCTGCCAGAGCATGGTGCTCAGCCAGACGGCCAATATCCCTCCAGGCGGAATCTTTACCGTCACCACGAATTTTGTTGACCCTAACAATGACGCTATGACCTTCAACGTCATGATCAACGAAAAGTACATCAACGGCAGCACTTCGCTCAGCAACGCGAAGTTCACTCAGAGCAGCGCCCAGACATTCACCGTCACGGCTCCCACCACGGCAGGTGTCTGGAAGATCTACGTGTATGCATTCGACGGCCACAATAATGTCGGCGTTGAATCGGCATCGTTTGCGGTCCAGTAACGACAAACCGCCCGAACCAGCGGCAGGCCGGTAGAACGCAAATGCTCAGGCGTGGAAAAGTGGGAGTCGTCGCCTTCCCGCTTTTCCATGCCACCCATGGGTTAGTTGCGGATTTACTCAGCCATCGATTGGGATGCGGGTGGTGGACCTGTGCGATGCACCATTGGATGAGTCCAGATTTCCAGTCCCACCAGGATCAGCGTGAGCACGGCCATGGCGACCTGCAGGCGCTCGGAGCGCTTTTGCTTTGCCGTCCTGTCGCTTTGCCGCCACTGCGCGGCGGGGTCGAGAGCAAGGTGCCGAAGCCACGCCAGCGCCGCTAGATTTATCACCGTGCCGGTAGCCGCCAGCACCAGCATAGGAATGCGGATCGCGTCCTGGTGCCACCCGCGGGCCGGCGCATCGATGCCGCCCGCGGCGGCCAGCGCGGATAGGCCGATGGCCACGCGAAGTCCACTGATGGTCAGCACCTCCGTGCACAGGCTCTGCAACAGGGCAAACAGCAGGCTGCCACCGCTTAACGCTCGCAGTTTTTTCCGCTCGCCAGCATCAGTGTAATCATCTCTAGCCTTGAACCGCGATTTCCATGCAGAGTAACCCAGCAGCGCGCGCAATCCAACCCGTTCGCCTCCCAATCCCGTACATTCAATGGGAAAGCGGTTTCTCAGATTTTCATATCCTTTCCTGCAGTTTTCCTTGTAACCTTCCACGCAGGCCCGCACTCCTATGTGCGGAACACCCGATTGCGCAGGAATTCCCCCTCATGCTGTCCTGCGCCGCACCCACCGCGGACGCTATCCGCCCCAACCACTGCGAGGTCGATCCATGAAGAACCTGAATGCAATGCTTCTCACGGCGGCTCTGTCGGGCCTGATCGGTGGTACCACCGTTGCGGCCCAGGCAGCCATCCACAACTCGGCCAACGGTCCCAGCGTCAAGGCGGCCAAGGCCGGCCTGCGCTACGCCAGCAACGATCAGCCCGCCAAGCACTCCTGTAAAGGCAAGAACGACTGCAAGGGCCAGGGCGGCTGCAAGAGCAGCGACAACGGCTGCAAGGGAAAGAACAGCTGCAAGGGCAAGGGCGGATGCGCCACCGACGGCTCCAAGAAACCCAGCTTCGTTTAAAACAGGGATCAGGGGTCAGTGGTCAGTGGTCAGTGATCAGTGATCAGTGAAAAAGGGACAGTAATGCGGTGCTGAAGTTATTGCCCGGATTCGCTGTTCGCTGATCCTGCCCCCTGATCATTCGCCGCAGATCACCGCTCACCAGCTTGTGAGGTCTGATCGCCGATCGTAAGATTCGTGTGCACTGACCACTGAGCACTGACCACTGTCTACCACTGAGCACTGCCCGCTGGCCCTTCTATGCCCAATCGCTTCAACGCGTATTCGAATCACGGCGTCGGCATCGGCTTGCGCATTCCGCATTACCAGCACATTTTCTCGCGTAAGCCGCTAGTCGACTGGTTCGAGATCATCAGCGAGAATTTCATGATCGACGCCGGCCGCCCGCTGGCGAATCTCGATCGCATTCTCGAGCAGTATCGCGTGGTGCAACACGGGGTCTCCATGTACTTTGGCTCCGTAACCGTCCCCGACCCCGAGCACCTGCGGCGCCTGAAGCAACTCGTTCGCCGGACCACCACACCCTGGCTCACCGATCACCTGTGCTGGGGATCGGTGGACGGCACTTATACCCACGACCTGCTGCCGTTGCCCTACACCTGGGAGGCGGTTCACCGCACGGTGGAGCGCGTACGCGCGGTGCAGGACTTCCTCGAAATTCCCCTCGCGGTTGAGAACGTGAGCAGCTACGCCGCGTTTACGGCGTCGGAAATGACCGAATGGGAGTTCCTCACTGAAGTTGTGGAGCGCGCCGACTGCGGCATTCTTCTCGACGTCAACAATATCTACGTCTCGGCGATGAACCATGAGTTCCATCCCATGGACTACGTGAACGCGGTGCCCGCCGAGCGCGTGGCGCAGATTCACATTGCCGGGCACTCGAAATACGAAAAGTACATCCTGGATACGCACGATCACCCGGTGATCGATCCGGTGTGGCAGCTCTACGCGCGCGCCATCGAGCGCTGCGGCCCCACACCCACGTTGCTGGAGTGGGACGACCACATTCCCAGCTTCGACGAAGTGCACGCGGAAGCAAAGAAGGCAGAGCGCTATCTGCAAGGGCACTCCGATGCTGCCGCCGAAGTGGAACAGGGGGCGGCGCTATGACCCTGGCTGCAATGACGCTCGCCGACCTGCAGCGCGCCATGGCCGCCGCGGTAATGATGCCATTAACGCCGGACGAAGAAATGCGCCCGCACGCTCCCGACGGCCGTGCCATGGAGGATGTGGCCGCCTCATTCATCGCGCCCAACAGCCGCCTCACCGCCTTCGAGCGCCTCGAAATCTATAACCGCCAATACTGGCTCCGCGTGCTGGGTTCGCTGGCGGAAGATTTTCCCGCGCTTCGCGCTGTGACCGGAAGCCGCAACTTTCAAGCGCTCTCGGTCGCGTATCTCACCGAACATCCCAGCCGCTCATTCTCTCTGCGCAATCTGGGCTCGAAACTGGCTGAGTGGCTCATTGCACATCCGCAGTTCACCGGCCGCCGCCATGCGCTGGCCGTCGATATCGCTCGAATCGAGTGGGCTTTCATAGAAGCTTTCGATCTTGGCGAAAACACGCCCCTTTCCCTCGACCAGATTGCGACGCTCGATGCCAGCTCGAAACTCGGGCTGCAGCCACACCTGCGACTGCTCGCGCTTAACTATCCCGCCGACAATCTCGTTCTTGCCCTGCATGGGCACGAAAAGCGTCAGGCCACTGAAGCGGGCGTGGAGCACGAAGAGGCCGAAGAACCTCCGGTGCGATTGCCCCGGTTGCGCCGCCGGCCCAACTGGCTGGCTGCGCATCGGCTCGATTTTGCCGTGTATTATCGGCGTCTGCAGCGAGAAGAATTCCTCACGCTGCAGGCGATCCGCGCCGGCCAGCCACTGGCCGCGGCACTGGAATCGGGCTTTGCTGAGAGCCGGATTCCCCCGCCGCGCCGTGCGCTCGCCGTTCAGGAATGGTTTGCCACGTGGGCCGAACTGGGCTGGATCTGCGCTCCTGACCTGGAATCCATGCTGTAAGGTTCCCCGCGAATTGTCCCCGCTCGGCGAATGCGAACTTCAACTCGGCAACTACGAACTGGAAAGGCTGCCATGAACTCTGTTTTTGCCTTCTTCCGCGTCTCCTATGCCCGCGCCACATTTGTTCTCAATTACCTGCAGAGCCCACTCCTGCTCGCGATCCGGCTTTACTGGGGATGGCAATTCGCGCAGGATGGCTGGGGCAAGTTACATCACCTTGACAAGGTCACCGATTACTTCACCACTCTGAATCTTCCCGCCCCGCATGCTACGGCGATTTTCGTGGCGCTGGTGCAGTACGTGGGCGGTATCCTCTTCGCCCTCGGGCTTGGCTCCCGTTTGGTCTCGCTGGTGCTCTTCGTGAATATGACGGTCGCGTTCTGGACGGCGGAACGCGAGGCCTTCTTGGGTGTCTTGTCGAATCCCGACAAGTTCCAGGGCGCCGGCGCCTACAACTACTGGTTCGCCGCGCTTCTCATCCTGATCCTTGGCCCTGGTGCTTTCGCGCTCGACTGGTTCCTCACCCGAAAAGGAGTTCCCGCCAGTGCATCGCGAATTCCTAAAACGACCTGAAATGCGGGCTGTCCTTCGTCACAGCACGCCTCGATGAACCGCGGCTATCATCCTCCCACTGGTCCCGAGCGGGACTGGGATAAGCATGCGGATCGCCTATCTTCTCAACACGCTTGCCATTGGCGGAGCGGAACGCCAGGTGGTCGCGCTCGCCGAACGCATGGCGGCCCGCGGTCATGTCGTCGAAATTCTCGTGCTGCGCGAGACGTGTGCAAACGAGGTGCTCACAGAATTCCCCGTTCACTACCTCAATATGCGGAGGAATGCGACGAGCGTTGCGCGCGGGCTGTTGAAAGCGGCCCGCCTCCTTCGCTCCTTCCGTCCGGACATCCTGCACAGCCATAATTTCCACGGCAATTTCTCGGCGCGGGTGCTCAAGTTGGCCTGGCCGTCGATACGTGTCCTGTCGACGCTGCATAACGAGTACGAAGGCGGCTGGGCACGAATGCTGTCTTATCGGCTCACCGATTTCTTGAGCTATCACACCGTGGCTGTGAGTCATGCCGCCGCAATGACTGGGGTAGCCCGCGGTGCGGTTCCGCAACGAAAATGCAGCGTAATCTGCAATGGTATCGATGCCGCGGAGTTCACGCCCAATCCCGATCGACGCAACACGCTGCGTGCCGAAATGAACACGCTAGAACACTTCATCTGGATGACTGCCGGCCGCATGGTTCCCGCCAAGGACTATCCCAACCTGCTGCTTGCATTTGCGCGAGTCCATAAAGCCGCACCGGCGGCGCAACTATGGATTGTGGGGGAAGGGAACAGCGAATACACCGCCTCGCTTCGGGTCATTGCCGTGCACCTGGGGCTCGAGACGGCCGTTCGCTGGCTTGGACTGCGCCGTGACGTCGCCGCATTGCTGGATGCCGCGGATGGGTTCGTGCTGGCCTCCGCGTGGGAAGGCATGCCCCTCGCCGTCGGGGAGGCCATGGCGATGGAGAAGCCCATCGTCGCTACCCGCGTCGGAGGCGTTGAAGAACTGGCCGGCAACTGCGCCATCCTTGCCCCATCGCACGATCCTGCGGCGCTAGCAACGGCGATGGTCAGCATCGTGAATACGCCGCGCGAGGCGCGTGAGTTCCTGGGCGGCGCGGCGCGGCAACGAATCCTCGACCACTTCAACATCCAGACGAAGGCAATCGAGTGGGAGGGCTGCTATCGCGCGGTGCTGGGGTTAGGCGAACCGGAGAGTTAATTACTCGGAGATTTATCCGAGGTCACAGCCGGGCCTTCAACACCGCGAGCCCTGCTTTGGAAACCTCAACGTCATCCTCGGATTTTCCGCCGCTGAATGCCACGATCAGGAACCCCTTGCCCGTGCGTAGAATCACTCCGCCCTGCCAGCCGAATTCGCCCGTCATCGGTGGCTGGCCGGAGGTGCCGCTATCTTTGAGAGTATTGGCCATTTCCGAAGCCTTCGCGTAGGCGATTCCGAGCAGGTTGTTGGCTTTGCCGCCGGCCTGATCGGTCATATGGCCGACCACTGCCATCCGGGACATCCAGCCCTGAATCGTGTCTCCCGACGCGAAGGAGACAATGGCGACCCCCTGAATGTGCAACTCAGCCGCTCGCGTTTTCATGGCGGCGAGGGCAGCCTGCGCAGCGCCATCGAAGTCTTTCGCGCTGACCGGTTTGGGCGGTTTGGCTGCGCCGGCGGGTGAAGCGGTAAAGGCAAAGACGGAGACCAGCAGAATTCCTGAAATCAGCGAGGCAGTTTTCATCGGTTCTCTTTCCGTGTAGACGAAATTGCAGGAACGTGGATCGGATGAATTGTACTTCGGCTCGCCTGCGGGTGATTAGGGCAGAGTCCAGTTGTCCACAGGTGTGAATTGGAAGGAAGCCTTTCGCCAACCAGCGGACACGGTAAGCTGATATCAACTGTGATCAGGGATGAACTTCAAACCGAGACACCGACGCTGGCCGTTGCGGAAAGTGCTGGCGAGCCGGAAGTGGCTTCAGGCCCCGAAAAACCCGCGGAACTGACTCCTTTCATGCGCCAATGGTCGGCAGCAAAGAGGGAGAATCCGGATGCGCTGCTGTTTTTCCGCATGGGGGATTTCTACGAGCTGTTCTATGACGATGCGGTGATGGCCAGCCGCGAACTGCAACTGACCTTGACGGCGCGCGATCGGGAGAGGCAGGTCCCGATGTGCGGAGTTCCGTACCACGCCGTGGAAAACTACCTTACGCGTTTGCTGCGGCGCGGTTTTCGCATCGCCATCTGCGACCAGATGGAAGATCCCAAGCTCACCAAGAAAATTGTGCGCCGCGAAGTCACTCGCGTACTTTCGCCTGGCACTGCTCTGGATTCTGCGCTGGGGCAGGAACAGAACAATTTTTTGGCCGCTTATTTTGAAAGCAGGGCCGAAAAATCGCGCCCTATGATCTGCGCGGTGGCCCTTCTCGATATTTCTACCGGGGAGTTTCGCACGGCGGAGTACGCCGGCGCCAACGCGCGCGCCCAGGCGGTGGACGCAATCGCGATGGCCGGGGCAAGCGAAGTGCTGCTGGCCGCCAGCGTGGATATTCCAGCGGGGCTCGAGCGCATGGCGGCGCGGACGCGCGTCGAGGACTGGGTCTGGACGCGGGATTTCGCGGTGCCGCTGGTGGAGCGGCAACTCAAGGTGCGCTCGCTGGAGGGATTCGGACTGGTTGGGCACTATCCTGCGGCGATTGCGGCCGGCGCGGTGCTGCACTACGTCCGGACAACGCAGAAGAATGAAGCTCTGCATATCGATTCGCTTCGATTTCAGGAGCATTCGACGGCGCTGGCACTGGACCAGGTGACGGTGCGAAACCTTGAACTGATCGAGCCGCTGTTCGCCGGGCAGGACGAGCGCGCCACTTTGTTTCACACTCTCGATGCATGTTTAACGCCGATGGGCAAGCGGCTGCTAAGAGCCACCATCCTTCGGCCGCTGGTGGATGCGGCGGCTATCGAGGCACGTTACGAAGCGGTGGGCGAGGCCGCAGGGGACCTGCTGAGAAGAGAAGAATTGCGGCGGGCGTTTGCCGGCGTGCTCGATCTGGAGCGGCTTTTGGCGCGCATTTCACTCGACTCGGCGGGGCCTCGGGGCGTGCGTGCTCTGGCGGGAAGCCTGGCGCGCCTGCCGGCACTGAAAACCGCGGTAGAAGCCATGACGGCGCCGCTGTGGCGCGACGTTGCAGCGCGACTCGATACGCTGGACGACGTGACCGCGCGGATTGCGCGAACGCTGGTTGCGGAGCCGCCCCTGACCCTGGCGGATGGCGGCGCGATTGCCGCCGGCGTGGACGCGGAACTGGATGACCTGCGCGCCATTTCGACTACAGGAAGGAAGTCGATTGCGGCCATTGAAGAACGCGAGCGGCAGAGAACCGGGATAAGTTCGCTGAAGGTTCGGTATAACTCGGTGTTTGGGTATTACATCGAGATTACCAAGGCTAACTTAACTCTGGCTCCAGCGGATTACGAGCGCAAGCAGACCTTGGTTAACGCGGAGCGGTTTACCACTCCGGAGTTAAAGGAATACGAGGTCAAAATCCTGACCGCGCACGACCGCTCCATTGAGATTGAAAAAAGGAAATTCTCCGAGCTGCGAAATTTTGTGCTGGAATCGGCCGGGCGCATCCGGCGGGCTTCTGCAGCCGTAGCGGAGGCGGATCTGCTGGCCTGTTTTGCTCATCTCGCTGCTTTGCGGCGCTATGTTCGGCCGCAACTGGCAGGGGAGCCGGTGCTGGAGGCTGTTGCCGCTCGCCACCCGGTGATTGAGCAATGGTTGGAGGAAATGCGCGAGGGCCGCTTTATAGCGAATGATATCTTCCTTAGCGCGGGCGAAAGCGGGCCCAGTCTCCTGCTGATTACCGGCCCTAATATGGGTGGCAAGAGCACTTATCTGCGTACCGCGGCGATGTTAGTCCTGATGGCGCAGATGGGGTGTTTTGTGCCCGCGGAGAGCTTGCGGCTGGGGCTGGTGGACCGCATTTACACTCGGATCGGGGCAAGCGATAACGTGGCGCGCGGACGGTCCACCTTTATGGTGGAAATGACCGAGACAGCGACGATTCTGAATACGGCGTCGCGGCGGTCGCTGATCTTGCTGGACGAGATGGGACGCGGCACGGCGACCTTCGATGGCCTGAGTTTGGCGTGGGCCACGGTGGAATATCTGCACGCCGAAACGGGCGCGCGCACGCTGTTCGCCACGCATTACCACGAGTTGACCATGCTGGCGGAAAAGCTGCCCCGAGTGCGCAACCTGCGCGTAGGCGTGAAGGAAGCCGCAAGTGGGGTCGTCTTTCTGCATACCATTGAACCGGGCCCGGCGAGCAAAAGCTACGGAATCGAGGTGGCGAAGCTCGCCGGGCTTCCGCCGGCAGTAATCGAGCGCGCGCGGCGAATTCTGAAGCAGCACGAAAAGCAGGAACGGCAGAGCGTTCAGGTGGAGACGCAGCCTGAGCCCATGCAACTGACGATCTTTACGCCGCTGTCGCAACGGATTGTGGATCGAATCGAGGCGGTGGATGTGAACGCAGTGACGCCGCTGCAGGCATTGAATCTGCTGGAGGAATTACAGCAGGAGTTGAAGCGAAGCGGCGAGTAAAGACAGGCGGAGTGGAGATGGACAAGAATCTCAGGTGGGCGGCGGGAAGCCTGCTGGTAGTAGGTCTGGGCGGCACGGAACTGACCGGCCTGGAGCGCGCCTGGCTGCGGCTGATTCGGCCCGGAGGCATTATTCTGTTTCGCCGCAACATTGCCGATCCGGAGCAGACGCGGGCCCTGCTGGACGAGGCTACCGGCTTGGGAGCACTGCACGGGGCGCGCTGCGTAGACGTGGAAGGCGGCACCGTCAATCGGCTGCGCGATGCGTTGGCGCCCATGCCGTCGGCGCAGGCGGTGGCTTCGGCATTACCAGGCCGCGCGATGGGTGCACTGGCGCGCGAGCACGGAGAACTGATTGGGCGCGCGGTGAAGGCATTCGGATTCAACACCACGTTGGCGCCGGTGGTGGATCTGGCGATGCCCGAATCGGCGGATGTGTTGGGGACGCGAGCGCCGGCACCGGATCCCAAAACCGTGGTGGAATTTACGCGAGCGTTTCTCGCCGGGCTTGCAGCGCAGGGTGTCGCGGGCTGCGGCAAGCATTTTCCCGGGCTGGGCGGGGCCGTAGGTGACACTCATTTCGTGACCCCGGAGATTGGCCGCGATTGGCAGCAGGTGTGGAACAACGACCTCGTGCCCTATCGCGAATTGCACGCAGCGATGCCCATGATCATGACCAATCACGCGGCGTTTTCCCGGACCCAGAGCAAGAACGTGCCTGCCAGCGCATCGCCATTCTGGATTACAACCGTGCTGCGCAAGAGGATCGGTTACCGCGGAATGATCCTCACAGACGACCTGGAGATGGGGGGCATTCTCAAATTTTCCCCGGTGGAAGACGCGGCAGTGGCGACCATACGCGCTGGTTCCGATCTGCTGGAAATCTGTCACAGCGCGGAACTGATTCTGCGCACTTACGAAGCGCTGATTAGCGCGGGCGAGCAGTCGGCGGCGTTCCGCACCTTATTGTTGCGGAGGGCGCGCGAAGTAGAGCGCAAACGCGCGCGGATGTATGCGAGCGGCGTGCCGAAGCCATTGAGCGCGAAACAATATGAAGCATTGCGCGAGCGCATTGCGCGTTTCCGCGACAAGGTGACGGCTGCAGGCAAGGCAGAGTCGCTGATTCCTCGGACCACTTCCCCTGCCGAGAACGTATGAAAGGCGCGAACCATGATAGTGGCCGGCGTAATGAGCGGCACGTCCGCGGATGGCATTGACGTTGCCCTGGTGCGGATTGAGCCTCGGGGAAAGTCCGCCGCGATGCGCCCGGCCCTGACGTTGGTAGCGCACGAGGGGTTTGCTTATCCAGCTACTCTGCGTCGGGCAGTTCTGGCAGCGATGAATGCGGAAGCGATTTCGACCGCCGAATTGGCGCGCCTGAACTGGCGCCTTGGTCTGGAATACGCGCATGCGGTGCGCAGAACTCTGCAACGGCATGGCGCGACGATTGACTTGGTTGGCTGCCATGGGCAGACGCTGTTTCACCAGGCAACGCCGGCCGCATACGCGGGGCGAAGCTTCGGCTGCACCTGGCAAGCGGGCGAAGCTGCAGTCATTGCGCAGCAACTCGGGGTTCCGGTGGTATCGAATTTTCGTCCCGCCGATATGGCGGCCGGCGGGCAGGGTGCGCCTCTGGTGCCGTTGCTCGATTACGTTCTGTTTGCCGACGCGACACGCGGGCGCGTTCTGCAGAATATCGGTGGCATTGCGAACCTCACTGCCATTCCAGCCGGAGCGGGGCCGGAGCGGGTGCTGGCCTTCGATACCGGTCCTGGCAATATGGTGATTGATGCTCTCACTACGAAACTGTTTGGTAAGAGATACGATCGCAATGGAGCGCTGGCGAGACGCGGCCTGGTACTCGCCGATGTAGTGGAGGCGGAACTGCGCCATCCTTATTACCGCCTGAAACCGCCGCGAACCGCAGGACGCGAGCAGTTTGGGCGGGAGTATGCGGACCGGTTTCTGGCGGCGTGCAAAAAACTCAGCCGCCGGCCAGAGGACGCGCTGGCCACTGCGACGGCGCTCACCACAGAGTCGATCACACGCAGTTATGCCGCGTTTGTGCTCAAGTCAATGCAAGGCAAGCCCGTGGATTATGTCGTCTCGGGCGGCGGCGCGCGCAATGCCACTCTGATGGCCATGCTGAGCTCGCGGCTGCAGCCGCTGGGGTGCAGCGTGGCGGCGAGCGAGGATTTCGGAATTCCCGCGGAGGCAAAGGAGGCCGCGGCGTTTGCCCTGCTGGCGTGGCAGACGTGGCGCCGGATGCCCGGCAATGTGTCATCGGCAACGGGCGCAAAGCGGGCGGTGGTATTGGGCCAGGTGACCTATGTGTGATCGGGAGCCGCGGCATTGACCAGATAGGCATTCCCAAAGACTGCCAGCCGTCATGCACTGAATGGATGCCGCACCAGTTAGCTCTCGCTGCAGGCCATGCGGAATCCCGCATCCCGATACAGCTTTATCCCCAAAACGTCGAAGGCCCCGGCCCCAATAGGCGCTGGGGCTGTTTTGTGCCCGGAAACCCCGCTCTTTGCCCAAGACTTTCGACCTTTTGGCCGGGTATTTCGTCTACCCCAATGAAGACCGATTCAGGCGAAGTGGTCCGGCGAAAATCGGGCCGGGTAAGGATGATGACGGGCACGATGAGAATTCGAGTTGCATTCACAAGAATGTATCTGCTGGCGGCGGTTGCTATGTTGCTTGCGGCGCTGCCGGCAACGATGGTGGCCCAGGCCGCGCGCGTGGTAGGCACCATCACGGCGATCAATGGCAATACGTTGACGGTGAAGACCGACGCCGGCCAGGAGAAGCAGGTGACGGTCCCGGCGGAAGCCAGCTTGAAACGGCTGGAGCCGGGGCAAAAGGACTTGAGCAAGGCGGCGGCCATTCAACTCAGCGACCTGGCAGTGGGCGACCGCGTGCTGGTTCGGCTCGATGCCAACGCCGCCACGCCGCAAGCGGCCCAGGTCATCGCCATGAAGCAATCCGACGTGGCCATGGCGCAGCAGAAAGAGCGCGACGCATGGCAGCGCGGCGTGGCCGGTCTGGTGAAAAGCGTTGATCCCGCCAGCGGCACGATCACGGTGTCCACGGGTGCGGGCCCGACCGCGAAGAACGTTGCGGTAAAGACCACCAAGTTCACGGCGCTGAAGCGGTATGCGCCCGGCTCCATCCGATTTGCCGACGCGCAGAACGCTCCCCTAAGCGCCATCCAGGCCGGCGATCAGTTGCGCGCGCGCGGCACAAAAAACGCGGACGGAACCGATATTGCCGCGGATGAAATCGTCTCCGGCACCTTCCGTAATATTGCCGGAACCATCTCGCAGATAGACCCGGCGGCTTCCACCCTGGTGGTCAAGGATCTGGCGACTAAGAAGCAGGTCACGATTCACGTTGCGCCCGATGTGCAACTGCGGCGGATTCCCGAGCGCATGGCACAGATGCTGGCTGCGCGGCTGAAGGGAACCGGTACCGTTGCGGCGGGTGGCGGACAGCGAAACTGGAATGGCGGCGCGGGCGGCGGCGCACAGAATCCCAGCGGTTCGACCCACGGCGCCACGGGTTCCGGCGAGGGCAACGGAAGATCTGCGGGGCAGAATGGCGGCGCGGCGGGAGGCGGAATGGGCGGAGATCCGCAACGCTTCCTCAGCATGGCGCCTGCCATCAAACTCTCGGAATTGCAGAAGGGCGAAGCCGTCATGGTAGTCACCACGGGCGGCGCCAACGATGTGAATGCCATCACGCTTTTGGCTGGAGTGGAACCGCTTTTGGAAGCACCCGCGGCCACCGACCTGCTCTCTAACTGGAGTATGGGCGGCGGCGGCGCGGAAGCGGCGGCCGGCACTCCGTAGGGCTTTTCAGAAATCTTCGCTGTGACGCAGGAACGAACCGAAAAGGAAATAAAGAGGCAGACGTGTACTCAAGACTTCATTGCTTTTTTCATCTCGCACTTGCAGCCGCTTTGAGCTGCGCATTGACCGCTTCGGCCCAGGGGCCGTCGCCGGAAAATCAATCGCCATCGACTTCATCCACCGCGGGTCAGGCGGACACCACCGGCACACTGCGCGGCCACATTACCGACCAGACCGGCGCGCTCATTCCCGGGGCGAAACTGACCATCACGAATACATCGGGCAAGACGGTGGCCACGGCTACCGCAGATTCATTCGGCGCGTTTGAAGTGCGCGGATTGCCGCCCGGCGGCTACCTCGTGAAGGCAGAGTATGTAGGCTTTGCGCCGTTTCAGTCGCAGATCATCGCGCTCGGAGCGGGACAGGCCAAGCGTGTCGATATCTCCATGGCCATCCAGGTGGAGCAGCAGAACGTTGAGGTTACCGACGAGTCGCCGACGGTGAACGTGGAAGCCAGCGGCAATTCCAATGCCATCATTCTCAAGGGCAAGGACCTCGATGCGCTCTCCGACGATCCCGATGAATTGGCAAACGAAATTTCCGCCCTGGCCGGTCCGTCTGCCGGGCCCAACGGCGGGCAGATTTTCATTGACGGATTCTCCGGCGGACAGCTTCCACCGAAGTCGGCAATTCGCGAAATCCGCATCAATCAGAATCCCTTTTCGGCGGAGTTCGATCGCCTGGGCTATGGGCGCATTGAGATCCTGACCAAGCCGGGCACAGACAAGCTGCACGGTCAGTTCTTCGCCATGGGCAATGACAACAACTTCAACACGGGCAATCCATTCGCCAAGACCGTTCCCGACTACTACAGCTACATGTTCAACGGAACGGTGAGCGGCGCCATCAACAAGAACACGTCCTATTTTGTGAGCGCGGAGCGGCGGCACATCGGCAGCGTGAATGCATGGCTTATTCCCGACGCCGTCCTCCCCGACGCCAACGGCGTGTATTCCGACGTGGGCCCCTACGGCATCAACCTGCCCATGACCCGCATTCGCACCAACAGCTCCGCTCGCATTGACTGGCAGCTCGGCGCCCGAAATACGCTGACCGCCCGCTATGGCTTTTGGGCTGAAACCGAGCTCGGCGACCTCAACGCCGGCTCGCTTGCCGTTCTCGGCAATCCCGCGATCACGCCGTCATGGCATGAGTCGAATACCGACCACACCATTCAGGTGAGCGACGCGTTTGTCATCAACGACCACATCGTGAACGAGACGCGCCTGCAGTATGAGCGGCAAAACGAGAATCATTATCCCGATTCCAGCCTGCCCACCGTCAGCGTCGTGGGCGACTTCACCGACGGCGGCCTCTCCGCGCAGGAGTATCGCGACCACCGCACAGCGCTTGAACTGCAGAACCTCACCACCATGTCGCATGGCGCCCACGCCATCAAGTTCGGCACGCGCATGCGGGATTCGTATCTGGCGGACTTCACCACGTCGAACTACAACGGCGCGTTTCGTTTCGCAAGCCCTCAGGCGTATCTCAACATGGCCAACGGGCTGGCTTCGGGACAGAAGTTCGACGATCTCGTGGCCCAGGGTTACGGCCCGATTTCCGCGAGCTTCACCGCCGGCCCCCCATCGGCGACGGCCAGCGTGTACGACCTGGCGCTGTTTGTGCAGGATGACTGGAAGGTCAATCAGCGGTTCACGCTGTCGGGCGGTCTGCGCTTCGAAGCGCAGAATCACATCGCCGACCACGCCGACTGGGCTCCGCGTGTCGGCATGGCCTACGCTCTCGATGGCGGCAAGGGCAAGCCGGCAAAGACCGTGCTGCGTGCGGGTTTTGGCATGTTCTATGACCGCTTCGACGCGCGCAGCCTGCTCACCGTGCACCATCTCGGCTTGCAGGACAAGATCGTTCTGAACAATCCCATGTGCGACTCCACGGCAACTTCGCTCGATGGGGTCGACGTGAGCAAGTGCCAGAGCGGACCGGGCTCGTTCAGCAGCCAGGCCGTTCCGGTGCGCTATCGGGTGGCGCCGTCGTTCCACGCGCCCTACACCAGCCAGTTTGGCGCCAGCATCGAACGCCAGCTCACCAAGGGCACCAGCGCCACGGTAACCTATCTGCATTCGCTGGGCGCGCACCAGATGGTGACCATCAACGCCAACCAGTTCAACTTCGCGGCCGGCGATTATCCGCTGGACCCGACCGGCGGCTACGTCTACGAGTTCTACCCCGAGGCTATCTTCAAGCAGAACCAGGTGATCACCAGCGTGAATGCGCACGTGACCAAAAACCTGAGCCTGGTGGGCTTCTACACGCTGGGCTTCTCCAACAGCGATGGGGGCGCGGGTTCCAACGCGTCGAACGCCTATAACCTGAGCCAGGATTACGGTCCGGCCACGTTTAATTCGCGCAATCAGGTCTTCTTCATGGCCAACTACAACGGCCCCTGGGGACTAAAGTTTAATCCGTTCATGCTGGCGCAGTCGGGCAAGCCGTTCAATCTCACCGTGGCTAACGATCCATTGAACGACTTCTACAATCAGCGCCCAACCTACGCATCTGCCAATACGCTGCCGGGCGATGCGGTGAACACCCCCTGGGGTTTGATGGATGCTGATCCGCAGCCTGGCGAGCTATTGATTCCCGCCAACCTGGGCGTGGGCCCGGCGGCGGTCGCATTCAACCTGCGCGTCAGCCGCGGCTTCGGATTCGGCCCCGAGACCAGCGGCCCCAACGGACCGAACGGCGGCGGTGGCGGCGAATGGCACGGTGGACGCGGCGGACCTCCGGGAGGCAGCCTCGGCCCTGGCGGGCTTGGCGGCGGAGGCGGCGGCCCGCACGGCATGATGGGCGGCGGCGGCCCCAGCGGACGCAAATACACGGTCACCTTCAGCGCGCAGGCTCTTAACCTTTTCAACAACATCGATTACGGCGGCCCCAACGGCGTGATCGGCTCGCGCGACTTCCTTCGCTCCACCACGCTGGCGGGCGGCATGTACTCCACCGGCTCGGCGGCGCGGCGCATTTTCCTGCAGGCCACTTTGTCGTTCTAAACCCGCCTGAATCCAACAATGGCCGGAGCAATTGCTCCGGCCATTGTTATTGTGATCCTATGACTCTAGTGTAGTCCGTCATAAATAGATTCGTTTATGCATCGAGAGTCATCTTATGATGAGAGGGCCTCGATATGCGCGTTGCAGAGCCGATAGTTCTGAAGGAAGAGACTCGTCGCAGTCTGGAGCGGCAAGCTCGTGGCCGTTCGACGGCGGC
>DASZLF010000037.1:0-72344 GCA_035552555.1 Occallatibacter sp.
CAAAATCCATGCCGGAGATAGACCAAGGCATGCACCGGGCTCAAAATACCTCCTCTGGCTTATGTCGCCATCGAAAAAACCGCCACAGCCCCACAACCAACCCAGCACGACTCCAAAATCACTGCCTGTGAGAAATGCGGGCTAGCAGTGAAACGGTCATACCCGCCGGCATGCCCTTGCCGCTCACGTCGCCAATCACCGCCAGAACCCCGCCGTCCCGCAATGCAAGAATCTGGAAGAAGTCTCCACCCACCTCGCCCGCCGGCCTGTATACATTTTCGATGGCAAACCCCGGCACCGTTGGAATGGTCTCGGGAATGAGTACCTGTTGTACTGCGCGCGCGTTGCGGTACTCCTGCTCCATCGCCGTCTGCCGCCGGCTATTCTCAGTGGAATATTGGTAGACCGCGTAAACGAGCGCGACAAGCAGCAACGTCCCGGAGATCGTTTGCGCGTTGATCGAGGACCCCAGCACCCAGAGCAGCGGCTTACTGATCGTAGCCCCCAGCGTCCAGCCTGTGTAGCGGCTCCCCTGCGAAAATCCATAGCTGCAAACAATAATCGACTGCGTCAAAAACGCGAAAAACGCCACTGTCCACCGCGTGGCAGCCAGATGCTTCCGCTTTAGGACGGCGAGCCCGATCAGGTAGAACGGAATCAGTTCCATTGCCGTTATAACCAGGGTAAAGATACCGTCCATTACCTGCGCCGGCCCCGGATTCGCGGATCCAAAGCAGTAAGTAGAAATCGCATCCAGAAAGGCATCGGCCATATCTACAGTGGCCAGAACCTTCACCAGACCTACCAACTCATTGTCATCCCGCAGGTCAAGTAGCCAGAGCATCAGAAACCAGAATGAGATATCGGCGAGAACATAGAACGGCGTGCTGATCGCATTTCCAATGAGCATTGGGACAGGCAACCTCGCCGGTGCTTGCAGCAGAAGCGTGGGCGGGTTCAGCGCAAAGCAACCCATCCAAAACATCACCCACTGCGAGCGATTCCTGAGCCATGCGATTAGGCTAAGCAGCGATACCAGCGCATACAGCGAAGCCAATGCAAAGCTGAACTGCTGTCCCCTCAACCAGCGGTAGTTCAGCGCTCCCAAAGCATCAGCAATTGCCTGTGGGCTGCCTACCACCGGCGATGCATAGAATCCTCCCTGCTTTCCATTGTCAAACGAAAGAAATGGGCCCTTCCACACCCGCACCGCAAGAACCCCCGAAGCTGCCGGACCAAGACCGAACGTCCGTGGCCTCTGGTCAAAGTAATAGACCGGACGCGGAGGCAGCTTTCCATAACTCCCCACCAGCCGCCCATTCCAATAGAGTTCATACGCGTCTTCCACAGCCGGCAACAGGATCGCGAGCGTCTGCGGCGATTCCGGACCCGCGTTCAACGTCACTCTCCGCCGATACCAGGCATAACCATCTGTATTCGGATGACCCTGCATCCCCCATGGCTTGTCGGTGGTAAGTTGCTCCCACCCTCCTTGCCCGGTAGAGTCGTCGAGGGCGGGCTTGGCCCAGGCTATGTCGTCGCCGAGATGGAATTGCCACCGGCCATCGAGTGGAATTGTCCCTTTACTCAGCTCATCCGCGACAATCGGAGCGGCAGCAGAAGCTCTCTCGGTCTGACCGTGGAACACCGGAGCGCAGGAGACAAGCAGCACAATTGTGCCAACGCGGCGGAATAGCCGAACAAGGGGAAGCATGCGGCAAGCATACTCTGGCCCGCGCCAATTCAAACAGGCATCATTCAATCTGGCGCCGCCAAGGCCGGACTTCCCATCGTTGGCACTCGAAAGACTGGACTACGGGTGTATCACCGGCTATGCGGAAACTTCGGACGCACAAACCCGCCACTTTTTAGCCCCCGCGCCCAGGGTGATCTTCAGTGCCCACAAAGCCTTCGCCACCATGGGGAACCGTATAATCGTGAGCAACGATGGTTCGCGACGGTTACATCTACGGTTTCAGCCTGCTGGCGGTAGCGGCGGTAGTGGCGTGGCTTACGGGCCACTGGTGGTGGGCCATCCCCCCGGTCCTGCTGGCGGTGTTTTTCCTGTGGTTTTTCCGCGACCCTGAGCGGTCCATCCCCGGCGCCCCCGGCCTCATCGTGGCCCCGGCCGATGGCCTGGTCACGGAAACCGTCTCCATCTCCACTCCCCAGGGCCAGCGCCAGCGCATCAGCATTTTTCTCAGCGTGATTGACGTCCACGTGAACCGCGCGCCCATTGCCGGCGTGATCTCCTCCATCAGCTATCGCAAGGGGCAGTTCGTCAATGCCATGAACCCTGCCTGCGCAGAGTGCAACGAGCGCAACATCGTCACCCTGCGCGGCGAGGGCACTGAGATCGTCTTCAAGCAGATCGCCGGCATGCTGGCGCGGCGCATCGTGTTTCCCCTCCGCGAGGGTGATCGCGTGGAGCGCGGACAGCGCGTGGGCATGATCAAGTTCGGCTCCCGCACCGATGTCATCCTGCCCGCTGACGCCGAGTTGCAGGTGAAGGTGGGCCAGAGAGTCAAGGGCGGCGCCAGCGTCATCGCCATCCTCACTGACAGCGCCATGGCCGGTTTTCCCGACCGCCAATACCGTGCCGCCAGCGCCAGAGTCGAGCCCGATGAGGACTTCGAACCGGGAGACCTGCGGTGAACGGTCACGAGCGCCTGGCGCGGGCGCAGAGCCGGGCGCGCCTGCGCCGCGGCATGTTCCTGCTCCCCTCCCTCTTCACGGTGGGCAATATCGGCGCGGGCTATTGGGCCATTACGCAGACCTTCGCAGCCATCGGTGCCAATGGCGATGCCCAGACCCACCTGGACTGGGCGGCACTGGCCATCCTCTTCGCCATCCCCTTTGACGCTCTCGACGGCCGCATTGCGCGCATGACCAACACCACCAGCGACTTCGGCAGGGAACTCGATTCGCTGGCCGACGTCATCACCTTCGGCGTCGCGCCCAGCCTTCTGGCCTTCATCTGGGGTTTCCACTTCCTGCCCCCCTCCGTCAATCAGGAACTGCGCCAGGACCTGGTCCACATAGGCGCCTTCGTGTGCTTCCTTTACCTCATCGGCGGAGCGTCGCGCCTGGCGCGCTTCAACATCAGCCATAACCCCGTGCCCCGCAATCCCGGCCGCCCCGACCGCAAATATTTTGTCGGCATGCCCATTCCCGCGGGCGCCGGACTGCTCGCCGCCAGCGTACACTTCTTCAACGGCATTCCCAACCAGGCCTGGTGGGTGGCCATCATCTGGCTCGTCCTCGTGGGCACCTGCGGATTCCTCATGGTGAGCACCTGGCGCTTCTGGTCGGGCAAGGAGATCAACTTCTCCCGCCGGCATCCCTTCCAGATCCTGCCCCTCATCGCCATCGCGCTGTTCTTCATGATTCGCTTCTCCCAGGTTGTGCTCTTCGCATGCGCCCTGATTTACATGTTCTCGGGCATCTGGGCGCGAGCCGCCTACTCGTGGTCGCGCCGCCGCCGGCATCGACCTCATGCCTCCCTCGAATCTCCAGCCTCCTGAGTCATTCCTCCACTTCCGCTGCAAAGGACCTCTGTGTACAAGATCGCAATTGCCGGTGCCTTCACGCTGTTGGGCAAGGAACTGAAGGACGCCATCTCCGAGTCCACCCTCGCAGCCGCAACATTCACCCTGCTCGATTCCGAACAGGCACAGGGCCAGCTCGACCAGGTGGGCGACGAAATCACCTTCGTCCAGCCCATCCGCTCCGACTCCTTCGACAAGGTGGACTTCACCTTTTTCTGCGGCGACGAGGTCCTGACCCGCATGCACTGGAAAGACGCCCTGCGCGCCGGATCGACCGTGCTCGACCTCTCCGGCGCTCTCGACCAGGAGCCCGGCGTATTGGTGCGCGCGCCCTGGCTCGCCGCCGATGCTGAAGCTTCCGCCGACCTGTTCACTCCCGCCGTAGTGCCCGCGCACCCTGCCGCCCTGGCCCTCGCGCTGCTCATGGAACGCCTCCAGCAGGCCGCCTCCCCGCGCTTTCTGGCCGCCACCCTGCTCGCCCCCGCAAGCGAATTCGGCCGCGGCGCCATGGACGAGCTGCACCAGCAGACCGTCAGCCTGCTCAGTTTTCAGGGCCTCCCCCGCGCCATTTACGACGCCCAGGCTGCCTACAACCTGCTCTCCGGCATGGGCGAATCCGCGCAGGCCAGCCTCCCCGCATTGGAGGCGCGCATTCGCCGCCACTACATCGCCCTGGGCGCCGGCCGGCTGCCCTCGCTTGCCCTGCAAACCATTGCCGCGCCGGTCTTTCACGGCCACACTTTCTCCATCGCCATCGAACTCGAGCGCGCCGTGGACATTGCGGCTCTCGAGGAAGCGCTGGGGGGCGACCACCTCGACCTGGTGCTCGAAGACACTGACTCGCCTTCCAACCTCGCCGCCACCGGCCAGAACGACGTGCTGGTCCGACTTCGCCCTGTCCAGGACGGCCGCAACCCCGCCCAGGTCAGGCGCTTCTGGCTCTGGGCCGCCAGCGACAATCTCCGCCTCTACGCCCAGAACGCCGTAGAATGCGCTCTCGACCTCCGTCGGCTCCGCCCGCAAGGAACTGTGCAGTAAGACCTCATCCAGCGGCTTACGCTTAAGGATTCGTCTTACGCCCATAGGCATCTTACTTTGTGGTAATCTGTAAGAGATGAAGCGTGCTTACACCACCGTCAGCAGCAAAGGCCAAATGGTCATTCCGGCCGCGATCCGCGATCACCTCGGCATAGAGGCTGGAACCAAGGTGGCGGTTACGGTGGAAGGGACCCGAGTGATTCTCGAGCCGGAAACTGTGGCAGCGAGAATCCGCAGAATCGAAGAAATGCGCGGGTGTACGGCCGGCTTGCCCTCGGGAACCGATCTCCTGCTGGAAGATCGGCGCCTGGAGCGCGAGCGGGAGCTTAGGGAAGAAGGATGGTAAGTCCCAGGATGCCCGTTTACGTGTTCGATTCGTCGGCCGTGATCCGGTATATCGATAATGAGAGTGGAGCAGAACGCATCGTCTCGATTTTGAAGAGCTGCGTGGCCGGGCGCTCGAGGATCTGCATGTCCGCGGTGCAGTGGGGAGAGGTGGCAGGAAATATCCGCAAGCGGGCCGGCGCAACTGAGGAGACCCGAATACTCAGCCTGCTTCCAAGCGAAATTGAAATCATCTCTGCCGCCGCGCATAACGCGGTTCGCGCCGCCGCGTTGAAGGTCGATCACAAGATCTCTTACGCCGACGCCTTCGCCCTCGACCTGGCCATGCAATCCGCGGATCACGTTCTGCTCACGGCGGATTACGTCTTCAAAGCGGTGGAAGATTTAGTCCGAATCGAGTTCTTGCCCCCGAAATAGCCAAAACACCGGCTCGTGCTAACCCCTCGCGTCTGCCCACATCTGCTCGATAAAGCTATCCGTCATTCCCGCAATATAATCCGTCACCGTCCGCGCCCGGCCTTCCGTGGGAATCTGTGCGCGATGATCCTCCGGCAGCAGCCCGGGATCGGCCATGAACAGCGCGAAAAGCCCCTCCACCACCGTTTCCGCGTGGCGATGTACTCCTTCCATTCCCGGCGAGTTATACAGGCACTCGTAAAGGAACTTCTTCGCCGCGGCCCGCTTCGCCTCCATCTCCGCGCTCAGCGCCACCAGCCGATGCGGCGCAAGCCGCACCTCCTCCAGCGTGGTGATTCGCTCCGCCGCCACGCGCGCCCGCACCTCCCGCATCAGGTCGGTCACCAGTGCATTCACCATCCTCCGGATCGCTTCGCTCACGGTCAGCCGCGCTCGCGCATTGGGATACTGCGCCCTCGCCGCATCTTGGCAGCCGCGGAACAGCGGCACGCCTTCCCGCACCTGCTCCAGCGTCAGAATCCCCGAGTCCAGCCCGTCATCCAGGTCCGCGGTCAGATAGGCAACCTCGTCGGCCAGGTCGATGAGCTGCGCCTCCAGCGGCGGCCGCTGATCGAGCAAATACTCCGCCAGCTCCTGATGATCGGCGGGCGCGTAGTCGCGCGAGTGCTTGATGATGCCTTCCCGCACCGCCAGCGTCAGGTTCAACCCGCGAAACGCCGCGTAGCGCTCCTCGAACCAGGTCACGATGCGCAGCGCATGCAGGTTATGATCGAACCCCAGGCCGTGCGCCTTCAGCGCGCCATCCAGCGCCTTTTCTCCCGCGTGCCCAAACGGCGGATGCCCGATATCGTGCACCAGCGCCAGCGCTTCCGTGAGCGGCACATTCAGCCCCAACGCCCCCGCCAGCGTGCGCGCAATCTGCGTCACTTCCAGGGTGTGCGTGAGCCGGCTGCGAAAATGATCCCCGGCGCGCTCCCCCGGCAGCCGCGTGAACACCTGAGTCTTGCCCGCCAGCCGCCGAAACGCGCGCGCATGCAGGATCCGTGCGCCGTCCCGCGCAAACGGCGTGCGATAAGCATGGGGCGGCTCGCGATGCGCACGCTCCGCCAGCGGGCCCGCCTCAGTAGCCGCCACCGCCGCCGGCAGTCCGGATTCACGTTGCGAATCGAGGCTCAACATCACGTCCTCGTTATACCGCATGGAATCGGGGTGCATTGAATCGGGGTGCCCCGGAGCCTGCCCTGAGCGTGTCGAAGGGTCCCTCGTCCGCCGCGGCGGAGGGACCAGGGAGGGAAGCACATGGAGACTTGAGGACCTGGAAGCAAAAAATAACGTGCGCGCAATCACCGGCGCCTCCCCAACCGCGATGCTATAAACTGCGTATGCAGTTTGTGATAGACAACTTGCGCGCGTCGGGAGGATAATCCTGCCGGAAATTTTTCGGGGCCGTTCACGTCTCCTGCGTGCCGGCCCCGACGCCGTTTTTTCACACTGGACCGGAGGCAAGCCATGACAACGATGAAGAAAGCCGCGGTAACTCTGCTGGGCCTGGGTGTCGCCGTACTCTGCGGATGCGAGCGCCATTCCCAAAAGGAAGTCTATTACCTGGTCACCGCAAATTCCTCGCTGCCTTACTGGCAGACCGCGGCCGAGGGCTTCAACCAAGCCGCCGCCCAGTACAAGGTCACCGCGAAAGTCGTGGGGCCGGAGGGCTATGACGCCCAGGCCGAGCTCGTCGAGCTGCAGAAAGCCACCGCCGCCAAGCCCGCGGGCATTCTCATCTCCGTGGCCGATGCCGCGGTGCTGCAGCCCGGCATCAACGCCGCCATCGCCGCCGGAGTTCCGGTCATTACGGTGGATTCCGACGACCCCGCCAGCCGCCGCCTCTACTTCATCGGCACCAATAACCTCGAGGCCGGCAGGCTCGGCGCCAGGCCCATTCTCGAGAAGATGGGACACGGCAACCTCATCGTCTTCACCCTCACCGGGCAGCCCAACACCGACGACCGCCTCAAGGGCCTCAAAGACGCGCTCGCCCAAAAACCCGACATCAAGATCGTCGACGTGATCGACGTCAAGGGCGATCCGCGCGTAGCCTTCGACCGCGCGCAGGAACTGCTCGGCCAAACCGGCCCCAAAAAGATCGATGGCTTCGTCTGCCTTGACTCGGCCTCGGGCAAAATGGTGTCCGACGCCATCAAGCGCGCCAACGCCACCGACCGCGTGCTGGTGGCCTGGGATGTGAATCAGGACACGCTCGACAGCATCAAGGCCGGCATCATCAATGCCACCATCGCGCAAAAGCCCTACACCATGGGCTACGTCGGCCTCAAGGCGCTCGACGAGGTTTTCCACAATCCGCCCAGGCAGCTCGACAAGGACTACAGCGTCGATTCTTTCTCCCCCTACCCGGTCTTTGTGGATACCGGCACGTCACTGGTGAACAAGGAAAACGTGGACCTGTACATCGCCTCAGCAGCCCAGGGCAACAAATAAGGCATTTCGGGACAGCAACGACTCGCGGACGAGGAACGGACCCACGAACGAATAAGGTTCGTTCCTCGTTTTCGTGTCGTTCTGGACCCGCGGACTCAGCTTCCCTGCCAGTTCCTCAAGAGCGAGGGCCCCTCGACACGCTCAGGGCAGGGTCTGCGCACCCCAATTCCATATTCCGATTGGCAGGCAGGGGCAAGGGCGATCCGCCTTCCCGCAATAAGCGGAATCGAGCTCCAGGAACAACCGCGGAAGTCGAATTTGTCGAATCCCGGTCATCTTTTTTGACTGCCCCGGTTCTCCTTATTCCATCTTTATCGACTACAGGGTCTAAGCCCGGTTCTCCTTATTCCATCCTTATCGACTACAGGGTCTAATTTAAAAAGTTCTTACCCCGACCTTGCGACCGAGGGCAGTTCTCCGCATCGGCGCATCGCTCTCACACAGCTTCACCGTGACCTACCTCTCGGAGGGACAAATGGGCGCTCAGGGACTGCTCGTTGAAGTTTTGCTTTCATCGTTTTTCGCCGTAGCCTGCTTCCGCGCGCGGGCCGAATCCCCAAGCGTTCATGGCCTTGCTCCGCAAAAGCTCTTTGTCCTGACGGATCGGCTGGAGCGACTGCGCCGCACGCGTTGGCAGTGGTTTGCCATGGTTCTTCTGCTGGTTCTGGCTCGTTTGCAACTGGGAGCGCCCATCGCCGCCGAACTTACCGGCTTGATCCAATTCATTGTTTTTCTTGCATTGCCTTCGCACAAACCGGCAGTCGCGGCGCGGCGCGTTGTATGAACGAGTTGCATGGAGCCGCGGCAACTGGTGACGATGGGCAGCGTAAATCGCTCTGACGAGGTGCTTGAGCGTGTTGCATCGATAACCATGCGGGCCAGGCTTTGCGGGTTTCGCTTCGTTCGAACCGATGGTTCTGTGGAAAACATGCCTCTCCGTCGGGCTGAGCTTGAGTTTGGGCGATCAGCAGGCAGTGATCGGCAGGCAGTTTTGTTCTGTTGGGCAGGCGCGATGTGCGCTTGAGATTCCGAAGTTAATTCAAGGAGGGCGTTAATGGCGGCAACAAAAGCACAAGGAAGGGTATTCACGCTATTCATTGGGGGGCTGACGGCAGCTACCGCAGGAATCGCATACTCCTCATCCGGCATGGGCAAGGCGGCTTTGGTTCTAGGCGCGATTGTCCTTGCCTACTCTCTCTTTCGCTTCGTGAAGATCAAACCGGAGGAGGGCAAAGTGGCGCTCGGCGCGCAGCCTGCCGTACTTAAGCTGGTTGGCGTGGCTGTTGTGCTGGTGGGCTGGATAACTGTTCTCTTCGGGCTGCATTTGACGGCTAGTGTTTCCGGTCGAATGACCACTACGCTGATCGGCTTCGCGATTTCGCTGGTGGGCGTTCTTTTCGTGTTGCCCGCGGCAGCGAACAAAAACGCTATCTGGAAAGCATAAGGGCAAGGTTTCCCCACTCCCTCGGCAATGATCAACCCCACCACGGAGCTGAATAAATGAGAATTGCTCGCATAGCATCTTGTATTTGCGCACTTGCCCTTGTGCTGCCGGCTGGCGCAGGGATTGTGGCTCGCGCGGACGCCCCCCCATCGGCGTCGGCAGCGGAGCTGAAGGACGCCGCCGCAAAGGCGCCAACCACCGCCACGCTCGCGAATGGCGATCCCGGCGGCTCTCTTACCGGCACCGTCAGCGACGTACCTCCTGCCGACGCCAAGGTTGGGGTTACCCTGGCCGATGTTGCCAACCAGGTCGGCCAGAACAAGATCGGCATCAACTTCACCTGGACCCTGATCACCGGCTTCCTGGTCATGTTCATGCAGGCCGGGTTTGCCATGGTTGAGGCGGGGCTGTGCCGCGTGAAGAATGCCAATCACACCTACATGATGAATTTCTTCGTGTACGGGTGCGGCCTGTTTGCCTACTGGATCATCGGCTTTGCGATCCAGATGGGAGGTGCGGCCGGCAACGGCAATCTGGGCGGACTGCAACCGCTCGCCACTGAGTTCCCTGTCACGATATTCGGAACGCATTGGGGCATCTTTGGACAGAATGGCATGTTCCTTTCCGGACATGCCTATGACGTCGGTGTCATGGTCATCTTCCTGTTCCAGATGGTGTTCATGGATACAGCGCTGACCATAGTGACTGGAGCCTGCGCCGAGCGCTGGAAGTTTCTCACCTTCGCCGTCTCCTCGGTGTTGATGGGCGCCTTCACCTACCCGCTCTTCGCCAACTGGGCATGGGGCGGCGGCTGGCTATCGCAACTTGGCGCCAATGCAGGACTCGGAAAAGGCTATTGCGACTTTGCCGGATCCGGCGTGGTGCACGCTGTGGGCGGCCTGACGGCCTTGGCCGTCGCATTGATCATCGGTCCGCGAATCGGCAAGTTCAACCGCGACGGCTCCGCCAATGCCATCATTGGGCACGACATCTCCGCCGTCCTCATCGGATGCTTCATTCTTGCCTTCGGGTGGTTCGGGTTCAACCCCGGCAGCACCCTTGGCGCCTCCGGAGCCGGCTGCCTGCGTATTGGTTCAATCGCGGTCAATACCATGCTGGCTGGCTGCACCGGGACCTTCGGCGCACTGCTCTACATGTGGATGCGCAAGGGCAAGCCCGACGCCTCGATGAGCGGCAACGGGTTGCTGGCGGGGCTGGTTGCCATCACGGCGCCCAGTGGCTTCGTCAGTACCGTCGGAGCAGCCATCATCGGCTTGATTGCCGGCGTGCTTGTCTGCCTCAGCGTCTCCTATATTGAGAACAACCTCAAGGTCGACGATCCGGTTGGCGCCATCTCCGTCCACGGAACCTGCGGACTCTGGGGCGTACTTTCTGTGGGGTTGTTCGCTGACGGCACCAGCAACTACGGCGGATCCTGGAACGGGGTCACTGGTTCCGTAACCGGCCTGTTCTACGGTGACGCAAGCCAACTGGTTGCGCAGTTGGTAGGCATCACTACGCTGGTGGGCTTCGTTTTCACCTTTAGCTTTGTTCTCAATTGGATACTGGACGTTCTGGTTGGTCAGCGTGTCTCCACGGCGACCGAGATTGCAGGTCTCGATCTTCCTGAGATGGGACAGCTCGGCTATCCGGAGTTCGTATTCCGTCCGGAGCCCGATTTTCTGCTTGCCGCAGAGCGGGTGGCCGTCGCCTAGATGAGGACTCCCTTGCCCATTGCTGCCGGAGATGAGTTCCGGCGGCAATGGCGTACACGATCTCGATTTTGTCCAACGGCACCCTGGTGCAGCAAGGCAGAGTTCTTCCAGCCTTGCTGCCCACTTTTTGATTGACCCTGGAGTTTACTCGATGAACAAGCTTGCCGATCGCGAATCTGAAGAGGAAATGTTCCTGGTTCCACAACCGCCGACTTCGCTGGCGCTGCCCGCGGTGCTCGGGCCTGACACTTCGGGCTTGCTGCAGCGCATGTTCCGCGACCCGCGCGTTCTGGAGCAGCACGAAGTAGGCGATCTGATCGCTCGCCTTCGACAGACGGTTGAACTTGCGCCCCAGGTGCCCGAGGTCCGCGTGCTGCTGGGCATGGCGCTCTGCGTCGACCTGCAAGTGCAGGAGGCGATGGAAGTGATGCGCGAAGCGGTGAATCTGGCGCCCGATTGCTTTATCGCCCGGCTCAAATTCGGCGAGTTGCTGATGCGTCTCCGTGTCTGCGATCAGGCAACGGAGCACACGCAGCGCGCGGCTCAACTCGCATCGAACACAGTTCAGTCGGAACTGGCGCGCAGACAGGCCGCGACCATCCGCACTATGCTGAGAGAAGGCATTGAGCGCGGAGGCTATCGCGGAATATTGCCCCGCATGTTTCGTTTTCCGCGCAAATCCAGGCAGCAAAACAGTACGCCCGTTTTAGTCGGTTCCAAGTAGGAGAGGATGCCCGCAACCCTTCAATTGGCACTGCTGATCGCCATACTCCTTCCAGCAGGGAAAATAGTTGCGTCTATAAGCACGCGCTTCGGCATCCCCGCCATTCTCGGCGAACTGATGGTAGGCGTGATCGCCGGTCCCGGCTGCTTCAACATTCTCCACGCCCGCCTCTTCAGTGGCACTCCGGCAGGGGACGCATTTCTTCTCCTTGCCCAGATCGGCGGCTTTGTGCTCATGTTCATTGCCGGTCTTGAGACTGACATTGACCGAATGCGGGAAGCCAGCGCCACCGCGTTCCTGGTGGCATTGTCCGGTGTCATCTGGCCATTTTGTCTTGGCGCCGGAGCGGCTCATCTTCTCGGGCTTCCGTGGAACAGCGCTTTGTTTCTTGGCGGAGCCCTGACCGCTACAAGCGTTTCGATTTCCGCGCGTACTTTGATGGACGCGGGAAAAATGACATCGCCCGAAGCATCGGTGATTCTCGGCGCCGCGGTCATCGACGACGTAATGGGCCTGTTCGTTCTGGCATTTCTCGCTGCGTCCTGTAGCAGTACCAGCGCGGCCGCGTTCGGTGTTGCGCCGATGCTCTCTTCCTGGCTGCAGCAGCATGTTGACGTGGCAGCCCGGCACCCGCTCACTGTGCAAATGTCGGTCATCGCAATCTCCGTCACTGTGTTTTTTGTTGTTGCCTATGGCGCGGCAAAGCGCTGGGTCGATCCGCTGATACGTCAGTTTCGCAAGCTTGACGTCAACGAGGCCGTAACCAGCTGCGTACTGGCGCTGGTGCTTCTCTTCGCTGTGGCCGCGGAGTGGCTTGGCAGTGTTGCCGGCATTACCGGAGCCTATCTATTGGGATACGTCTTCGCTGGAGCAAAGCTCAAGAAGCTCATCGAACGCACCTTTTATGCCATCGGCCACGGATTTCTGATTCCGCTTTTTTTCGTGTCCATTGGACTATCGAGCAACTTTCGTGCTCTAGGGGGCCATTGGTGGTTGCTTGCTGTCATCTTTAGCATCGCAGTGGTCAGCAAACTCATTGGCTGCGGCATTGCGGCGCTGGTAATGGGAATGGGGCCGGTGCCCAGTTTTCGAGTCGGTTGCGGCATGATTTCACGTGGCGAAGTGGGATTGATCGTCACCGCCATGGGCGCCAGCACCGGCATCTTCAAGGAGCCGGAGGTTGCTGTGATGGTCAGCGTGGTCCTGCTCACCACGTTGCTTACTCCGCTCATTATGCGCGGAGCCTTCATGATTAGCTGTCCCCAGGATAAGGAGGAGGAGCAGAGGCAGTCATCGGACAAGGTTGTTCAATACTCTGAGATTGCCGAAATGGAGGCGGAAGCCTGACGGCGTGCGGCGGCTGGCCCACCCTTTCAAGTCAGCGTTAATGTGGGGTGTCGCATCCATCGCTTTTTTCTAGCGATCGGCGGGTGACCACGACCCTTGAGTGCACGTCTCTTCTCTTCCTTTTTCGCCGCCACCGGCGACGCAAATCACCCCACGAATCGCAAATTTCATCTTTCGCATAAAGAAGCCCGCCTCGATGAGGCGGGCGGGCTTCTTCAGCGCCTTTTCGCAAGCTATTCCGGTTTGCCCACTCCGGTGGCATTTTCCTGCTTGGCCAGCCGCACGTGCGCGCCTTCCAGCTTGTGCTGCACCTTGGCCACATCCCCGGGATCCTGATCGGTCGCAGGCGTCTTCTGGTACTGCGTCAGGGACATCTCCCACTGCGCCGCTGCCAGGCGAATCCGCCCCGTCTTGTCATAGAGATCGCCCAGGTGATCGTGCACCGTGGGATCGGTCTGGTCGCGGTCCACGGCCTGGCGCAGGTTCTCCTCCGCCAGCTCGAATTCGCCCATCTTGAAGTACACCCAGCCCAGCGAATCCAGGTACGCGCCGTTCATCGGCTCCTGGTCCACCGCCTTGCGCACCAGCTTCAGTGCTTCCGGCAGCCGCACGCCCTTGTCGGCGAACATGTAACCCATGTAGTTCAGCGTCATCGCATTATTGGGATCGATGTCCAGCGCCTGGCGGAAAAATCCCTCCGCCTGCTCCAGGTGTTTCTGGCGATCCGCCAGCGCGCCCTTGAGAAACAGCAGGTAGAGCTTGTCTTCCTTCTTGGCGGCCATGGGAGTGGCCTTGGCCAGCGCGTCTTCCGCATCCTTCCAGCGGCGCAGGCGGGTGTAGATGTTGCCGAGCGCAAAGTACACCGAGCGATCGTTGCCGGTGTTGTCGAGCAGCGCGCGGGCCATGTTCAGGCCCTCGTCGATCTTGCCCTGGTCCACCAGTTCGCCGGCCAGCATCAGCTTGGGATCGCGATCCTTGGGACTGGCCGCCACCGCCAGCTTCGATACTTCCACTGCCTTGTCGAATAGTTTGGCGTCGTTATACGTGTCCACCTGAAGCTGGTATCCGCGCGATGCCTGCTCGCCGCCCATGTCGATCATCTTCTGGTAGGTAGCGACGGCCTGGTCCACCTTGTTCTGCTCGTGGTAGACCGACCCCAGCCGCTCCAGGAAGATTGCGCGGTTGTTTTTCTCCTCCGCGGTGTAGGCGCCGTTGGCGTGCGACGTCTGATCCACCATCGCGTTGTAGGTTGAGGCAGCCTCGTCGTAGCGGCCCAGCACGTCCAGCAACAGGCCCTCGTTGTAGCCCGCTTCCAGGTTCTCCGGATCCTTCTTGCGCGCCTTGCGAATGGTGGTCAGCGCGTCGTCGTATTTCCCTTCGCGCCGCTGAATCTCCGCAATCTTCACCAGCGGACCCGCATCCTCGGTATCAGCCTGCGCCAGGTCCTGGTAGGTCTTCAGCGCCGCGTCGAACTGCTCGTCGCTGAGCAGCGCCTGCCCCAGCGCGTTCATGGTGGGCACGTCTCCGGGCTGCAGATCGGCGGCCCGCTTGTACGCCGCAATCGCATCCTTGGGCCGCTTCAACTGCTCATAGGTCGCGCCCAGCGTGAATTCCATCCGCGCCGTGCGGTCGTTCTCAGGAACCGCCTCGATGATTTTCGCGGCCTCTTCCACGTTGCCGTTCTCGCCATAGACGCGCGCCAGGTTGAGCACCACTTCTTCCGATTCCGGCTCGATGTCCTGGGCAATCTTGAACTGCTCCTCCGCCTTCGCCCCCTGGTGCTTCACCGTGTAGAGCTGCCCCAGGATCATGTGGTCTTCCACGCTCCTCGGCTGCAGCGACACAATCTTTTCAAATTCGCCAATCGCCTGGTCCAGCGTGTTGCCTGACGGCGAAGACGACGATACCGAATTCTGCTGCTCGCCCAGTTGACGCAGATAAATACGACCCAGCAGCTTGTGCCCGTCCACATCGTCGGGATGGCTCTTGAGCAGCTCCCGCGTCGTGGCCTCCGCGTCTTTCGCGCGCCCGGTGCGGAAGTACAGGTCGGCCAGCCCGTCGTACAACTCCGCCGATTCCGGATCGGCATTGATGGCCGCCTTGTATTCCTCGATGGCGTGCTGCACATACTCCGGCCGGCCCGAATTCACGGCCTGCTCCTCGTACATGTCCGCCAGCGCCGCGTGGTAGTAAGCCGAGGAGCGGTTGGGCGCGGAACTGCCGGCGGTGGCTGCTGCCGGCGTTCCCTGGGCGCCGGCTGGGGCGGGCGCCTGGGCGCACACGGCTGGCGCCGCGGTTGCGGCAAGTGACAGCCAAAGTAGGGGCAAACAGTATTCGCTTTTTATCATCACGTGTGGGGATTCCTCGCCTTGTTGCGCCGCGCCCGGAGCACGAAACCCTTGCGGACGGGCGGAAAAGGCTGCTCAGGCAGCCAGTGGAGAAGGGCGCCTGTCTTAGAGACGATTTTACGCGGGTTTTGGTTCGCTCGCGTTCACAACTACGACCATTTTGCCGTTTTCGCCGGAAAACCGCCCGTCGCCCGGGTCGGCCCCGGCGCACTCCCCTCAGTCCCTCAGTCCCTAAGTCCCGCAGTCCCTCAGTCCCCGGCCTCAATGCCGGAAGTGCCGGATCCCCGTGAACACCATGGCCAGGCCCAGCCGATCCGCCGCCGCAATCACGTCCTGATCCTTCACGCTTCCGCCGGGCTGAATCACCGCCGTGGCTCCCGCCTGCGCCACCGCCTCCAGCCCGTCGGGAAACGGAAAGAACGCATCCGATGCCGCCACCGTACCCTCCAGCGGCAGCACCGCCTTCATGGCGCCGAACCGCGCCGCGTCCACCCGGCTCATCTGCCCTGCCCCGATGCCCACCGTCTGCCCGTCCCGCGCGTACACGATGGCGTTGGACTTCACGTGCTTGCACACCCTCCAGGCAAAGATCAGGCTGCGCAGTTCCTCGGCTGTCGGCGGACGCCACGTCACCACCTTCAGCTCCGATTCCGTAATCCGCCCCGTGTCCGCATCCTGCAGCAGCAGCCCGCCTGAAACCTGCTTCAGCACCGGCCGCACCGCGCCGGCGGTAATCTCCACCAGCCGCAGATTCTTCTTCGCCGCAAACCGCTCCCGCGCCTCCGCCGTAAATCCCGGAGCCGCGATGGCCTCCACAAACAGCTTGGCAATTTCCTCCGCGGCCTCGCCATCCACCGCCTGGTTGGTCCCGATCACGCTCCCAAATGCCGACACCGGATCGCACGCCAGCGCCTTCCGGTAAGCCTCCAGCACCGTGGCCCCGGTCGCCGCCCCGCAGGGGTTGGTGTGCTTGATGATGGCCACCGCGGGCGCATCGGATTCCCCCGGCTTCAGTTCCCGCGCCAGTTCCCAGCAGGCGTCCAGGTCCACCAGATTGTTGAAGCTCAACTCCTTGCCCTGCAACTGCTTTGCTCCCGCCACGCCGGTGCCAGAACCGTCGGAATAGAGCGCCGCCCGCTGATGGGGATTCTCTCCATAGCGCAGCGGCTGCGCCAGCCCCAGGTGAATGCGCAGCGTCGCGGGAAACTCGTTCGCGTCCAGCTCAGCCGGCTTCCGCGGCTCCGGCGCTTCGGCAATCCGCTCCAGCGTGTTGGCAATCGCCGTGTCGTAGGCTGCCGTGGTGGCAAAGGCCTGCCTGGCCAGCCGCCACCGCGTCTCGCGGGTCAATGCTCCGCCGTTTGCCTGCAACTCCTCCGCCAGCGCCGCATAGTCGGACGCGCGCGTCACAATCGCCACGTCCTCAAAGTTCTTCGCCGCCGAACGCACCATCGACGGTCCCCCGATATCGATGTTTTCAATCAGGTGCCCGAACGCCACCCCGGGCTGCGCCGCCGTCTTCTCAAATGCGTACAGGTTCACCACCACCATGTCGATGGGCTCAATGCCGTGCGCCGCCACCGCCGCCTCGTGCTCGGCATTCCCGCGGACATAGAGCAGCCCCCCGTGCACCCGCGGATGCAGCGTCTTCACCCGCCCGTCCAGCATCTCCGGGAAACCAGTCAGGTCGCTGATATCCTTCACCGCCAGCCCCGCCTCGCGCAGCGCCCGTGCCGTCCCTCCCGTGGAAATCAGTTCCACTCCAAACTCCGCCAGTTTCCGGGCAAACTCCACCAGGCCGGCTTTGTCGGTCACGCTCAGCAAAGCCCGCCGAATCTTTTTCTCCGCGCTCACTCTCTCTCCTTGGCGCCCGCATCCTCCGGGTCCAACGCAGTGCTTTCCATCGGATGCAAGCCACACATCAGACTACATCGACGCGCCTCACCCCACCTTCCGTGGATGCCCCATCCCGACCACGTTTTGGGGTTTGATTGGGATACCACCGCAGGCTCAAACAGCAGTGACGGCGCTCGCGGTCCCGCTGCGCGAAATCGGTTACATTGAAGTCATGGGAAGCAATCCCCCGTTTTCGCCGCATGGGCAGCAACCATTCCGTGCGGCGCCCATTCCCGAGATCCTCCCGCCGGACGGCTACACACCGCCTCCGCCTCCTGCGCCTGAGCCCACTGCGCGCCGGCCGCGCCCGCGCTGGGCTATAGCCCCCGCCACTTACACCCTGCTCGGCATCAACATTGCCGTTTATGTGCTCATGGTCCTCGCGCGCGTAAGCCCGGTTATGCCGAGTGCAGATGCGCTCATGCATTGGGGTGCCAACAACGCCGGATCGGTGCTGGTCGACGGCGAGTGGTGGCGCATCGTCACTGCCATGTTTGTCCACGGCGGCATCCTGCACCTTGCGCTCAACATGTGGTGTCTCTGGAATCTCGGCCTATTGGCCGAGCCGCTCATGGGCACCTTCGGCCTCCTCGCGGTCTACCTGCTCACCGGCGCGGCCGGAAACCTGCTATCGACTCTCTCCAACTGGATCCAACACTGGCATGACATTCCCCTGGTGCCCACGGCCAGCGCGGCTTTTCCGCCTGGCGTCGGCGCTTCGGGCGCGGTCTTTGGCATCGCCGGCGCGCTCATCATCCTGCTCAAATCCGACCGCCTGCCCGTTCCCCCTGTGGAGTTGAAGAAGATCCGCAAATCGGTGATCTACTTCGCCGCCATCAACCTCGTTCTCGGGCTGGGGATCAATTTTGGGACTAGCCGCACTGGTGTGGCCATCGACAACATGGCCCACCTCGGCGGATGCGCCTCCGGCCTGCTGTTTGCCGTGCCCATGGTGCCGCGCCTCGGCTCGCCGCGCAGCACCTTCAACCTCAAGCTCCGTATCGCCGTAGGAATGGTCACCGGAATCCTGGTCCTCTTCGGCTTCTTTCTTTCCAAGATGGCCCCATAGCGGCCAGCGCAGGCTTCCGCTTGTGCCATAATTTTCCGCGAACGCTCTTCTGTTTGGTGCTCGCTCCTCTGCTCATCCCTCAAGGAGGAAATCAGCCATGGAACGCCGCGAATTTCTCAAGCAAGCCGCCCTCACCGCCGCCACCGTCGCCTCCACCAGCCAGGCGCGCGCCGCCGCTAAAACTCCCACCCACGCCATCCCCCGCCGCGCCCTCGGCAAGACCGGCGAAAAACTCTCCATCCTCTGCTTCGGCGGCATCGTGGTGATGGATGAAAGCACCGGCGCCGCCAACAACATCGTGGCCGAAGCCGTGGACCGCGGCATCAACTACTTCGACATCGCCCCCAGCTACGGAAACGCCCAGGAGCGGCTCGGTCCCGCCCTCGCCCCGTATCGCAAAAACTGCTTCCTCGCCTGCAAAACCGATGGCCGCCTGAAAGGCGACTCGCGCGCGCAGCTCGAAGATTCGCTTCGCCTGCTGCGCACCGATCATGTCGACCTCTACCAGTTCCACGCCCTCACCAAGATGAAGGACCTGGACACCGTTCTCGGTCCCGGCGGCGCCATCGAGACCATGGAAGCGGCCAAAAAGGAAGGCAAGGTCCGCTACATTGGCTTCTCAGTGCACTCGGTGGAGACCGCGCTCGCCGCCCTCGATCGCTACCCCTTCGACACGGTCCTCTTCCCGGTCAACTGGGTGCTCTTCACCCAGGCCAACTTCGGGCCGCAGATTCTCAAGAAGGCGCAGGAAAAGCAGGTGGGCATTCTCGCCCTGAAATCGATGGCCAAGACGGTGTGGCCGGCCGGGGAGAAGAAAGATCACCCCGAGCCCAAATGCTGGTATCAGCCGGCGGCCTATCCCCAGGAAGCCTCGCTCGGCCTGCGCTGGACCCTGGGCCATCCCATCACCGCGGCCATTCCGCCGGGCGACGAGCGTTATTTTCGCCTGGCCATGGACGTGGCCCAGAACTACCAGCCATTGGAGCCGCACGAGGAGCAGGCGCTGCTCAGCGGCGGCCACGGCGTCGAGCCCATTTTCCACCTCGGGAACGACGTCTGAGCCGATTTGCAGCTTGGCGAGCTGTTTACTCTTCCGTAAACTTCTCTGCTTCTTTCGAGGCAGGCCTCGGGTGTTGATTATCTAGTAAACACGGCCGAAAAGGCGAAAAAGGCGAAGGTCAGGTGAATCAGACTCCCGCGCTCAACTTGTCTATGTTGTTCATATTATTTAAGTTAATCGATTTAACCAAAACTGGGGCTGTGGATAATTATTTGGAAATTGTTATTTTTCTGGTAAACAATCCTGAGTGGGAGCAGCTTGATGGGTTTGCGGGTGCGAAGCTGGCCAAAACACAGCATGGGAGAGACGATTGTGCGCCGGAGAGCTTTTGGCGTCTGTGATGGCCGGCACGTCGGAAGACAGGGAACAAGGGAACAGGGAACAGAGAACAGCGAACAAGGGACCAAGGGAACAGGGAAAAAGGAATGGGGCCAGTCGGGGTCAGGCATTTGCGGGGATAGGCAGATGCTTTAAAACGGCATGCGCAGGGTCGCGATGAAGCCGTGGTTGTACTGGTGATAGTGGGTGGTGGCGATTTGAAAGCCGGCGCCGGCCACCAGCGCGATCCTCTTGTGGATAGGAAAGCGGCCGAAGTTGATGGCGGGGGTGACGAAGGTCTGTTTCCTGCCGTCGTTGGAACCGCCTCGCCAGAAGGTGGAATTGATTTCGACTTCGGGCCACAGCTTGCGCAGCACATGGGCCTGCAGGGCCGTGTTGGACAGGATGGTGCGGCCGAGGGTGCGCACGCTATCGACCGGAAACGTTCCGCCCAGCGTGGACTGCACGTCGAACCAGCCCCAGCCTTTGCCTCCGGCCAGCGTAGGCGTGACCACCGCGCTGATGGAGCCATTCTTGAACTGGCCGGTGGGCACGCTGCCGGCCAGAAAGCCGGTGAGGATCGCGTTTCCGCCCTCCTCGTTGCGCGACAGGAAGCGGTACTTCATGGTGAAGGAAGCGTCGCCCCAGCCGTCTTTCGTGGCCGGGTTCTCGTGCACCAGGTACGGCGGCAGGTTGATGAGCAGCTCGGTCCGGCGGGTGGGGATCAGCTCCAGGCCCTTGCCGTTGTCCAGGTTGGTGACGTCGCCGGTAGGCGTGACTTCGTGCAGCACGTCGAAGCGAAACTCCTGCTCCAGCCTCGGCGTGACCGTGGCGACGGGAGTCATCCAGTGCGGCTGCGCGGCCTGGGTGGCGGAGACGCGGGCCATATAGCTTTGCGCAACGACCGCGGACGGGCACAGGGCAAGCAACAGGAACAGTGGCATCTTGGGGAATATCAATGGTTTTCTCGCCGGATTCGATGCGAATCAAGACGAATTATATGGGGAGAATCGCCTAATTTCAAAGAACAAGCGATAAAGTGACCAGTGGTCAGGGTTCAGGGTTCAGTGGTCAGTGAAAAGTGTGCAACCGGCCAGAGCGCTGATGATCCAGCCGGCGCACTGACCACTGAGCACTGATCACTGACCACTGTCGTCAAGGCTTGCCGATCATGACTTCCGTGGCCTTGATCAGCGCCAGCGCCTGCTCGCCGGGCTTGAGCGCAAGCTCGCGCACCGCATCGGCGGTGATGATGGCCGTGATGCGCTGTTTGCCGATGGCGAGAACGACTTTGGCCAGCAGGCCGTCGATGGTGACTTCGAGGATGGTGCCGGCAAGCTGGTTGCGGCCGCTGATGCGCGCAGTTCCAGGATGCGCGGCGGCCTGAGGCAGGAACTCATCGAGGGCTTCGATGGGCACGCGATGATGCCCGCCCGGAGTTCTCACGGTGCGAATGCGGCCGGCGAGGATCCAGTGCTTGACCGCGGGATAGCTGATGCCGAGTTTCTCGGCGGCCTGGCGAGGCGTAAGCAGCGTGGCTTCGACCATGGGGAGCGTTTGTCCTCAGGGGGTACTTTACACCGGAAAGGCAGTGAACGAGTGAAGCGGTGAAAGAGTGAAGAATGGCGGCGCTGAGCAGCGAAGTGAGAACGGAGAGCTGAGAACTGAAGGCTGAGGGCGCAGACCTTTGAACTGGCCACCGATCACTGACAACTGACCACTGAACACCGGCTGTGACTGCAATCACTCGACAGAGGCGTATGTGGATGTTACATTTCCGATGGCTTTTTCCCGCAGTGATCGAGGTCGTGATATTTCCAGGGTGCAGATGATTCGGCTTTAAACCTTAGCTTTGGAGGACGCGTGACAGTACAGGATTGGGTGTGTTTTTTTCTCGGCGTGAGCGTTCTGTCGCTCATTGTAGCGCGGTTTTGCGCCCGGCAGGTAATCGGCTCAGATAAGGGAACGGCCGGTATGCGGAAGATCTCCGCCGCCATTCAGCAAGGCGCCGAGACATTTTTGAAACGGCGGTACAGGACCGCGGCGGCCCTCCTGGGCCTGCTGCTTCCCACATTCGCTTTTGCGCAGCCGGAACACGCGGGCGGCGGCGAAGCCAACCTGCTGCTGCCGGATTTGAAGACGTCGGCAGTGAGTTTTTTCGGCATGAGCGGACATGCCCTTCTGACGTACGGATTGCTCTTCTG
The DNA here is from genome assembly GCA_035552555.1 of Occallatibacter sp. Taxonomy (GTDB): domain Bacteria; phylum Acidobacteriota; class Terriglobia; order Terriglobales; family Acidobacteriaceae; genus Telmatobacter. The sequence goes on from DASZLF010000037.1 coordinate 21,967, forward strand.
CGTCGGCGGCCTGTTGTTCGGCATGACAATCTATGTGCAGTTGAAAAACCTGCCGGTTCATCGCACCATGCGCGAAATCTCCGAAATGATCTATGAGACGTGCAAAACCTACCTGGTGACGCAGGGCAAGTTCATTCTTCTGCTGTGGGCATTCATCGCGGTCATTATCGCGCTGTACTTCGGCTATCTGGCGCCGGTGCCGGGAAAACCGATTTGGCATACATTGCCGATCATTTTAGGGTTCTCGCTGGTCGGCATCGCGGGCAGCTACGGGGTGGCGTGGTTCGGAATTCGCGTCAACACATTTGCCAACTCGCGCACCGCATTCGCAGGATTGCGCGGCAAACCCTACCCGGTCTACGCGATTCCGCTCAAGGCAGGCATGAGCATCGGCATGTTGCTCATCTCCATCGAGCTGTTCATCATGCTCTGCATTCTCTTGTTCGTCCCTTACGATTACGCGGGCCCGTGCTTCATTGGCTTCGCCATTGGCGAATCGCTGGGCGCCGCGGCCCTGCGCATTGCCGGCGGCATCTTCACCAAGATCGCCGACATTGGCGCCGACCTGATGAAGATCGTCTTCAAGATCAAGGAAGACGATGCCCGCAACCCGGGGGTCATCGCAGACTGTACCGGTGACAACGCGGGCGACTCTGTCGGCCCCAGCGCCGACGGCTTTGAAACCTACGGCGTTACCGGCGTTGCCCTGATCACGTTTATCTTGCTCGCAGTCAAGGATCCCACCACGCAGGTGCAACTGCTGGTATGGATCTTCGTTATGCGCGTGGCCATGCTGGTCTCCAGCGCCGGCGCGTACTTCCTGAATGGCGCCATCGCGCGCGCCAAATACGGCAACTCCGATGAGATGGACTTCGAGACGCCACTGACTTCGCTGGTATGGATTACCTCGATCATTTCCATCGGCCTGACCTATCTGGTGACGTATGAAATGATCCCCAATCTGGGGGACGGAACGCTGTGGTGGAAGCTGGCTTCCATCATCTCCTGCGGAACCCTGGCGGGCGCGATCATCCCCGAGCTGGTCAAGGTCTTCACTTCGACCAAATCGGCCCACGTGCAAGAAGTTGTAACATCGGCGAACGAAGGCGGAGCTTCCCTGGGAATCCTGTCGGGGTTTGTGGCCGGCAATTTTTCGGCCTACTGGCTGGGACTTAGCATGGTCGCGCTGATGTCAATGGGCTATTACTTCAGCACCGGCCCGTCCATGGCGGAGCTGATGCTCGCTCCGGCTGTGTTTGCGTTTGGCCTCGTCGCCTTCGGCTTCCTCGGCATGGGTCCGGTGACTATCGCGGTGGATTCCTACGGACCGGTCACCGACAATGCTCAATCCGTCTATGAGTTGTCGCTTATCGAAAATGTTCCCGGCATCGAAGCTGAGTTGAAAAAGGACTACAACATCGAGGTGAAATTCGAACGGGCAAAGCACCTGCTGGAAGCCAATGATGGAGCCGGCAACACATTCAAGGCTTCGGCAAAGCCGGTGCTGATCGGCACCGCCGTGGTGGGCGCAACCACGATGATCTTCTCCATCATCATGGCCCTCACCGACGGACTAACCCATGGCAAGGAAAATCTATCTCTGCTGCACGCGCCATTCCTGCTGGGGTTGATCACCGGTGGGGCGATGATCTTCTGGTTCACTGGAGCTTCAACGCAGGCGGTCACCACCGGCGCTTACCGCGCGGTCGAGTTCATCAAGACGCACATCAAGCTGGAAGGCGTGGAGAAGGCATCGGTCACCGACAGCAAGAAGGTGGTGGAGATCTGCACCAAGTACGCGCAGAAGGGGATGTTCAACATCTTCCTTGCCGTTTTCTTCGCCACGCTGGCGTTCGCGTTCGTTGAGCCGTTCTTCTTTATCGGCTATCTGATCTCGATTGCGATCTTCGGGCTCTACCAGGCCATCTTCATGGCCAATGCCGGCGGCGCCTGGGACAACGCGAAGAAGGTGGTAGAGGTCGATCTGAAGCAGAAAGGGACACCACTGCACGACGCCACCGTGATTGGAGACACCGTCGGCGATCCCTTCAAAGACACCTCATCGGTGGCATTGAATCCGGTGATCAAGTTCACCACTTTGTTTGGATTGCTTGCTGTCGAGCTGGCAGTAACACTCAGCTCAAACAAACCAATGCTCACACACATTCTGGCAGTAGCATTCTTCCTGGTGTCGGTCTTCTTCGTGCACAAGTCCTTCTATGGCATGAGGATTGAAAAGGCAGGCAAGTGATCTCTGCCTCGTAACTCGGAGAAAAACGCCGCCCCGAAAAGGGCGGCGTTTTTCATCAGGCCGCAAGATCGGGTTCGTCGTTTGGTCTCCGCGAAAAATCGCCCGTCGTCAAGCGCAGCAACGCTATTGAGGAATAACTCAAAGAGGGTTGATCTGCCGGCCTTCTAAGTCGAAGTTATTCGGATCGAGCCATGTTTCAAAAACGGCTTTCCGCATCGGCCACTCGTGGTCGAGCATGGCGAACCAGGCCGTGTCCCGGTTGCGGCCCTTGATCGCCATGTGCTGGCGAAAGATGCCCTCGAACGTGAATCCCAGGCGTTGGGCGGCCCGCCGGCTGGGCTCGTTCAGGGCATTGCACTTCCACTCGTAGCGGCGGTAGCCCAGGTCGTCGAAGACGTGGCGCGCCATCAGGTACATGGCTTCCGTGGCCGCGGTGGTCCGCTGCAGGGCGGGTGAGTAGAGGATGTTGCCGACCTCGATAACGCCGTGCGCCGGCTCCATCCGCAGGTAGCTGGCGTAGCCGGCAGCTGCCCCGATGTCGGCGGAGATGATGGCGTAGAAGATGCGGTCGGCTGCCGCCTGTTTCCGGACGATGTCGGCGGTGAATTCGGCTTCTGTGGCAAATGGACCGTCGAAGAGCCATTGCCAGACCCCGTCGTGGCCTTCCACGGCGCCCCAGAGGTCCGCGGCATGGAGCTCGACATCGAGGGGCTCCAGCATGACCGTGCGACCGTACATGGGCTCGCGGCGGGGCAGCGGGACGGGCTTCCAATTCAAATTGGGCTGCTCATTGGGCATAGAAGAAGGCTAGCAGGGCGCTGCGGCGCGAGCCCGCAGCCGAAGGGCAGGAGCGTCCCGCGATGGGCTAATTTCCCGGAATGAAAAATAAAGCCTCTGTTGTCCACGTTCTGCACAGACGAACCCCCATTTCCACCGCTGCTTTGCCTTGTACCTCTGGTCGCCGCGGCATAGCCTTGGAACTGAGAAAGGCGGATGAATTGCAAGTTCCGCCAGAACGCGGGCCCGGTGCGGAAAACCGAGGCATTTTGAATGCCGAAACCCGCGCGAGACGGGGCGATTGGAGGTTTCCACAGGCCAAACCCCAATGTTTAGAGACCAGGTGCCTGGGAATACCATCTAAACACTAGATATTGTGGTTTAGGGTTGACATGCCCCAAGGACAGCGGTATTTTTTCATCTGCGGCTGTGAAAGGACTGTGAATAGGCGCAGCGCGAGACAGGATGCCAGACGCGCCGGCAGACCGCTCAAGGTAAGACATTTTGCGGTGTTTTCTTATACCCAGTTTGTGACCGCAGGAAGCGTTCCATTCTCTGTAAGCATCCGCGCAAAAGGCGCGGATGGTTTCCAGGCTTTTTATTTGGTTGCCAGATGAAGGAGATTCCCCTGATGCATGAAACCCACGTCCACACATCCGCTTCCGTCGCCTCCACCCCCACCGGCCAGGGCGGGCTGTGCTTCACCCGGCGCTTCTCGCGGCCTGGCATCTCGCCCTACGACGAGGTGCAGTGGGAGAAGCGTACCGCTTCGATTACCGACAGCAAGGGCAACACGATCTTCGAGCAGAAGGACGTGGAAGTGCCGATCGACTGGTCGATGACGGCCACCAACATCGTGGCTTCGAAGTACCTGCACGGGCAGTTGGGAACCCCGGAGCGGGAGACCGGCGTGCGGCAGTTGGTGGAACGGGTGGCGGAGACGGTGCGCGACTGGGGCATCCAGGGCGGCTACTTTGCCACGGCGGAGGATGCGGCGGTCTTTTATGACGAGCTGGCGCAAATGCTGCTGACGCAGCGGGTGGCGTTCAACTCGCCGGTGTGGTTCAACGTGGGGTGTGATCGGCTGGAGCCGCTGGCCGCAGGGCAGAGCTGGCACTGGGATCCGGCAACGGGGTGCGTGAAGTTCGAGGCGACGGGGTACAAGAATCCGCAGTGCTCGGCGTGCTTCATCAATGCCGTGGATGATTCGCTGGATTCGATCCTGACCCTGGCCAAGACCGAGGGCATGCTGTTCAAGTGGGGATCGGGCACGGGTACGAACCTGTCGTCGATCCGGGGATCGATGGAAACGCTGTCGGGCGGCGGACAGGCGTCGGGGCCGCTGAGCTTCATGCGCGGGTTCGACGCGTTTGCGGGCGTGATCAAGAGCGGCGGCAAGACCCGGCGCGCGGCCAAGATGGTGATTCTCAACGTGGATCATCCGGATATCGTGGACTTCATTGACTGCAAGGCCAAGGAAGAGGCGAAGGCGTTTGCGCTGATCAAGGCGGGATACGACGGTTCGGGCCCCGATAGCGAGGCTTATTCGTCGATCTTCTTCCAGAACGCCAACAACTCGGTGCGGGTGAGCGATGAGTTCATGCGCGCTTACGAGACGGACGGCGAGTTCTTTACGCGCACGGTGAAAGAAAAGCAGCCGGTGAAGAAGTACAAGGCGCGGGACATCATGCACAAGATTGCCGAGGCCACATGGCTGTGCGGCGACCCCGGCCTGCAGTTTGACACCACCATCAACCGCTGGCATACGAGCAAAAACACGGCGCGCATCAACGCGTCGAACCCGTGCTCGGAATACATGTTCCTTGACAACTCGGCGTGCAACCTGGCGAGCTTCAACCTGCTGAAGTTTGTCAATGCCGCGGGACAGTTCGATATTCCCGCTTATCGGCACGCAGTTTCGGTGGTGATCACGGCGATGGAGATCCTGGTGGACAACTCGGGATATCCCACGGAGTCGATTGCGCGGAACTCGCACGACTACCGGCCGCTGGGGCTGGGCTATGCCAACCTGGGCGCGCTGCTGATGGCGTTCGGCCTGCCTTACGATTCGGCGGCGGGTCGCGACCTGGCGGCTTCGCTGACCGCGATCATGTGCGGGCAGTCGTATTTGCAGTCGGCCATCGTCGCGGGTTCGTGCCGGCCGCTGGCTTCGGCCACGACGCTCACCGCGCAGGTGGAGCACGACGGCGGAGCGTGCCCCGGATTCTATGTGAACCGCGAGCCGTTCCTCGACGTGATCCGCATGCATCGCGCCGAAGTGAACAACATCGGCAAGTCGAAGGTGAGCGGCGAGCCATTCGCGGTGCCACAGATGGAGCAGTTGATCGATGCCAGCCGAGAGTGCTGGGACATGGCGCTGCTCTATGGGGAGCGTCACGGATATCGCAACGCGCAGACCACGGTGCTGGCGCCGACGGGCACCATCGGGTTCATGATGGACTGCGACACGACGGGCGTGGAGCCGGACCTGGCGCTGGTGAAGTACAAGAAGCTGGTGGGCGGCGGCATGATCAAGATCGTCAACAACACCGTGCCTGCGGCCCTGTTCAAGCTGGGATATAGCGACAGCGAAGTGAACGCGATCGTCAGCTACATCGACGCGACCGGCACCATCGAAGGCGCGCCGGCCATCAAGCCGGAGCACCTGGCGGTGTTCGATTGCAGCTTCAAGCCGGCCAAGGGCACGCGTTCGATCCACTACATGGGCCACATCAAAATGATGGCGGCCGCGCAGCCGTTCCTCTCCGGCGCAATTTCGAAGACGGTGAACCTACCCCACGAGGCGACGGTGGAGGATGTGGCGGAGGCGTATGCGGAGAGCTGGCGCCAGGGCATCAAGGCGGTAGCGATTTATCGCGATGGATCGAAGGGCACTCAGCCGCTGAACACCAGCATGGATGCCAAAAAGGAGCCGTCGGCGCTGGATGCCGCTGCCGGGCGAGTGCTGAGCAATCTGGCCGGCGGACACGCCGCGGCGGAAGCGGATGTGACGGCGCTCGAAGCCAAAATCGGCGAGAAGCTGGAGCTGACCGCGAAGCAGGTGATCGCAGCGGCGGCCTCGTTCCAGAAGGCGATGGATGAGATTGCGAAAGCCGCGGCAGTGCCGGTGATCAAGGCGGCTGCCGTGCCGGTTACGCCGGAGCCGGAGCAGCAGGATCTGAAGGCTCCGCCACGCGCCGTGCGCCATCGGCTGCCGGAAGAGCGCGCTTCGGTGACGCACAAGTTCTCCATCGCGGGCCACGAAGGCTACATCACGGTGGGTCTGTATCCCACCGGACAGCCGGGCGAAATCTTCATCAAGATGGCCAAGGAGGGCTCGACGGTCTCCGGGCTGATGGACTCGTTCGCCACCGCCATCTCGCTGGCGTTGCAGCATGGGGTTCCGCTGCGGGTGCTGTGCGAGAAGTTTGCCCACACCCGGTTTGAGCCTTCGGGCTGGACCGGCAACGAGCAGATCGGCTACGCAAAAAGCCTGATGGATTACATCTTCCGCTGGCTGAATCTGCGCTTTCTGTCGGGCACGCAGTTGACGCTGTTTGCGGGCCTGGCTCCGCAGGCGCCGCAACTGCCGGCTTCGCCCACCATCCTGAGCAACGCGGATTTTGAGGAACAGGGCTCCCTGCCGCAGGATCAGATGTCGCGGCTGGCCGAAGAGGTGGCGCGCAAGCTGAATGAGATGGGCGGACAGACTCCGCTGCCGGGCATGGGAAACACGGGTGCTCCGGGCGGCGGAATTGCGCCGGAGATTCAGGCCACCAGCGGCGCGATGGAAGCTCCCACGCAAATGCCCGATCTCAAGGACCGCGGCATCTATCATGAGACCGATCTGATGGGCGACCTGTACGAGATGGGCGACGCGCCAAGCTGCGGAGTGTGCGGCGCGATCATGGTTCGCAACGGGAGCTGCTACCGCTGCATGAGCTGCGGGTCGACGAGCGGATGCAGCTAACCAGCGGTGCAATGAGAGAGTCGTCCAAAATCGCGCAAGCGAATGTAACACCCCGCATGGCTGATTGCCTGCGGGGTGTTTCTTTCAAAGTGGTCTGATTTTCTGACTCATCGCGCGGTGCTGTACATCTCAGAACCGGCGAGCAGAAATGCCCCCACTCCGTACACATAACTCGAAGTTTCCTTCAGCGGCGCAGGTGCGCCGCCTACCGGCTGAATGCAGCCCAGGCGTCCGTCCGTGTACACGTGCGCGAGCATGCCGGCCCATGCCCTGCGAATAATTGGCGCATAAGTCGCCTCCGGCAGCAGGTGATGATTCACTCCGTAGGCCAGCGCATAGGTGATGAACGCGCTGCCTGAAACCTCGGGGAGCGGATATGCGGCGGGATCTAACAATCCAGGGCGCCACAGTCCGTCGCTGCCCTGTACCTGCGCCACCGCGCCGGCCATCTGTTGCAGCCGGAGCACATATTTGGCTCGTAGGGGCGAGTTAGCCGGCATGCGATCGAGGATCCGCACCAGCCCCGCCATCACCCATCCATTGCCACGCGACCAGAAGAGTCTCTCGCCATTTTTTTCGTACTTATCGAGATATGTCAGGTCGCGTGAAAACAAGTGCGCCCTCTGGTCGTAGAGCAACTTGTCGGTAACATTCCACTGGTGATCCATGAACCGCCAGTACTTGTCGTCGTGCGTAATTGCGGCCAGGTCGGCCAGTACCGGCGGAGCCATGAACAACGCATCGCACCACCACCACAATGGCTTTGCAGGATCCTCGGGCGTATTGATTTCCGCATTCATGCGGGCTTCCGCAGGCGTGAGCATGGCCTGATCTTGGTGCAGCATGTATTGCTCAAGATACATTTGGCTCACAGCTTGATCGTCGGCGTGAAGAACACGCGGTCCGGGCTGCCATGCAAGCTCTTCGCCGATGTGCCGCATGGCTTCGCGGTACTTGTCGGCGGAGATTTGTTCGGGCACCGCCATCATTCCCGCATAGAGCGCGGCGAAGGTCCAGTCGTATTGGGCCTGGGCGGGAAGCCGTCCGAGTTGCCAATCCGCGACGCGCTTCATGGCTTTGGCAATATCGCGGCGCGCGATCCTGGACGAGAGATCGGTTGCCAGCGGCCCCGCATCATCAGGAGCGTCGCCGGGTGCGGCTACAGGACGGTTTGCGACATCCGGTCGAGTGGCCTGTTGCGCGTGTCCCCATCCCGCACAGAACATCCCCAAACATCCCAGCGCAACCAGGCAGTTGAGCAGTCTCGCGCAAAGCGATCTGCGTTCGACCGCAGTGGAAATTTCCGAATTCAGCTTCATTGCGCACCTTGGGGGAACTGGATTGTGTCCGTGCCCGGCGCACCGGGCGATCATCGAATGAATTCTACTTCACGGATTTCGGCGCGCCGGCATCCGGCTCGCCCCGTATTCGCGGCTTGCGCCCGGTGCTTCGGCTCAGGCGTGTAGATCGTCGTCCCGGGTCTCCCGGATCATGCACAAGCCCCCGATGGTGAGCAAGGTGGCGACGCACAGGTAATAGCCCACATACTGCAGGCCGTAGTTCTTGGCGAGCCAGGTGGCAATGTACGGCGCCAGCGAGGCTCCCAGGATTCCCGCCAGGTTAAATGCGAGGGAGCTGCCCGAATAGCGCACCGGCGTAGGGAAGAGCTCCGATACGAGCGTGCCCAGCGGTCCGTAGGTGAGGCCCATCAGCAGTTGTCCAATGGCCATCATGCCCAGTGCGCCGCCGGGCCCCGCGGAAAAAATCGGCGCCATCACCAGGCCGAAGAGGAAGATGGCCGCACTAATCCAAAGCATGGTCGAGCGGCGACCGCGCTCCGCCAGAATGGCTGAAATGGGGATGAACAACGCGAAGAAGGCGATGTCGAACAACTGCATCAGCAGGAATTGGCTGCGGCTGTAACCCAGGGCGCTGGTGCCCCACGAAAGCGCGAACACCGTCATCAGGTAAAACAGGACAAACGTCGCCAGGCACAGCAGGATGCCCGCCGTGAGCGCCCGGCCGTGATGGCGCACCACCGTCAGCAGCGGCATCCGCACCTGTCCTCCGCGGGCGAGCACCTTGCGGAACGCCGGCGTTTCGTGGATGGCGAGGCGCACGTAAAGGCCAAGGAACACCAGAACGGAGCTGGCCAGGAAAGGCAGCCGCCATCCGAAGGTGAAGAACTGCTTGTCGGTAAGAAACTGAGACAGCAGCAGGAAGACGCCGCCGGAGAGGAAGAAGCCCAGCGGCGCGCCGAGCTGCGGGAACATGCCGTACCATGCGCGCTTTTTCGGCGGCGCGTTTTCAATGGCCAGCAGCACCGCGCCGCCCCACTCGCCGCCCAGGCCGATGCCCTGGCCAAAACGGCAGATGGCCAGTAGCACGGGCGCGGCCAGGCCGATGGAATGGTACGTGGGCAGCATACCGATGCTCACGGTGGAAACGCCCATGGTGAGCAGCGCCACCACTAAAGTTGCTTTGCGTCCGACGCGATCGCCGAAGTGGCCGAAGAGCGCCGATCCGATGGGCCGCGCCAGGAAGGCGATGCCGAAGGTGGCCAGTGAGGCCAGCCGCGCCGAGGCCGGATTGGCGGCGGGGAAGAAGAGGCTGGGGAAGACCAGCACCGCGGCGGTGGCGTAGATGTAGAAGTCGAAGAACTCGATGGTGGTGCCGACCATGCTGGCGAGCAGCACCTGTCGGGGCGCATTCACCGGCGCCGCCGGCCTGGTTTCCGTTCCGCTCATTGGGGAAGCTCCAGGAACAGAGCACCACAGCGGAGGGGCGCAAGTCCAGCGAAAATTCCGGCAACAGGGGCGGAGTCTCGCAGGAGATTTCACCCTTTCCCATTTACGGAAATGCCAAACAGCTTCACGGCACCAGGATGATCTTTCCCGCGGTCGCGTGGCTCTCAGCCAGCCGATGCGCCTCCTCGATTTCCTGCAACTTCATGGTCCGCGCAATGGGAATGGAAAACTCGCCGCGCGCCACGTTGTCGGCCAGTTGATAGAGGCGGGAAGCGTCCGCCTGCGCCATGAACGCCTCGACGCGAATGTCATATTTGTCTGCGCCCTCGGGCGCGCCCAGCACCGAACCCAGCACGCCGCCCGCGCGAATGGCCTTCATCAGGCGCTGGATGGTGGGCCCGCTCACCGTGTCCGCAATCGCATCGAGGTCGAACAGCTTTCCAATTTCCTGCTCATCGTCGATCGCCACCACGCCATCCACTTTCAACTCCTGCGAGGCCTTGTCCATTTCGCTGCGCCGCACCCCGGCCAGCACGCGCGCACCGTGCTTGCGCGCCACGTGCACCGCGGAACGGCCCACGCTGCCCAAAGCGCCGGTCACCAGCACGGTCCAGCCAGGCTGCGGCTTCACGGCGCGCTCAATCAGCTGCGCGCCCGTCAGGGTCACCAGCGGCAGCGCCGCCGCCTGCTCAAACGTCAGCGCGTCCGGAATGGGCGACAGAACGTCGGCCTTGGCTACTGTGTATTCCGCATAAGTCCCGTTGGCCAGCGCCATCACGCGCATTCCCTTGGGGAACCCGGTCGCGCGTCCGCCGGATTCCACCACCTCTCCGGAGAGGTCGCGTCCCAGGATCGCGGGAAACTCCACCGGCATGCGCGCCTTCGCGGCGCCGCTGCGGATCTTGTAGTCTATGGGGTTGATGCTGGTGGCCTTCACCCGCACCAGCACTTCGTTTTCGCCATAGTCCGGCACCGCGGTGTCTTCATACCGCAGCCGGCTCGCATCTCCGTACTCGTACAGCAGAACTGCTTTCATGGTGTCCCTCGCGTGCGCGTAAGGATGAGATGCTCGATCGCCTATGCCACGTTGCGGCGTTGCTCGCTGCTCAACTCCGCGGTAATCTGCGCCGCCAGTCGGGTCAGCTTCTCCGCCACCTGCAGCCCCGCCAGCGGACGTCCGTGTCCCGGCGCGACGATGCGCGGCTGCAGCATTGCCAGGCGGCGGATGGACTGCGCCGCCGCGGCAAAGTCCGAAGTGAAGTAAGATGGCGGGCCGTGCAATTCCGGAGGCTGTGCCCGCGCCGCGTCAAAAAAGGATTTCGGCCTGGTGGTGCAGAAGGCGTCGCCGGCCAGAAGTGTCTGGTCCGCGGGGCGGAAGAACGATACATGGCCTGCTGTGTGCCCGGGCGTGTGAATGATCTGCCACTCCGGCATCGCTCCCGATTGCATGACGTATTCCGCCGCGGCAAACAGCCGCAAGCGCCCGCTCAGGTCCACCGGTCTGTGGGGATAGACGGGAGCCAGCAGCGACATCGGACCTCCGCCGGCCGCGTTGTTCGGCGGCGGATATTTCCGTTGCCCGGTAAGATACGGCGCCTCCTGCGCATGCGCGTACACCGGAACATCCCACGCGTCGGCCAGCTCCGGCGCCCCGCTCACGTGATCGAAGTGCCCATGCGTGAGCACGATGGCCACCGGCGGCGCGGCGTAATGGTCTTCGGCCCAGCGGCGAATGTGCCCGGCGGAGAAGGGAATTCCCGCATCGACCAGCGTCCACGCGCCGTTGGCATGCTCCACGGCAAACACGTTTACAAATCCCAGACGCAGGCCGCGCACTCCCTGCGCCACATCCTCCATCGGCGTCGCCAGCGCCCTGGCAATCGGCACCTCCGCGTGAGCCATCTCCGTCACCTCTCATCGGCGAGACGCGCCAAACAGTCTCCGCCCTCAGCCGCCGCGCGCGGCTCACCGTCTGAGATGCGCAACCAGCAGGGAGGGAGAGCTTCGGGAAATAATTTTGCGGGGAGGGAAAATCAGCACCTTCGCGCGGCTGCGCGGGTGGCTTTTTTCAGGATGGCTGCGACAGCGGCTGTTGCGAGGTCAGCGCGCGATATTCCTGCAACATGCGCAGGCGCCAGCGCAGGATCATGCCGAACGCCAGTACGAAAAACAGTCCGCCCGTCTGCTCCAGCGTCATCACCGAGTCGAAGTAGCCGCGCGCTAAATAGCGAATGGCCGCAAGCACGATGACCACCGCAAAAAAAGCGCCCGAGCGCTGCATCATGATGGTGTTGCCATCGCGTACCAGCCGCGACGTGGCCAGCAGCGGCCAGGCCAGCAGAATGGCGCCGATGAGAAACGCGATCAGAGCCCATGTCCAGGGAACCCGGAAGGCCGGCACGATGAACATTGAGAACCCGGTGGCCATTCCCAGGGGCGGAATGATGATTTTGCGCACCGTCACCGCGGTTCGTCCCTCGCGAATACGCCAGACCATCACCCCCACCAATCCCAGGAGGGAACCAATAGCCGACGTTGCCAGAGAAAGATGCATATTCAAAGACCTCTTTCTACTTTATGTGAAAACGCGAAAACCGGCTAACCGCGCCCAGTGCGAGGCGCGCGCACAGGCCGGACGGACGACGGTAAACCGCAGCACATCAGCATCATTGCGCGGGCTTGTCGCGTGCTTTACAGGAATTTCTCAAAGCTCTCAATCTGTTTCGCCGTATATTCGCGCCGCTCGACAGGTGAGCTCAATACAGTCGAAGTGGACGTGGCTCCCAGCGCGGAGAGCCGGTCGATCAAGGCCTCCATGTGCCGGATGGAAACCACATCTGCTTCAATGACAAACGATTCCGATCCCGTGATGCGATGGCAGCGGCGAATCTCCGCAAGCTCCTTGATTGCCGTCACCGTGCGGCTGATCTGCAGGTCGCCCCCCGGAATCGTAAGCCACATGAGAATCCGGATTGGAACCCCCAGCTTCGCGGCATCGATGCTGGCGTGATAACCGGTAATGACGCCAGCCTCTTCCAGCCGGTGCACGCGTTCCGCCACTGCCGGCGTGGAGAGCCCGACCTTCCTGCCCAGTTCCGCAAACGTGAGTCGCGCATTGCGCTGCAGGCCCTCGATGATTTTCCAGGCAATTGCATCCATCTCAACCATGTTGGGAACGTGCTTATGCGCCATGGCAGCAATCCTAAGGTGCTGGCCTCATTATGCCTAACATCGTTAAGGCGCGCCATTTGTTTTCCATCGAATCGCCCTTTCCGCAGCCGTTGCAGCGGGCCTATGCTGGGCTCAGCCGGAGTGCTTCCCCGTTGACCTTCCACCTTGCACTTCCGGCTTTGAGGTCTACTTATGAGCACCTCCACATCTGCTCCCATTGCTTCGCATTCCGCGGCCCAATCCCTCAGCTCCGAACGCGATTTTCTGCCGCTGAAGGGGACCGATCACGTGGAGTTCTACGTTGGCAACGCGCGCCAGGCCGCGTATTTCTATCGCCTCGCATTCGGCATGTCGCTGGTGGCATACGCCGGCCCGGAGACCGGCCAGCGTGATCGTGCTTCTTACGTGCTGCAGCAGGGGAAAGTGCGGTTTGTGCTCACCACGCCGCTGCGCTCCAGCGAGCCCATCGCCGAGCACATCCATCGCCATGGCGACGGGGTCAAGGTGATCGCGCTGTGGGTGGATGACGCGCGGCGCTCGTGGCAGGAGACCACCAGCCGCGGCGCTGTGAGTGTCGCCGAGCCCTATGTCAAATCCGACGAAAACGGCCAGGTGGTTCTCGCTGGCATTCGCACTTACGGAGATACCATTCACACCTTTGTCGAGCGCGGCGATTATCACGGCCCGTTTATGCCCGGTTATCGCGCCGTCGATCACGATCCTATCGCGCGGCCGGTCGGCTTGCAGCACATCGATCACATGGTGGGCAACGTGGGCTGGCACGAGATGAACGAGTGGGTGGACTTCTACGCGCGCGTCATGGGCTTCTCGCTCTACCAGCACTTTGACGACAAGGACATCTCCACCGAATACTCCGCGCTGATGTCGAAGGTGATGGCGAACGGCAACGGCTATGTGAAGTTCCCCATCAACGAGCCCGCCGAGGGAAAGAGGAAATCGCAGGTGGAGGAATATCTCGATTTTTATCCCGGACCCGGCGTGCAGCACATCGCGCTCGCCACCAACGACATTCTGCACACGGTAAAGAAGCTCAGCGAGCAGGGCGTGGAATTCCTGCGCGTGCCGCACACCTATTACACCGAGCTGCAGGGCCGCGTGGGCAAGATCGACGAGCCGATCGATGCGCTGGAAGAGCTTGGAATCCTGGTCGATCGCGACGATGAAGGATACATGCTGCAGATCTTCACGCGTCCGGTGGAAGACCGTCCCACGCTGTTCTTCGAAATCATTCAGCGCAAGGGCAGCCGCAGCTTTGGCAAAGGCAACTTCAAGGCGCTGTTTGAGGCCATCGAGCGCGAGCAGCAGTTGCGCGGAAATTTGTAAGAGCAAGCCGGCAGCCGGGGCTTGGTCCCGGCGCACATTGAATGCAAGCGGAGAAACCAATGGCAACTGCAACCCTCACCGCCGCCGCTCCTTTTCTCATCCACCAGGACTATTCCGCTTACACCGGCGAGCAGCACGCGGTGTGGTCGGAACTTGTCGACCGGGTGCTGCCTGGAATCGAAAAGCACGCCGCGCGCGAATACCTCGAAGGTTTTCAGGTCATCGGACTGCAGCGCGACCGTCTGCCCAACCTCGCGGAGATTACCAAACGGCTGGGGCCGCGCACTGGCTGGAGTTCCACGCCGGTCAGCGGCTTTCTGCCCGCGCCGGCATTTTTTGAGATGCTGGCCAACCGGCTCTTTCCCACCACCACCTGGCTGCGCAGCCGCGACTCGCTCGAGTACACTCCCGAGCCGGACATCTTTCACGACGTCTTCGGCCACGTCCCCATGCACGCGCACCGGGTGTTCGGCGATTTCCTGCAGCACTACGGGCGTGTCTGCGCCGGCATCTCCGGCCAGATGATCCTGGAGAAACTCGGCCGCCTGTTCTGGTATACGGTAGAGTTCGGGCTGATCCGGCAGAACGGCGAAATCAAGGCCTACGGCAGCGGCGTCATCAGTTCCCATGGCGAGTGCGAGAACGTCTTCCGCGGCGGCTGCGAAATCCACAATTTCACGCTTGACGAGGTTCTCGCCACCCCGGTCAAGGTGGATGAGTTGCAGAAGGTGCTCTTCGCAGTCAACAGTTTCGATCAAATCTACGAGGCGATGCATGAAGCAGAGCAGCGAGTCGAGCGCGGTACTCTCTGATATGGAATCGGCCCACGCCGGGCTTTCGTATCAGTCGGGATTTGGCAATGAATTCGCAACCGAAGCCGTTGCAGGAGGCCTGCCCCAGGGGCAGAACGCTCCGCAAAAACATCCGCTCGGCCTGTACACGGAGCAGTTCAGCGGAGCGCCTTTCACCGCTCCACGCGCCGTCAATCGCCGCACCTGGACGTATCGCATCCGGCCCTCGGTCACGCATCGGCCTTACGAAGAAGTTGCCGCAAAGCTCATTCGCAGCGGGCCGTTTCTTGAGGTGCCCACCACGCCCAATCAGCTCCGCTGGGATCCGCTGCCGGTGCCCGATCAGCCCGCGGATTTCGTCGATGGCATGGTCACGCTCGGCGGCAATGGCGACCCCGCGATGCAGACCGGCGTTGCCATCCACCTTTACGCCTGCAACTCGTCGATGGAGGATCGATTCTTCTACACCGCGGACGGCGAACTGCTGATCGTGCCGCAAATGGGCGCGCTGCGGTTGCACACGGAGCTCGGCATTCTTGAAGTCGCGCCCGGCGAAATCTGCGTGCTTCCGCGTGGACTCAAGTTCCGCGTCGTGCTCGCGGAGAAGCAAGCTCGTGGATACATCTGCGAGAATTACGGCCTGCCGTTCCGCCTGCCGGAGCTTGGCCCCATCGGCGCCAATGGTCTCGCCAATGCGCGCGATTTCAAAGCTCCCGTTGCCGCGTATGAAGACCGCGACGGCGAGTTTCGCATCACCGCGAAGTTTCTCGGCCGCCTGTGGTCCGCATTCATCGATCATTCTCCGCTGGACGTGGTTGCCTGGCACGGAAACTACGCGCCGTATAAATACGACCTCGCGCTCTTCAATTGCATCAACACCGTTTCGTTCGATCACCCCGACCCGTCTATCTACACCGTGCTCACCGCCCCGTCGCTCAATCCCGGAACCGCCAACTGCGACTTCGCCATTTTTCCGCCGCGCTGGATGGTGGCCGAGCACACCTTCCGCCCGCCGTGGTTCCATCGCAACTTGATGAACGAGTTCATGGGCCTGGTCTTCGGCGCCTATGACGCCAAGGCCGAGGGCTTCGTGCCCGGCGGCGCCAGCCTGCACAACTGCATGGCCGGCCATGGTCCCGATGCCGAGACTTTTGAGCGCGCCACCGGCGCCGAACTGAAGCCGCAGTATCTGGCCAACACGCTGGCGTTTATGTTCGAGACGCAGCTCGCCGTGCGCCCCACAGAATTCGCCATGAGCACGCGCATTCTGCAGCACGAGTATTTCGAGTGCTGGCAGGGCCTGAAAAAGCACTTCAAACCCTGAGCCGCCGAGACGGAATGGACGCGATCGACATCGCACTCGAGGGCCTGATCGACTACGCAGGCCTCTATCCGCCGGCCGGCCTCGACATGCCTGCAGCGGTGGGCAATTACCTTGCCTACGCCAGGCAGAAGCATGCGCCTGCGCTGGGACGGTTCATCGTCGATCTCAGCCGCCTCGATGCATTGCGCGAAGCCGCCGGCGACGATCTCGGCCGAATGCGCCTCAGCGTAATCGCTGCCCCCCATTCCGATCTTGATCGCATCGTGCAACATCGGGACGAGGGCTTCCGCATTGAATCGGTCGAGATCAAATGCGACCAGCCGCTGACCATGGCCCGCACCTGCGAACATCTCCCCGCCAACATGGAATGCTACTTCGAAATTCCTTTGCAATCGGGCTGCTCCGGCGCCATCGATGCGCTCGCGTCCGTCGGCGCGCGGGCCAAGCTGCGCATGGGCGGCGTGGTCGCGGAGGCATTCCCCACCGCGGCGCAGGTGGTCGATCGCCTGTGCCTGCTTGCCGATCGCCGCGTTCCATTCAAGGCCACGGCCGGACTGCACCATCCGCTGCGCTCACGTCATTCGCTCACCTACGCGCCCGAAAGTCCCACCGGCACAATGCATGGATTCATGAATCTACTCTGCGCCGCCGCGCTTCTCCATTTCGGCGGCGAAGTGCACGAGGCGATTTCGATGCTCGAAGAAGAAGACCCCGGCGCATTTCGGATCACGCCCGATTACCTTTCCGCGCACGGCCACCAGTGGAATGCGCAGGAACTGCGCGAAGTGCGACAATTCTTCACGGGGTTCGGTTCGTGTTCCTTTACCGAGCCCATGCGCGACCTCGAGGCACTAGGATGGCTCTGAAAAGCTGGATCGCCTCCGCGAACGATCCCGGGACCGACTTTCCCCTCGCCAACCTGCCCTACGGCGTATTCGCGCACGCGCACGTCACGCGCATCGGCATTGCTATCGGCGACCAGATATTCGATCTTCGCACCGCCGCCGGCGAAGGCCTGCTGGCGCCGCTCGCGCCGCCCATTGTGGACGCCTGCACTGCCGATGCGCTCAATCCGCTGATGGCGCTGGGCCAGGTGGCATGGTCGGCGCTGCGTCGCCGCATCGTCGAACTCCTAGGCGCGGATGCCAGCGAAGCCACACAGCGCCGCGTTTCTGGCATGCTCGTTGCCCAGCACGACGTCGAGATGCAGCTCCCCGCGCAAATCGGCGACTACACCGACTTCTACGCCTCCATCCATCACGCCACGCGCGTGGGAGAACTGTTTCGCCCCGACAATCCGCTGCTTCCAAATTACAAATACGTTCCTATCGGCTATCACGGGCGCGCGTCCTCGATCGTGGTCAGCGGAGACGAAATTCGCCGTCCCAGCGGCCAGACGAAATCGCCCCAGGCCTCCGAACCGTCTTTTGGACTTTCCCGCTCGCTCGACTACGAACTGGAGGTCGGCATTTTCATTGGCCACGGCAACGACCTCGGCGAGCCTATCCCCATCGAGCAAGCTGAGCGTCACATCTTCGGACTTTGCCTGGTGAACGACTGGTCCGCGCGCGATATTCAGTCGTGGGAGTATCAACCGCTCGGCCCGTTTCTCGCCAAGAATTTCGCCACCACGATCTCGCCGTGGATTGTGCCCATGGAAGCGCTGGCTCCCTACCGCGTTGCCGCCGCGCCGCGTCCCGACGGCGATCCCGCGCCCCTGCCCTATCTCTCCGCATCGCACGGCGGCTCCAGCGCAATCGATCTCATGCTCGATGTGTACCTGGTGTCGAAGCAGATGCGCGCGCGCAATCTTGAACCGATGCGCCTCAGCCGCGGCAACCTGCGCGACCTCTACTGGTCCATTGCACAACTGGTTGCGCATCACGCCAGCAACGGTTGCAATTTGCGCCCCGGCGATCTGCTCGCCACGGGCACCATCTCCGGCCCCGAAGAAGGCTCGGAAGGCTGCCTGCTGGAGATGAAGCACCGCGCGGAACCCATCCGTCTTCCCACCGGCGAATCGCGCACCTTTCTTGAAGACGGAGACACAGTCATCTTCCGCGCGCATGCGGAAAAAGACGGCCTGCCCCGGATCGGGTTCGGCGAGTGCTCGGGAACCATTGTCGCGGGAAAATGAGAATGCTCGCGCAAGGCGAAACCGGAGAAGGGGATTCGCCCCGCGCGGCCCGAACTGTAATTTAACGTTATAAGGCCGAACTTAAATGCGGTTGAGGAATAAGAGCACGATGATCAGCGCCAGAACCGCGCCCAGCCCGCCGCTCGGATAGTAGCTCCAGTTCCGGTTATAAGGCCACGCCGGAACCACGGCGACAATCGCGAGAATCAGGATTGGAATAAGAAACAGCACCACCATGCGAGCACCCTCGGCGTTCCGGTGTCCAAGCCGGCACACGGCATCCCGCCTTATGCAGAAGGATGCTGTGGGATGCCTCGGGAGTTGTTCCGGGAATGGAATTCGTTCGCCGGCCGGTTCGCCCGCATTCACCGCCTCATTGGATTTCCACCTGGTCGATCTCGAACTGAAACTTCCCCGGCGTGACGCGGAGAAATCCAATCCCGCCCGTCAGCGCCAGCACCGTGTAGGTGGCGCCGTCACCCTTTGCCCAGAAGCGGATTGCCTTCTTGCTGGAAAGATTCACGGGCTGCATGGGCGCCGTGCCCGGTGAGTAAAGCGCGCCCGCAAACACGAATGGACCGCCTGGAATCACTTCGCCGGTCATGGCTTTCGTAGAAAACTGCGTCCTTTCTGAATTTCCGGCGAACCATTGTAGGCTAAGTACGCAGCGGTCGCGGGGAAGGTTCACCGCGGGAAGGAATTCCGGAACGGCTATGCATCCAACACTGCAAGGTAGGCTGGAGAAACAGCCGCGTCCGTCAGCCCCGATGCCGAAAAGCGAATCGATGCGCCGTGTTGCGCTGGTCGACAATCCATCCTCCGGACAAAACTCGTCGCGGCGCGAAGCCATCGTGCGCGCCGCCTTTGCCGCGCTCGGTGACGCGGGCATCGAGGTAGAGCGGTTCACCATCCACGGACCCGGCAGCGGCGCCGCGCTTGCTCGCCAGGCCGTCAGCCACGGATTCGACACCGTCGTGGTATGCGGCGGCGACGGCACCGTGCATGAGGTCATGCAGGGGTTGGTTGGAACCGCCGTCGCTCTCGGCGTCATTCCCCTGGGAACGGCCAACGCTCTCGCCGCCAACCTCGGCCTCAGCAGGATTCCCGCCAAGGCACTGCAGGCGCTGCTCAAGGCTGAGCCGGTGCAGGTTCCGGTGGGACGCATTTTCTTCCATGACCCCGAGGGCGCACGCCACTCCCGCTACTTCACCGTGGCCGCCGGAGTGGGGCCCGATGCGCTGCTCATGGCGCGCATGGACCCGCTGCTCAAGCGCCGCCTCGGCTACGTGCTTTATCTTTTCGAGGCTCTCCGCATCTGGATCAGCCATCCGTTTCCGTTGTTCCCGGTCAGCTTTGAGAGCGCAGGCGGCGAGCCGCGCCTCGAACGTGCCTCGCAAATTCTCGCGGTGCGGGTTCGCTCCTTCGGCGGAGTGCTTGGCCGCCTCGCTCCCGGCGCCACGCTGCACAGCCGCAGCCTTTCCGTGCTGACCATCAAAACCCGCAGCCGCCTTCGCTACATGCGGTTCCTGCTGTCCATCCTGGCCGGACGCCGGGACTTCTCCCGAGACCTTGAACTCATCACCGCAGACTCGGTCGAGTGCAACCCCGGCAACGGCTCGCGCGCGCATATCTTTGTCGAAGCCGACGGCGAAGTGCTCGGCCATCTCCCCGTGCGCTTGGAACTCGCCAGCGAAACGCTCACCCTGCTCATCCCGCCTCACGCCGAGCCCTGATGCACGGCCTGCGTGGCTCTTGCGATTTACTCGCCCGGGCTGCGATCATCCCTGCGACATTCTTTTGGAGATCTTCCGCATGCCCACGCGTTCTCTCGCCGCAGCCGCAATCTTTCTCGCAGCCATTCCCGTCGTCGCGCAGCAACCGGCATGGCAGCCCGCGCCCGGGCACACGCAGATTCCCATCTGGCCCAACGGCGCGCCGGGCGCAACGACTATGGCGAGTGCGCCGGCTGAGATGGATACGACCACGGCGAAGGAGCCACTGATCGCGGGCAAGCGGCTGATTCGGCTCGGCAATGTTTCTGTTCCCACGATCACGTACTACAAGCCTGAGGAGGCCAATGGTCCGGCGCCCGCGATTGTGGTGTTCCCCGGCGGCGGCTATCACATCCTGGCAATGGATCTTGAAGGCACTGAAATCTGCGATTGGCTGAACGAAGCGGGCATCGCCTGCGTGGTGCTGAAGTATCGCGTGCCGGATTCAGGGCCGTACCCAAAATCGCCTGCCGCGTTGCAGGATGCGCAGCGCGCCATGGGCATGGTTCGCCAGCATGCGGCGGAGTGGAATATCGATCCGCATCGCGTGGGTGTGCTGGGGTTTTCGGCTGGAGGGCACCTGGTGGCGGCGCTGAGCACGCATTTCGACAAGCGGCTGTACGAGTCGGTGGATGCGGCCGACCAGTTGAGCTGCCGGCCGGATTTTGCGATCGTTATTTATCCCGGATACCTTGCGCTGGCCGAGAAGAACATGGCGCCGAATCCCGACATCCATCCCACGGCGCAGACGCCGCCGACGTTTCTCGTGCAGGCCGAGGACGATCCGGTGCATGTGGAGAACGCGACCACCTATTTTCTGCAACTGAAGAACGCCAAGGTTCCCGCCGAGCTGCATATTTATGCAGAAGGCGGACACGGCTATGGACTGCGCCGCACCGCGCTGCCGGTCACCACCTGGCCGAAGACGGCGGAGATCTGGCTGCACACCATCCATGTTTTGGGCGCGCCGCAGCCGTAGCGCGGGACTACAATCATTGCCATGCTGCTCGCCGTAGTCACCATCTCGGATCGCTGTTCGCAAGGGCGGATGACGGATACGGCCGGTCCGGCGGTGGTGGAACTGCTGCGCAGCCAATGGCCCGCGGCCACCATTGAAACCGCGCTTTTGCCCGACGAGGAAGATGCCATCGCCGCGCTGCTGGAGCAGTTTGCATTAGACGGCGCGGCGCTGATTCTCACCGTGGGCGGCACCGGCCTGGGACCGCGCGACCGCACGCCGGAAGCCACGCGCCGGGTGATCGATCGCGAAGCTCCGGGGCTGGCAGAGGCCATGCGTTCCACTGGCGCGGCGCAGAATCCCTTTGCGTGGCTATCGCGTGGAGTGGCGGGGCTGAAGGGAAGTACGCTGATTGTGAATCTGCCCGGAAGCCAACGCGGCGCAACGGAGAGCCTCACGTCGATTCTCAAGCTGCTGAAGCACGGGATGGATGTGGCCGCGGGCGGGCAGAGGCATCCGTGAACCAGGCGTGAATTCGGAGGCTCAGCGTCTCCAGATCAGGAAGCTTTGGCGATCTTCTTAACGCTCTTGGTTGAAGGCTTGCGAATTCGGTTGGCTTCGGTCAGAAACCGATCAACGGACTCATCATCGTTGGGGTCATAGGGACCGTCATCGGGATCGGTCGCGTCGTAGGGG
This sequence comes from Occallatibacter sp., assembly GCA_035552555.1. GTDB lineage: Bacteria > Acidobacteriota > Terriglobia > Terriglobales > Acidobacteriaceae > Telmatobacter. Next base: position 43,905 of record DASZLF010000037.1, read on the forward strand.
ATCGGAGCGTCTTCGGCGATCTGCTTCTTAACCCGCTCCCAATCGGTTCTACTTGGTTGGCCGGAGATGGTCATAGATTCGACGCTCCTTTCGTGAAGCCGTCCGAAACGAAATGATACGAATATTGTATCCCCGAACGGTATAAACCAGGGCGAGAACGACTCCGTTGAGCTCGACGAGAGCTATATCCAGCCAGCGTTGCTCGCCCTGTCGCGGAATTGCGAAAGTAACTTTGTCGGGGTTTTCATACACGATATCTGCATCGTCGAAGTCGAGCCCATGCTTTCGCAGGTTCGCTTCGCGCTTGGCTTCGTCCCATTCGTACACGCGGCCGATTCTATCGGGCCAGGCTTTGGCCGAATGTAATCGCCGACACAGTTGAAACAAGCTCCGCGGTTAGGCGGCTTTACGGGCGGCCTTTGCTTTCGTGCGCTTCGTCGCTACTTTGCGTGATTCCACTACGGAGAGTCGAAGACCCATCGAATTGACCACTGCAATGAGGGTCTTCATGGTCGGGTTCCCCTTGGGAGAGAGCACCCGGTACAGGGATTCGCGGCTGATGCCCGCCCGCGCAGCGACTTCCGACAATCCGCCATAAGCCTCAGCCAGAGCGCGCAGCATCAGCAAGCTGGCTCCGCGGTCCTCCGCATCGTCAAGAGATTCGAGAGCCAATTTCAGGTATTCCAGTGCGAATTCGCGATCCGCACGCAGCTCCTCAACTTCGCGTTCATGATGAGATACCGCGCCAACGAGTTTTCTCATGGTTGCCTCCGTTTCCAATCGGCCCAGAATGTCTTTGCTCGCGCGATGTCGCGGTCCTGACTGCTCTTGTCTCCGCCACAAAGCAGGATGACCATCACCGGCCCACGCAGGCCAAAATAAACTCGATATCCAGGCCCGGTGTCGATGCGCAGTTCGCTTACTCCCTCGCCGATTGGCTTGCAATCGCCGAAATTTCCAACTTCGGCCCTGCGCAACTCTTTGGCGATACTCGTTTTGGCAGTGCCGTTTCGCAAATTCCGGTACCACTGAGTATAGGGTTCTGTTCCGTCTTCGCGCTGGTACCGGACGACTTCGAGCACGGGATAAGTGTAGCATAAAAGCTACAAACTGGATTGGACCTTGATGACTTGCGAACGGCGACTAAGAATGACCAGAAGTACGACGCCAACGAGCGTGAATATCCCTCCAAGAATTGCAAACGTGGTTGGCAAAAACCATAGCTGCGTGAACGACGAGAGCTTGGCGTTCGCAGGGTTGTTCTTGTCGTACAACACACGGACGTGCTCGCCAAGGGAATACGCTGGCGGACTGGAACGAACACTCGAAGCGATGGTGTACTTCTGGCCATCCATAGCGGCAAAAGTGAAGACCGGCGCGTAGTCCACATCGCCGTGTTGGCGGTCTACGAACTCGACAAGTTTCACTACCGTCCCGTCAGTAGAAACGGCTCTTTGAATGAAGGAGCGCGTGAAGAGCGCGAATACACCTGAAAGCGCGAGGAAAATAACGCCGACGCAAGGGAACGCAACCGAAGCTACCTGGCGAAGCAGGCGTAAAAACTCCTTGGCGATCATGCCGCCCATTCTAGTCCAGGGGATCAGCTAATTCAGAAACATGGTCCGGTAGAGCGTATCGCGCTGGACGGGCTTGAACCCGGCGTCGCGAATGATCCTCCGCAGCTCTTCTTCGGTCGTGCAGTTCGACGTCCCCGCCGCCTTCACCACGTTCTCTTCCAGCATCACCGAGCCTACGTCGTTGCCGCCAAAATGAAGGCCCAGCTCCAACACCTTCAAGCCCTGTGTCACCCAGCTCGCCTGCACGTTGAGGATGTTGTCGAGATACAAGCGCGCGATCGCCAGGACCTTCAGGTACTCGACCGAAGTGGCCTCGTCCCAGCCGCGGCCGCCCATCGCCGTGTTTCCGGGCTGAAAGCTCCACGGGATGAATGCCGTGAATCCGCCGGTTTCTTCCTGCAGCTTGCGCACCACTTCGAAGTGGTTGATGCGCTGCTCGAAGGTCTCGCCCACGCCGAACATCATGGTGGCCGTGGTCCGCATGCCGAGCCAGTGGGCGGTGCGATGCACGCTGACCCAGTCTTCCGTGCGGCACTTCAGCCGCGCAATCCGCTTGCGCACATCGTCGTCGAGAATCTCCGCGCCGCCTCCGGGAATCGAATCGAGCCCCGCGTCGCGCAGGCGCGCGATCGTGGTGCGCAGGTCTAGCTCGGAGTACTCGGCGATGGCGAGCACCTCGCTGGCCGACAGGCAGTGCAGCCAGATCTGCGGAAAGCGCTGCTTGATGCCGGTGAACAGCCGCTCAAACCAGTCGATCTTCAGGTCGGGATGGATGCCGCCCTGCATCAGCACGCCGGTGCCGCCCATCTCCAGCGTCTCGGCAATCTTCTCGTAAATCTTTTCGAAATCGAGGATGTAGCCTTCGCTCGCCCTGGGCCCTTTGAGCGGCCGGTAAAACGCGCAGAAATTGCAGTACTCGGTGCAGAAGTTGGTGTAATTGATGTTGCGGTCGATGATGTAGGTGACGACGCCTTCGGGATGCAGTCGGCGGCGGACGGCGTCAGCCTCCATGCCCAGCCCGATCAGGTCTGGAGATTGGAAGTAGTCGAGAGCCTGTTGGCGTGTCAGCGACATAGTTCGATTCTACCAATTCAGCCATTCGCAGCGGGATGATTCGTGGTGGAACTGCGCCCGCGCTCCGGCTTGCGAAACAGAAAGAGCCCGCGGCCGACCACCGGCTCCCGGCGGGTGCGCGAGAGGTTTGAAGCGGTGGAGATGCCGCTGAAAAGCACGAACCAGTCGATGAATGCGCGCCAGAAACTCTTACCCGCGGCCATGGAACATCCCTAAGTCCTTTGATTCGCGAAGCGTGCGCGACGATGCGCGATGTTTCCGAATGCAAGCTCAATCCGGCTCGCTTCGGTCAGCGCGCGACGAATTTGTCGGAGGGGCGCTTGAGCTTGCCGCGGTCGTTTCGATTGGCTAAATCGTCCCAGATGTCGCACAGGATATCCAAGAGCCCTGTCTCGTGGAGTACACCCACAACGGCGAAAACAGCAAAAACGACGGCAAGGCCGACGAGGATAACCGCCATTGGCTTGGCCTCTGCCCGTCGTTATTATGCTCCAGGTTTCGGACCCGGCTTGGCCGGCGCCGGTTTCTTCGGCGGGCTGGACGCACCGAAGCTCATCAGCAGAAACTTCAGGCCCGTCTTTAACATTGCGCCAAATCCCATCGTTCTGTCCTCTACTTGTCCGGCTCAGGTGCGGTCTTCTGCTGCGCGTGCGGAGCCGCTGCCGGCCCCGTCGGGGTTTGAACCGTCTCGCCTTTCAGAACATCCACCGCAGCCGGCGGCAGCGCCTTATCCGCGTTGGCCAGCAGCAGGGACACCTGCCACATCTGCGTCTCGTTGAGCACGTCCTTAAAGGCCGGCATGCCGCTCAGGCGGATGCCGTTGGCTACCTTCCAATACGTCTCCCCCGGCGGATCGTCGCTCACTCCCACCACGCTTCCATTGTGGTGCTTCTCCCACAGCGGCGGAGCAGCGGGAAACTCATGCGTCCCGGCCACCGAACGCTTGCCGTGGAAGCCGTGGCATGCCGCGCACTGATCGGCATAAATATGCGCCCCCGCCACAAAATTATCCTCGCTGGGCTCAATCGGCGGCGTCTTCACCATGTCGCGATCGATGCGTGCATTCAGCGGCACGCTGGTCACCAGCTTCTCGTCGGGGAAGGGCGGATCGTTCACCGCCACCGGCACGTTGCCGTACTTGAAATATGCCAGAGCAGCCAGCGGCACCAGAATGATTCCAATCACCAATCCAAGCAGAAAGCGACCCATCGTTTTCGCGACCTCCATGAATTGTTTCCATCCTAGACCATGCGAGCGCCCTGCAACTCCGCCCGCAACGTGAATTTCCGCATACCCTCTCGCCCCGCCCGGCCGTCCTCGGCTCCGATTCGCGGCAATCCATTCTGCCCGCCGTCCGTCCAAACCTCAGCCGGATCAACACAAGGCTCCCCGTCAGGTGTTTTAATACCAGTGGGGGAACCCGCACAGCGACAGTTTTCCAGTCGGCCGTGCCCGCCGCCGCAGTCTGCCTGCCCGGCGCGGAACGGAGCCACCGGATACTGCTCTGCGCCGCTTCCGTAATCCCGTGGAGGAAACCCGATACCGATGTTCTCTTTTCGCCGTATTGCACTTCTGCTGGCTCTCGCCACGTTCGCCATGCACTTCGCCTTCGCTCAGGAGTCGTCATCGAGCAGTAACCCTCCAGCCCTCCAGCAGGAGTTGGCCCAGGCGCAGGAGCCCGCCCAGACGCAGCCGGCACAGGCGCAGTCCTCGGAGCCGCAGCAGCCGGCCAATGCCAACCAGGGTTCCATGAGCGTGCAGGCCCGGATTCGCGCCCGCCGCGAACAGCGCCGCGCCGCCGCCATCCGCGACGTCTACTCGCACCGTTATGAGGCCGGCGTCGGCATGGGATATCTCCGCTTCGTTCCCGGTCCCCATCAGCAGCGCACCACCTATTACGCCTGGGACGCCGAGCTGACGCGCTACTACAGCCAGCGCCTCGGCGTCACCCTCGCCGGACGCGGCTACTACGGCACCGCTTACGTCGGGCTCAACCAGTTTGGCCTCACCCGCCCCGCCATCAGCACTTACGCCGCGCTCGGCGGCCCCACGTATCGGTTTTACATGCAGCCCAAATACTCCATCGCCGGACGCGTGATGGGCGGCTGGGCTCACGGCAATTTCTCCGGCGACACCAACGGATTGGGCAGCACCACACTGGGCCTGTACCCCGACGGCGGCACCTTTGCCGCCAGCGCCGCAATCATGGGCGTGTACAACATCAGCCCCGGGATCGGCCTCCGCCTCGCGCCCGAATACTTCTTCACCGGCTTCGGCTCGTCGCTGCAGGCAAGCCGCGGATTCACCGGCGGGTTCGTGTTCCGGTTTGGAAAGCAATAAGGAATGCAGTGAAAAAGTGAAGGAGTGAAGAAGTGAAGGAGTGAAGCAGTGATTCACTATTTCACTCCTTCACTCCTTCACTTTTTCACTGCTTTACCGCAGTATCGGCACTCCCGCGATTCGCTGCTGCCACTCCGCCGGGCCGGTCTGATGCACGCTGGCGCCCTTCGAGTCCACGGCTACCGTGACCGGCATATCCTTTACATCGAACTCGTAAATCCCCTCCATGCCGAGGTCCTCGAAGGCGAGCAGGCGCGAGCCCTTGATCGCCTTCGACACCAGGTAGGCCGCGCCGCCCACCGCCATCAGGTACACCGCGCCGAATTCCCTGATCGCCTCGATGGCCGCCGGCCCGCGCTCCGCCTTGCCCACCATCCCCAGCAGGCCGGTTTCGGCCAGCATCTGCCGCGTGAACTTGTCCATGCGCGTTGCCGTTGTGGGACCCGCCGGCCCAATCACCTCTTCGCGCACCGGGTCCACCGGCCCCACGTAATAGATGAAGCGGTCAGTGAAGTCCACCGGCAGCTTTTCGCCGCGGCTCAGCATGTCGGTCATGCGCTTGTGCGCCGCGTCGCGGCCGGTGAGCAGCTTGCCGTTGAGCAGCAGCACTTCGCCGGGCTTCCATGTCGCCGCCTCGCCGCGGGTCACGGTGTCAAGATTTACGCGGCGCGCGCCCACCGGATCGTAGGTCAGCGTAGGCCACAAGTCGAGGTTGGGCGGATCGAGATACACCGGCCCGCTGCCGTCGAGGACGAGATGAGCGTGGCGCGTGGCCGCGCAGTTGGGAATCATCGCCACCGGCAGATTGGCCGCGTGGCACGGCGCGTCCAGCACCTTGACGTCGAGCACCGTGGTCAGGCCGCCGAGGCCCTGCGCGCCAATCCCCAGCTTGTTTACTTTGTCGTAAATCTCAAGGCGCAGCTTTTCGGCCGTGGACAGGGTGGGATCTTGCGGCCCGCGCGCGATCAGGTCCTGCATGTCGATGGGGTCCATGAGGGATTGTTTGGCCAGCAGCATGGCTTTCTCCGCCGTGCCGCCGATGCCGATGCCCAGCATGCCCGGCGGGCACCATCCCGCGCCCATGGTGGGCACCGTCTTCAGCACCCACTCCACCACCGAGTCGGAAGGATTGAGCATGGCGAACTTCGATTTGGCTTCGGAGCCGCCGCCCTTGGCCGCCACCGCGATCTCGACCGTGTTGCCCGGCACCAGCTCCACATTCACCACGCTGGGCGTGTTGTCGCGGGTGTTCCTGCGTGCGCCGGCGGGGTCGGCCAGCATGCTGGCGCGCAGCTTGTTGTCGGGATCGAGATAGGCCTTGCGCACTCCTTCATCCACGATCTGCTGCAGGGTCATAGTGGGGCTGCCGCCGTCGGGGCCGGCAAAGCGCACGTCCATGCCCACCTTCAGAAACACGTTGACCACGCCGGTGTCCTGGCAGATGGGCCGATGGCCCTCGGCGCACATGCGGCTGTTGATGAGGATCTGCGCGATGGCGTCTTTGGCGGCGGGCGATTCTTCCTTTTCGTAGGCCTTGGCGAGCGAGGTGATGTAGTCCACGGGATGGTAGTAGCTGATGTACTGCAGCGCGCCGGCCACGCTGTCGATCAGATCCTGCTGGCGGATGACGGTCATGGAAAACTCCTCAAAGAAGGGCAACCTAACAGGGTAATGGATTTGGAGGGCGCTTCGGTTCTAATTGCGCGCGGATCGTACCGGTGGCATACTTTCTTCAAAATGGTAATCGAGCTTTGGGAGAGACTGCGCGGGTTCAATAAGTGGCCGGAGTCCCGTGCGCGGATTCGGTCTGTCGACCCTTGGGGGCTGCCGTCGAGCCGGAGTGGAGAATATGATCTCGGGGTTCCCGGCGTGGTCACACGGTGGCATACTTTCCTCAAGCTAATGACAATTGAATACAGTACGGCGACTGGCAAGCGTCACACGAGAATCTGGGTACCTTCAGGAATACCCATGTTTGACCTGGGAGTTGGTGACGAGCTCAATATCCGCTATTCTCCTTCGAAGCCGTGGCGAGTCTATACTCCGGAACGGACGCAGCCATTCGCTGTGAATACTTTCCTCGCAATTGCTGCTGGTGTCCTGTCCTTCTGGATTTGGACGCGATTCCACAAATAGGTGAGCGCAGGGGGGTACGGTGTCCATGCGCCGAAATTCCGGAAAGACTTCAGCGTCTGCGACTCGAAATATGTAGTTCGACTTCGCCAAGTCGCCGACAAAGAAGAATGTCGCTATTCGCCATGGCGTTACACTATCACCAGCCCACGGCGGCCGCGGGTCACGCCATTCAGGAGGGAAGCGGTGAGCTGGTCATTGCAAAACGTGCCGTTGCCCGCGCGCCTGCGTCCTCCTGTTCCCCTGTCGATGACGCGCATCTGGGGTACGCGCTAACTGAGCCAGATGCGCCGGCTTTCACCCACCATTCAGCTAATCTTAAGGTTGGCTGTGGTAGCGTCTATCTGATTCACGAAGGTCCTCTTTTGTCTCTCTCCAACTTCCAACCCAAGGAGAAGAAAACATGCGTTTTGCTAAAGCGACTTTTTTGCCGCTCGCGCTGATCCTGATTGCGAGTTCTGTGGCGGCGCGCGGCCAGCAGTGGGACGTGACCCGGACAATGCACATCGGCGGCGAAGGCGGCTGGGATTACGTCACCGTCGATTCGGCCACCCATCGCCTGTTCGTCACCCGCTCCACCCACACCCAGGTCATCGACGCCGAATCCGGCAAGGTGCTGGGCGACATTCCGGGGCAGAAGCGCTCGCACGGCGTGGCCATCGTTCCCGCGCTCAACCGCGGCTTCATCACCGACGGCGGCGGCAATGGCGCCATCGTGGTTTTCGATTTGAAGAGCTATGCGGTGCTGGGCACGCTGGCCTCGCTGCCCGATTCTGACGGCATCATCTACGACGCCAAGCTGGACCGGGTGCTCTTCGTTTCCGGCGACAAAGGCGCGCTGATGACCTTCAAGCCCGAAATCGATCCCAAGAGCGGCAAGATCGATCCGCCCATCGACCTTGGCGGTTCGCCGGAGTTCCTCGCCTCCGACGGCACCGGCAAGGTGTACGTGAACCTGGAAGACAAGGACATGGTGGCCGAGGTCGATATCAACGCGCGCAAGGTGCTCGCGCGCTGGCCGGTGGCTCCCGGCGGCCACCCGGTGGGCCTGGCGCTGGACAAGAAATCGCACCGCCTGTTCATCGGTTGCCGCAATCCGCAAAAGCTGGTCATCATGAGCAGCGAAGATGGCAAGGTTCTCGGCTCGCTGCCCATCGGCGCGGGCGTGGACGCCACCGCCACCGATGGCCGCCAGGCCTTCGCCTCCTGCCGCGACGGTTCGCTGACCGTGGCCGGGGAAAAGGCCGAGGTGGAGCAGTCCGTCAAAACTCCGCCGGGCGCGCGCACCATGGGCCTCGACACGGCAACCCACAAGCTCTATCTGCCCACCGCCGAGTTTGAACAGCCCGCGGCCGACGTAGCCAATGCCCGGCCAAAAATGAAGCCGGGTACGTTCATGATTGTCGAAGTGGGACGCAAGTAACCTCACGAATCTAGGGTGCCCCGGGTCCCTCGCTTTTGGGGACCCGGGAGGGAAGCTATCTCTGTTCCGATGACGCATCCGGCTCCGGATACGTCAGCCTTCCCTCTTCCACCTTTAAAAACGGCGTCGGCTTGTGCAGCGTGGCCGGGCGTGCGCTCACAATGTCCCGCACTTTCCACCCGCGCACCATCATCGCATCCGCAATCAACGAGCGATGACATCGCCAGGGCACCGCTTCGGCGCACATCACCGCCGTCTTTCGCGCCGCCGCAATTCCGATCAGCTCCTCCAGCCCCTGGGCGAATTCCTCCGTGGCCATGTAGTCCGCATAGCCGCGAAACGAGGCATTCCTCCAACCCATGTTGATGGATCCCTTGCGCGAATACCGCCGCCCGCCCAGCGCCTCGATCGGCGTGTACCTGATGCGCGCGCCACGCAGCGACTCCCCCAGCGCATCCGCGTTGAATTGCGGGCAATGCCGCGACTTGGGAATCGATCGCACATCGACAATCTCCTCCACTGCGTGCGCCTTCAGCAGCGCGAGGAACTCCTCGATGGAATGCGTCGAGTGCCCGACGGTCCACAGCGTCTTCATTCCAAGCCCATCCTATCGCCGCGCCTGAGACCGCGCCCATGCTAGACTTCCCCAGACTTCAAATCCCGTGCGCATCGGCGCCCCAAATGCTACCGCCGCGTCCCGATGCCCACTCACTTGCCGGAGCCATCATGGATTCAATGTCTCTTTCCCGCCGCCGTTTCCTGCAGGCCGCCGGGGCCGCTGCCGCGCTGCGCTCCACCGCCTTTGCCCGCGCCGAGCGCGCCGCCGCGGTCGGCGCTAACGACCGCATCGCCATTGGCGTGATCGGCTGGGGCATGATGGGCCCCGCCAACACCAAGGCCTTCCTTGGTGAAAGCGACTGCCAGGTAGTCGCCGCCTGCGACATCCACAAAGGCCACCTGCAGAAGGCCGTCGACACTATCAACACGAAATATGGCAATCAGGACTGCAAGGCCTACCACGACTACCGCGAACTGCTGGCGCGCGACGACATTGACGCCGTCATGATCGCCGTCCCCGATCACTGGCACGCCATCGTGGCGACCGAAGCCGCGCGTCGCAAGAAGGACATCTACGGAGAAAAGCCGCTGGCCAAAACCATCGCCGAACAGCAGGCCATCGTCCGCGCCGCCCAGCAGAACAACATTATCTGGCAAACCGGCTCGTGGCAGCGCTCCGTCGCGCCCTTTCACAAGGCGGCCGAGATCGTGCGCAATGGGCTCATCGGCAACGTGACGCACGTTGAGGTGGGGCTGCCCGGCGGGCATCACGACTTCCCCGGCACCGTGCCCGCGCTGATGAAGAAGCTGGCCACGCTCCCCGACAAGATCGAGAGCCCCGCGCAAATTGTTCCCGGCACACCGGCATGGGATCTCGCCGTCACCGAGCCGCCGGCCGACCTCGATTATGACACCTGGATCGGCCCCTCCCGAATGGAGCCCTACATCGAAGCCCGGGTCTACCAGAACTGGCGCTGGAACTACAACACCGGCGGCGGCCAACTGCTCGACTGGATCGGCCACCACGGCGACATCGCCCACTGGGGACTGGGCTTCGACCATACCGGACCGTCGGAGGTCGAGGGCTTCGGCGACTTCCCGCCGCGCAACGCCGTGTGGAACACCGCGACCAAGTACACCATCGAGTGCACCTATCGCAAGCAGGTCACCGGCTATGCCAACGACGTGAAGATGACCATTGCCGGCGGCTCGAAGGCGATTGCCATGGGCACCAAGTGGATCGGCACCGATGGATGGGTCTGGGTGGATCGCGATGGCTTCGATTCATCGAATCGTGAGTGGAACACGGGCGATTCGCTGCCCGAGGACCTGCGCAAGGTGAAGCTCTACGAATCGAAGGAGCACCGCCGCAACTTCCTCGACTGCGTGCGCTCGCGCAAGCCCACCATCGCGCCAGTCGAGACCGCGCATCACTCCACCATTCCCGGCCACCTCGGACTGATTTCCATGATTGTCGGCCGCAAACTGCACTGGGATGTGGCCAAGGAGCAGTTGATCAGCGATTCAGGCGCAACCGAGCTGCTGTCGCGGCCGTATCGCGATCCGTACAAGCTGGCGTGAAATGGGAGTCAGAGCCACAAGTGTGGTGTACTTTCGGCCACCTGTTCGTCCAATGTCACGAGCGATTCCGATGAGATTGATGTTGGCTCTTGTGCTGGCGGTCTTCAGCGTGGCGGGACGAGGACAAGACGTAGCCGCGTCCGCCCTGAAGCATATCGCGACCACGCCTTATTTTGCATTTGGTGGAGTGGGTTACGCCGGCATAACTTCACAGGGCGAAACGGATTTCCGCGTGCTCATCACGCAGCCCAGGGCGATTGCACTTCAGTCCTTTGAGAAGCTATACGAGACCGGCAACGGCGAGTCGAAAGCGTACGCCCTCGCTGGCATTCGCGAGTTGAATCCTGGGGAATTTGATCAAATGCTGAGTTCTTTGCTGCATTCCACCGAAAAGATTTCGACGATGGAAGGCTGCATCGTTGAGCAGCAATCGCTGGCTCACGTGGGTGCCAATTTGAAGTCTGGCCGATATGACTATTGGATACGGCGGCAACCGAAGCGATGATTCACCCGGCGAGCGCCGACCGCAGATCGGTATGCCCGAAATCGTCGCCCTTGAAAAGAATCGGCTCGCGCTTTTCGCGGGCCAGGGCGTAGCTGAAGCAATCGCCGAAGTTGAGCTGCGCAGGGTGGCCGCTGCCTTTGCCGTAGTCGCGATAGGCCTGGCGGGCGATGCGGGCGTGTTCCATCGTCACGGGCTCGATGACAATCTCCGCATCGAGAATCGTGTCGTCGAGCCTCGAGCTCAGTGCTGCATCGCGATAGTGGTCGATCACAATCGAGATTTCAAGATAGGAGGCGGCTGACATGCGAACGATTTCAGCGCCATCAAGCACCCTTGACAGTGCATCTCCGTCCTCTTCGTTGAGAAGAATGGCAACGAGCGCCGAGGAGTCCACGATCATTTGGGTAGTCCATTCTCATCGTAGAGGTACTTATCGACATCCCAGGAGTGAAGGTCGGCAGGGTCTTTCACCCGGCTGACGAATTCGCGCGCGAAGGCCTGCAGTACTTCGGACCGCTTCCTCTTCTTCGGCGCTTCGGCGCCGCCCAGATTGGCCCTCTCCCGCTCGATCTCTTCTTTTACGGCGAGTTTCACGGCTGCGGTCAGCGTTGTGCCCTTGAGAGCCGCGAGTTCGCGCACCATGGCATGCGTTTCTTGATCTTTGATATTTAGGCTCACCGAATCTACCTTTCTACCATCTCTATCTACCATTCTACCATCGGGGTGCTCAGCGCACTCACGCTGTTCTCATGTCCTAATCTAGAAGCGTATGGCCGACTACCCGCTCGATTCCGTGCCCGACGCGAAACCCCTCACTATGCCCGCTCCAGGCGAGAAGCCCACGCCTGACACTCTGTTCGATGTCCTGGTCATCGGCGCCGGCCCCACCGGCCTCTCCTGCGCCATCGAGACGCAGCGGGCGGGGTTGCGTGTGGTGCTGGTGGACAAGGGTTGCGTCTGCAATTCGCTGTTCCACTACCCGTCGCACATGACGTTCTTTACCACCTCCGAGCTGCTGGAAATCGGCGATATCCCGTTTCCCAGCCCCCACGCCAAGCCCACCCGCAACGAGGCCCTCGAATACTATCGCCAGGTCGCCGCCCATTACCGGCTCGACATCCGCCAATACCAGCGCGTCGACCGCATCGACGGCGAGGACAACAACTTCACCGCGCACCTGGTGGACCGCTTCGGCCGCACCGGCACGCTGCATGCGCGCAAGCTCATTGTGGCCACGGGGTACTACGACATTCCCAACCTGCTCAACATCCCGGGCGAGGGCCTGAGCAAAGTACATCACTATTACGACGATCCTCACCCCTACTTCGGCACCGACGTGGTGGTGATCGGAGGGAAGAACTCGGCCGCCATCGCCGCGCTGGAATTATGGCGGCACGGCGCGCGGGTGACGCTGGTGCACCGCGGGCCGGAGATGCACCGGCACGTGAAGTACTGGATCAAGCCGGACATCGAAAACCGCATCAAGAACGGAGAAATTCGCGCGCTGTTCCATGCGCGCGTGGTCGAGATCGCGCCGGATACGGTAGTCGTCGACACCCCCGCGGGCTGCGAGGTTCTGGATAACGACTTCGTCTTTGCGCTCACCGGCTATCGGCCCGATTTCAGCTTTCTTGAGAGCCTTGGCGTGCAGTTCGAAGGGCCGGACCGCCTGCCGGTGTGCCACTCCGAGACGCTGTGCAGCAACCGGTCAGGCATCTACCTGGCGGGCGTCATTGTGGCCGGCTCCCGCACCAACGAAATCTTTATCGAGAACGGCCGCTTCCACGGCAAACAGATCGCCAGGGCGCTTGCGTCCCCCTAAGGTCCGAAATCGAGTTCCTGTACACTAAACCACATTCATTCCCACTTTCCCTGAGGTTCGGCGAATGCGCTGGTGGCCCCGTTCCATCCGTTGGCAGATGCTCTTCGGCCTCGCCCTGCTTGAGGCGCTGTCGGTCTGTCTGTTCGCGCTGCTGCTCATCCACCTCCAGCGCCAGGAAATCAGCCAGCGCGCCGCCCATCGCCTCTCCCACCAGGCAGATTCCCTCACGGAACAGATTCAGGAAGCTCTCCTCGAACAGCGCAGCGACCTGATCGGCCTCTCCGCGCACATGATGGGCGGCGCCCCCAGCGTGGCGCGCGCCCGCCTCACCGATCCCGCCGGACGCACTCTCTTCGACAGCCGATCGGAATCCGCCCCCCTCAGTTCCGAGGAACTGGCGCAGATTCCCCGCATCCACGGCCGCGATGCCCGCGTCTTCTCCTTTGCCAGCGCCGAGTGGGAATCGGTCAAGCCCATCTACAAGGGCGCCGACCTCTACGGCTACGGCTGGGTCCTCTCCGACCGCGCATGGGATACCGAAGAGCTCAGCGGCACCATCCGCGGCACCGCTCTTTTCGGACTCATCTGGGTCATTGCTTCCTCCGCGCTCGTCCTGCTTCTCGCCCGCGGCATTTCCCACCCTCTCGCCGTTCTCCACCGCGGCACCCGCGCCCTCGTTTCCCTGCCCGAATCCAGCGGCAACTTTCCTCTGCCGGTTACCGCGCAAAACGAGTTTGGCGACCTCATTGCCGCCTTCAATCGCATGGTGGCAGCCATCGAGGAGCAGCGCGCCGGCCTCCACGACACCCTCTCCCTGCTCGATTCCATGCTTGCCAACGCCCCCGTCGGCTTCGCCTTCTTCGATCGCTATTCCCGCTTCGTGCGCGTCAACCAGGTCTTCGCCGACCTTACCGGCATCCCTCTCAGCCGACACCTCGGCCGCACCCCCTCCGAGCTGCTCCCCACCGACGTTTCTCCCCAGTTCGAAGCCGCCCTGCAGAGCGTGTTCACCGACGAAGAGCCAGTCAGCGACCTCGAGTTTCACGGCGCCGCCTCCAACAGCCCATGGACCTGGCTGGTCAGCGCCTACCCCGTCCGCACCACGCCCGGCCAGGTCCGCTGGGCCGGCGTCATCATCCGCGACGTGAGCGAACGCGTGCGCTCGGAAGAAGCCCTGCGCAAAACCGAAAAGCTCGCCGCCACCGGCCGCCTCGCCGCGTCCATCGCCCACGAAATCAACAACCCCCTCGAGGGACTCACCAACCTGCTTTTCCTGCTGCGCAAATTCTGCAATCTCGACGCGCCCGCCCTCGATTACGTTGCCATGGCCGAGCATGAGACTCGCCGCATTGCCGAAATTGCTCAGAAAACCCTCCGATTTTATCGCCAGTCCACCCTCCCCGTTCGCGCCCGCGTGGTCGAGCTGGTAGATTCCATCCTCGACCTCTACAAGGCCCGCATGCATACCCTCAATATCCAGGTGGAGCGGCGCATCGACCCCCACACCACGCTCTTCTGCTACGAAGGGGAAATCCGCCAGGTGCTGGCCAATCTCATCGGCAATGCGGTGGACGCCACCGCCGCCGGCGGCCGCCTGCTGGTGCGCGCTCGCCGCTCCCGTCACTGGCGCGATTCCCAGACGGTCGGCGTCCGCCTCACCATCGCCGATACCGGCACCGGCATGACCCCCGAGGTCCGCAGCCGCATCTTCGAAGCCTTTTTCACCACCAAGGAGGCTACCGGCACCGGCCTCGGCCTCTGGGTGAGCCAGGAGATCATTCAGAAACACCGCGGACTGGTTCATGTCCGCAGCCGCGCCGCCTCCGGTCCCCAGGCGTCCGGCACCGTCTTTCAGCTCTTCGTCCCCGACGACGAAAACCTGGGCGCCCGCGGCAGGGCCAGTGGTCAGTGATCAGGGGTATATCGGTCTCCGGAACTGTGCCCCGTTCATCGCAGCTTTATCGCGATGAGCGGGTCTTCGGCAACCTGATCGCACGCTGTCGTTTGACCACTGACCACTGACCACTGACCACTGACCACTGACCACTGACCACTGACCACTGACCACTGACCACTGACCACTGATTCCCCGGGCCCGCGGAACTTTTTCGCCCAACCGGGGTCAGAACCAATGACGCCGGACGCCAAACCCTCGTCTAATGAGTAGGCGTTCCAGAACTTTCAGATCACCCTCTTGCCGAGGAGAACGAAAAACATGAAGACGCATTGGATCAACAAATTCTCAACCCGGGCGCTCGCGGCAGCCGCGGCCCTGGTTCTCTCCAGCGCCGTGCTGCTGGCGCAGGATGCCCCCCCGGCCAGCGCACCCCGCACCGACGGCCAGATCGAGATGGACGTGGTGCAGGCGCTCGACGCCTCCGCAGCTCTGAAAAACGACCTCATCACCGCGGCCACCATTCAGTCCGAGGTCACGCTCTCAGGAACCGTGGCCAGCGACGCCGACCGCCAACTCGCTGAATCCATTGCAGCAAAGGTTCCAGGCGTCACCAAGGTCAATAACAAGCTCAAGGTCGGCAATCCGGCCGACGATGCGAATGCCACCGGCGCTCCCGAGGACAACACCGCGCCCCCGGTGACCGACGACCAGCAGGGCAACGGGCAGACGGCTCCGCCCACCTACGTCCCATCCCCCGATCAGGGTCAGCAGCCCCAGCAGCCTTATCCCCAGCAGAATCGGCAGCCTTATCCTCAGCAGGAACAACAGCCTGGGTATCCGCAGCAGGGTCAGCAACCTTATCCACAGCAGGGCCAGCAGCCTGGCTACGGCCAGCAGCCGCCCCCGGGCTACGGTCCCGGGTATCCGCCTCCGCCTCCCGGCTATGGCCAGCAGCCGGGATACCGGCAGCCTTATCCGCCTCCGTCTTACGCGACCCCTCAAGGTCCCATCACCGTTGCTGCCGGGATGGTGTTGCAGTTACGCACCAATGACTCGCTCAACGAAAAGCATGCCAAAGACGGCCAGCCCGTTGATTTCACGGTGATTCGCGATGTGGCCATCAACGGCTACCTGGCCATTCCCCGAGGCGCTACGGTGCATGGCGTGGTCACAGAGAGCAAGCACGCCGGCCAGCTCACCGGAAGCCCTGAACTGGCTTTGGCCGTCACTTCGCTGGATATCGACGGCCGCACCTATCCGCTGCAGTCGGATGAGTTCAGGGTGAAAGGCCCGTCAAAGACCGGGCGCACCGTGGGTAACGCCGTCGGAGGAGCTCTCCTAGGCGCCATCATCGGCGGAGCGGCGGGCGGCGGCAGTGGAGCGGCCATCGGCGCTGTGGCCGGCGGCGGCGCCGGTACTGCGGTTTCGGCCGCGGGTAGCCCCCATGCGTGGATCCCCGCCGAAGCCCTGGTCACCTTTCATCTCAACGCCCCGGTCACCGTGGACCCAGTCAGTCGCGAACAGGCTGCCCGTCTCGCCCAGGGACTCTACCCCGGCGGCCCGCAGCTCTATCGCCGAGGCTACTACCGCCCCGGCTATCCGCCTCCGCCCGGATACTACGCCTACCCGCAGGTCTACTACCGTCCCTACTACTTCAGCGGCGGCTATTACTACTGGCGGTAAAGGCAGTGTCCAGGGTTCAGTGATCAGTGATCAGTGTTCAGTGTTCAGAAGCGCGGGCTGGCATCCTGAAATGGATGCCCATCCGCATTTTTGAGCGCTGACACCCCCATCCCTAATTCCTACTCCCTACTCCCTAATCCCTAACCCCTACTCCCTAATCCCTAACCCCTAATCCCTGAACCCCGAACCCTGAACTCGCATCTTCACTAATGGAGCGAGGTGCTTGTGAGCCAACTTGCCGCACCGCTGCAGCAGCATCCGGAGCGCCGTCCGCAGGTGGTAATTGTGGGTGGCGGTTTTGCCGGGATTCACGCCGCCAGAAGCTTGCGGAGGCTTGCGGTGGACGTGACGGTGATTGATCGCCGCAACCACCACACGTTCCAGCCGCTGCTCTACCAGGTGGCGCTGGCGGTGCTGTCCCCAGCCAATATTGCAGCTCCCATCCGCTCCATTCTGCGCCACCAGGACAACACGCAAGTGCTGATGGATGAGGTGGTTGGCATCGACACTGCGGCGCGCGCTTTGGTCCTGGGCAGCGGCGCTAAGGTGGCCTGGGATTACCTGGTGCTGGCCGCCGGCGCCACCCACTCCTACTTCGGACACGAGGAGTGGGCGCCTTTCGCTCCCGGGCTCAAGACGCTGGAAGACGCCACGGAGATTCGCCGGCGGGTTTTGCTGGCCTTTGAGCTGGCTGAACGCCAGATGCTGGAGCGCGGTTGGCATCCTCCGCTGAACTTCGTGGTCATCGGCGGCGGACCCACCGGCGTGGAGTTGGCAGGGGCCATCCGCGACATTGCCCAGGACTACATGCGCCACGATTTCCGGCATATTAACCCTCAGCAGGCAAAGGTGCTGCTGCTCGATGGCGGCAAGCGGCTGCTGGCCGCCTACCCGGAAGATCTCTCCGCCAAGGCGAAAGCGGAGCTGGAGAATCTGGGGGTGGAAGTTCACCTCGGATGTCATGTCAACGGAATCGCCGCGGGCTGGGTGGATACCGGCGGGCCGAATCCGATTGGTCGCGTGGAGGCGGCGGTGATTCTGTGGGCCGCGGGGGTGCTGGCTTCGCCGCTGGGCAAGATGCTGGGAGTGCCGACGGATCAGAAGGGATGCGTTCCGGTGGACGACCAGCTCAATCCGGTTGGCCTGCCCAACGTGTTTGTATTGGGAGATTTAGCTCATTTTGAGCAGGACGGGAAGCAGGTCCCCGGGGTGGCTCAGCCGGCGATGCAGATGGGCGATCACATCGCCAAAATGATTCGCGCGGACCTGAAGGGGCGTAAACGGCCTCCTTTCCGGTACTTCGACAAGGGCGACATGGCCACGATCGGGCGCATGTCCGCAGTGGCCGATGTGAAGTGGCCGTTCAAGGCGCACATGAGCGGGATGCCGGCGTGGTTTACCTGGCTGATGGTGCACATCTTCTTCCTCATCGGGTTCAGGAATCGGATTGCGGTGATGGCGACATGGGTGTGGACGTATTTTACGTTTACGAGGAGCGCGCGGCTGATCACGGGAGATCAGCGGCTGCCCGGATGGCAGGAGCAGGTCAATGCCGGACAGGCGAAAACTGCCGAGCCAGGGTCAGCGCGGGCAGCGGACTGAAAAACAGGGAAAAGGGATTAGGGATTAGGGATTAGGGATTAGCGAGTCCGGTGTGAGTGCGCGGCGTGAGGTTCCGTTCCTGTAAACTGATCAGTCATGCTCGATCTGAATTTTGTTCGGGGAAATCTTGCCCTGGTGGAAGCGAAGCTGCGCGCGCGCGGGGCCGATCCTGGAGCGTTGTGGGTCGAATTTCCGCGACGACGATATCCGCATTTCGCGCATCGTCTCAATTTCATAGGAGAACTGCGATGAGGCTGGCTCCGCTGATTGTGGTCGTGGTCTTTGTGGTGGGCTCTGCGGTTGCCGAGAAGGATACGAATCCGGCAAATTATCCCCTCGTGGCTCATGTCGAGTCGGCGGTGTTTACGCACACAACTGCGCCGAGCAACGTTCGGACCACTGAGCTGCGCGTTGGAAAGTTGATATATGTTGCCTCAAGTATTTGCAAGGAGGCTGTTGTTGGCTCAGATTTTCCAGCTCGGATCGAGGGCAAGAAGATTATGCTGCTGATTGGAGACGGCAAGGTGTGCGGCTACAGAATTGTCGGGACGAAAGAGGCTCACTAAGACCGGCATCTGGCCGGGTCGAACACGCTCCATCGCGTAAACTGGAACAGCGATGCTCGACACAGAATTCCTCGCCAGGAACTGGAAAGTTGTCAGGCCGAAATTACTTGCGCGCGGCGCCTCAAGCGTAGCGCTCGATAAATTCGAGGCCTTGCTGTTGGTGCGCCGACAGGCCATAACTCTATCCGAGGCCAAACTTTCCGAAATCAATGAATTGAATCAGATAATTGCCCAGCGAAAGCGCAGCGGTCTCGTGATAGATGACTTGCTCGCGAAAGCCGCAGAATTAAAGGCGAACGTCGATGAGTTCCGCAGGCTTGCTGCTTCCGCAGACAAGCAATTCTTTGATGTGCGAGCGGTACTGCCAAATCTTACGCGCCCCGAGGTCCCAGACGGCGACTCCGAATGCAACAACCTCACCGTCGAGACGTGGGGCGAGAAGCGTGCATTCGATTTTGAGCCGAAGCCGCACTGGGAGATAGGCGAAAGCCTGGGCATTCTGGACCTAAAGCGAGCTGCCAAGATTAGTGGCGCGCGTTTTGCTTTCTATATGGGCGCAGGGGCAAGGCTGGAGCGCGCGCTAATCAGCTTCATGCTCGACGTGCACACCCAAAAGCACGGCTATACCGAGGTGCTGCCACCTTTCATGGTCAATGGGGACTCGCTCTTTGGTACTGGTCAGCTTCCCAAGTTCGCCGAAGACCTCTTCCGCTGCGCCGACAAACTGTTCGAAGGCGAACATTTCGATTTCGCTGATCCCAGATCGGACGACCCGGTCATCGTTAAGGTGGGGGAGAACTCTGAAGGCATTACTAAGCTCGGTCGCTTCAACGACCACTGGCTGATTCCCACGGCGGAAGTGCCGGTTACGAACCTCTATCGCGACGAGATTCTGGACGAAGCGCGGCTGCCGATTTCGCTGACGGCGTACACGCCGTGTTTCCGCGCCGAGGCGGGCGCGGCGGGCAAGGACACGCGAGGAATCATTCGCCAGCACCAGTTTCAGAAGGTGGAGCTGGTGAAGTTTGTGCGGCCTGAGGAGAGCGATGCCCAGCACGAGCGGCTGACCCGGGATGCGGAGGAGATTCTGGAGGCGCTGGAGCTGCCCTACCGGCGGGTTTTGCTGTGTACCGGCGACACGGGATTCGCGTCGGCCAAGACGTACGATCTGGAAGTGTGGCTCCCGGGGCAGCAGCTCTATCGCGAGATTTCTTCGTGTTCGAATTTTGAGGCGTTCCAGGCGCGGCGAGCGAACATCCGGTTCAAGGCGGCGGGCGGGAAGGCCAAGAGCGAGTTTGTGCATACGCTGAACGGGAGCGGGCTGGCGGTGGGGCGAACGTGGCTGGCGATTGTGGAGAACTATCAGCAGGCCGACGGGTCTGTGGTGGTTCCTTCCGCGCTGCGAGGGTATATGGGCGGGATGGAACGGATTGAGCGGGCGGGGCGATGAAGGCGGCTGAGCAAGAAAGCGCGGCGGGAGCGAAGATGAATCGGATTCTGAAGAGCTACTTTTACTGGACGTATCGGCGGGGGAGTTTTCACTACGACGTGATGGTGACGCTGATCCTTGCCTTCATCTTCCTCACCCCGCACCTGTGGGACTACGGGGACAAGCCGTCGGTGCTGGAGTTTCCCACCCACCCGATCTCGGTCACCAGCGACGGTGGACGGGGCTTGATCATTTCGGTGGAGGCGTCGGATGTGAACGTGCCCGCGGCGGCTCCCGACTCGGTGGTCAAGAAGGCACTGCGCAAGGCCGTGGAGCCGGTGGCCGGCGATGCGGTGACGGTGGAGCGGTGGGAGCTCTCCCGCGACCAGAACGGCAACCCGGTGGAGTGGAAGGTCTGGGCCCATCGATAGGGATGGTTCTGCCCGCCGAGCGCGGATTTTTGCTGTTTCTTTCCAGCGCCTTTCGGCGTCCAACACAAGAAGGGAAGGCTATGCCCAGAAAGCTCCTTTGCGTCTTTTTCGCAGCGGTTGTGCTGCCCGCGGCGACTGCGTTTGCGGCCGATGATTTGAACTCCGTGCTGCGGCGGCTGAATGCGGCGGCGGCGGGATTTCATACCACAGCAGCAGATGTGGAGTTCGATTCCGTGCAGACCGACCCGGTGCCGGACACGGAAGTGCAGAAGGGCACGGTGTATTACCGGAGGGCGGGAGCGACGTTCCAGATGGGGGTGCACATTGATAGCGACAACGGGCGCCCGGCACCCAAAGTGGTGGTGTGCTGCGCGAAGGGGACGATCCAGGTTTACGACAAGGTGGTAAACCAGGTGACCACGCTGACCAAGCTGAGCCAGTACGAGAGCTGGTTCATGCTGGGGTTCGGGGCCAGCGGCAAGGAACTGGAAGAGAAGTGGACGATCACCTACGACGGCATGGAAACCATCGACAGGGTGAAGACGGCGAAGCTGGAATTGGTGGCCAAAGATCCCGGGGTGCGCAAGAATCTTCCCAAGGTTACGGTGTGGATCGATCCCAGCCGCGGGGTGAGCCTGAAGCAGGTGTTCGACGAGGGCGAGGGGCAGAGCCGCACCTGCACGTATACCAATATCAAGGTGAACCAGGCGGTGCCCGCAGATGCGTTCACGATCAAGACCGACAGCAAAACGCAGTATGTGAACCGGTGAGGCTGGGGGAGTGAAGGAGTGAATTAGTGAAGGAGTGAAGTTGTGCGCAGCAAGCGAGCCATGGCGATGCCGCCGAGCACGAAGAAGATGGGAAAGAACTCCAGGGTGTAGCGAGCTTCGGGGGCTTCGATCGTGGTGAGCAGGGCGCATCGGAGCACGATGTAGAGCAGCATCCATGGCCAGAGGCGCGGGCGCATGCAAAGGCCGCCGATGGCCAGCAGAATATAGAACGCATTCAATCCCGCATAAAACCAACTGAAGCGGGTCTCCGCGTAATGGTGGCTGTAGACCCACCAGTCGAGGTCGATGGGCAGATTTTCGACGCGGGGGCGGAAGAGCATGTCGGCCACGCGGCCCAGCGGCAGCACCAGGTAGTAGCGCAGAGGATGATTAGCGATGCGCTCGCGGGCGAGCTGGGCAAAGCGCGCGTCGAGAGCGGGGGACATTTCCTCGCCGCTGGCTTCGTAGTCGGCGATTAACTGGGCGGTCTGGGCGTATTGCCGCGGCGAGTCGAAGGCGCGGCTGGGCAGTTGCGCAATGTTGATCGGCGCGGCGGGCATGTTCCAGTAGATCTGGTAGGTGGAAACGAAGTCGAGCGCCCAGGTTTTGACCCAGCGCTGCCAACCCGGCCAGGTGTTTTCACCTGGGTCGGTGGCGTAGCGCGGGGCGAGGGGCTGGATCACGTGAAAGACGCGGTAATTGCGAACGGTCCATGCGGCGAAGGGCGTAAGAGCAAGCAGAAGGCAGACGAGGATCTTGCGGAGCTTGTGGTTTCCCACCCCCGCGCCCGACCACCCCAGCGACGAAGACCTGTCGCCGGGGACCCCGGTGAGGCGCGAAGATGGGGCACGGGACTGTGTTGGCCGAAGGAAAAGTGCGACCACGATGGCAGGAGCGAATGAAATGCCGACCAGCGCGCCATCGGGCCGCAGCAGAGCGGCGCAGGTCACGGCAAAGGTGAAGGCGAGGGCGGAGGGCCAATCGCCCTGGTCCTGAAAACGGGCCGCGGCCCACAGCGCCACGGCAATGCAGAAAAGCGAGAGCGCCTCGGTGAGAGGCTCGGCGGCGTAGATGGCAGTGAACGGACACATCGCGGCGAGCCACAGCGTGGCCTGCGCGGCGCTCATGCGCCAGGAGCCGGGGGTAATGCGGGCGGCCAGGCGGGCCAGCAACACGCATCCCGCCAGCTCGAGCACGATCTGCACGCAGGCGGGTGCGAAGTAGTTTTCCATGCCAAAGAGGCGGAAACATGCGGCGAGGAAGAGGGGATATCCGGGGAGTCGAATGAGAGTGGATTGGAGCACGCCGTTCTGATCGGGGACCGCGTAGGCGCCATGCAGGAGCAGGCTTTTGGCCATGGCGCCGTAGAGCTGAGAGTCGCCGTTGACCTCGAAGAACTTGTGCAGCATCCAAAAGCGTAGCGTGGCGCCGGCGATGAGAGCGGCGATGGCGGAGGCGATGGAGGCGAAACTCGCGCGGAAGGTAAACGGGTCGTTCGATTGACTCAAAGGGTCAGGTTCCATACGATTCGTACTGTATAGCGTAGACCGTCAGAGGTTTTCGCGCACCTGAGAAGATCGAGAGCCGATGGCCGAGAAGCAGATATTTTTTGATCCCCACCGCAAGAGATGGAAGCGCCTGCGCCGCGTAATCGATGCGGTTGCGGTGGTCACCACGCTGGTGGTGGCGGGATTCGTCTTCAACAGCCTGCGCGGTCAGCCGCTGCCGGAGCTGCTGCTTCCCACTCCCCGGCACAATTACCGGGCGCTGGATTATCGAACCTATCGGGGGCCGCACGATCGCACGCCGCTGCTGAAGAACTCGCGGCCGGGGATGCAGCCGCGGCGCAAGAGCTCGCTTAAGCCCGCGGATATTCCGCTGAACACGGGCGAGGGCGTGCGTGCGGCGTACTACGTTCCTTACGATGCGACCAGCTACTCGTCGTTCAAGGAGCATGTGCGCCAGATCGACCTGCTGTTTCCGGAGTGGCTGCACGTGGACGCGCCCAACGGGGTGTTGCTGGCGATGAGCAGCGAAAATACACTGCATGAATACCCGATCGTCGACAACGGAACGGTGCACGATCCCGACGACCTGAACAAGATCAAGCACGTGATTCAGGATACGCGGGTGGACACGCAGATTTTTCCCCACCTGAACAATTTCAATCCGCACACGCAGAAGTGGGATCCGGCGATCGGGGATGTGCTGGCCGACGACAGCAAGCGCGCCCTGCTGGAAGGCCAGATCATGCGCTTCTTCACGGCGCTGCCGGCGTATGCGGGGCTGTCGCTGGATTTTGAGAATCTGCGCGATACGCAGTACCCGATCTACATGACGTTTGTGGGGGAGCTGTATGCGCAGATGCATCCGCGCAACCTGCGGCTCTATGTGACCGCGGGTGTATCGACGCAGGACGCGTATCTGAAGCAACTGGCGGCGAACAGCGACGGGATCGTGCTGATGAACTACGACCAGCACGAGGTGGAGAGCGACCCGGGTCCGATCGCGGCGCAGAGCTGGTTTATCGCGAATCTGCAGCGGGCCAAGAACCTGGTGCCGCTTTCCAAGCTCATCTGCGCGGTGGGGAACTACGGGTACGACTGGACGATGTCGATTCCGCAGCCGGTGAAGCGCAGGCATGGGCGCAAGGCCAGGCTTGCGAAGCCACAGGTGGTGAACACGGAGGACCTGTCGGTATCGGATGTGTGGCAGCGGGCGTCAGATGCGGATGCGGATCTGAACCTGGACTACGACACGCTCAATCCGCATTTCGAATATATCGACGAGGATGCGAATCAGCGCCACGTGGTGTGGTTTCTAGATGGAGTGACGGTGTTGAACGAGCTGCGGGGAGCGCGGGAGCTGGGGTTCCAGACCTTCGCGCTGTGGCGGCTGGGGGAAGAAGACGCGTCGCTGTGGAACGTGTGGGACAAGCCGAGCAGTCCGGCGGCGCTGCAGGCGCTGGGGGCGGTGCAGCCGGGGCACGACGTGGACACCGAGGGCGAAGGAGAAATCATTCGCGTGACCGGGCTGCCGAAATCGGGCAAGCGCACGGTGGAGATCGACAGCGATGAGCCCGATCCGCGCAAGAAGCTGATCATCGACGAGCACATGGACGTTTACCCCAACACCTACATCATCCAGCAGTATGGGTATCATCCGGGCGAGGTGGCGCTGAGCTTCGATGACGGACCCGATCCGAAGTGGACGCCGCGGATTCTGGATGTGCTGAAGCGCAAGGGCGCGCACGCCACGTTCATGATGATCGGCGAAGAGGCGCAGCAGCACATTGCGCTGATGCAGCGGGTGGTGCGCGAAGGCAACGAGATTGGCAATCACACCTTCACGCATCCCGACATCAGCGAAATATCGCAGCGGCAACTGGACTGGGAAGTGAACCTGACGGATCGGCTGTTCGCGGCCAAGCTGGGGGTTCAGCCGCTGTATTTCCGGCCGCCTTATGACATTGACGAGGAGCCGGACACCGATGACCAGTCGGCGCCGGTGGTGCGCATCCAGGCGCTGGGACTGACCACGATAGGCAACAAGATCGATACCAACGACTGGGACGAGCGGGTGCGCAAATCGCCGCAGGAGATTGCGCAATCGGTGCTGGACCAGTTGAACCGGATGAAGACCAGCCCGCAATTCCGCGGCTCCGTCATCCTGCTGCACGACGGCGGGGGCGAGCGCTCAGTGACCGTGGCGGCGCTGCCGGTGCTGATCGACACGCTGCGCGCGCACGGCTACAAGATTGTGCAGGTTTCGGAGCTGATGGGCAAGACCACCGCGGACGTGATGCCGAAGCTCAGTTTCTGGCAGCAGGTGCGGACGTGGCCGGATTCAGTGGCGTTTTCCACGCTGTCCATCATGTTCAACTTCATCGTTTTCGTGTTCTTCATCGGCGATGTGCTGATGAGCGCGCGGCTGATCCTGGTGGGCATCTTCGCCATCGTTGACCGCCTGCGGCGGCCGCATCGCACGGCATCGCCGGGCTTCAACCCGCGTGTGGCGGTGCTGGTTCCTTCCTTCAACGAGGAGAAGGTGATCGTGCGGACGATCCGGTCGGTGCTCAATTCCGATTACGACAATTTGCGCGTGATCGTCATCGACGACGGCTCCAACGATCGCACCGCCGACGTGGCGCGGGATGCGTATGCGGCGGAGATTCGCGCCGGCCGCGTGCAGGTGCTGGAGAAGCCCAACGGGGGAAAGGCGGCGGCGCTGAACTTCGCGCTGAACCTGCTGGACGAGGAAATCTACGTGGGCATCGATGCCGACACCGTGATTGCGGCCGATGCGATTTCCAAGCTCATTCCGCATTTCGAGGATCGAGAGATCGGCGCGGTGGCGGGCAACGCCAAGGTGGGCAATCGCGTGAACCTGTGGACGCGCTGGCAGGCGTTGGAATACATCACCAGCCAGAATTTCGAGCGCCGCGCGCTGGACCTGTTCAACGTCGTCACCGTCGTCCCCGGCGCCATCGGGGCATGGCGCACCGAGGCGGTGAAGAAGGCCGGGTGCTATCCGGTAAACACGGTGGCGGAAGACGCGGACCTGACCATGAGCCTGCTGGAACAGGGGCTGAAAGTGGTCTACGAAGACCGCTCGCTGGCGTTCACCGAGGCGCCCATCGACGCCAGGGGGCTGATGCGGCAGCGCTTCCGCTGGTCGTTTGGCACGCTGCAGGCGGTGTGGAAGCACCGCGCG
Source organism: Occallatibacter sp. (assembly GCA_035552555.1). Classification (GTDB taxonomy): domain Bacteria; phylum Acidobacteriota; class Terriglobia; order Terriglobales; family Acidobacteriaceae; genus Telmatobacter. Next base: position 70,009 of record DASZLF010000037.1, read on the forward strand.
GCCTTTGTGCGCAACAAGGCGATGGGGCTGTTCGCGCTGCCCAACATTTTAATCTTCCAGATGCTGCTGCCGCTGGTGTCGCCCTTCATCGACATCATGTTTGTCTACGGCATTTTCCACTACTTCATCGATCGGCACTATCACCCGGAGGCGGCGTCGGCGGCGAATTTCCAGAAGCTGCTGGTGTACTTCCTGGCGTTCCTGGTCATCGACTTCTTCACTTCGATGGTGGCGTTCAGCCTGGAGCGGCGGCATCCCGCGAACAAGGGCGATGGGTGGCTGCTGTTTCATATCTGGCTGCAGCGGTTCAGCTATCGGCAGCTTTTCTCGGTGGTGCTGTTCAAGACGCTGAAGCGGGCAATTGACGGCAAGCCGTTTAACTGGGACAAGCTGGAGCGGACGGCGCGGATGAGCAAGCGGACCGAGGCGCTGACGGAGACGAGATAGGACGGCTGGCCCGGAAGCGCTTCCTATGCCCCGGGACACCCGTCGGGGAATAGGTATCATGTCCCCCTATTTCCCCTATTTCCCCTATTTCCCCCTATTTCCCTATTTCCCCTATTTCCCGCAAGCGGTTGTCAATCTCCTACTTGCCATGAGTGACGCCTAGAATCTCCCCCGTCATCTTGGAGATTCTCACCTCTGCGACTCCGCCAGCCATCCCCTCAGCGAGACGGCCAGTCACGATCCAGACGTTATCCTTCAGAACTGCGGACAGTGGCAACTCCGACTTGATTTGCTCCTCACCGTAGATCGGAATGAGAATCGCTTCTGCAATACGAACGAAATCAGGGGACATGATACCTATTCCCCCGCGTAGTGATATCGTCCGGTCGCTGACCAGCTAGAATTGCGGTGAATAGGTATCATGTCCCCCAGGTCCCCCCAGCTAGAATTGCGGTGAATAGGTATCATGTCCCCCAGGTCCCCCTATTCCCCCCCTATTCCCCTATTCCCCTTTTCCCCTTATTCCCCTTGTTCACTCGATCTTCTTGTGGGAGATTACGTCGTAATTTTCGCTTAAGACGACTTGCTCCTGCCAGCGACCTTGCAGGGTGACCAGCCAGTGCTTGCCGTCCCACTTGACTTCGGTAATCCTAGGGCCCGCTGACGGGGGAGCCGCGCTGTCGGGCGAAACCAGAAAGTCGGTTCCCAGCCCGTCGACATTCACCTTTCGCCAGGTGTTCGGCCGCTCTAGGCTGCCCGGGGGATTGTTGAGTTTGGCGGCTGCCGATAGTGCGATCGATTCCGCATCGTCCAGGCTTGCGGCGTGACCACACGTTTCACGCACGTAGAGAGCTGCATCTCTTTCGGGCAGCAGATTTGCCAAGCAATTGTTGTGCACAATCGCAATGCGATCGTTCTTCAACGCCCGGATCTGCCTCGATTCATCCCTCGAATCTGCGTCCTCCCCGATAACGACCCAGAAGAAATTTCCGCTGCTGGGTGCAAATTCTATTAGCAGCCTGTAATAGTTGAGATCGCGGTTGGGTCTCTTGGCATCGAAACGTATCTCGCGGACATCGAGAGGAACACTGCCGTTCTTGCCGTAAGCAGTACTCGTGGCATCGAATCGCCCGGTAATGGTAAACGGATGGGCTACGGCGAACGCGATCGACGAAACCGCCAGAAGCGCGAACAAGGCAAAGGATTCACCTATTCTCAACATCGTGACCTCTTAGGGGTTTAACGTGACGCTGCAACCGCCCCACTGCGGGCGTACTGAGTAGTAATTCGTGCCGACAACCGGATTGGCATACGCGGCAACTGATTTCGATTCAAAGTCGCATGCACTACTGTAAGTGATGCCGTAGGACGGATCGAAGTACGGCCCTCCAACGCCGCTCATAGGAGCTTTAATGATGAAGTGAGCGGTGAAGAACTTCTCTGCGGGCGTCGGAGAGTTCTGCCCTGCCGCTCCCGTACCATTTGTCAGGTCGTTAAATATCCCGCCAGTCGGCAACGGGACCATTCCGGGATACCCGTTCACCTCGCTGACCGGAGTAAATTTGTACGACCACGGAGCAAGAGACGGGAGCGAAGGCGTGGAACTGAAAGTCCAGGCTTTAATGGGAATAGGGGGACATGATACCTATTCCCCCTCTTTGGTGCTATCGTCCGTACATGGCACGTCTTGCCCGGATCGTAATTCCGGAAACCTGGGGACAGACGGGATGTTCCCAGTAAATTCCCGAAACTGGGTATCCATTTGACTCAGGTTACCCCAACCTGTAGTGTTCGAGGTCATGGAAGAGGATTACCCGCGCACGCTTCTGGAACTGGAACGACGTTTCAGCACCGAACAAGCCTGCCGGGAGTACCTGTTCGATCTTCGC
>DASZLF010000038.1:0-1882 GCA_035552555.1 Occallatibacter sp.
GTTTAACGGGGCCAAGGGTTATGGATTTATCCAGCGTTCCACCGGCGAGGATGTGTTTGTGCACTTCTCGGCGATTCAGGACTCGGGCTATAAAACTTTGAACGAGGGCGACGGCGTCTCCTTCGAGTGCCAGCAGGGGCCCAAAGGATTGAACGCAGCCAATGTTGAGCGCGCCACCTAACCTGTAGCAGGTTCAACCTGTAGCGGGTTCACTGGTCAAAAGCATTCCGCGCGATCTTCGGAATCCACGGCTCGACTCCTCTCCATCAGCGGGGCTGCCGCATTCGCACGGCTTTGTCTTAAATCGATTCAACCCGACGCACCGGTCTCCCAACACCCGTTACTTTTAAAACAACGGTGCATTTCTGCTGGCCGGCGAGTTGAAGTACTTCACCCAGAACTCATACCGCGCACGGTCTGCCAGCGGCATCGGCTGCATCTTTTCTCCCAGATCCATCGTCTCGGGCGCAGTCGGCTTCACCGCTGGCCATTCGGGCAGGCCGGCCGCGTTCGGATCGCCCGCCGCTGCAAACGCCTTCAGATATCCCGACGCGATCCTCGACACTTCAAAATCCGCCGGCTGCCATGGACGATCCAGCGCCTGCAAATTCCGGAAGAAATAGGGAAGCTCGCCCGTATGGAAAGCCCCGAACTCAGGATGCTGGGGCCACGGTATCCCGCGAGTAAAAAAGTATGTGTACACCGGACTCTTGTGGTGCTGCAGCCTCGCTTTCGCCCATAGAAACAGGGAAACGCGTTCCCGGTCACGGTCGCTCTCCTCCATTACTCGCTGCACCTGCGCGCCATCGTCGGCCCCCACCGTATAGAGCCGCTCGAACTCCTCAGCCATCGGGCCGAATCGCCGCTGCGCCACTTCATCAAATTGCTTCAGCGTGCGGACAGGCGGCGCGCCCAGAAGTCTGTCATTCGCCTGGTTTCCTGCGATCACCGGCACGTCGCTGCCGCCCGGACCCCGGTTCACTGCATTTGGCGCCTGCGGAAGCACCCACCCATCCACAATCGGACCAAAGCCCAGGGAATGGTTCTCCGGAGAGGGCAGCAGATGCTCTGCCGGAATCGAGCGAAGTTGTTCCAGATTCTGCGCGTGATGGTCGGCGGCGAAACGCACCCCCGCCTGCTCGGCGGTCTGTAGATTCGGCACGGGGAAACTCGCGATCCCGATTCCGCTGTCTGCCATCGCCCGCTGCAACAGCCCCTTCGCCGGAGGAGACGCCAGCAGCGCGCCTACGCTCATGGCTCCGGCGGACTGGCCCCACACCGTCACCTTGCGCGGATCGCCCCCGAAATTCCTGATGTTGCCCTGCACCCACCGCAGCGCCGCAATCTGGTCCAGCAGTCCGTAATTGCCGGAGCTGTGATGGCGCGACTCGGCCGTCAGTCCCGGATACGCCAGAAATCCGAACACGCCCATGCGATAGTTGATAGTCACCACCACCACGCCCGTGCTCGCCAGCCGTGTTCCGTCGTAGACCGCAATCGATCCCGAGCCCTCCACAAACCCGCCGCCGTGCACAAACACGATCACCGGCAGGTTGGCGCTGCTCTGCGTGCGCGGCGTCCACACGTTCAGGTAAAGGCAGTCTTCGCTCACCCGGCCTTGCACCAGGAATTCCTTCGTCCACGGCAGCATATCCCCGTGAACGCGCTGCATGCAGCTCGCGCCAAACTGCGAGCCATCGCGAATGCCCTTCCACGCCGTCGGCGGAACCGGCTCTCTCCAGCGCCGATCGCCCACCGGCGGCGCGGCGAAGGGAATGCCCTTGAACGAGCTCACTCGCGATGCCGCATCCATGCGCCCCGCGACCACTCCGTACCGGGTCGCCACCTTCGGCATATTGCCGTTCCGCTCTAACGCTCTTAC
>DASZLF010000039.1:0-54372 GCA_035552555.1 Occallatibacter sp.
ACCCTTGTCGATAATGGGCTTCTCAATTCCCGTCACCAAGTCCTGCCAGAACGGCACATCCAGGGAGTGGTTCTCGAGGGCGAGGAAGTTCCGCGTCGCGGCTGCGCAGTGAACGCACGCCATGCATCCCACCGGGGTTCCCGCGAAATGCATCGCCATGGGCACGCCGTAGCGGAACGCCATGTCGCCGATGTGGTGAGTTTGGAGAATGCCGCCTGAGGTTGCGAGGTCGGGGTGAATCTTGTCGACCGCATGTTCCCTGCAGAGCGTCTCGAAGTCGGAGAACTGGTAAATGTCTTCTCCGGTCAAAATGGGAGTGGGGCTGGCTTCCCGAATCTCCTTCAAGAGATCGGTGTAGAACCAGGGAATGACGTCCTCCATCCATTCCAGATTGAACTTCTCATACGCCTTGCCGAGGCGAATGACAGACTTTACGCCCACGTGGCCCAGGTGATCCATGGACAAAGGCATGTCATAGCCGATGTTTTCGCGCACCGCGGCAACATACTCGCACAGCCGGTCGATCCCTTTGTCGGTGACTTCGGTGGCGATAAACGGATGAGGTTGATCGTGCAACTCCCACTTGTCAAGACCGGCAGGCCGCATCACCGTGCCGGGTATCCCGTCCAAAACGTTGATGCCCAGATCCATCTTCATCCAGGTGAGGCCCATCGCCTTGCGCTCTTTGGCGCGCCGCCCATACTCTTGCGGGTCCTGTGACTCCGTGGTGTCGGCGTAGATGCGGATCGAGTCGCGCCATTTGCCGCCGAGCATCTGGTAGACAGGGATGTTGTACACCTTGCCTGCTATGTCCCAGAGCGCCATCTCGACCGCGCAAACTCCACCGGCCTGGCGGGCGTTGCCGCCAAACTGGGCAATCTTCTGAAAGAGAAAGTCGATGTTCAGGGGATTCTCGCCGAGAATGCGGCTCTTCAATACCATTGCGTACTGCGGACCGGCGATATCGCGCACCTCGCCGAGGCCGTAGATACCCTGGTTGGTGTCGATGCGGATAAGAACGCAGGGGCTTGGGCCCGGCTTGACCACCACCGCGTAGCGCATGTCGGTAATCTTCAAAGCCGAAGGGCTTGAGGCTGGATTCACATTCTTGATCGCGGGCTCCGCAGCCTGCGCGGTCCGGCCAAGAGCGCCGCCGGCCAGCACGGCCAAAGTGGACTTCAGAACGCTGCGACGGTTGTAGCGGGGCTTGCCCTCGCCGGACATAGACATGGATTCCTCTCTGAACTTTCGCAATCCATCCTACTCCGCGCCGCCTGGGGTCGGGCCTGCTAAGCTCTGGATTCTCGCCGATCGGCGCCGATCAGGAACCTGACGACCCTCGATGTGGTTAAGAGCGGGCGGTCCCGGCAAGACGGGCACGTGGATCTACGGCGAGCCATGCGAGAGCGCCCAACACCGCGAGAATGGCCGCCATCAGAAAAGAGGCCTCCCATCCAAGGTGCGAGGCAATCAATGGCGTGAGCGAAGCAGTTACGGCGCCTCCTATCTGACAGCCCATATTCATAGTTCCGGAAACCATCCCTGCAAACTCTCCGGCAAAGTCGGCGGATACTGACCAGAAGCAGCTTTGCGACAGATACAGAGCACCTGCCCCGCAAGCCAGGACAGCACTGGCAACCCGCGGATCCTGTGCTCTTGAACCAAAAAGCAGGAGAATCGCGGTGCATCCAAGGGCAAGCGCCGGAAGAAAGCAGCGCCCCGCCCGGATGCTGACATGGCGCGCGAGCCAATCGCTTGCGACTCCGCCGAAAAGAGAACCCAGCGTCATGGCGATGAACGGAAACATCGAGTACAGTGCGCTCGCCTTTAGATTGAGGCCGCGCACCTGGGCCAGATAGATATAGAACCAACTGAAGTAAATCCACGCCACGTAGCCATAGGCAAAATAACTGGCTGTGAGGGCGAGAACTTCCTTACTGCAACAGATTTTTCTCCAAGGCGCGGCCGGCCTGCCATCGGCGCGGAGGTTCGGTGCTGCGCTCCGGCCCTGTGCGTCGCCGCGGCCGTTAACGATCGTATCCAACTCACCGGAAGTCACCCAGGGATGCTCCTCGGGCGTATCGCGCGCGGCGAGGTACCAGACCGTGCCTGCCAGCAGTCCAACCACGGCGCAGAACCAGAAAGAAGCGCGCCACCCAAAATGCAGAATGATTGCCGTGAGAAGCGGCGGAGTGAGTCCCGACCCTATCCCCACGCCGCCAAAAATGATGCCGTTGGCCTTGCCACGCTCCGCAATCGGAATCCAGCGTTCCACAAACTGGTTTGCCGCCGGATACATGATTGCCTCACCGGCCCCCAGCGCAATGCGAACCAGGACCAGTACCAGCAGAGCGCCGCGCATCCCCGGGGGAACGAAAGCGGTGAGAGCGGTGAAAACTCCCCACCAGATCACGCTGAACGCAAGCAAGCGGCGCGGGCCAAAACGCCGCGCGAGAACTCCACCGGGGATTTGAAAGGAGGCATAGCCGATGAGAAATGCGCTGAACACCCAACCCAGGCGAGCATTGTCGATCTTGAATTCCGAACCGATCTGGACACCGGCAATGGAAATATTGGTGCGATCCAAAAATGCTACGGCGCTCAACACCAGAAGCCATAGCACGAGAATGTAGCGGATAGGCGCGCCGTTCCCGTGCTTTCTGGTTGGATTTCCAGGCATTTTTTCAGTTACCTTGGGGCAAGCTCCGATTCAGGCGCCGTGACGCTTCGATCTGCCTACCGGTTCAGCAGGCAGAGCTTAATCCTCCGCGTGCGCCCTTGCTTTGGCCAACATCGCGTCGAATTCACTCCGCTCCATTTTCAGCTTTTCGGGATGGGCTTCGATCCATTTGGCAAAGCCGTCATACTTCTTTGCATTCCATCCCCCCTCGAACTCGGCGCCGTTCTTGCCTTCGCGATTCAATTCGAAGTTGTAGTCGTCCTTGAGCCCGGTGAATTCGGCGGTGCCGATCGCCTCTTCGGCCAGGATTGCGGGAATGAACAGAACTCCTTCCGTCTTGGCCAGAACAAGGTCCCCCGGCAATACCACCGCGCGTCCAATGCGAATCGGCGCATTGATCGAGGTCAACTCCATTTGAGCCCATGCTGAGGGATCGTAGCCGCGATAGAAGCCGTTGAATTCGGGAATCTCCCGGTTTTCCTCCTGATCGCGTATGCCGGCGTCAAACACGAATCCGGTATGCGTGTGCGCGGCGATCCCGTTGCCGAGATTGGAACCGATTAAAGTGCCCTCAATGATCTTGCCAAAGCCATCGGCCACGTAGACGTCTCCAATCTGCAGTTCATTGATAGGCCACATATTGGTTCCGCCAACCCGCCCCTCGGCTTTGCCCTCGGCGGTGATGGACTTAGCCATATCAGGCCGCGTCGGCATATATTGCGCCGTCAGTGCGCGGCCGGCAAAAGGCTTTTCCATGTGAAGAGCCTGCCAGCCACCTTCAAATTGGTTCTGATAGCCCCGCGCGCGCAGAAAGTCCCAGATGTCTTCGATGGACACGTCCACTGCTCGTTTGAGCAATGTGTCCGGCAACTTCGGCCGCCCATCGGGGAATCGATCCCCCTTCCAGTCCGAGGTGTAGAAGAGCATTTGGTCGCGCGTCATCTTCACTTGGCTTATTGCGGGGGACGCCCCCACCAGGGCGCATAGCAACAGGATGAATCCGATCACGTGTCTCATGCAGTTCTCCGTCTTGAAATGCGTTCTTTTACGCGCCTGGCGGCAAATCTGTCCGGGAAGCGTCAGCGGGCGGCGTGAGGCGGAACCTGTACCGGCATGCCTGGCCGTTATTGCTTGATCACGGTACCGTCCCGGAGCCGTATCTCTCCCCAGCCGCCATTCAACGGGCCGGCCGTAAACGGCGACTTGGCAGCTTCCTTCTCGTCAACCTCAATTCCCCACCCGGGCTTCTCGCTTACCCACAGATACCCGTCTTTCATCTCCGGACACCCTTGAAAAATCGCTTGTGTCCGCTCATTGAAGGCCGAGTACTCCTGAATGCCGAAGTTGTAGCTCACCAGATCCAAGGTGACGTTGGCCATATGCCCAACCGGCGAAACATCTCCGGGACCGTGCCATGCGGTTTTCACGCCAAACTGTTCGGCGAGGATGGCTATCTTGCGCGCCGGGCTGAATCCACCCACCTGCGACAGATGCACGCGGATGTAGTCAATCAGTCGTCCTTCGATCAGGGGCTGCCATTCATGCGGGTTGTTAAAGAGCTCGCCCATGGCGATGGGTGTGGCGCAATTCTGCCGAATCTGCCGGAAGTAATCCAGGTCTTCCGGTGAAAGTGGATCTTCAAGGAAGAACATTCGATACTGCTCGGCTTCCTTGCAAAACTGCACCGCCTCGTTGGGCGTGAGGCGCTCATGCATGTCATGGAGCAACTCGATCTCTTCGCCCAGTTCCCGGCGGCAGAATTCAAGCAACTTCAAATTGCGGCGCATGGCGTAACCAGGCTCGAAGACTGGTTGGTCGTGAAGAGCCTTGGGACGTTTGTCACTCGAATGGCCGGCGCCATAGCCCGCCATCCCGGGAAGCTCCACCTGAACGCGCACGTTGCGGAACCCTTGTTCGATGTATTTCTTCGCGCTCTCCACCACATCCTGAAACTCAGCGCCGCTGGCGTGGGTGTAGCAATCGACGGCTTCGCGGCATTTTCCGCCGGCGAGCTGATAGACGGGCATTCCGGCTTGCCGGCCCTTGATATCCCACAGTGCCTGATCGATGCCGCTGAGAGCATTGTTCAGCACCGGGCCGTTCTTCCAATAGGAGCTGTCGTAGCAGGACTGCCAGATATCTTCAATCCGGTCGGCCGTCTTGTTCAGCAGGAAGGGCTTGAGATACTTTTCGACCGCGGGCTTGACCAGATCCGCCCGCTGCGTAAATGTGGCGCAACCGTAGCCGTAGAGTCCGGCCTGATCCGTGGTGATCTTCACCACCGTCAAACGGACGCCCGCGGGCTGGCATTCAATCACGCTGATATCTTTGATCCGCGGCTGCGGGGTTCCCCGCATGGCGCGCGCAACCTGTTCCTGAGCTTCCACGCAGCGGGGAGCAAGTGCAAGCATCCCCGATCCTGCGATGGTCTTCAAAAAATCACGCCGACGTGGGTACATTTCTCAGCCCTCCCGCAATTCACTCTGTAACCTCGTAACGCATTAAGCCAAAGAAGTGAATCCACGCAGGGTGTATATTCAGCTTTCAAGGCGACGAGCCAGTCTACCACCAGGTGTCAGAGTTGACTCCGCGTCCAGCATCCGTTCTTATCTCCGAAGTCGATCAAGGGGGTGGCGCGTCCGCTGCCCGAACACTGTCAACTCCTGAATTGAATGTGACGCACCGATGGTTACGAGGATGCTCCCGGAACCTGGAGCGTTTATCGTTACTAACCGAGAGAAAGGATCCGCGCCGACATATGGGCGGCGCTGTTGGACGCGAAGGAGAACTGGGAACTGTCGTCCCGGGTATTCCTTGAGGGTGCTTCCGCCCGGGGACACTTTTTCAACGGCGCCGGAGATCTCATCCACCGGCGCGGTGAAGTGGCGATCCGTCATCTTGATGACCGACTAGGCTACAGTATGTCCGAATCGGAAGGTGAGAGAATGAATTCTCTCTAGAGGAGAAGATTTCCGTCGCTCAGGCTTCCCGCCAGGAGGATGACATTCACGTGCCCACCCTCAACTTCGCCGGGCCGAGGTCCTGCATGCGCGGGCTCGCACTGCTGCTCCTCCTCGTTCCGGCCGCGCTGCCCGCCCAATCCATTCTGGAAGTGTCGCCGCAGCAATGCGTCTGGCACGCCGGCGACAACCCAGCCTGGGCCGAGCCGACTTTGGATGACGCCGCGTGGCAGCCCTACACCCAATTCCACGGCGACATCGCGCGCATGTGGGTCCGCTGTCACGCCAATCTGGATTCTTTGCGGGGCATCTCCGATCCGGCGGTTCAAATTCGCGTTGATTCTGCGTACGAGCTTTTCATCAACGGACGCAAGCTCGGCGGCTCCGGCAATCTGGCGAGCGGATTCGATAACCTGAATACCATCCGTTTGTACCCGCTGGCCGACTCGCCTGGCGCCAGCCCGGCCACAATCGCCATGCGACTCTCCTCCCGCCCGGTCGCAAACTCTGATTTCTCCGCAAGCCTCTGGCCAAATGTCTCTATCGGCAGCGCCGGCGTACTCCAGGCCATGCGTGACCAGGTCCTGGTTGCCCAGGTCCGTGCCGTCCTTCCCTTCGTTGTCCTTTACTCCATCATCGGCATTGCCGGCGTTCTCACATTCGCCCTCTACTACTACGACCGCGCCCGCCGTGAGCTTTTCTGGCTGGCGCTCCTCTGTGTCGTGGTCGCGTGCCTGCGCCTTAACCGGCTGTGCTCCGCAGCGTTGGTTGACTACTCCTCCCAGATATTTGGGGGCATCTACCTCCTCGGCAACTTCGGTTTCATTTTCCAGATGCTCTTCTTCTTCGCCCTCGCCGGCCGACGGGTGCCGAAGACCTTCTGGCTCCTCTACGCCGCCTCGCAGGCGGCCGATCTCCTCCTCTTCATCCAGTGGCTCGGTTCGGCCGGACTCGACCTCCGCATCAATCGCATCTTTATGCCGGTTCAGGTCTTCTCACTTTCGGCCTGGGCGCTCCTCAGCTTCGCTCCGGCAGTTGCTTTCTGGCCGTGGACTCGCATTCCTCCCCGCCTTCGTCCCCTCGTTGCCTTCTGCTTCCTCTGGGGAACGGCGGATGCGGTCTGGTTCAGCGTCCAGGCCCTCAACATCTTCATGGCCTATAGCAACCTTTTCTACGAACTACGCGCCGTGCTCACCACCGCGTCCATTCTCATCCTCCTCGGCCTTCTCTTCCGCGATCAGCGAAGAGTGACTCAGGACCGCGCTCTGCTGGCCGGCGAAATGGCCTCCGCCCGCGAGATCCAGCAGTACCTCATACCCGAAACGCTCCCTCCCACCCCTGGCATCAACATCCGCAGCGTCTACCAGCCGTCGCGCGAAGTGGGCGGAGATTTTTTCCAGATCCTTCCCGACCCACGCGATGGAAGTACGCTCATCGTGGTCGGCGATGTGGCCGGAAAGGGATTGAAGGCCGGCATGCTCGCCGCCCTCATCGTCGGCGCCATCCGCACCGCCTTCAAGTTCACATCCGATCCCGGCAGAATCCTCGCATTGCTGAATGAGCGCCTGCAAGGCCGCGGCCTGGTCACCTGTCTCGCTATCCGAATCGATCGGGACGGAAGCGCCGAGTTGGCCAACGCCGGTCACCTGCCGCCTTATGTCGACGGCCAAGAGCTGGCGCTCGACGGCGCATTGCCGCTCGGAGCGCTGCCCGACGTCGGGTTTCCAACCCTCCGGCTTCGGCTAATCGAGGGCCAATCCATGCTGCTCGTCTCCGATGGCGTAGTAGAAGCTCAGAACCAGCACGGCGAGCTCTTCGGCTTCGAGCGCACCCGCGCCATCAGTACCCAATCCGCCGAAGCGATCGCCGCAGCCGCACAGGCCCACGGCCAGGAAGACGACATCACCGTGCTTTCCGTCACTCGCACAGCCAATATCGAGGTGGCCATCGCATGAGAAGGCGCCGTTTGCTGGTTCTGTTGCTCATCGTCTTAGCCTGCAGCGGACTCTACCTCCACGACCAGACCGGCTTCAAGCCGCCCGTCGTCCTCGATCTCGGACCCGACCCCAGCTTCTTCTACAGCCCTACCTGATCGCCGGACTCCAAACACATCATTGATGTGCCAACCGACCCACAAGGCCGTGGAGAACCGCGGCATCCCTCCCGACGTGGAGGTCGAGCTTCTACCCAGGGACTACGCCGCGGGCCACGACAAGCAACTCGAGCAAGGCGTGCAGCTAGTCCTCGACGAGCTGAAGGCCAACCCGATCCCAGAGATCAAGCTCTCACCCCACCCCAACTACCACAAGGCAGATGGTTTGGGAAAAGACTAGCTCCGTCGGGAAGTCTCATCGCGCGAAGGGTGGGAGACGGTGTGTCCGATTCGAGCCTCCGCGCCGTGAGGCTCCGCCGCTAGAATCAGCAACAGGGAGAGACCAGTGCGCCGCAACCTTCCCCTGCTGCTCATCCGCATCGTGGTGGGAATCGTCTTCCTCACCGAAGGCATCCTGAAGTTCCTGCTGCCGGAAGAACTAGGCGCGGGACGGTTCGCGCTCATCGGGCTGCCCGTGCCGCACCTGCTGGCGCCGGCGGTGGGCGTGGTGGAGATGGTCTCGGGAGCAGCGGTGCTGTTCAATCTGTACACGGGCGAAGCGGCGGTGATACTGCTCTGCGTAATTGTCACCGCGCTGGCGACCACCAAGCTTCCCATTCTCCTGGGGCACGCCATCGGGCCATTCCCGTTGTCGAAGAGCGCGACGCACCGTGGAGTGCTCGGCTTCCTCCACGAAGCGCGGCTCGATCTCGCCATGCTGTTTTCGCTGGTGGCGATCCTGATCGACTCCGGGGTGAGGCTGGGGCGGCCGCGGCAATGGTATGGGCGGTGATTGCGCGCTGGCCGACGCCTGACCGGTCGCTCGGGGCTGCTGTAGTCCCCTACTCGATTTCGAACACGGCATACACGCTAGCCGTGCGGCTCACTTTGTGCGGCTCAATCGCCAGCGGCGGCGTCAGCGCGGCACCGCTCGTCGGTGCCGAGTCGAAATTGGCTTCACCGTAGGAAATCGGCATACGCCCGCCTCCAATCTGGTTGGTCGCGTAAACCAATTTCCCGAGTTGCACACCTATACCTTTTGCCAAAACCACGGCGTCGGCTTTGGCCTTTTCTGAGGCCTTCTCCAGCGCCTGGTTTTCCAGCGCCTTCTCGTCTTCGACCGTCCACTCGATCTGCCCGCTGTTGGTGGCGCCGGCATTGACCGCTATATCCAGAATCTCGGCGACACGCACGGGAGGAACCTTGACTACCCAGGACTGCCGAACCTGGTACTTGTGCGCTTTGGGATCCCAGCTCTGCAATTCCTGCGATTCACTGCGAATGGAGCTTTCAGGAATTCCGGCCTGCTTCAGCGCCGCCACAATCTGGTTGGAGATTTTGGATCCAGCCGCATAAGCCTGCCTGGCATCGGATGGCGGAGTGACGAACCCAATGTGCAGAATGGCCACATCCGGCTCCGCTGTGACCCGCTCTTCCGCGCTGACCGTCAGCGTGCGGTTGGAACCATCGATCTTGAGTTCAACCTGGTTCGCAACTTGCGCATAGCACGATGCGGAAAGAAATACCGAAGCGATGAGAAACAACCGAAAGACTTGCATGGCGCTGTTCTCCTGACTGCAGTTTGGACGTTCTCACCGGAAGAACGCCGTAACCGCCATCACTTCGCAGCGTATTTCTCTCCGAACTGGCGCAACCTGGCCAGCGTGGCGGCAGCCTGGCCCGAATCGATAGCTTGGGCGCCCATCGCCACGCCTTCTTTCAAGTCGCCGGCGAGTCCTGCGGCAACCAGCGCGGCAGCGGCGTTGAGCACTACGATATCGCGGCGCGGCCCGGGAATGCCGGTGATCACGTCGTAGAGCAGCGAGGCGTTGGTGGCCACATCTCCGCCGATGAAGTCTTCCAATTTCGCGCGCGGCAAGCCGGCCATCTCCGGAGTGATGCGTGCCGCCTTCATCTCCGGCGTGCCGCCGTCGGGATTCTCCTCGATGCGCGCCACCACCGACTCGGCCGATGTGGTCAGCTCGTCGATGCCATCCGTGCCATGCACCACGAAGGCTCGCCGCGCGCCGAGAGCCGCCAGCGTGCGGCCCACCAGCAACACGCGGCTGGGCGCGAGAACGCCGATCACCTGCGCCCGCGCGCCGGCGGGATTGGTGAGCGGCCCGCACAGGTTGAGAATGGTGCGGAACCCGAGCGCCCGCCGCAGCGGCGCCAGCGCCTTCATGGCGGGGTGATAATGCGGCGCGAAGAGAAACATGAATCCCGTGGCCCGCAGGCATTCGGCCGCCAGTTCCGGCGAAAGCGTGACCGGCACGCCCAGCGCTTCGAGCACATCGGCAGAGCCGCAGCGCGAAGTCACGGCGCGGTTGCCGTGCTTGGCCACTTTCGCTCCGGCCGCCGCGGCCACCAGCGCTGCGCCGGAGGAAATGTTGAACGTGAGCGGACCGCCGCCCCCCGTGCCGCACGTGTCCACGAGTTGATCGCGTTCCTCATCCGTGAGCGGAACCGGCACCGCGCGCGCGCGCATGGCTTCCACAAATCCGGCCAGTTCCGGCGCCTGCTCGCCGCGAGTGGCCATCACCGCCAGCAGGGCAGCGGTTTCCACCTCGGGCACTTCGCCGGACAGAATCTCCGCGAGTGCCTCCGCTGCCTGCTCGCGGGTAAGCGCCGCGCCGTCTTCGGCCAGCGGTTTCATCAGCTCTTTCACTCGACTCATGGCTGTCTTGATGATAGCGGGGTTGGCGGAGTTAGCGGAGCTAGCGGTGCCAGGGTTGATGGACAGCAGGCACTGAAAAAAGCCTGCACGCTACTTGCCGGCCAACAGATTGTCCAGCGCTGTCCAATCGATCGATTGGATCACTTGCTGCGCCAGCTCAGTACCGGTCTGGATGCGGAGCACGACATTTTGCACGCTCAGCAGCTTTGCCGAGGCCGCGCTGAGCGGGCCGCCGCGCACATGAATGGTCTCGTCCCCGGTTGTGGGCCCGGCCGGCGCCGGAGGAGTGAATGGCCCAAGGAACACGTAGATCACGCGCTGCGCTGCGCTCTCGTCGCCGCCAGTGGGCGGCTGCACATTGGGCGCGGAAACGGCGAATCCTCCGCTGGAGAGACGGGTGACGGTGTGGCCGCCCTTGAAATTGGGAATGTCCACTGCGCTGGAGTTGATGACCACGCTGATCGCGATGGTGGTGTGTTCCTCTTCTGCCTTGGCCGCGTCGTGCATCGCATTCTGCGCGGAAGTCATTTCCGCGGCATTCATCTGCTTGAGGGCCGCGCCGAATTTCTGCATGGCGGCCTGCAGGGGCTGATCATACTGCTGAAATGCGGGGGAGCTCTTGTCGATGTCAAGCTGCACAAAAAACGCGCCACCCTGATGCAATTGCTGCTCCGTCAACTCGAACGGCCTGGCCTCGGTGTGCCGGGGAATGGCAGTGAGCGACTGCAGTTCGACCTTGCGAGTCACGCTCCAGCCGTGAGCGGTCAGGCTATCGACGACGGGCTCCAGCGCCGCGGTGAGTCTTGGGCGCACCCAAGCGTCGAACTTCAGTTCGCACTCGGAGGGCGAGCGCCATTCTGCGCCGACCAGCTGGTCGTGGATCACCGGATCGCAGTTGCCGAATGTGCCGGTCGTTTGGGCTGGGGCGTTGGCGAAGGTGAATAGGAGGACAAGCAGGGAGAAGCCGGCAATTCGTGCGCGCTCGTGCATGGTGCTGGATTGTATGCACCTCCCCGTCGCGCTGCCAAGAAGAAAGCAAAGATTCTTCCGATGGCATGGGGCATCTGGACGCCAGGGGCCAGCGGCTTGAAGCTGTCTTTACGTTTTGCCGATCGCTCGCGCCAGGGTCTCGCCAATCTCTGCGGGCGAAACCACGACATGGATGCCGGCTTCG
Source organism: Occallatibacter sp. (assembly GCA_035552555.1). Lineage (GTDB taxonomy): Bacteria > Acidobacteriota > Terriglobia > Terriglobales > Acidobacteriaceae > Telmatobacter. The sequence continues at coordinate 11,584 of DASZLF010000039.1, forward strand.
CGCATGGCCTTCATCTTGTCGGCCGCGGTGCCCTGGCCTCCGCTGATGATGGCGCCTGCGTGGCCCATGCGGCGCCCTGGAGGCGCAGTCTGCCCGGCGATGAAGCCCACCACCGGCTTCTTCACATGCTGCTTGACGAAGGCAGCGGCGGCCTCTTCGGCGGATCCGCCGATTTCGCCGATCAGGATGATGGCCTCGGTTTCAGGATCGTCATTGAGCAGGCGCAGCGCATCGATGTGCGTGGTGCCGATGATGGGGTCGCCGCCGATGCCAATCGCTGTGGATTGGCCGATGCCGCGCTGCGTCAACTGGTGCACCGCCTCGTAGGTCAGCGTGCCGGAGCGCGACACGATGCCCACGTTGCCTTCTTTGTGAATGCGCCCGGGCATGATGCCGATCTTCGCTTTGCCGGGCGAAATGACGCCGGGACAGTTGGGCCCGATGAGCCGCGAAGAGGAATTCTTGATCTTGGCCCACACCTTCACCATGTCGAGCGTGGGAATGCCCTCGGTGATGCAGACGATGAGCGGAATGCCTGCATCCTCGGCCTCGAGAATCGCGTCGGCCGCAAACGGCGGCGGGACGAAAATCATGGTCGCATTGGCGCCGGTCTGCTTCACCGCGTCGGAGACGGTGTTGAACACCGGCCAGCCCTCGTGCATGGTGCCGCCCTTGCCCGGCGTCACGCCGCCCACCACGTTGGTGCCGTATTCGGCGCAGCCCTTGGCGTGGAAGGTGCCTTCCTTGCCGGTGATTCCCTGCACGATGAGGCGCGTGTTTTTGTCGACTAAGACTGCCATTAAGCTTTCACCCCCGCTGCGGCTGCGACAACCATTTCGGCAGCTTCTTTCATGGTTGCGCCCACCTGGAAATTCAAGCCCGAGTCGGCGAGAATCTGGCGGCCTTCTTCTACGTTTGTGCCTTCGAGACGAAGAACAATCGGCACCTTCACATTCAGATTGCGCGCGGCTGCGACCACGCCGGTGGCCAGCCGGTCGACGCGCAGTATGCCGCCAAAGATGTTGATGAAGATGGCCTTCACATTCTTGTCGCTGAGCAGGATTTCAAACGCGTGTTCAATTTGTTCCTGCGTCGCCCCGCCGCCCACGTCGAGGAAGTTCGCCGGGCTTCCGCCGGCGTACTGGATGATGTCCATGGTGGCCATGGCAAGGCCCGCGCCGTTGACCATGCAGGCGATGGAGCCGTCGAGCTTGATGTAGTTGAGCGCGTACTTGCTGGCCTCGACTTCGAGCGGATCCTCCTCGGCCACATCGCGCAGTGCCTTGATCTCGGGATGGCGAAAGAGCGCGTTGTCGTCGAAGTTGATCTTGGCGTCGAGGGCGAAAAGCTTGTCGTCCTTGGTGGTGATGAAGGGATTGATTTCCAGCAGCGACGAATCCGTTTCGATGAACGCCCGGTAGAGGCTCTGGAAGAACGCGACCGCCTGGTTGATCTGCGTGGGCTTGAGGCCGAGCGCGAACGCCAGTTTGCGCGCCTGCCACGCGCCGAAGCCGACCGCCGGATCGATGCTCTCCTTGTAGATGGCCTCGGGCGTCTTGGCGGCGACTTCTTCAATCTCCATGCCGCCGGCCTGCGACGCCATGAACACCAGCTTGCCGGTGGCGCGATCGAGCACAATGCCCAGGTAAAGTTCGCGATCGATGGCCGCCGTTTCTTCAATGAGCAGCCGCTGCACCTTCTGCCCCTGCGGGCCGGTCTGGTGCGTCACCAGTTGCATGCCGAGGATCTTCTGTACGTGCGTCTCGGCTTCTTCGCGCGTGCGCGCCACTTTGACGCCGCCGCCCTTGCCGCGGCCTCCTGCGTGAATCTGCGCCTTGACAACCACGCCCGATGCGCCATCGGCGAAGAGCTTGCGCGCCACCGCGGCCGCTTCTTCAGGAGTGTTGGCCACTTCGCCCTTGGGCACGGGCACACCGTATTTTGCCAGGATTTCTTTCGCCTGATATTCGTGAATCTTCATTGGATTGGAAACCGCCAGAGCCGCTGAAATTTGGGGATTCGGAAGGCCCGATGGACCGGGCCGGCGCACGTGCCAGCGGTAGAAACAGGATAGCTTGCTGGGCTTGGGGCGGGCAAACGCGGCCGATCTCACCGTGCCCAACAAAACTCAATCGGGGATTCCAGGGCTACTGGATTGTTTCGCCTGTGCATCTTGAATCCGATTGGAGAAGGATTCATCGCTCCCGCTAAGGAATTCGCCGCAATGCTCTTCAAGATCCTGAAGCAAGTGATGGAAGCCATCCAGCGGATCGCTCGAGAAACCAGGGTAGTGACTCGCATTCTCTCGCCCCAGGATCGATCGCATGTAATCCTGATGAAACATCGACTGGGCGCCGAGGTGATAGGTGACCATCCCAAGGCTGTATCGAAAATGGAATTCAATTCTTCGAGTCCCTTTCCTGAATTCCCCTGCGGCGTAGTGGCCGCCGCTGCTCGGACCGGCGCCAATTTTCTTATAGACGAAGCCATGCCTGACAAATCGCGGTTCGAGAATGTTCGACCCGCGCTCCAGGATGCTTTCTGCCTTAATCGTCATTGGTGCACTCTACCCATCCATCCAGCTTATATCGATTGAACTGACACCGTTCCTATATCATTCCTCTTTGCACTCCAAGTAGGAGCATGACCATCCCAGCCTCGCCGCCGCTCGACACCAAATCGCAACTGCGCAAGACCATGGGCTTTTGGGATGTGCTGCTGTTCAACATCGCTACGGTGCTGGGGCCGCGGTGGATCGCGGCTGCCGGCCACAACGGCACCTCCTCCATCAGCCTCTGGATCATTGCCGCGATCTTCTTCTTTGTCCCCGGCGCGTTCGTCATCAACGAGCTTTCTTCGCGGTTTCCTGAAGAAGGCGGCCTGTACACCTGGTCGCGCGAGGCCTTCGGACCGTTTCATGGCTTCGTTGCCGGATGGACCTACTGGATCTACACCGTGTTCTATTTTCCGGGGCTGCTGCTGGCCAGCGCGTCGATGTCGGCCTACATTATTGGCGGCCGCGGCGCGGCGCTGGCGGAGGATCGCACCTTTCTGCTGGTGGTCTCGCTGGCGTTGCTGCTGGTTGCGGTGGTGCTGAACATCATCGGGCTCAACATCGGCAAATGGCTGCAGAACGCGGGCGGCGTGGGAACCTACGTTCCGCTGGTGATCCTGGTGGCGGTGGCCGCAATTGTGGCCATGAAACACGGGTCCGCGACCCACTTCACCCTGCACAACATGATGCCGTCGTTGAACTGGGACACGGTGAACTTCTGGTCGCAGATTGCGTTTGCCTTCACCGGGCTGGAACTGGTGAGCGCCATGAGCGAAGAGGTGCGCGACCCGCGACGCACCTTGCCGCGTGCGGTGTTCGGCGCCGGCGCGCTCATCGCCCTCATGTACGTCGCCGGCACCTTCGCCATCCTCGCCCTGGTGCCCGCCGCCAATCTCGATCCCCAGAGCGGCGTCTTCAACGCCATCACCGTCGGCTCCATGGCGCTCAAGATTGGCGCCCTCGGCATGTTGGCGGCCATCCTTGTCACCTTTGGCAACGCGGGCGGCGTGGGCTCAACCGTCGCGGGCATTGCGCGCGTGCCGTTTGTCGTGGGCATCGATCGCTATCTTCCCGCGGCCTTCGGCAAGATTCATCCGAAATGGAAGACGCCTTATATTTCCATCCTGGTGCAGGCCGGGCTTTCCGGCGCCATCCTGCTGCTGAGCCAGATCCGCAGCAGCGGGGTGATTGCGGCCTACCAGATGGTGGTCAACGCGGCCATCATCCTCTACTTCATTCCGTTTCTCTACATGTTTGCCGCCGTGATCAAATTGGCGAATCGCCGCGATCGCGCGGAGAACACGCATGCGGTACTGGTGCCCGGCGGCAAAGCTGGGGTGTGGATCTGCGGGATGCTGGGCTTTGCTGTGGTGCTGATCGGCATCGTGCTTTCGTTCTTCCCGCCGGGCGGCGCGGACAAAATCTATGAAGCGGAGCTGATCTTCGGCACGGCCGGCTCGGTGCTGATCGGGCTGTTCCTCTACTGGCGTGGAGCGCGGGCGAAGCGCGTGAGCTAGCGTGGTGTCTCACAAATTGGTTGCATCATTCAGCGAATTTTTGCGACACCACACTGGTTACGGTGTTCCCATCTGGCATGGCTGTCGCCCACCCTTGCGCCAGAAAAAAGGCGCAAAGATGGGGCACGGGGATGTTGTCGCGCAGCGGATGGCACGGCGCTGATTCCAATGGCCGCGCGGAACCTCTATTTCTGGCGGGCGTTGAGCTGGTCGAGTTTCTGCTTGAGCTGCTCCAGTTTCTGTCCTGCTTCGCCGAGTTTGCCTTCCGCGGTGAGCCGCTGGTAGTCGTTCAGATCGCGCGCCGCTCCCTGGATCAGCCCATTCAACTCCGCCGCTGGATTCTGCGCCTTGCCCGTGGGAGCCGCCGCATTGAGCCCGGCGGCGTTTGCCTGCGGGGCAGCCTCCCCGCTCATTGACGAAGGCGCGCCGGCGAACAAGGACTGCAGCGCCGCTTCATACGTGGTGCCGTAGGCCAGCTTGTCTTGAAACGCCAGCACCACCAGGCGCAGCTCCGGCATGGGGCTGCGTTGCGCCTGCAGATAAATCGGCTCCGCATACAGCAGCGCCTTGCCGCAGGGGATCACCAGCAGCGCTCCGCGCAGCACGTGCGACCCCTGTTGGTTCCACAAGGTGAGCTGGCCGGAGAGCTGCGCATTCTGATCGATGCGCGCCTCAATCTGCATCGGTCCATCCACCAGGCGCGTCTTGGGAAAGTCGTAGACCAGCGACGTGCCGTAATGCGCGCCGTCACTGCGGCCGGCGATCCAGCCAATGAGATTGTTGCGGTTGGCGGGGGTGAAGGGAAGGATATCGATAAACTCGACATCCGGCTCTTCCGGCAGCTTCATGAGAACGAAGTTCGGATCCATGGGCTTGGTTGCCTGTTCCCCGCTCTCGCTCAGGCCCACCTCGGTAGCAACGGTCCACAGGTCTTCGCGGTTGTAGAACACCACAGGATCGGTCATGTGATAGAGGCCGTAAACCTGCGCCTGCAGCCGCAGCAGCAGTTCGGGGTAGCGCACGTGGCGGCGCAGGTCCGGCGGCATGGCCGACGCATCCTTGAACAGCGCCGGAAAAATGGCCCGATAGGCTGAGACGATGGGGTCCGCGGGATCGAATACGTAGAACGTGGTGTTGCCGTTGTAGGCGTCCACCACCACCTTGACACTGTTGCGCAGGTAGTTGATCTGCCCGTCGCCAAGCGGGTAGTGGGTGGCGTAGGGAAATGTGTCCGACGTGGTGAATGCATCCAGCATCCACTGCAGACGCCCGTCGTCGCCCACCACGATGTAAGGATCGGAATCGAAGGTGAGGAATGGCGCCAGGGCCTGCACTCGATCGCGCACGCTGCGGCGCATGAGTAGCCGGCTTTGCGAACCGATGTCGTCGCTGAACGGCACCTTGGTGAGATCGCCGCGGTCGAACGCAATCAAAATCCGCCGCATCAGGCCGCCCATTTCGATGCCGCCCGTGCCTTCATACGATGTCAGGCTGTTGGTCTCGCCTTGCGGGTAGTTGAATTCCTTCTGGGTCGTTTTCACGTAGACATCGGTGTCGGTGAGCTGGCCGAAATAAATCTCAGGCTGCTTCACTACCGGGCTGCCGACGACGCTCTGGATGGGCATGTTGCTCAGCATCAGCGTGGGCAGGCCTTCCGGGGTGAAACCGTTCACCGGGTTCATGGTGATGCCGTAGCCGTGAGTGTAAATCAGTTTTTCGTTGATCCAGTTGCGGCTGCTTTCCGGCAGCTTCTCCACGCTGAGCTCGCGCGCGGCCAGCATCACCTCGCGCGTCTGGCCGTTGATGCTGTAGCGGTCGATATCGACGTCGGGAAAGTCGTAGTAGGTGCGGATTTCCTGGATCTGGCGGAGGGTGTCCTGCAGGGCATGCCAATCCCACAGGCGGATGTTCTGCAGGGTGGCCTGGTTGTGCTCGGGATCGGCTGCGGCAATCTCGGTTTCCGCGGGAAACTCGTGCTGGGCCACGCGATCAAGTCCGTAGGCGCGGCGGGTGAAGTCGATGTTGTAGGCGATGTAAGGCTTCTCGCGCTCGAGCTGATTGGGCTTGACGATGAAGTTGCCCACGTACCAGGCCACCAGCTGAACCACGAAGTAGCAAACGATGGCCGGAATGGGCGCCAGGGCAAGCCAGCGCATGCCGGGCCGGGTGACGAAGTTGAGCGCGGCGATGACCGCGCCCACGATCAGCAGCACGTAAACGAACATCATGCCGCCCAGAAACACGTGCGCATCGGTGTAGGTGACGCCGCCGAATACGGTGTGGTCTTCAAGCAGCAGCTCGATGCGGCCGATGTAGACGCGCATGGCCAGCACCAGCAGCAGGAACGCCACCGGAACGGAGAACATGCGCCAGGGCATCGGCGCCGTGTGATCGAAACCATTGGGCGAGAGCCGGATTCCTCCGGCAATCAGCGCGGAGAAAACCGCGGCCACGCACATCAGAATAGCCAGCGTCAGCAACCATCCGGAAACCGTCTGCCACGCGGGCAGCGTGAAGAGATAAAAGCTGAGCGAGCGGCCCAGGATGGGATCGGAAACAGCGGCGGCGGCCTGCGGGTGATACCAGTAGAGCGCGAAGCGGGGCCAGTCGCTCATCATGCCGGCGCCGGTGACGAACGCGATCAGGGCGGAGAGCACCAGCGCGCCGATGCTGAGCATGCGGTCCAGCGGGATGCGCACCGTGCGGTTGCCGATCGTGAAGGTTCCGGCGCTGAGCAGATCGGGCTTGGAGACGCGCAGCAGCACGCGGCACCATCCGCAGAGCACCAGGAAGGTGACGATGCCGAACACCGCAAACGTGGCCCACTCCAGGCGCAGCGATTTCCAGAAAACGGAGGAGTAGCCCAGCGAGCCGAACCACAGATTCTCGACGTAATAGGAAACCAGGGTGCGGAAGCTGAAGAGCACGACGATCAGGAGGACGAGAATGACAATCCAGATGCGTCCGCGACCGGGGCGGGGCTTGGTTTGAAGCGGCAGAATGATGTGTTCGTGCATGATGCAGGCCAGCTTTCAGCCGGAGCCGGGAAGCGCGCTTCGGGTCGTGGCCATTGTAACGCTGAGGCGCGCGGGGTCTGGCATTTGCGGTGGAGGCGACCAGATCAGAGAAAGAAATGGGAGTTAATTCCAACAACAGCGGGCCTGAGCCCCGTCATATGACTCTACCCGCTTGATGTCGTACCAACTCGCGTTCACCGCTTCCGCGCTATAATCGCTCCAAATCTTTCAGAGGCAAAATGGCGAACACATCTGCAGTCAGAAACACGTGCTTTGCGCTTCTTTCGGCTGTCGAGGTTGACCTCCGCGAGTTAATAGAAAGAGAGTTATTGTCCGGAGCGCACGGCGGTGACACGATCCCGGACGACGTCAAGCAAAATGCGATTTCTCGGTACAGCTTCGATCACAAGGATTCGCCGATGTCGAGCGGGCCAACTGATGTTGATCTTCTGCCGTATATGGATTTCGCCGACTTGGCTAAGGTGCTAGGCCCTGCCATCGAGCAGTTGAAAAGCCAATATGGTGACGGGATTTCCTCAGTACCATTCAAGATCGAGGCGTTCGCTCCCGTAAGGAATCGTGTCTGCCATTCGCGTCCACTGGAGGAGCACGACTTTCCTGCCTGCCTAGATTTCTCGAAGGAGCTTCTGCACATTAATAGCTCCCTCCCATGGGCAACACTCCGGACGACCCAAAGGATGTTGGAGGAGAATCCGGGGTACGTGATCAGTCTCCAAATTCCTGAGTTTTGGCAGATTGGATCAACTAGAATCAGGCATAATCTTCCGCTACCCGACTACGATGAGACTGGTTTCCTCGGTCGAGGGGCAGATCGAACGGCAGTCCGTAAGCACCTTTTGGCAGCGCATCCTGTAATTACAATCGTTGGAGAGGGTGGAGTCGGCAAGAGCGCGTTGGCTGTCCAATGTCTCTACGACATCCTGAGCCTTACCGATAACCCTCCTTTTGAAGCAATCATTTGGACATCTCTGAAGACTAAGACCCTTACCGCATCGGGCGTACGCGATATTAAGGATTCGATCACCTCCACACTCGGGATCATCGAAAACCTCGCCAAAGAGCTCGGGGCTGCACCGCCAGAGAGCAAGAACCTTGAAAGCGCAATTCAGGAAATAGTCGACTACCTAAGCCTCTTTAAGATCCTTTTGGTAATCGACAATTACGAAACGGTCACAGACAACTCACTTCGACCATTGCTTACATCCGTTCCAGCGGGCTCGAAAATACTGCTCACGTCACGCGTTGGCTTGGGGGAACTGGAAATCCGATACAAACTGGACCCGATGGACCTCAAAACTTCGGTCGCCCTCCTGCGCCGTTTCTCTCGTTCCCTAAATATTGAATTGCTCTACGCAGCCGGAGAGAAAAAACTAGAACGCTATTCTCAGCAACTCTATTACAACCCGCTGCTGATCAAGTGGTTTGCTCAGAGTGTCTCATTGGGATCGGATCCCGAGAAACTCATAGCTAAGCGCAATGCTGGCTTTGACGAGGTGCTGAAGTATTGCTTTGAGAATCTGTTCGCGCGGCTTGATAGCGATGAGAAACGGGTGCTGCACCTTTTGGCGGCAGCACGCCGTCCGCTGACACCGACCGAACTTCTGTTTCTGATGCAGGGCGTCAGCCAGATCGAACCAATAGACGTGGATCGCGCACTGAGCACACTCCATAGCTCGAGCATGTTGAAGCGCTCTCCGGTCAATTCAAAGAGCCGCGACGGTGGCATTCAATTGTCCCTGACCGATGTGGCTTCCGATTACATCTCGCGCTTTGCTCCTCCTGATAAGGCGATATTTGAGAAAGTTCAGCAGGCATCGAGAAAGCTAAGCCAACAAATTCAGTTGTCTTCCGTCAGACAGGCCGCTTACAAATTCGACCTCCATGCAGTTCGAGCATCGACAAGAGATGAGAGAATCGCCGCATACTACCTAAATAATGCGCTCGACCTGAGTAGATCTCGCAACTTTAATGAGGCGAGGAAGAACGTGGCCACCGCGAAGGAGCTCTTACCCACCTTTGCAGAAGCATATCGGGTAAGTTCGTTGGTGGAGGGTCGGGCAGAGGAAACATACAAAGCATTGCAGGAAATTGAGGAAGCAGTACAGCTCGCACCTGAGTCAGTCCTGATCCGTTATCAGTTTGCCAATTTTTTAGTAAGTGCTCTGGACGACTACGAACGAGCTCTGGTGGAGTGCGACGCTGGCATAAGCCGCGATTCGGACGAAACGCTCATAACGCTCAGAGCGCTTATCTTGACACGGCTCGGGCGGTATTCAGAAGCCGCACCGATTTATGAATCTGTCCTCGGGAGTCTAGCATTGCGCCCAACAAAATGGAGGATTAGCACACGAGATCAGGCCGCTGAGTGTTACCGGAGATTTGGTGAGCAAGATCGTGTCATGAAGAACGGAACCGAGTTTCGCAATCATATAGAAAGGGCATGTGCAATTTTGGAAGAAGCAATGGCCTTAGGAGATTTCGACCGCAGTACAGGACACTTGTACACCAATATCATTGAAGACGCACTTCACGTTGCCCTACGTGAATTCGATGAACCGTATGCGGTTCAAATGCTTGCGCGGTTGTCGGATGCGGCCAACATAATCTCGGTTGAACCGTTTCGTGTTCTCACCAAAGAAAAGCTCGAAACGACTTTAGGCGAAAATTCTGCGGCTACGAACGCGTTCAAGGAATATATAGCTCGCTTCGAGCGTCAGGAAGTGACAGCAAAGCGAATAGAGGCTGAGTCCCAAGATGGCCATCTCGTTGGGAGATTCCGATCCGCTAGCAATGGGAGGCGATTCGGTTTCGTCATCGATGGATCTGGCACGAGTTGGTTCCTGATCCCTTCATCGTTAAGCGGCGATTGGGAGAAGCTTCGCGATGGGATGCTAGTTCGCTTCGCACCTGAACTAGACGCTCAGGGCAGAGGAAGAGCATCCGAAGCTGTGATTTTGACGTAGATTTGGTGCGACCGACTGCAAAAGCGACCGGGCCATTGGAGTTGCTTCTACGTTTTTGTGGTGTCTGGAGAAAGCCCACGGGCGCGCCTCTTAGCCGGCGAGCGCTGCTTCAATCTCTTGCCACTGATCGGCGTCGATATTGAGCGACGCGGCGGCGATGTTTTCTTCCAGGTGCCCGATGTTCGAGGTGCCGGGGATGGGCAGCAGGACCGGCGAGCGCTTTAGGAGCCACGCCAGCGAGAGCTGCGCCACGGAGATGTTGTTGCGCTGGGCGATGCGGGCGAGGGTGCTGGCGAGCGCGGGCGCGACGGTCTGCTTTGTGGCGGCGTTCTGGTTCATCAGCTTGCCCGCGGCCATGGGATACCAGGGCAGGAAGCCGATGCCCTCCCGTTCGCACCAGGCCAGGGTCTGCTCGTGGCGGCGGTCGGCCAGCGAGTAGCGGTTCTGAATGGTCACGATGGGGACGATTTTGCGGGCTTCCTCCACCTCGGCGGGCGTCACTTCACTCAGGCCGATGTGGCGAATCTTGCCCTGCTGCCGCATCTGGGCGAGCGCGCCCAGGCTCTCTTCGAGCGGGGTGCGCGGGTCGATGCGGTGGAGCTGATAGAGCTCGATGCGTTCGAGGCGGAGCCGTCGCAGGCTCATCTCCACACATTGGATTAAATACCCGGCGCGGCCCACGTATTCGGATTTGGCGGGGCCCTGGCGGGTGATGCCGCCCTTGGTGGCGATGACCAGGTTGGCGGGGTAAGGGTGCAGCGCTTCGGCGATCAGGCGCTCGGCAGTTTCGGGTCCGTAGGCATCGGCGGTGTCGATCAGCGTGACGCCAAGCTCGACGGCGCGGCGGAGGACGCGGCGGGCCTCGGCGGGATCGGAGGGCTCGCCCCACGCGCCCTCGCCCACCAGGCGCATGGTTCCGTAGCCGAGGCGATGCACGGGCAGGTCGCCGCCGATCAGGAAGGTTCCGCTGGAGGACGCGTTAGTCATGGCAAGTCAGATGGTAACGCGGCTGGGAGGCGGATCGGGCGAGCTATCGCGCATTTAAGTGAAGTGCTTACGGTCAGGGTCGACTCTTGTGGCTTCCCACCCTTGCGCCAGAAAGAAGGCGCAAGGATGGGGCACGGAGTTTTGTTAGCACTTGACTTGAAAAATGCTCTAATTCTTTCCCCCTCTGAGGAAAATCATCCGGTCAATCATGGTCGGGCGGCCGCATGGGCAAAATCCCGAAACAGAGGATGCCGGAGCGCTTGAGAGGCAACCCCAGATCCCTCGGCTGCGCTCGGCATGACTCGCTTCTGGTGGCTCGGGATGACACGCTTCTGGTGGGAAGATGGTTGCGGGACGCGTGAAGTCTTGCTTTTATGTTGGGGCGTCCGGCTCAATAACTAGTTCGTTATTTCCACTTGGTAGTGGGCCAATGAGCAGTGGGCAGTTGGCAGCAGTTGGAGATGGCAGATAAACGGGTTAGCGAAGGGGGGTAGGGGTGGGGGGTATTAATTTTCTGGTAAACATTCCTCGGCTTTGCGACGGCCTGCAGATCTGACTTCGCGAGGGAGGGCCGCGAGGGCGATCTGGGCTGCGTAAAGGAGTTTGGTGCCATCGTCCTTGCGAATGATATCGATGAGCATGGCGTGGGCTACGCAGGCGATGTAGCCGCGAATATTTGCCTGGGAGGAGAGATATGGCATTTGGTCCCTGTACTTCTCGACGGCTTTTTCGCGCGCTTCGTGTCCCTTTACGCCCTTGGAGCGTTCGGCAATCAAGGCCTTGTTGTAGGCGTTACAGCAGTTTTGGACGGTGACGTTGAGGCCGTTGAGGGCGATGGGGGAAAGGGGAACGGCAGCGGGTTCGGAGACGGGGGTGGGGTCGGCGGATTCGGACATGGGCAGTTCCTTTCGGGGAGCGGAAAAAGGAAATGCCCGCCATTAAGCGGGCACTGGTTTTTCCTGACTGCTTAAAGGATGACAGAAACGGAAACAAAACCGGCAATGTTCCGGAAAAATCTTGCACTCATTTTAAAGGGAGTTACAAAGTATTTTCGCGCGAGGGGCTTGACAAAGTTTTCCACAAGCACCATTTCTGGTGCATTTCGCTCCCTACAGAACCGACCCACAGGCGGAGCAGAACCGCGCTCCGGCGACGTTGGTGTGCTGGCAGTTTGGGCAGGCGATGAGGGCCCCGGGCAAAGGCAGGGTGGAGGCCGGATGGGGAGCGGCGTTGGCGGCGGCGGGAACGTTGACCTGGACGTTGATAGGGGGCCATCCCCAGCCGGGGGGCACGGGCATGCCGAGGATGAAGGCGATGCCGGCGGCCTGGATGGCGTTGAACTCGCGAACGCGGCCGGGCATGAAGAAGCACTCGATGAAGCCGAGGATGGAGGGGATTCCGGACCAAAAGAAGATTAAATAGAGGATGCCGAGGCCGGTGCGGCGCAGGTAGAAGTGGTGCGCGCCGAAGGTGCCCAGGAACAGGGCCAGCAGGATTCCCACCACCTCGTCGCGGCGAACCGATTCGTATTGCTCGTAGAACATGGCTTGCGTGTTGGGATAAGCGACCCCGCTCATGATGACTTCTCCTTATTCACCTTAATGGATACGCGCGGCGGTGGGGTGGGGTTCCCGGGCGCTCGACGCGCAACCGGCTGTAAGCAGATGGATTGAGTGTATTCGATGGAGTTTGGGCGGGTCACTGCGGCTTCTGCGCCGCCGGCGTTCCCGCGCCCGGCTTGGTTGCCGACTTCGCACTCCGCCTCTTTTTATGCGCCGGCGTGGCCGGCTTGCACGGCGTGGCCGCAACCGCCGTAGCCTTGGCCTGCTGCGCGGCGATGGTTTCCTTCTGCGCCTGCAGTTCCGTTTGCAGGGCGAATGCCTGTTTCTCGTGGCTGGCAGCCTGCGCCTGCAACAGATCGTCGTAGGCGATGCGCGCCTTGTTCACACTGAGCAACAACTGCTGCAAGGCGCTGACCTGCTCGCTGGGCGCCGACACCCGCGATGCCTCTTCCACGCGCAGCAGCACGTCGTAAAACGCGTCGAGGTGCTTGATGAGAGGAATCGCCTGGCTCAGGGCGGTCGGCGACGCGTCGGCCGCGGTCATCAGCGGCGGAAGATTTGTCTGCAGATCGCGCAGCAGCGCATTCACATTCTCGCCCGCCTCGTCGCGCACCGAGCCCTTCTTCCACTTGTCCAGCTTCAGCAGGTTCAGGGTGGTTTGCGTCTCCGTCAGCGCCGGCTGCAGCAGGGCCGAAGCTGTCACCGGCGCCATCGGCGCGACGGGCTGGTTTTGCGTCCCGGCCGGCACCGCCTGCGTTTGTGAAGGGGCGGGCGCCGGTTGGGCTCCACTCTGCGTTGCCGAAGGCGCCTGGGCGTGCATCACGCCCGCTACAAAAACCAAAAGAATACTTGCAGATCGAATGCGCATCGTTTGCCACACCTGCCGTCTCTTAGACGCGGAACTAAAGCAGTTCCGCGGTTGGTGTATCGCGGCGGGCAGGGGCTAAAGCCCAAAATCCTTTTTGGCGCTCTTGCGGCATGACTGAAGTCATGCCCTGTTACAAAGCCTCTGCCCGGGATACAGCATCTGCTCTTTGCTCTCATAACTACCGATCACGGATAACTGAGAACTGACAACTGTGAACTGCCTACACCCACTCGCCCCGTCGCATCACCGGCTCCGCGGCGCCCGCAGCCGTAATCCCATCGATGTCCAGCTCGCCCGATCCGATCATCCAGTCCACGTGAATCAAACTGTCGTTCGCGCCCCTGGCCGCCAGTTCCTCCGGCGTCAGCTTGTCGCCATCTTTGAGGCACGACGTGTAGGCTTGCCCCAGCGCGATATGGCTGGCAGCATTCTCGTCAAACAGCGTGTTGTAAAACAGCATCCCGCTGGCCGCAATGGGCGACGAGTGCGGCACCAGCGCCACCTCGCCCAATCGGCGCGCGCCGTCATCGGTGCCGATCAGCTTCTCCAGCACTTCAAGCCCGCGCGTGGCATGCGCCTCGACAATGCGCCCGCCTTCGAACCGCACCTCGATCCCCTCAATCATCGTGCCCTGGTAGCTGAGCGGCTTGCTCGCGCGCACCGTGCCGTCCGCGCGATCCTTGTGCGGCGTGGTGAAAATCTCCTCCGTGGGCATGTTGGGAATGCAATAAATCCCGTTCCCCGCCGTGGTTCCGCCGCCCATCCACAGATGATCGTCCGCCAGCCCCAGGCGGAAATCCGTTCCCGGCCCGCGATACTGCAGCGCCGCGTAGCGCTTCTCGTTCATATATTCCGCGCGCCGATGCAGCCCCGCATCGTGCTCTTTCCACTCCGCCACCGGGTCCTCGCCGGTTACCCGCGTGGTGCGGAAGATCGCCTCCCACACTTTGGCCAGCGCCACATCGGGCGCATCCTCGGGAAACATGGCCGCGGCCCACGCCGGAGTTGCCGCGGCCACAATGGTCCAGTTGATCTGGTGACGCGTAATCAGTTCCAGCGCCGGCCGGTACGCCTTTGAAACCGCCTGGTTGGCGCGCCCCACCTTCGCCGGATCCTCGTTCGACAGCAGCCCCGGATTGGCGCCGGCAATCGCCAGCCGCGCCGCGCCGCTCTTATACGCCGCGCCCATGCCGTCGTAGAGCCAACCCGCTGCGCGATCGAACGCCTCATCCGGCGCATATTTGAACCGCGCCAGCAGCGCCTGGTCATCGCTGTAAAGCGTGGTCACCAGCGAGGCGCCCGCACGATACGCCTGCTCGGTGATGCGCCGCGCCAGCGGCACAGCCTCCAGCGGCGCCGTCATCACCAGTTCCTGCCCGCGCTTGAGGCCCAGCCCAACTTCCACGGCCACGCGGGCCAGTTGATCCAGTTTCTGCTCAAACGAAAGTTCCTGCGCAATCGTCGCCATGTCGTCTTTGAACCTCGGGGAATTTGGAATCTTGGAGGGCGCCGCAGATCAGGGAATCCGCTTCGCCCAGGAGCTAAAGCCCGGCACGTTTTGTGGCTCTTTGCGGCGCGACTGAAGTCGCTCCCTTACGCGCTTCTTTTCAACGCCGTCAAAAAAACGCCTAATGCGCACACCCGCAACCGCCGCCACAACCCATCGCCGGCATCTCGCACGCGCCGCCCATCGCACACGCCGGACCCGCCGAACCACCCTTGGTGATCGCGCCCGCACCGCCGCTGATCAGCCGCTTCACCGGTCCGCCACACTGCGGGCAAGCCGCCACCTCCGCCTCAGACATCTTCTGCCGCCGCTCAAAATGTCCGCCGCACTCGCGGCACTCATACTCATACGCGGGCATCCCAGCTCCTTCCGCTCTATCCCTCGATTATAAAGACATGAGCCGTCGTACAATGCAGGCGGGGGAAGCCATGTCCCAGTCCCGCCGCTCGTTTCTGAAAAGCACTGCCGCCGTCGCGCTCACTGCCGCCGCTCCGCACACCATTTTCTCCGCCGATACTCCCGCCGCCCCGCCGCCGCTGCAGCAGTTCAACTACGGCGAAGTCGAGCTCCTCCCCGGCCGCATGCGCCAGCAGTTCGAAGCCAATCACGCCTTCTATGCCGCGCTCGATGAAGACCGTCTGCTCAAACCCTTCCGCCAGCGCGCCGGCCTGCCCGCGCCCGGCGACGACATGGGCGGATGGTACAGTTGGGCGCCTCTCGCCGATCTCGACAAGCCCGGCGACAACGGCTTCGCTCCCGGGCACAGCTTCGGGCAATACCTCTCCGGCCTCTGCCGCGACTACGCCGCCACCGGCCTGCCCTCCACGCGCGACAAGGTCCACTCGCTGGTGCGCAACTTCGCCCCCGCCATCAGCGAAGACTTCTGGCGCGACAATCGCTTTCCCGCTTACACCTACGACAAGATTTCCATCGGCCTGCTCGATGCGCACCAGTACACCGCCGCGCCCGGAGCCCTTGCCGCGCTCAACAAAACCCTCGATTCCGTGCAGGCCCACCTGCCCCCCGGCGGCATCTCCCGCGCCGAAGAACATGCCCGCAACCATCGCGACGAGTCGTTCGCGTGGGACGAGCCCTACACCCTTCCCGAGAACGCCTTTCTAGCCTGGCAGCGCGGCGCCGGCCCACGCTACCGCGACCTCGCCGTCCGCTTCCTGCCCAACGACTGGTACTTCGATCCCCTCGCTCGCGGCGAAAATGTGCTCCCAGGCAAGCACGCCTACAGCCACATCAACTGCCTCAGCTCCGCCATGCAGGCTCACTTCGTGCTCGGCGATGAAAAGTATCTCCGCGCCGCGCGCAACGGCTTCGACTTCCTGCGCACCACGCAGAGTTTCGCCACCGGCGGCTGGGGTCCCGACGAAACCTTCCGCGTCCCCGGCAGCGGCGAGGTCGGCCAGAGCCTCGGCAAAACCCACTCCAGCTTCGAGACTCCCTGCGGCTCCTACGCGCACTTCAAGATCACCCGCTATCTCATCCGCGCCACCCGCGACAGCCGCTACGGCGACAGCATGGAGCGCGTGCTCTACAACTGCATCCTCGGCGCCAAGCCCATCCAGCCCGACGGCCACGGCTTCTACTACTCCGACTACTCCAACGACGGCTCCAAATTCTACCACCCCTACAAGTGGCACTGCTGCACCGGCACCTTCTCGCAGATCACCGCCGACTACGGCATCAGCGCGTACTTCCACGATGGCAACGGCGTGTACGTCAACCTCTACATTCCGTCACGGGTCTACTGGAAGCGCGCTTCCGGCCGCATCACCCTCACGCAGCACACCAGCTATCCGCATCACCCCACCACCAGCATTTCCATCGCCACGGATACGCCCACCGCCTTCCCCGTCTACCTGCGCATTCCGGCGTGGGCAGGGCCGAAGACCACCATCTCCGTCAACGGCAAGCGCTTTGTCACCGGCGCCGAGCCCGGCCGTTTCGCCACCATTCAGCGCACCTGGACCAACGGCGACCGCATTGAGATCGAATTCGACATGCCCACGACACTCGAGCCCGTCGATCCGCAGCACCCCAATCTGCTCGCTGCCGTGCACGGGCCGCTGGCGCTGTTCAGCGTTGGCGAGATTCCCGGCGATCTGCGGAAGCAGGATTTGCTGGCCATGACGCAGGCAGGGCAGGGCTCCACGGACTGGCAGGCCAAGACTGCAAGCGACGCGCTCACCCTGCGCCCGTTCACGGCAATCAAGAACGAACACTACCGTCTCTATCTCGACCTGAATCCAACCTGAGATTTGTCATCCTGAACTTAGATGTTGTCAACCTGAGCTTAGGATTTGAAACTTAGGACTTGTCATCCTGAACTTAGGATGTTGTCGTCCTGAACTTATGATTTGTCAGCCTTAACTTAGGATGTTGTCATCTCAACTTGGGATGTCGTCATCCTCAACTTAGGATTTGTCATCCTGAGCGAAGTCGAAGGATCTGCGGCTGCTTTTCGGTCGCCTCCGCAATCGCGCTGGGTACCAAGGAAACCAACCACGACTCCAAAGGACCGCCCTTGTCCCTCGACCTCCAGGACCAATTCGGCCAAATCGACATCTACCTCTTCGATCAGCTCCTCCGCGGTAACATCACTCCCGACCTGCGCGTGCTCGACGCCGGCTGCGGCTACGGCCGCAATCTCGTTTACCTGCTGCGCCAGGGGTGCGAGGTGTTTGCGATCGACGGGAACGCCGAGGGAGTTGAGCATGTGCGGAAGCTGGCCGCGTCGCTGGGCAGAGAGTTGCCGGCGGAGAACCTCGTTGTAGGTCCAGTTGAAACTATGCCCTTTCGCGATGCCTGCGCAGACGTTGTCATCTGCTCCGCGGTCCTGCACTTCTCCCGCGACGAAGACCACTTCCGCGCCATGCTCGCCGAACTCTGGCGAGTCCTGCGCCCCGGCGGGCTCTTCTTCTGCCGACTCGGCTCCCGCATCGGCATGGACTTCCAGCGCCTGCCAGGCGGCCTCTTCCTGCTCCCCGACGGTTCGAAGTGGTTTCTGGTCGACGAAGAAATGCTCCTCGACCTCACCGGCGAACTCGACGCCGTCCTCGTCGATCCCCTCAAAACCACCATCGTCCAGGACCATCGCTGCATGACGACCTGGGTATTGAGGAAGCGAACAAGCTGAAGCGATCGCGTCCCTGCATTCAACGGATCTTGATCCTCAAACAGGAAACCCCACTCCGCGAGTGGGGTTTCACTTACTTCACTGAGTCACTCTTTCACTTATTCACTCATTCACTTATTCACTCTTTCACTTATTCACTCTTCACGGCCGATCGTAAAACCGGAAAAACAACGACGGCTTCGCGCAAGGCTCCGACTTCGCCACCAGCTCCGTCGTCTTCGCATCCGTAATCGGCGTAAACTCCCGCGCCAGGTTCACGTTCTCCTCAAGCTGCGCAGTCGTGTCGCACCCGATAATGACCGTGCTCACCGGCCGCGAAAGCGTGTAGTACATCGCCTCCTTCATGGTCAGCGTGCCCGGCGACGACGTCTGCACCGCCATGCCCTCCCAGGAGTGCTTCTGCGCGTCAATCGAAGGCGGATTCCAACTCGACAAAATGCGTCCCCGCGCCGGCACCTTCATGCCGATAATGCCCATCTGCTTCTCCACCGCCAGCGGCAACAGTTGCTCGTTGAAGCTGTAGTGGTGCGGGTCGGCCGCGTTCATGGCCATCAGGATGCAATCGAAATCGTGACGGTGGATGCACTCGATCAGCGACTCCGGCCGGTAGTGCCCCGTGATCCCCAGATACCGCACCACCTTCTGCTGCTGCATCTCCAACAGCGCTTCCATCGCGCCGCCCTTGGCAAAAATCTGGTCCACGTCATAGTGCGTGCCCACATCGTGCAGTTGCCACAGGTCCACATGATCGGTCTGCAACAACTGCAGCGATTTCTCGATCATCTGCATCGATCCGTCGCGCGTGCGCTCCTTGGTCTTGGTGGCCAGGAACGCCTCGTTGCGCCGGTGCGCCATCACCTTGCCCACGTATTGCTCGCTCCAGCGCTGCGGCCCACCGTAGATTGACGATGTGTCGAGATAATTCACGCCGAGGTCCAGCGCCTTCTCAATGATCGGCACCGCGTTGTCAAAGTTATTCGGCTTCTCCAGCGCCGCCTGGCCGCCCAGCGAGAAGATGCCCACCTTGTAGCCCGTCTTGCCCAGGTTGCGCGTCGGCATCGCCTGCTGCGTCCGCGGATTTTCCGGCAGCCCCGGCATCGACTTCTTCGCGTCCGCCAGCGCCATCCCGGGCGCCACCAGCGCCGCCGCCACCGCTCCGCCGGCCTTCAAAAACTCACGCCGCCCCTGCTTGCGCCCCGCCAAATCATTGAATTCAGACATAGAGGTCCTCCAGACAGACCAAACTCCGCACGCCCATCATAAACCCGCTGCGGGACGGGCACACGAACGCCCGCCGCGTCGCAGCCGGAGCCATTGCAGCCGCCCGCCGTCTACGCTGACGCAATCGGCGCCGACGAATCGCTGGTGTTGAACAGGTCGGCCTCGGCTTGGCGCCGGCGCAGCAGACCCGGCACCACCACCCCGCCGGCGTGGTCCCATTTCAATAACTGGGCGGCGGCGGAGGCGAAGTCCCCGGCGTTGATATCTCTCAGCAGAGTGGATCCGGTGAAGGCTCCCGCGCCGAGGTTGAACACGAAATCCACCAGCGCATCGAATTGGTTCTGGTTGACCTCGACCGTGACCACTCTGTTGACACAGTCTGAGGCGCCGCTCACATCCTGGGCCAGTAGCTGCTGCGCCTGGTCCTCGGTGATGGTCAAGTCCGGCGTAACATCGGCGCCCGTGTGTCCGTAGCCGATGGTCAAAACGCCCACCTGGTCGCGATACGCGGTGAGTTTGCAGCCTTCAAACCCCTCCGTGAGGGACAAGCCGGTGGCACTGTAGGTAAAGTTGTTGACTCCCATAGCGCGCATTCCTCCGTACAGACCGATGGAATTGAATGGCAGCGATCATAGCACGCATCGGCACCGGCTTTGAATAACTTGCGCCGGCGATAGAATCGGTTCGCTGTGGTTGCGCATTGGTGAGCGGTAGCGTGGTGTCTCGTAAATAACTCAACAAGAAAATGCTGTCATCAAGAAAATGCTGTCATCCTGAGCGGAGTTTGGCCGGTTTTTGGGCCAAACGGAGTCGAAGGACCTGCATCTGGGCCGCTGAAGGATGCAACCAATTTGTGAGACACCACACAAGCGAAAGATCGGCCCGCAGCACCCGGATACGTTTTGTTTGTGTGCCGGCTCTTCATGGCGGCTAAACGACGCATTGAAAACCGCACAACCGGATGGGACAATGAAGCATGCAGCCGATCCTGCGCAAGTTCACCAGCTTCGACGAGATGAAGGCGGACGAGTATCGCTACTGGCAGAGCCGGCCCGCGCATGAGCGCCTGGACGCGGTCGAAGAGATGATCCGCACGGCCTATGCGCTGAAAGGTTGGGTGATCGAGCCGGATGTACCAAGACTACAAAGACCTTTTGTCCGCCTTCAATGCCCATGGCGTTAGATACCTGATCGTGGGAGCATACGCGGTCATTTTCCACGCGCAGCCCCGCTTCACCAAGGACATGGACCTTTTTGTTCATGCGGACCCTGCCAACGCGCGGGCAACCTATGCTGCGCTGGCCAGTTTCGGCGTTCCACTCCAAGGTATCCGGCCAGAGGAATTCGCGGATCGGGGCAGCTTTTTCCGTTTCGGAAACGATCCAAACGGCTTCGATATTCTTCCCGACATTCCGGGCGTCGATTTTGAATCGGCCTGGGGGCGGCGCGTCGAGGGCGTGATCGATCCGCAGACCGGCCTCAAAGCATTTTTCATCTCCGCTCCCGATCTCATTGCGTCGAAGCTGGCATCAGGAAGACCACAGGATCTTGCGGACGCCGATGCAATCCGCAAAGCCGCCGAAGCCCGGGAGCGATGAGATCATGCGGGTAGGCTTGGCTTCGTGGCATCCCAGGTCCGCGCCGCGTAAGCCAACCGGACGCTTCTGTAATCCCGATCACAATGCGTGAAGATTTGATCTCAGTAGAATGAACGCGCCACCTTTGCGAGTGGGAGCGGCAGCGCAAGATCGGCTCAGAAGATCGAGCCGTCGGTCCGCAGGCCGCGAGAACGACCTGCGGGCCGTGCTAACGCAAAGGAGGTGAGGACATGGATGAGAAATCGTCCTGGATGCGATTTGCCGTTACTATCGCCACTGATTGGCGATTTGTTCTGGCGGTCGTACTCCTAATCCTCGCGCTACTGACGAAGTAGCCCAACCCCGGCAGGGACCCATTCCCTGCCGGGACCAGCTAAGTATAGCAGAATCTCATTTGGCGGTACGAGAAACACCGTGCGGCTCGTCCGGGTTCGTGCCATCCCAGGTCCGAAAATCCAGCCGTGGGGCACCCGGCACCCGGCTGTGAATAGGTATCATGTCCCCCTATCCCCACCCCTATCCCCACCCTATCCCCAGCATGTCCGCAATCTTGAAGTGCGTGGGCGACTGGAACGGATCGTAGTTGCGCAGCAGCGCCAGCCCGAATCCGATCACCGAGAGCCACTTGCCGCGGGCCGCGTCGTTGACCTTGGCCAGGTCCTTGGCCACCTGGTTCAAAATGACTTTCCGGTCGGCAACTTATCTGCTACCTTTGATCCTGGTATCATCCCTCAAACTGGAACAAAACCTGTACACAGGTGGCCGCATTGGACCTGATCGATCGGCTTGCGGAACACAAGACGCTTGCAGCAGCGCCCAGGGAAGAGCTTGCCTGGCTGGCTGCGCACGGGACGCTGCGGCGTCTTGAAACCAGCGAGGTGCTGTCGCACAAAGGGACTCCAGTTGGTGCACTCTATATTGTTTTGTCGGGTCACCTTTCACTTTCCGTCAATCGCGGCTCCGGGCCGCAGAAAGTGATTGAATGGCGGGCGGGCGATGTGTCGGGAGTCTTGCCTTACTCGCGGTTGACGACTCCGCCGGGAGACGCGATTGCCGAGGAGCGCTCGGAGATTCTGGCGATTCCCCAGGAAGAATTGCGCGCCCTCACTCGCGAGTGCTTTGTGATCACGACGACCCTCGTGCACATCATGCTCGATCGCGCTCGATTGTTCACTTCAAGCGACCTGCAGAACGAGAAGATGATCTCGCTGGGCAAACTCTCCGCGGGCCTCGCGCACGAGTTGAACAATCCCGCATCGGCCATCGAGCGGAGCGCCGAGCTTCTCGTGGATCGGCTGGGGGAGGCGGAGGCGGCGACACACGCTCTCGGGGTGGCGCGCTTGAGCGACGCACAAATGGCTGCTGTAAATGCGCTTCGCAATGCCTGCCTGGCGCAGGCGCAGCCGGGAGTCCGCTCGCCGATGCAGCAGGCGGAACGAGAAGAGGCAATTGCCGACTGGCTTGCGGATCGTGGACTCGACATAGCCAGCGCGGATGCGCTTGCCGATACTCCGGTCACGTTTGAATCGCTGGATCAACTGGCCGCCACCGTGCAGGGCTCTGCTCTGGACGCGGTTTTGCGCTGGGCTGCAGCAGGATGCGCTGTGCGCAGCCTTGCCTCTGAGATTCAAGAAGCAGCGATGCGCGTCTCCGGACTTGTCACAGCCATCAAAGGATTTACGCACATGGATCAGGCGATGGTGGCGGAGCCGGTAGACCTTGAGCCCAGCCTTGGCAACACGTGCACGGTGCTCAGGGCGAAAGCGCGGCAGAAGTCGGCGGCCATAACGATCGATTTGGAAGCCGCCCTGCCCCGCGTGCGCGGATTTGCCGGCGAACTGAACCAGATTTGGGGAAATCTTATCGACAATGCGCTCGATGCTGTACAGGATGGCGGTCAAGTGGAAGTGAAAGCAAGGCGAGAAGGTCAACGCGTAGTTGTGCTGATCATCGATAATGGCCCCGGAATTCCCGCGGCGGTCCGCGAGCGGATTTTCGATCCGTTTTTCACCACCAAGCCAATGGGCCAGGGAACCGGCCTCGGATTGGACATCGTTCGACGCCTGGCTCGCCACAACGACAGCACGATCGAAGTTGAATCGCAACCGGGCCGGACGGAATTCCGTGTTGCCGTGCCGATTGCGGAGACGCGGAATGCGGAGCCTGCGCAATGAACAAGCCGGTGCTGCTGATCGTGGATGATGACCCGCAGGTTCTGGCTGCCGTGCGCCGCGATCTTCGTTCCCGCTACCGCGAGAACTACACCATAATGAGTGCCGCATCCGGTGAAGAGGCGCTCAACGCCATCCGCGAGTTGAAGAGCCGAGGAGACTCGCTGGCCATGCTCATTTGCGATCAGCGCATGCCGCGCATGATGGGCAGCGAGGTTCTGGCGAAGTCGCTTCCGATCTACCCGCTCGCCCGGCGAGTTCTTCTCACCGCCTACTCCGATATCGATGCCGCGGTGAAGGCGATCAACGAAGCGCACCTCGACCACTATCTTTCGAAGCCGTGGGATCCTCCGGAAGAGCGGTTGTTTCCCGCGATCGACGATTTGCTCGATGCGTGGCAGGCGGAGTACCTCCCTGAAGCAAAGGGTTTGCGGCTCGTGGGATTTCAGTGGTCTCCGCAATCGCACGCCATCAAGGATTTTCTGGCGAGCAACCTGATTCCATATCGTTGGCTCGAGGTAGTGCGCGATGCAGACGCGCGCACGCTAATGGATTCGGCCGGAGTCAATGCCGATGAGCTTCCGGCGCTATTCTTCGACGACGGATCGCCAGTGCTGCGCAATCCCGATTCCCGGCAAGTGGCAGAGCGATTGGGCAAATGTCTCACCGCCGCCTTCGAAGTCTACGATCTTGCGATTGTCGGGGCCGGTCCGGCAGGTCTTGCAGCTGCGGTATACGGCGCTTCAGAAGGTCTCCGGACTCTTCTGCTTGACCGGCACGCGCCCGGCGGTCAGGCTGGATCGAGTTCGCGCATTGAAAACTATCTTGGATTTCCGGCCGGAGTGAGTGGCAGCGAATTGGCGCGGCGCGCGATCACGCAGGCGCAGCGACTGGGCGCCGAATTCCTGGCCCCGCTTGAAGTCACCGGGCTCTCCGTCGACGGCGGATACAAGCATCTTACGCTTGGCGATGGCCGCGAAATCGTGGCACGCGCGCTGCTGGCCAGCACAGGCATGTTCTATCGCGAACACCTTGCACCTGGCGTGGCGGAGCATACCGGCGCTGGTGTGTACTATGGCGCCGCGACCACTGAGGCGTCGGCGTTCCGCGGCCGCAGAGTGATCGTCGTCGGGGGTGGGAATTCCGCGGGGCAGGGAGCGATCTATTTAGCACTCTATGCAAGCGAAGTAGAGATCGTCATTCGCCGCGACAGCCTTCGCGAAACCATGTCGCAATATCTCATCGAGCAGATCGAGAAAACCGCAAACATCCATCTTCGCCCTGAAACCGAGGTCGAGCGAGTCGAAGGCGAGGGGCGCGTTGAAAGAATCGTGCTTAAGTCACTTGTCGACGAATCGATCAGCTCGGCGGAGGCTGATGCTCTTTTCATCTTCATTGGCACGCGGCCCAGAAGCGACTGGCTCCCGGCCGAAGTTCTGCGTGACGCAAAGGGCTTTGTGATCACGGGTCGAGACCTGATGGCCGCCGAAAACTATTCGCGGATTTGGAAAGAATTGCGAGAGCCGCTGGTTCTGGAGACGAGCGTTCCTGGCGTATTTGCTGCGGGAGACCTGCGTTCCGGCGCGATGAATCGCGTCGCGTCAGCCGTTGGCGAGGGGTCGATGGTGGTGCGCCTCGCGCACGAATATCTCGCGCTTACCTGAAGAATTGCACGGGGATCAATCGCAAACCAGCGCCGCATCAGGGAACGCCTGCGCAGGGTCGTCATTCTCGGGATCAAGGTTCGAGCGGGCACGTGCGGCAGGGCAGATATTATTCCTGTCCGCTGGATCGGTCGCACCTTTGTGGAACCTGGGGGAACCTGGGGACAGAAACCTGGGGACAAAACCTGGCGACAGACGGGATGTTCCCTGTAAATCCTCGGCGGAAGAATGGGTCACTCGCTTCTCTGATTGTGGACGGAAGGATCCTAACCACAAGGGCCGCTCCATCTGGAGCGGCCCTTGTGTACTCCCATGGTGAATGCTGCGATTAGTCGCCCGCGACCAGGTCTTTCTCTTCGCGGTGACGGTTCACTGGGCTTGCGGCGTTGTTGGACGCCGGCCTGATTGAATCGAGCGAAACCAGCCCCTCCACCGGCTTCTCCCCCAGCACGTGCTCGCGATACAGCTTCGCCATCTTCGCGTTCTCCGCATCCGCCTTGATCTTGTCCGCGTTCTGGTTCCGCGCCCGCAGCTTCTCTTCGCGCGCGTTTTTGGCGATGCCCAGGTTGTCCAGCGTGTGGTTGGCCTCGGAGTTCACATGCTCCATGTTCAACTGCAGCGTGTGCCCCACCTCGGTCATCCCCACCTTCTTGCCGCCGGCAAAGATCTCATGGCGCCCGTGCTCCTCATACCACTTGGTGAGCGTGGCCGTCATGTGCATCTTCTCGATAATGTTTCTCCAGCCCACGCCGGTGTTGTAGGCGCAGAAGCTGATTTCGCCTTCCTGCGTGGCATAGGGGATGATGCACTGCTCGGTGCGCCGGAAGTCGTAGTTGAACAGGTCCTGGAACCACATGCCGGCGATGAACAGGAAGTTCCAGCGATCCTGGCGGCGCTTCTGGATGTCTTCCAGCGTGCGGTCGCCCTTCACGCTGCCGTAGTTCTTGCCGGTGGCGTTGAAGGTCTTGTCCATCTTCTTCAGCATGTCGGTGATTTTGAAGTGGGTGGGCGACTGGAACGGATCGTAGTTGCGCAGCAGCGCCAGCCCGAATCCGATCACCGAGAGCCACTTGCCGCGGGCCGCGTCGTTCACCTTGGCCAGGTCCTTGGCCACCTTGTTCATGTTGAGGAACGCCGTCACCGGAGCCGCTTCCTTGGTCTCCTTGTCGATCATCAGCGCCATGCCGATGCCGCAGTTGGGGTGGCATCCGCAGCTCAGCTGTCCCCACTCCGCCGCCGGCCCATGCACCAGGTCGGCCCAGTCGCTGAACGTGCTCATGAAGCTGATGGGGAACCAGTCGCGGGCGGGCTCGCCGAGGCCCACCTGCTTCTTGACATCGTGGGCCATGTGGCTCAGCGTGTAGCGTTGCGCAACCCGGCGCTCGTCGCTGATTTCCTCGTCGCGGCCGGTGAAGCTCACCGGCTGGAAGCTGAGGAAGCTGATCTTCTTGGGGTTGTCGAGGGCGAACTCGATGATGCGCCCCACCTGCTCGTTATTGATGCCGTTGATGATGGTCGTCACCGGCACAATCTCCACCCCGGCTTCGTGCAGGTTATTGATCGCCTGCAGCTTCACATCGAACAGGTTGCCCACCTTGCGGTGCGAGTTGGCCGCGTTGCCGATGCCGTCGAACTGGAGATAGACGTACCGCAGTCCCGCTTCGGCAGCCGCGCGGCAAAGCTCCTTGCTCTTGGCAAACTCAATGCCGTTCGACGCCGCCTGCACGCTGTTGTAGCCCACCTTGCGCGAGTACGCCACCGCGTCAAGAAAGTACGGGCTAAGGGTCGGCTCGCCGCCCGAGAACTGCACGCTCATCTGCCGCTTGGGCTTGATGGTGATGGCGTTGTCCAGCATGGTCTTGATTTCTTCCCACGTCAGCTCGTGAACAAACCCCACCTGGTTGGCGTCCATGAAGCACGGATCGCACATCATGTTGCAGCGGTTGGTCAGGTCGATGGTCAGCACCGAGCCGCGCCCATGCGTCACCGTCGATGTGCCGTGGTGGTGCAGGTCCTTGTCGCCCGCTCCGTGCGCGCGGATGTCGCGGCCCGGAAAGCTTTCTTCCAGGTGCTTGAAAAAAGCGGTGTCGATCGACATCACGTCTTCAAAGTGGCCGTGCTTTGGGCAATCCTTCACCATCAGGATCTTGCCGTCGCGCTCGATGATCTGCGCCTTGATCTCGCCCACTTTTTCGTTCAACAGAACTTCGTGGGGAAGCTTGCCGTCGAGAATCTGCTTGCGAATCTCCGGCACGCACTTGGGACACAGCGAGTCGGTGGTACGCGGCCAGCCCAGCGGCGGCTTCTCTTTCTCGTAGGACTTCAGGAGAGGTTTTTCGCTCCACTTGGGGGTAAACGACGGGTTGGGGCTGATGCGGTTGAGCCGTTCGAAAACTGCCCACGCGCCCTTGGCCGCAATCACCACGGCTTTCTCGGCGTATTTTGTCGCTTTGGCCATTTTGTTGCGATCTCCTCAATGAATTTGTCGCCGGAAACGGTGCTCACCCGGCCCGCCCTGTCGTTCCCGATGTGCCGGAAAACGCAGGGCTAAGAGTGCACTTGTAGGCTATTCGGCCAGGCTCGTCAATCCAACCCAGGTGCAGCGAACGGCGATTCTGGCAATTGAACGGCTCGCTGGGGCCGATTAACGGCGAAGCAGCCCCTCGTCGGGCGGCTTTCATCGCGGCCATTCCGCGGCGCGTGTTGCGGAAGCGGGCGCGGATTCGCGCGACCGGCCAAGGGGCGTTGCGGATCGTTCTGCGAAGCACGACCTGGAGCCGAACGTGCCGCATCATCCCCATATCGGCCGCTTGCAGCACATCGCAGTTATCACACCGTGTTGTGCCAATCATCACATCCTTCTTGACGGGACGTGATTCATAGTTGACCTGCCAACCCTGAGAATGCGATCTCCGCGTTCACAACCAACCCGGACGGGCAGGCCAACTTCTACACGGATGCTGAGCCCGCGATATGGACCTTCGTACGATGCTTTCAGCTCGACGGAAGGGAATGGGTAGAGTCTTGGCTTTAGCACGGAATCGAATATTAAGGACCTGCATTCTTGTCGTAACGGCCTTCGTCATTACCTGGAGCGGGACCGGGCAAGCTTCCGGCCAGGGATTGGAACGATCTCCGGGCCCTAACTCGAATAAATGGCAGTTTGAGGTCTTTGCGCAAGGCGGCTTCGTTCCGGCTTACAAAGTCTATGTCCCTGGAAGTCCGATATTTGCACGCGTCGATCTGGAATTCTACAGCCTCGGCTGCGACGCCGGAATGCGAATCGGGGACGTGCGTGGTCGCGGTCCGCTCCGTGGACGGGGCGAGATGATGTTCGAACTAATGCCCTTCTGGCTCGGGCGTTACCCGGCCCAAAGCGGCTTGTACGAAGACCCCGGATACCCAACGTTCCCGAATGCGAAGTGGAGCCAGAAAGAAGAGATCTTTCCCGGCGCGAGTATCACGCCGCTCTTATTGCGGTGGAACTTCACAGGAGAGCAGCCCCTTCGTCTCATCCCGTGGATGCAGTTGGGCGGGGGACTGCTATGGACGACTCACAATTTCCCAGATGGGGCGAATGGAACAAGCGTCTTCAACTTCACACCCCAGTTGGGCGCCGGAGTCAACGTTTTCCGCCGCCCCAACCAAAGCTTGGATTTCGCGGTGAAAGTGATCCACATTTCAAATGCCGGCCTGGGCGACCACAACCCCGGACTTAATCAGACCTTGCAGTTCTCGGCTGGGTACTCCTGGTGGAAATAGTCCTCGATGGTCCACAATCCCTAACGCTGAATTAGCCCCCGCACTGGGAACCGTCGTCCGTGACCATTAACGGAGAACTGCGAACTGAGAACTGTGAACCGTTCACTGCTCCTCGCTGAATCCCCCCGCCGCCGCGCTGTTCCCCGTCTCCGACCGCGCCACCTGGTTGATGATCCGCTGAATAATCACCACCTGCACATGAATGTGGCTGGCCACGTCGGGCAAAAACTCGTTCACAAAATTTCCAATGGGCGCCGTCGCCAGCCCGATCCCATACCGCTCCGCAGTCGCCCGCAAATCCGTCTGCCGCCCCGGCACATACAGGTTGCCGATCCCACCCTCAATCGCAAACCCCACCAGGTTGGCGTAGTTCGGCATTCCCCGGCCCGAATCGCTTTCCGTCCAGAAAATCTGCGCCACCGCATGCGCCGCCCGCCGCGAAATCTTCGGCCCCTCCATCCGGTGATAGTGCGGATCCTGGTGCGCCACCGCCGGAATCAGAAACGTCCCGAAAAATTCCCCCGTGATGTCCTGCGTAAAGCTCACCCCCACGTACCGCCCATACCCGCGCATCCCCGGCCCATACGGCGAGTGCGAATCGGCCGCCACCGCGATCCCCGCCTCGCCCCCGATGGTGATCAGGTTGAACGGATCGGCCACGTTCCGCGCCGCCAGCCACGCCTTGTCCCCCGGCGTCAGCCGCTTGTCCGTGGGACCGTTGACAAATCGCTGGTACAGATTCAATGGCTTGGCCTGGCACGGCACCAGCGCCGGATGCACTCCCGCGCTGCCGGACGCCATATAGCTGGACCTCCCCGCCCCCGGCTGCACCGCCCCCGAACTTCCCGTCTGCGGGCACGGGTTCGGCTTCGGCGTAGGGCTCCCCGCCGGCGTCTGAAATCCCGCCGCAGCGGGCAAGCCCGGCGCATCCGGCAATCCCGCCGCGGAAGACGCCGTCGATGCCTGCCCCGCAAACCCATTCATTGCGCAGGAAAAAACCGCCGCTCCCAGCAGCAGGAATACGCAACGCCTTCCCGGCAAACACGGCAAAAGCTTGCGGACTCGGATCCCAGAGTCTTTGATTTGTCCTCCTGCCGCCGGCAAATGCGACGTCCTGTATGGTGAGATGAAGGTTGGCCCCAATCCAGTTGGCGAGCGCTCCAGTCCCGGCCCTCCATCCCAGACAGACAACCCGGCCTCCGCTCGGAACCTCCAAAGTTCGTAGCGGTAGGACGAGTTCGCCTGCCGAAGGGTCACCCATATTCATTTGCATCCAGTCACTTTTTCCCCCAGCGTCTGCCCCGGCGCGGCCGAGAACCTCCCCGTAACGAGGGTGGCACCTTCCCCGTTCGGGGTGTTGACGCGCCTCCCCGCGACAAGCAGACTGAATTCGGGTCATTATCCTTTGTTACACGCAAGAGGTTACTGCAATGGATACATATCCTCCCCCCGGACCACCCCCTGGCGGCATCGGCCGGCGGATTGAAGAGGCTGTCGAACTCATCGAGATGGAACTGCGCCACGTCGTCGGCTATCTGAACGATGCGGTGGTGCCCCAGGTCCGCCGCGAATCCATCACTGCGATACGCACTCTGGCTGATAACCTGCGTAACCTGGCCGACAAGATGGATCGCCGCACCGGGCCGAAGGGACCGCAATCCTGACTCCCGCAACCCATTCCCGAACGGCGGCCCGCCGCACCCCAACCGCCCTGGCGCTCGCCGCCCTCACTGTGGCCCTGGCCGGTTGCGGCCATCACCGCCAGTCCACCAACCTGCCCCCTACGGCAACCCCACCGCCGCCGCAGGAACTCTCGCAACTCGATAACCAGCCCGAGCCCCGCCGCATTCCCATCACCCGCGTGCCCACCGGCGGAGTCAGTTCCAACGACCTCGAATTCGTCAACTCCCACAGCCCCATCCTCACCGAAGTCGGTTACGCCACCTGGTACACCGCACCCTACCGCGGCCGCCGCGCCGCCAACGGTCAGGTCTTCGACGATCGCGCCCTCACCGCCGCCCACCGCACCCTGCCCATGGGCTCTCTCATCGTCGTCACCAACCTCAAAACCGGCCAGTCCTCCGCCATGCGCATCACCGATCGCGGGCCCTTCGTTGACGGCCGCATCCTCGACCTCACCGTCGCCTCCGCCAAGGCCACCGGAGTCTATCGCGCCGGCCTCGCCCGCGTCCGCGTCGATGTCTACGAAACCCCCAAGCCCATCGGCCGCGGCGGCCGCTGGTGCGTGCAGATAGGCGCCTTCCACAACGAGCGCGAAGCCCGCAAGCTCAAGGCGCAGTTGCTCAAGAAATATCCCGATGCCAGCGTCATCGAGTTCCCCGGCGAAAACAGCTACTGGGTCCGCATCCGTCCCTCCGGCGACAATCGCCAACAAGCCGAATCCATCGCCGAGCGTCTCCGCCCCGCCGAAGGCGAAGCCTTCCTCACCCGCCTCGACTAATGTGGTGTCTCATAGATAACTCAACAAAAATGCTGTCATCAAGAAAATGCTGTCATAAAGAAAATGCTGTCATCCTGAGCGGAGTTTGGCCGGCTTTTGGGCCAAACGGAGTCGAAGGACCTGCATTTGGGCCGCTGAAGGATGCAACCAATTTGTGAGACACCACACCACCCTCCGCCAAATCGCTCGGTTCCCCACCACAGCAGGAAGCCCGCGCCGGCGCGGGCTTTCTGTTATCGAAACCCTGAATCGGAGTCCCCGGCTCTATTCCCGCGATGGCGACCAGCGCAAACCGAACGAGTACGTCGGCTGGTAATACTCGCGCTGGATCATGTATTGCGAGCTGCCCTGGTAGAAGCCGAACACCTCGTTGTTGAGATTGAGTCCGGACACGATAAGGCTCATTCCGTGGCGGAGGCCGATGCTGCCCTGGGCGTCGACCTAGATGTGGGAATAGAAGTAGATGTCGCTGAGGGGGCCGTTGACACCACCGGGCGTGCCGTCCTGGTACTGGTAGCCGTAGATGCTGGCCTGATCGTAGGAAACGCCGAGCCGGGCGGAGTAGCGCCCGCGATCGTAGGTGGGACTTAGGTTGAATACGTTGGGCGAATTCCGCAGCAGCCGCGGGTGATCGGAGCGTCCAGGGATGCCGTTGGTGCTGGAGCCAATGTAACTGTAGTTCGCCGAGAGGCCAAGGCCGCCGAGCATCCCGGGCAGCGAGGTGTAGTGCTGCAGGTAAGAGGTCTCGAAGCCGCTCAGCCAGGCGCTGCCCGCGTTCACCGGCTGCGTGGCCAGGTAATTGCCGCGATCGACAGGCGGCGCGCCGGGAGGCAGGTAGTTGGTGAGTTGATAGGTGCTCTGGACGATGGGATCGTGCAGCGCCTTGTAGAAGTAGCCGGCGGAGATGACGCCGAAGGTTTTGAAGTAGTGGTCGTACAGAACATCCACATCGTCGCCCGTCTCGGCCTTCAGGTTGGCGTTGCCGAAGTTCACGGAGTATTTGTTGGCGCCGTTTCCGTTGACGCCCCAGTTCAGCGGCTGGGCAATGTCCTGCGGATCGGGGCGTGACATGCCGCGGGCATAGATGAGGCGGATATAGCTGTCTGGACCGGCGTTGAAGCGCAGCGACGCACTGGGCAGGAGCGTGTAATAGGAGCCGGAGTATGCGTTGGGGGTGATGCTGCCGTCATCGCCGAAGGAAAGGTTATGCACGCCATCGAAGGTGTTCTCTGCGCGCAGGCCGGCGATGAAGCGCACACCGTTAGAGAAGTCGATGGTGTTCATCACGTAGCCGGCACTGACCTGTTCCACTATGCCGAAGTCCGAAGAGTCAATACCCTGCGTGCTGCTGGGGGTGAAGGCTGAGGCGTTGCTGTTCGAGTAGGCGAGAACGTCTTCGAGCGACACATTGTACCCGAGCTGGTAAGTCCCCCCGTTGTAGTAGTTGTGGTTGACCATGCGGTTGGGGAACTGGGACATGCCCACCGTGCCGTTGGGGGTCAGCGTGAGATTGTAGGTATCGGCATATTTATGTTCGTTGCGGAACTTGCCGCCGTACTCAAACACCGCCGAGCGACTGCCGATGTGGTAGCGCTTGGCTCCCGATCCGCCCACACCGAGGTTCAACTGCGCAGCTTTGCCCAGGTCGCGGCTGATTTGGTCGAGGGTGAAGTTGTCCGGATTCTGGATCTCGCTGAAGCAGGCCTGGTTCCATTGCGGAAGGTACTTGTCCTTTGTCGCGCCGGGGTTGAATTCGCAGTTGCTCGAGGAAAGCGTTGAACTGAAGCCTGCGTCGGAATACGGCGAACCACCGTAGGAGGAAAGGCCGATGTTGGCCTCCCATGTGTACCAGGTCGTGTTTAGAACGTGGTTGCCGCCAAGGATCAGGCTGCCCACCTGGATGTCCGGGTTGCGAAGCTCTCCATCAAACGAGGGAGTGCCGCCTTGATTCTGGGGGGCCAGCAGCGAAACCCCCGGTGTGTTGTCCTGCAACTGGTAAGCCCAGCGGTCGCCGTAGTTCTTGAAGTCGGAGTAGAGGTAACGGGCGTAGACGTTGGAGCCATCGCGGATGCGGTAGTCGAGGCTGCCGGCAACACCGATCCGCGGGCGGAAGTACTGGTACTCCCTGAGGCTCGCACCATCGAACCACGGCGAACCGCTGTTTACGTCGGGGACCGGCTCGAAGTCGTCGATGCCGCGGCCTTCCCAGTCATACGAGCCGCCGACGATGAAGCCGAACCTTTTGTTGGCCCCAAAGCGGCGGCCGAAGGTGGCGGTCTCCGTGGTGTTGCCGCGGCCGTTTTCAATCGGCGTGTAACCGCCGAGGGCGGTGATCTCGACCGTTGGGGTATCAGTGGCTTCCCTGGTGATCAGGTTCACTGACCCGCCGATGCCGTCGCCTTCCATGTTGGCCAGGAGCGTCTTGCTGACCTGCACCGACTCAACCAGGCTGGATGGAATGGCGTCGAACTTGATCTGGCGTACGCCTGGCTCTTCCGAGGGAAGGTTCACCCCGTCGACGGTGGTGTTGGTGAGGCGCGGCTCGGTGCTCCGCACCTGCACGTACTTGCCTTCGCCCTCGTCGCGCTCCAGGGTCACGCTGGGCAGGCGGCCGAGCGCATCGGCGAGGTTGGCGTTGGGCAGGCTCAAGATCACCTGGTTGGGCATCACCTGCACAAGATTGTCTGAGGCGCGCTCCACGTTGATCGCTTCCGCCTCCGCCGAGGCGCGGGAGGCAGTCACCACAATTGCCTGCTGGTCGCTGGGAACCCGCAGGTGGGCATCGAGATTCGCCGTCTGCCCGCCCGCTACCGTCACCGTTTTGGTAATCGGCGCCAAGCCTACATAGGTGATGGTCACGTTGTACGTGCCGGGCAGCAGACCGTTGATATAGTAACGGCCCTGTTCGTCGGTGAAAGCCGTCAGGGAGGGGTTTTGAATGGCAATTTGCGCGCCCTGAAGCACTGCGCCATTGGGATCGGTTACGGTTCCGGCGATGGCTCCCCGTGCCTGCGCATGAGCCCGGAGTAGAAATCCACACAGCAACAACGCAACCGCGAGTAGATGAACCAGGCGGAAGGATAAAAGCGCTCGGGGGGTCATTGGCTTCTCCTTGAATCTTGACGGGGGAATCTTTCGTTTCTGGTATCTGACCGCGGGCTTTGGCGGCCAAAGTCGGAACCACCCATCTGGCCCAACGCTAGCCGCCATCTTTTGCAGGAGAGTGAACAGGATATGAACACCCGATGAAGGACCGGGCATTGGGGGGCAATTTTCCCCTCAAAAATCCGCCCTGTGGAAATCTTGTCAAGCCCTTTGTCGAAAAATAATTTACAAGTTAATGATTCTAAAGCGAATAAAGTTTCGCCTCACTTGCCGGTTTAAAAACGCAACGGCGTACACTTAATTCAAAGAGAAAAAACACTGCCCACCGGCCGCTTTTTGAGCCGCCTCCCGCGGAACAATTTCCCGCAGCGCGATCACGGGATCCGCCGACGCACGTTTTCCTTCTACTGAAACTGAAAATTCACCCAAGGCAGCCGTTCCTTCCGCCCGCCACTCGGCCGGCGCCAGGATCACTGCCTATTTTTGCGTCCGCCATCCGGCGCTCTCAGGCCGACGCCGGACAGAAAGAGTCTCACCCAATGGCAAACATCCTGGTCAGCATCGAAAAAGGCATTGAAATCGGAGCCGAAGACGTCCTCAAGTGGATCGCCGGCACCTCAAAAGCTCTGGGCGCCGCTCCCGCGGTCATCGCCGCTCTCGGCACCCTGCTCGGCGCCGTCGACAAGCCCATCGCCGAACTCGCCGTCGCCGCCCAGAACCCCCTCAACCTCTCTCTCGACATCCAGACCGCCCGCGATCTCAAAGCCGTCTGGCCCGAAGTCAAGCAGTTCCTGACCACCCTCGGGGTCAAGATCTAAAAGCCTTTCCAGCGCGTTCCACGACAAAACCTCCGTGCCCCATCTTTCGCGCAGCCTTATCGCGCGAAGGGTGGGAAACCGATCTAAAGGCCTTTCCAGCGCGTTCCACGACAAAACCTCGGTGCCCCATCTTTCGCGCAGCTTCATCGCGCGAAGGGTGGGAAACCGATCTAAAGGCCTTTCCAGCGCGTTCCACGACAAAACCTCAGTGCCCCATCTTTCGCGCAGCCTTATCGCGCGAAGGGTGGGCTCCACGAAAGCCCAAAAATCAAAACAGGCGGCCCAAGGCCGCCCATCCGGAGCATTCCATGAATCCCATCGCCAACATCTGGCAGCACCCCCGCACCTCCGCCGCGGGCCTTCTCATCGCCGCCCTCACCGTTGCCGGCGTTCTCTCCGGCCAGGGCATCACGCTGGGCCACGCCGGCACCGGCAACGTAGTCTCCCTGATCGCAGCCCTCTCGACCGCGCTCTTAGGCCTCCTGGCCCGCGACCCCGCCTCTACGCCCCAAGACCACTGATCCTCATTCCCTAATCCCTAATCCCTGCTTTTACGTCGTCTGCCCCCGCGCCTCGCCCAGAATCAGCTTCAGCGTCATCTGCCGGCGCCCGCGGAAGACCGTTACCTCTACCGTATCTCCGGCCTGATGCTTATCCATGATGGTGCTGATGTCCTGCGGATCGGTCACCTGCTGCCCGTCGATGGCCACAATCAGGTCGCCGCCAACCATGATCGGCGTGTTTCCCAGGTAGGCTTGCTGGTTGCCGCCGCGCAGCCCTGCCCGCTCCGCCGCGCCGCCCGGAATCACCTTCTGGATCAGCACTCCGTAATCCGCCGCCAGCCCCATCTGCTCCGCCAGGTCCGGCCCGATGGCAAACGAAACGATGCCCAGAGATGGCCGCTTCACTCGCCCATACCGCGTCAGGTCCGCCAGCACCGCCTTGGCCGTGTTCACGGGAATGGCAAAACCGATGCCCGAGCTTTGCTCCGCTCCGTTCGAAGCAATCATGGTGTTGATTCCGATCACCTCGCCATGGGAGTTCAGCAGCGGGCCGCCGGAGTTCCCCGGATTGATGGCCGCATCGGTCTGGATCGCGTCCTCGATCGGCGCGCCCTCCGCCCCGCGAATCGAGCGGATCGAGCTGATGATTCCGCGCGTCATTGTGCCCGCAAGCCCGAAGGGATTGCCGATGGCGTACACCTTCTGCCCCACCGCCAGGTCCGACGAGTCGGCCAGCGTCACCGGTTGCAGATTCGGCGCGTCAATCTGCAACAGTGCCAGGTCGTGCACGCGGTCCGTTCCAATCACCCGCGCCGTGTACTTGTGCTTGTTGCTCAACTGCACTTCAATGCCGCGGTTGGCGTTCTCCACCACGTGGTAGTTGGTCAGCACGTGCCCGGCCTTGTCCAGAATGAACCCCGAGCCCTGCCCCTGCTGCGGCACCGAACCGTAAAAGAAGTTGAACACCAGCGTGGTCGAGGTGATGTTCACCACCGACGGCAATACCCGTTTGTACACCGCGATGTTGTTCTGCTCCTCGGCATCGTAAGCCGGCGCGGCGTGGGCCTCCGTCAGGTCCAGTGCCGAGCCCGCCGAGTGCCCGCTGATCAGCGACAAATGCCTCAGGTCCTCGGGCAAATGGGCCGTCACGTACCAGAATCCACCCACCAGCAACACCACCATCAGTATTCGTCGCATGTTCATCGCTCCTCGAGCCAAACCTTTCCGGGGAAAGAAATACCCACCCTCCCCCTCCTGCCGGCAACCAGCTTTCCGGCTACTTCGATGCGGGACTCAAGCGAGGACAGGCAAACCGCTCAACTCTATTCTAATGAACCCAAACTCATCCGATTGTTGCCGGGTGTCCCACCGTCGCGGCATTTTGTCTTTTGTCGCCAATGTGGGGGTAGCCGAGGGGGGTACCCCACCATACCCCCCGGGGGTATGCCAAAGCATTTTTGCATGTAATCGCAAGATAACAAACAACATATACCTGAAAAAACTACTCCGCAAACCGCTACCAAAAACAGTAGATTTGCCCAAATCACGCATCCGGGTCCCCGATTCCCCCAACCATCCCGGGTGCCCACCCTCGCCGCGTCTTTGTCTTTGCGGCTAGGTGGGCGGCAAGCAAAAGCCGTGAGCCAGGAGCTAGAAGCTAGAAGCTAGGAGCTAGGAGCTAGGAACTAGAAGCTAAAAGCTCTTTTCGCTCTCCGCCTTCAACCGCTCCCAGATCTCCGCCACCCGAGTCCGCAGCGCCGCTAAATCTCCCGTATTCTCAATCACAAAATCCGCCCGCACAGCCTTTTCCTCATCCGCCATCTGCCGCGCCAGGCGAACCCGCGCATCGGCCGCCACCGCCTCCCGCCGAGCCGGGTCCGCGCAAACGCGATCCACATACCGCGCCACCTTCACCTCGTCAGCAGCAGTTAATACGATGATCCGATCGAACCGCTTCCGCCAATCCGCCAGCAATCGCCAATCTTGCTCCAACTGAGAACTGAGAACTGAGAACTGAGAACTGACTTGGGCCTCCCGCGCCCGCGCATCCCGCTCCACCTCGAAGATCAGCGCCGACTCCACCACCGCCACCGCCTTTGGATCGCGCCGAAACACTTCCTCCATCCACCGCTGCTGCGCCGCAATCACCGCCGGGTGCACGATCGCATTCAACTCATCCAGCCGCCCCCCATGGAACGCCATCTCCGCCAGCCGCGCCCGCAGCAGCCGCCCGTCCGCGCCCACCACCTGCGCCCCGAACCGGCCCACAATTTCCTCGTACACCGCCTGCCCCGGCTCCATCAGCGCGCGTCCCAGCTCATCCGCCTCGATCACGTACGCGCCCAGCTCCCGCAGTTGCGCCGCCACGGTGCTCTTGCCGCTGCCCAATCCTCCCGTCAACCCCACGCGCAGCACTACGCGATTCCCCGCCGCATCTTCGCCGCCCGCACCGTATTCGCCATCAGCATCGCAATCGTCAGCAGACCCACCCCTCCCGGCACCGGCGTATACGCACCCGCAACCTCAAACGCCGCCGGATGCACGTCGCCCACAATCACCGACCCGCGCTTGGCAAACGCCGCCTCGCGCTTGGCATTTCCCGCGAAAAACCGCTCGAAATCCTCGCGCTTTTCGATGCGGTTGATGCCCACGTCAATCACCGTCGATCCCGGCTTCACCATCTCCGGCGTAATGAACCCCGGCCGCCCGATCGCCGCCACCAGGATGTCCGCCTGCCGCGTCATCGCGCCCAGGTCCCGCGTCTTCGAATGGCAAATCGTCACCGTCGCATTTTCGTGCAGCAGCAGCATCGCCGCCGGCTTGCCCACAATGTCGCTGCGGCCCACCACCACCGCGTTCTGCCCCGAGATTGCAATATGACTGCGCTGCAAAATCTCAATCACACCCGCCGGTGTGCACGGAGCCAGCGCCGGCCGACCCGCCTGCAGACGTCCCGCGTTCACCGGATGAAACCCGTCCACATCCTTCTCCGGCGCAATCGCGTCCAGCAGCACCTTCGCATCCACTTGTTTCGGCAGCGGCAACTGCACCAGGATGCCGTCGATCTCCGCGCGCGCATTCAGCCCCGCGATCAGATCCAGCATCTCCGGCGTCGTCACCGTCTCGGCCGGCGTAATCAGTTCGCTGTAGAGGCCCAGTTCGGCGCAGGCCTGCACCTTGTTGCGCACGTAAATCTGCGAAGCCGCCACGTGACCCACCAGCACCGCAGCCAGCCCCGGCCGAATCCCCTGCGCTGCCAGCTTCTTTACTTCTTCCCCAACTTCCTGCTTGATCTGGGCAGCAATCGCCGCGCCATCGAGCACCTTCGCCATCCTCATCCCCCAACGCCATCCTATCGCTTCGGGCTTGCACCACCGGCCTTCGCACACGCCACGCCGCCGCATATTTAAAATGAGAGAGGCGAGACGGAGCGCACCCATGGCCATTCAAATTGGCGCTAGACCCGATGCCGGATTCGACGATCCCATCGGGATGCTCAAAGACTGTCACCGCAGAATCGAGCGCTTCCTCGACATCCTCTGCGTGGTGGTCGAGCGCGCGCCGGGCAGAAGCCTCTCCGATGAGGAAACAGCTGCGGTTCATGCCGCCCTGCACTACTTCCGCGTTGGCGGCCAGCGCCACAACGCGGATGAAGAGCAATCGCTGTTTCCGCGCATCCGCGCCCACGGCTCTACGGAGGAAATCGGCGATATCGGCGGCCTCGAACACGACCATCGCACCGCGGACGAACTGCACCAGCGCGTCGACTCGCTCTACTCCGCCTGGATCGCCAACGACGGCCTCTCGAGCGAACAGCACGCCGAGCTCGCAACGGCAACCGCGCACCTCAAAAAACTCTACGCGCAACACATCGATCTCGAAGAGCGCATCGTCTTCCCGCGCGCCAAGCAAATGCTGCAGCCGGATGCCATCGCCGAAATCGGCCGCGAATTCCGCAACCGCCGCAGCTAGCTCCGTCTCCCCTCGCCAAACCCAGGCTTCCCCCGCGCGGCTGAACTTTTTTTCGCCGCGCGCGTACCTCTCTGCATCCCCGCTCGCCCCTTCCTTGCGGATAAGAGAGTAGAAGCGACCATGGCCCACGATTGGCAACCGGATTTTGAGCGACTCGTGGATGAACATCAGTCCATGGTCTACTCGCTCGCTCTGCGCATGACGGGAGATCGCGGCCTGGCCGAAGAGATTGCGCAGGATGTTTTCCTGGAATTGGATCGGCATTTGCGAAAGATCGAATCCCCGGAACATGCCTGCTTCTGGCTGCGCCGCGTGGCCATGAGCCGCTCCACCGACGCGCTGCGCAAGCGCCGCGTGAGGGGAATGGATTTATGGGTGGCGCTGGAAGATCAGCACGGATTGGCGGCGGAGGAGAAATCGTCCGCACTGGGCATTCGCCTGGAGTACCTGATGACCACCCTGCCCGAGTCGCAACGCGCGGCGCTGGTCCTGCGCTACCAGGAGGACCTGCTGCCGGAGGAGATTGCCGCCATCCTCAACGCTCCCGTCGCCACCGTGAAGAGCCACCTGCAGCGCGGTCTCAAGCTGCTGCGGGCCAAGGCCGCCAGCCAGTTGAAGGAGTTTATTCGTGGAGCTTGATCCCATGGACGAGTTCGAGCAGGAACTGAAGCAGGCGCTGGAACGCCGGCCAGCGCCTCCCAGCCTGAAGCGCAAGGTCATGGCGCGGCGTGCCCGGTCCAGCGAGCCCGCGCATCCGTTTCTGTGGATGCGGTTGGCCGCCTCGATCGTCATCGTGCTGTTGCTGGGCGGCGGGGTGCGGTGGCAAATCGAGAAACAGCAGGAAAAGCGCAGGGGCGAAGAAGCGCGCCAACAGGTGTTCACCGCGCTGCGCATCACCAGCCAGGCGCTCAACCAGGTAAAGATTCGTCTCGCGGCGCATGACCGCAAACCAGAAGAGTAAGTCGAGAAGAGCAAGCCCAGGAGAATAAAGCGATGAAACCCCTCAGTATTGCATTCCGATCAGGCATGTTGGCGTTGGCAGCGGCGGCGTTGGCGGCGGTCCTGCACGCGCAGGAGGGCCTGCCCTTGCCCCCCGAGGTCGAGAAAGAACTGGCCGCCAAAGCTTCCGATGTCACCGAAGTGACCATGGGCAAAAACATGCTCGAGTTCGCCGCCAAATTCCTCAATGGCAAAGACCAGGACGATGCCGCCACCCGCAAACTCATTGAAGGATTGAAAGGCATCTACGTCCGCGAATACGACTTCGATAAGGAAGGCGAGTACTCCGCCGACGACGTGCAGAAACTGCGCGCCTACTTTGAAACCAGCGAGTGGTCGCCCATCGTGCGCGAACGGGAGCGCAAGAACAGCGAAACCACCGATGTGATGGTGAAGCTGGTAAACGGCGAGCCGCAGGGCATCTTCATCCTCGAGGCCGCGCCCAAAGAGTTGACCATCGTGCTGATCCTCGGACCCATTCACATAGAAGACCTCAACAAGCTGCAAGGGCAGGGCGGTCTGGGTGCGCTGGGGTCGCTGGGCGGCGTCCAGCACACTCCGCACCCCAGGAAGGGAGGCACGGAATGAGAAGATTCGCGTTTGTTTTCGTGTGCTTTTTAGCCCTGCTGGTGCCGGTGGCGGTGCTTGCAGGCGGCGGTCAGGGCGGCTTTGACGGCCTGGTGCGCTCCATCGAAACCCGCTATCACGTGCACGCCGACCGCGTTCCCTTCCTCGGCCTTATCAGCCTGGCATCGCGCCATGCCACCAACGGCGGCGTGAGCAATCTCCACGTCGCGGAGTTCGACGACTTCTCCGCATCCATCAACGGCGAAGAACTGAACGCCATGGTCGAGCAAAAGCTGGGCGCCGAATGGCAACGGGTGATCCGCGAAACCAGCCATAACGGGAGGTCGCAAACCCTCATCTTCATGCATCCCGAGGGCAGCCGCATGGGCCTCTTCGTCCTCGATGCCGACGGCCACGAGCTGGACGTGGTGCAGTTGTCAGTGGATCCCGCGCACCTCAACGAAAGCATTGACCACTACGGCCGCCATCCCCATCGGGACAGCGACAACCCGGACTGATCCCCTCCCGCCGGCGAACCAGAACAGTACCGAATCAGAAGAGTCACGCATCAAGGCCGCCATATCTTACCCTTCGCCAGCTCAATAAAATCAGTGCCAGCATGGCGGCGATTTCACCTATACGGGCGTCGAACTATCGCGGTCGGCTCGCGCCGTCGCCCACCGGCTATCTGCATGTCGGGCATGCGCGTACGTTCTTCACAGCGTGGCAGCGAGCACGCGATGCCGGCGGAACCCTGGTCATGCGCATGGAAGATCTGGACCCCGAGCGCAGCCGCGCCGCCTACGCCGATGCCGCTTACGAAGACCTGCGCTGGCTCGGCATCCGCTGGCAGGAGGGCCCCGATCGCGGAGGACCGTTCGCGCCCTACGTCCAAAGCAAACGCATCGGCGTGTACCTCGCTGCCTGGCGCAAACTGCACCGTGGTGGATTCCTGTTTCCCTGCCGCTGCACGCGCAAGGATCTTGAAGCCGCTCTCGGCGCTCCCCACGAAATCAGCGTCGCCGGCGTGCGCTCCAGCGGCAAGCTCGAGCCCCTGGACGATGAGCCGATTTATCCCGGCACCTGCCGCGCCAACACCGGCTACGTGCCGCAGTTACCCGGCCCCAATGCGGCCAAAAACGACACCCCCAACGGAATGAACTGGCGTTTCCGCGTCCCCGACGACGAAGCGATCGAGTTTGAAGATTTGAACCTGGGCCGGCAGCGCTTCGTCGCTGGCGTTGATTTCGGCGACTTCGCCGTGTGGCGCCGCGACGGCACGCCCAGCTACCAGTTGGCGTGCGTCGCCGACGATTTCGCCATGAACATCACCGAAGTGGTGCGCGGCGCCGACCTGCTGAAATCCACCGCGCGCCAGCTCCTGCTTTACCGCGCACTTGGGCTGCAGCCGCCAAAGTGGTTCCACTGCCGCCTGGTGCTCGATCAGCATGGACGCCGCTTGGCCAAACGCCATGACGCGCTCAGCCTTCGCACCCTGCGCCAGAACGGCCTCACCCCCATGAATATTCTGGGCGCGGCCCTACCGCTGAGCGCATGAGGATCGTTGTTTTGAAGGGGCACGGCTTTACAGGCTGCGGAAAAGACTCGTCGCACCGCCCTGTTTTGAAGGGGCACGACTTCAGTCGTGCCGATAAATACCCCTAACTGGGTATCCATTTGACTCAGGTTACCCCAACCTGTAGTGTTCGAGGTCATGGAAGAGGATTACCCGCGCACGCTTCTGGAACTGGAACGACGTTTCAGCACCGAACAAGCCTGCCGGGAGTACCTGTTCGATCTTCGC
>DASZLF010000040.1:0-52505 GCA_035552555.1 Occallatibacter sp.
TGTTCCCGCCGGGTCTTCTTCGAGTAGCGTTGAAACTCCGCCTGATGGGCCAACGTCATCTGCCGCATGCGTGATCAATCTCCTCACTCCACATTACCCGCTGTAGTTGTGGACTGGGGAGTTCTTCAGAGGTTCCCTAAGGAAATGTCTACTGGGGTCTTCCCTAGTTAACGAGTCGGTGAATAACTCGTCCCTTTCTTGTTGTCTTCAGAGTTAACGGGACTCCGCCGGGGCTGCGGCAGCAACCGCCGGCTCAGCCATGGTCCACTGATCCGGCATTGCGCAGGATACGCCGCACTTTCTTGGGCGAGATGGAGAGGCGCTCCGCGACCCGGGAAATTTTGCGGTCTTCGCGCATCCACACTTTGGGGATGACGATCTCGGCGAACTCCTCGCTGATCTGCTGAAAGGTCTTGTTGCCCAGCATGCCCTCCGACCATCCGCGCAGAGTGTCGTTGATGCCCGAGGCCTGAACGATGCGCGATTTCAGCAGCGAAAGGTCTTCGACCAGGTGGTCGTTTTCCCCCGGCCCGATGAGGCCGGTGGCCTCGCTGGCGCGTCTCCGCGCTTCTTCCCAATCCTGGAAGAATTCGTTGGCCGCGGTCATGCCCCGGGCAATGCAGGCGCCGGCCAGAAGGCGAAGATTTTGCGTGCCATGGGCCAGCTTCAGCGCCTCTTCACTGTATTCGCGGGCGCGGTTGGCATGCACCGCAACATCCACGTCTTCGCCGGTCTGCTCTTCCACGTGCGCGTTTTCGATTGCGGCCTGGAGGATGCGGGCGCGCGCCATCAGAATATGATCGCCCTGCTCCTGGCCGATGCGGTATGCCTCCTCCGCCTCCGGAGTGGCGCGATCGATGTCGCCGCGATCCAGGTGCAGATAGCCGAGGTTCAGGGTCACTTTTCCGATGCCGTCGGCGTGCCGATGCAAGTCGTAAATCTCCCGTGCCCGGGTGAGGTTCCGCATGGCCTCCTGCGAAAGTTCCTGGTAGCGTGCGCGCAGGGATTCGCCGGAGAGCGATGCCGCTTTTGCCTTGCCAGGATGGGAGCGGCCCGACTGAGCCTGCCGGTCGATGCGCTTGCGCATTTGCAGCGCCAGCAGACGGCGCACGTACGCGGCATTCACCAGCGTGCGCGCCAGGTTGAGATGGTTGGCATCGCGGCGGGCGTAAAGTTCAAGCGCGCGCGTAAAGTGCTCCAGCGCCCGTGTGTATTCGCCCAGGCGGCGGACGATGCGGCCGCGCGCCGACTCAATATTGCCCAGCGCGACATAGTGATCGGTGGCTTTTAGCACCGGTTCCGCATTGGACAGGATCTGCAGCGCCTCCCTGGTCATCCCTTTCTGAAACAGCAGCCAGCTTTCCTGCACCTGAATGACGGCGGTAAACACTTTGTCGCTCTGGTTCTGCGCCATCTCTCGCGCGCGGATAATGTGTTCCAGCGATTTTCCATACTCGCCCTTCTTGCGGTGCGCGCGCCCCTTCCAGAAGTGCGCGAGGGCCGCATACTGCTCATCGCCCAAGTCCGCCTGCGACTTCAGCACGAAATCGAGGGCCTCGATGGCGGGATCGCTATCGCCGGTGGCCAGGCCGCGAAACGCCTCCACCATGCGCAGGTGCAGATAATCCTCCACGCTGAGCCGCTTCCGGCTTTCCGGCGGAAAGCGCAGAAGCAATGCGTCAAGGAAGCGGTAATCGCGATAGCCCAGGTCGATCCACTGAGCCAGCAAAAGCAAAACCCGCGCCGAATGGGGAGCGTCCGGACCAATGCTCATCAGCTCGCCTTCGGCGGCATCCAGCATGGCGATTCCCTGCTTGATCCGCCGGTGACGGAGAGCCTGACTTAATTCCTCCGCAAACCGTTTTCCGAGAGGCATTGCAGCATCCTCCTTTAAGTTGGCCCGAAACGGTCGAGAGCGCCGCAGACCGGCTTGGCCCTTGTGACCTTGGATGGTCTGAATAAGCTGAGTGCTGCCAATCCACCGTAGGTCCGCAGAGATTATCCCACCAGGGGTGGG
Organism: Occallatibacter sp.; assembly: GCA_035552555.1. Lineage (GTDB taxonomy): Bacteria > Acidobacteriota > Terriglobia > Terriglobales > Acidobacteriaceae > Telmatobacter. Next base: position 2,018 of record DASZLF010000040.1, read on the forward strand.
AATTCCGTCCACTCGACCGATTCGGACCATACCCTCTTGCCGATTGAGCTGCACTCGCGGTTTACTCAGTGAAGAATGCTGCGGCGCGGCATGCGCACAAGTTGTCCGAGAGGAGAAGCATCATGGACCATCCTTCGAGCATCAACGGCTGGAACTCCCCCCGCTGGCAGGGCGTCACCCGAACCTACACCCCCGAGCAGGTCCATCGCCTTCGCGGCACGGTGCACGTGGAGCATTCGCTGGCTCGCGCCGGCGCGGAAAAGCTGTGGCGGCTGCTGCATCGCGAACCCTATGTGGCCGCGCTCGGCGCTCTCACCGGCAACCAGGCCGTGCAGATGGCCGCCGCCGGCCTGAAGGCCATTTACCTCAGCGGCTGGCAGGTGGCCGCCGACGCCAATCTGAGCGGCAACATGTATCCCGATCAGAGCCTGTATCCGGTGAACAGCGTTCCCGCCGTGGTGCGCGCCATCAACAATGCGCTGATGCGCGCCGATCAGATTGCCCACTCGGAAGCCCAGGAGTACGTGGATTGGATGCTCCCCATCCTCGCCGACGCGGAGGCGGGTTTTGGCGGCGTGCTCAACGCGTTCGAGCTGACGAAGAGCCTGATCGAAGCGGGAGCCGCGGCTGTGCACTTCGAAGACCAGCTCTCTTCCGCCAAGAAGTGCGGGCACATGGGCGGCAAGGTGCTGGTGCCCACGCGCGAAGCCATCCAGAAGCTCACCTCGGCGCGCCTCGCCGCAGATGTGCTGAACGTTCCCACGCTGGTGATTGCGCGCACCGATGCCGACGCCGCGCAACTGATCACCAGCGATTGCGATCCCGCCGATCGGCCGTTTCTCACCGGCCAGCGAACCGTGGAGGGCTTCTTCACATTCCGCGGCGGCCTGGATGCCGCGATTGCACGCGGCCTTGCCTATGCTCCTTATGCCGACATGGTTTGGTGCGAGACTTCCGAACCGAACCTTAACGATGCGCGCCGGTTCGCCGAGGGCATCCACAGCCAGTTCCCCGGCAAGCTGCTCGCCTACAACTGCTCGCCCTCGTTCAACTGGCGCAACAAGCTCAGCGTTGCGGAGATCGCTGGATTCCAGCAGACGCTTGCCGCCATGGGCTATCGGTTCCAGTTCGTGACCCTGGCCGGATTCCATGCGCTGAATCTGTCGGTCTTCGAGTTGGCGCACGAGTACAACCGCACCGGCATGCTCGCCTACTCGCATCTGCAGCAGCGCGAGTTTGAACTGGCCGAGCAGTTCGGCTACGGCGCGGTCAAGCACCAGCGCTTTGTGGGCACCGGCTACTTCGACCAGGTGGCCAGCACTATTGCCTCGGGCAACATCTCCACCTGCGCGCTTCCGGGTTCGACCGAGGAGGAACAGTTTGAGGATCCTTACGACCACGAAGTGCCGCAGCAACGGGCGACTGCCTGATCGCGCCGCGTCTCCGGCAAGTTCGATAATGAGAGAGAAGAGAGGATCCGATGACGACTGTTGCCTACGTCCCACAAGCCGCTACCTCGCTGCAGGATCTCGAGCGCGAAGTCCTTACCCCCGCAGCGGTGGAATTTCTCCGCGAATTGGATAAGCGTTTCGAAAGCCGGCGGGTGGACCTGTTGGAGAAGCGCCGCGAACGGCAGGACTTTTTCGATCGCGGGGGATTTCCCGCATTCCTGCCCGAGACCGAGCACATCCGTGACGGCACGTGGAAGGTCGCGCCCATTCCCGATGAACTCCTCGACCGGCGCGTGGAAATCACCGGGCCCACCGAGCGCAAGATGGTCATCAACGCGCTGAACTCCGGCGCCAACGTTTTCATGGCCGACTTTGAAGACGCCAATGCGCCCACCTGGGCCAACTGCATCGAAGGCCAGCGCAACGTTCGCGATGCCAATCTGCGCAGTATCCGCTGGCAATCTCCCGAAGGCAAGCTGTACGAGCTCAAACCCGATCCCGCCGTGCTGTTCGTTCGCCCGCGAGGTTGGCACATGGTGGAAAAACACATGCTGCTCGATGGGCGGCCGATGTCAGGATCGCTGTTCGATTTCGGCCTCTACTTCTTCCACAGCCACCGCATCCTGCTCGATCGCGGCTCCGCTCCTTACTTTTATTTGCCCAAGATGGAAAGCCATCTCGAGGCGCGGCTGTGGAACGATGTCTTCCTGTTTGCGCAGGAGTACGTCGGCATTCCCGCAGCGACCATCCGCGCCACAGTGCTGATCGAAACCATCTCGGCGGCGTTTGAAATGGACGAAATTCTCTACGAGTTGCGCGAGCATTCCGCCGGGTTGAATTGCGGTCGCTGGGATTACATCTTCAGTTTCATCAAGAAATTCCGCAATCACCCCGGCTGCGTATTGCCGCAGCGCGGCGACGTAACCATGACCCAGCCCTTCCTCGCGTCCTATGTGGAATTGCTCATCCACACGTGCCACAAGCGCGGCATTCATGCCATGGGCGGCATGGCGGCGCAGATTCCCATTCGCAACGATGCCGCGGCTAATGAGGAAGCGATGCAGCGAGTGCGCGAAGACAAGCTGCGCGAGGTCCGCGCCGGGCACGATGGAACATGGGTGGCACATCCGGGGCTGGTGCCGGTGGCGCGCGCCATCTTCGACGAATACATGCCGGAGAAAAACCAGATTCGCATGCGCGCGGAGGCGCGCTCGCGTATTGTCGCGGAGAACCTGCTGGAATTGCCGAAGGGCAAGATTACGGAGGCCGGCCTGCGCCGCAACATCGATGTTGCACTGCAGTATCTGGAGTCGTGGCTGCGCGGGAACGGCTGTGTCCCCATTTACAACCTGATGGAGGATGCCGCCACCGCGGAGATTTCGCGCACGCAGATCTGGCAGTGGATTCGTTACGGCGCAAAATTGGAAGACGGACGCACCATTACCGCCGAACTGCACAACCGCATTCTCGACGAAATCCTGACCCAGACGCGGCGTTCGATGGGCGAGGAAACCTTTGCGGCGGCAAAATTTCAGCGCGCAGCCGAGCTTCTGCGACAGCTCAGCACCGGCGAATTCCGGGAATTTCTCACCACCACGGCATACCAGGATCTAGCGTGAATAGAGTACATACACCTTAGCTTGTTTCCATCACGGCGGCGACGGCCGGAGCGCACATTGCGCCTCGGCCGTTGCCGCTTCCACGCCAAATCGCCGTGATTCTTTTCCTATTGGGAGAAGCCTCTTCCCACATGGAAAACGAGCTTGCAAATTCCATGCAACTTGCCGCGACGAACGCGGCGTCTTAGGGTTATACTGCGGTGCAGCATTGCTTACGCTGCAGTGCAAACTTCCCATGACAGGATCTGAGCGAGCCATGAGCATTACTGAAGCCGAAACCGCAAGGACCGCTGAAGCGCCTTTCACCCTGGAAGGCAAAACCGCCATCGTTACCGGAGCTGGACGAGGCATCGGCAAAGCCATTGCCCATCGCCTGGTCTCCGCCGGAGCTTCCGTCATGCTCTGCGACCTGGATGAGGCCATGCTGGAGCAGTCGGAAGCCGACCTGGGGGACGCGTCCCGCGTGCACCATGTGCAGGGCGACCTCACCGATCCCCTAGTCCCCGGTGAACTTGTGGAGGCTACGCTCGGCACCTTTGGCTCGATCGACATCATCGTGAATAACGCCGGCTACAGTTGGGACAACGTGATTCAGAAAACCACCGACGAGCAGTTTCAGGCCATGCTGGAGATTCACCTGGTTACACCGTTCCGCGTGCTGCGCGCTGCCTCCACCTACATCCGCGACGCTGCAAAACACGAAATGGCTTCAGGACAGCGGGTGATGCGCAAGGTAGTAAACATCACATCGATTTCCGGCACCGACGGAAACCCCGGGCAGATCGGCTATTCCTCCGGTAAGGCGGGCGTGATCGGGTTGACCAGGACACTGGCCAAGGAGTGGGGGCGCTACAACGTGAACGTGAATGCGGTGGGGTTCGGATTGATTGAAACGCGCCTGGTGCAGCCGCTCAATGCGGAAGGCGCGTCGATGGAGATGCATGGGCACCAGATCCGGCTGGGCGTGCAACCAAGCCTGCTGGAATCGGTGAAAAGCGCATGCCCGCTGGGACGACTGGGCACACCCGAGGAAGCGGCGGGCGCGGTGCTGTTCTTCTGTTCGCCGCTCTCGGACTACGTGACCGGTGAAGTACTGATTTGCGGAGGCGGGTTGCATTTTTAGGGCCCAAGATTGCTGGGGCCTTGCGAACGAGATGGGCTTGGAGATGTGGGGATCTGGAGATCCCCACTACAGCCGGTCTGGAGACCGGCGGTACTCGAGTACCTACCGTGTCTTTGCAGGCTGGGAACACAAAAAGCACTCTCACCAAGAGAATGCCTCTTTGCTGCGTGATGGCAGAGCCCCCGAATTGGAGAGCCCGAGTTAGTTCCAGGCCGCCGGCTCCAACTCCGCGATCATCGCCGAGTCGCTCAGTTGGCTTGGCACGTCTCCTTCATCGACCAGCCTGCATACTTCCAGCCAATGACTGAAACTGCACTCTTCGGCGGAATCGAAGGACTCCAGAACCAGCCGGACATGTACATGAGAATGGGCGATAGGAACGGTCTGCATCATTTCCTGCATAAAGACCCTCCGGACTGGCGTTCATCACCGTCCAGGCAAAGAAGATTAGCACAAAGCAAGCTGCGAGATCAGTGACAAGAGCGAAATTTTCTGAAGTTAAGTTAGAGGAAAAGACTGCCCTCCGAACTGTCTTATCAGGAAGTGACGGATGGGCAGAATTGGCGAGCCCAACGGTCGTCGCCACCCACGCTTGCGCCAGTAAAAAGGCGCAAAGATGGGGCACGGAGCGTGGGGTGTGGGAAAGCGCGGCCATGGATGGTTACTCCAAACGCAAAAAAGACCCGGAGCGGGCGCCCCGGGCCTTTCATTTCTTGCTTGAGGACGATTACTCAGCCGCGGCTTCCACGGCCTTGGTCTGCGCTACCGTCCAGTCAGGCGCGCCCACCTTGAAGCGGGCGAAGCGCCGCACGGTGATGTTCTCGCCCAGCTTGCCCACCTTCTGCGCAATCAGTTCCTTGATGCTGATGGACTGCTCCTTGATGAAGGGCTGCTCCAGCAGGCACACTTCTTCGTAGAACTTGGCCATCTTGCCTTCGATAATCTTTTCGATCACCGGGGCCGGCTTGCCGGTGGCGGCAGCCTGGGCGCGATAGATCTCCTTCTCGCGATCCATGTCGGCCGCGGTCACATCTTCCGTCTTCACGTAGCGAGGATCGCTGGCCGCGATGTGCATCGCGATGTCTTTCAGCAGCTCCTGAAAATCCTCGGTGCGGGCCACAAAGTCGCTCTCGCAATTGACTTCGAGGAGCACGCCAATCTTGCCGCCGGCATGGATATAAGTGCCCACCGCGCCCTCATTGGTGGTGCGGGCCGCCTTTTTCTGCGCCGACGCCATGCCCCGCTTCCGCAGCACCACAAAGGCATTCTCGATGTCGCCCTTGGATTCCTGCAGTGCCTTGAGGCAATCGCCCATGGGTGCGCCGGACTTCTCCCGAAGCTCCTTCACCAACTTCGCATCAATCTTTTCACTCACCGTCGTCATTCCTCTTCTCGTTTCCCCATCTGAAAAATTTCTGCCCGCATTTTGGGGCAGAGAAAAAGCGTGGCACTCAACCCTGCGCGGCCACGCTTTTGACTCCTGCACGCGCTCGTGCGCAACTGATTCTAGTGGCCGCCCTCGGCGACTTCGTCTTCCTCGAGCACCGCCGTCACCGCCGCCGGGGCCTTGCGGATGCCGCCGCCCAGCGCCGTCTCCAGGTCCACATCCTCAGTGGAAGCCGCTTCCACCGGCGCAGCTTCCTCAGCCGCCACCGTCGGAACTTCCTCGGCAAAGGCCTTGTCGCCCACCAGGTTCACGCCTTCGGCCGCCGAATCGGCGATCTTCGAAGTAAACAGGCGAATGGCGCGCAACGCGTCGTCGTTGCCCGGAATCACGTAATCCACCACCGTCGGATCGCAGTTGGTGTCCACCACCGCAACCACCGGGATGCCCAGCTTGCGCGCTTCCTTCACCGCGATCGCCTCGTTATTCGAGTCGACGATGAACAGCGCGTCGGGCAGGCGCTTCATATTCTTAATGCCGGCCAGGTTGGCCTGCAGGTGCTTGCGTTCGCGCTCCAGGCGAATCACTTCCTTCTTGGTCAGCAGCTCGTAGCGGCCATCGGTGGCCATCTCATCCAGTTCCTGAAGGCGCTTCACCGACTTCTGCACCGTCACCCAGTTGGTCAAAAGGCCGCCCAGCCAACGATTGTTGATGTAGGGCATGCCCGCGCGCGTGGCCTCTTCGGCAACCGCATCCTGCGCCTGGCGCTTGGTGCCGACAAACAGAATGGATTTGCCGGACGAGCACAGCTCGGTGACGAATTTCGACGCATCCTTGAACAGCTTGAGCGTCTTCTGCAGGTCGATGATGTAAATACCGTTGCGCTCACCGAAGATGTATTCCTTCATCTTGGGGTTCCAGCGCTTGGTCTGATGCCCGAAGTGAACACCCGCTTCGAGCAGCTCCTTCATTGTGATCGTGGCCATTGGCCTCCTTCGTGGATTGCATCCGGGTGGTCGATGCCGGCGCCCGAATTGAACCCGCTTATGCGGGAGATGGTGAAACAGTGAACAGTGATAAGTGGACAGTGATCAGTTGGTTCGTGCCGCAACCGCCTCGGTGCTGAACACTGACCACTGCAAGCGCGTTAGCGCTTGCTGAACTGGAACCGCTTGCGGGCGCCCTTCTGCCCGTACTTCTTGCGTTCCTTCTGGCGCGCATCGCGCGTCAACAGGCCTTCGGCCTTGAGCATCTTCCGCAGCTCGGGATTGAACTCGATGAGGGCCCGGGCAATGCCCATCTTCACGGCATCGGCCTGGGAGGAGACGCCGCCGCTCTTGACGGTGGTGACCACGTCAAAGTTGGCCGCCATTTCGGCAACCACGAGGGTCCGCTTGGCGGCTACCCGCTGCTGCTCGGTGACGAAATATTCGTCAAACGCTTTGCCGTTGACCTTCCACTCACCTGTTCCGGGACGCAGAAAGACGCGGGCGATCGCCGACTTGCGGCGGCCCGTTCCGTAATACTGAACCAAATCTGCCATTCAATCCTCTTAGCTCTCAGCCGTCAGCTTTCAGCTTTCAGCCTGTTCCTGCTCAATCTTGCTTCTCATCCGCTTCCAGTCGCTTGCCCCAGCACCACAAAGCTGAAGACTGAGGGCTGAAAGCTGAGAGCTGCCCTTACGCCACGTCCAGCGTCACCGGGCCCTGCGCCTGATGGGGGTGCTTGTCGCCGCGATAAACCTTCAACTTGGTCGCCATCTGGCGGCCCATCTTGCTCTTGGGAAGCATGCCCTTGATGGCTTCTTCCAGAATCTTTTCCGGCTTGCGGGCCAGCAGGCGGGTAAAGGACTCCTCGCGCAGGCCGCCGGGGAACCCGGTGTAGCGGCGATAAACCTTTTTCTGGCTTTTGAGCCCGGTCAGCCGAACCTTCTCCGCGTTAATCACGATCACGTGATCGCCGGTATCGATGTAGGGCACGTACTGGGGATTGAGCTTGCCGCTGAGTACGCTGGCAGCCTTGGTGGCCAACCGGCCCAGAGTCTGGCCGCTGGCGTCTACCACATACCATTTGCGGTCAAAATTCTTGCCGCTGGGAACAAAGGTCGACATTTCTCTCCTGCCTCTAAACATTTCCTGACCGAACCCGAAGCCGGCCGTCAAAATCTCTGCGCAAAACGCGCTCTTCCCGCGCCAAACGCACGGGATGAAAACTCCACCCACTCGCCAAACAAGCCTGTTCGGGTGAGGATTGCGGCGCTTGCCCTCGATGGGCTCCTGACTCTGCTGGACCTAAATGCCGCCTTCCAGCAGAAGGTGGCCTGTGCCAGCGGAACTCCCATAGGGGGTCCAACCAGCCGGGTCCGGAATCACAACCACAGACCCCAAGCGCAACTCCGCACAAGGACTCCAGAATACGCGATCCAGGGGGCAGAGTCAATGAAAAGGGCCGGCAAGTGGTGCGCTGGCGCCTCTCTCCGCCTCCCCATCGCGGATTCACCTATTCCCACGGCTAAAGCCTTATGCAAGCGCCACCGGGACAGCAGCATCAAGCCGGCGCCGTGTAGTGGGCAAGAGTCGAATCCGCAAGGTTTACGGTGACAAAGTCATCCGGCGTCTTGGCGCCACCACCATCCGCGGCGGGATGGTATTCGATGCGCAACTGGGCAGGATTGGCCAGGATTCGGAGATACCCGTAATCCTTGTCATCGTAGTTCTCGAAGGTGACGGAGTCCTTGGCTTCGGGTTGCGCAAAGATCTGCATGGGCTGCGGGGTTCGGATGGTCTGCGCTTTGGAGAGCGGGGTCAGGCCGTGTCCGCCATTGCCGCACACGAGATACGGAATCTGGCGCTTTCCCAGCACGCGCGTATAGCGCTGGTAGTTGTGCGCGTGGCCTGAGAGCACGGCGTGAGGCCAGACTCCAACTTTGCCGCAGATGGCGTCGATCTCCTTCAGCATGACCAGGGAGCCTGAATGCTTGCCGAAGCTGTAGGGCGGGTGGTGAACCGCCAGGATCACCGCCCCGGCAAACTTCTCCTGCTTGATCCGGGTGAGGGCGGCGGTCAGGTAGGCGAGTTGCGCGTCGGGAATGTCGGGAAAGTTCTTCTTCCGAGTTTTGGGATCCGGTGTGGAGGAGATGACCCCGGGATTCTCCAGCATGTTGCTGTAAATGCTGAGAATCCTGACGAAAGGGGCCTCGAGGGTGAAGTAGATGCCGGGCTGAATCATGGTGGTGCGCGAGATCCCCACCGCATCTGGAGAATGGGTGAACGAGGACGTGCAGAAATTGGCCAGGAAAGCACCGAGGGAGTCTGCCGGTTTGCCGGTGCCGGCAGGCAGGGGCAGAACGATGCCGTCATGATTTCCGGGAATGGCGAAGATGGGAGCGGGGTAGTTCCGGTAAGCGTCGTAGAACTGATCGTAGTAATACTTGTGTTCGCCGAAGCTGTAGACGATGTCGCCCAGGTGATAGAAGAAGCGGGGCAGCGCGTTTGCGGCTTCATTCTGGAAGTCGGTGGACATCTTGTCGACCACCGTGTTTTCGGTCTTCGGCCCGCGGGTGGCCCCGGTATCGCCGGCCGCGTGGAAGACCAGTTGGCCGGCCTGCTGGATGGCGGAAACGGTGGCGTTGCCACGGGGTCCGAGGGCCGCAGCCAGGCTGAGAACCGGCTCGGCCGTGCCCGCGACCACAGGAAACGGAAGCGGCAGGAACTTGCTGGCCTTGATGAGCGCGTCCATCTCGGCGTAGGCCTTGCTGTCAGAGGCGTGCGGAACGGTATACCGGGTGGGGTCGGGAATGGGGGTCGGCTCGGCAAACACGGGCGCATTTACGGCGGTGCCAGAGGTGAGTTGAGCCGGAACCATTCCGGTGCTGGTGGGGATGGGTTTCGGCTTGGCGGATTTCGGGGGAGACTTGCGGGAAGTGGCCATGAAACCTCCTGGGGACGGCGGCGGCATGAACTTCGCGGGATGGGTGAACTGCATTCTGCGGCAAAGCCGGACCGTGGTCAACAAGAAAATGGCGGAAGCCGAGCCTGAGGCGCGATCGCCCGCTGCACCTTACGGAAAGGCAGACAAAAACAAAACCAGCTCGGCTCCGGGCGACTTGCAAACTGCAAATCGCCGGAGACACGAGCTGGAAATTGTAAAGAGCGAAGGCCGTTAAGCCGCCGCGCCTTGAGCCGCCCGCACCCTGAAACGCTTCATCTGCACCGACAACGCGCGCTCAATCTTCTTGAGATCGCCGCGCTCGTTGGGCATGGCGAAAGTGCTGGCAATGCCGCTCTTCGAGGCCCGCCCGGTGCGACCGATGCGATGGATGAAGTCCTCGGCCTCCTTGGGCATGTCGTAGTTCACCACGTGGGCGATGTTCTTCACGTCGATGCCGCGCGCTGCCACGTCGGTCGCCACCAGCACGCGGTGACGTCCGTCGGTAAAGCTGCGCAGAGCGGAGTTGCGCTGCGACTGCGTGCGATCCCCGTGAATCTGGGTGGCCGCATGGCCGGAGCGCGTGAGACGGGTTGCCAGGCGATCGGCTCCGTGCTTGGTGCGGACAAACACCAGGAAGCTTCCCTGCTCAGCCCCGAGAAGGTGCTCAAGCAGTTCCTGCTTCTGGTTCTGCTCCACTTCGAAGGTGCGCAGCTCCACGTTTTCCGCCGGCTTGGAGATGTTGCCGATCTCAATGCGCACGGGGTGGCTGAGGTACTTCTGCGCCACCTCGCGCACCGCGCCTTCCAGCGTGGCGGAGTAGCACAGCGTCTGCCGTACCTTGGGCAGCTCGGCCGCAATGCGCGCGATGGATGGCTGGAAGCCCATGTCGAGCATGCGGTCCACTTCGTCGAGCACCAGGATCTGCACCTGGTCGAGACGAACCAGCCTGCGCTTGATGTAATCCTCAAGCCGGCCAGGGGTGGCGACAATCAGGCGGGCGCCGCGTCGGATGGTGTCGATCTGCGGGCCTTCCGCCATGCCGCCGACGACCAGCGCCACCATGTGGTCCTGGTTGGGACGAAGGTCGCGATAGGCTTTCTCCACCTGCATGGCCAGCTCGCGGGTGGGCAGCAGCACCAGCGCATTGGCGCCGCGGGCCTGGGTTTTCAGCAGCATCTCCACAATGGGAATGAGGAAGCTGAGCGTTTTGCCGGTGCCGGTCTGCGCGGTGGCGAGCACGTCCTTGCCCTCGAGGGCGGGAGGGATGGCGCTTGCCTGCACCGGGGTGGGGGTGGTGAATTTGTTGTGGTTGATGCGCGCCAGCAAGGCGGGCGTAATTGAAAACTCTGAGAACTTGGTGATCAAAATATTTCCTGGGTTCCCGGAGGCGTCTTTCCCTGGGCCTCCGGCCGGAACCGGAATAGAGGAGCGCACACACAGGCGCGCGCCTGCTCGACAGAATGCGTAAGGTGTCGTTTCTACGAGGGGTCCAGAACAGGCCTGAGGCCGCTGAACGCCGGGAGCTGACCCACGCGATGGTACCGCCGGTAGGGCACATTGCCGGTCCGGCTCCCCAGTTTCGTTGGCGGTTCGCTCGTCAAGAGGATACGCGCGCAAGCGAGGCACGATGCTGAAACCACATCGGCAGCCTGGGGTTACGCTGTAGGGGCTTGGGGGAAATCTGTGCTGGGGCGCGAAAGGCGCCGCTCACGACCAAACATTTGAGCGCAGATATAGTGTAGCACGGGTGGGCATGGAGATGCCGGTTTAGGAGTTTCCTTTGCTCGACGGGTGCGGGCCTGGAGGCCCACACGACAGTCATCTGGTGACCGGCGGTACGGCTTGGCGGCCCTCAACAATCTCGCGATTCGAGCCGCTCGACCACGCGCTCCACCAGCCGTTCGAGTTCGCCGTCCGCGGTGCTGGCTGGACTGTGCACTTCAGGCGCGGGGCCCAGCCGCGGATCGGGCAGGCCCATGCGGCGCTTGAGCATTAGCAACTCTTCGATCTTGGCCTCGGGAATGGGCTGCAGAGGCTTGCCGATCTGCTGCGCCAGCAACCAGGTGCTGCAATAGGTTTCCAGCACTTCGGCGAGCCACTCGGCATGAGTCACGCTGTCAGACCAGCACACCACTCCATGATTGGAGAGCAGGATGGTGTTGTGATCCTGCACAAACGGCAGCACGGTTTGCGCAAACGCCTGGGTGCCTGGAGTCTCATAGGGCGCGACGGCCACCGGCCCGATGAACACTTCGTACTCCGAGATGTAGCCGTTGGGCGGAGCCGAGCCGGTGATGGAAAACGCCGTGGCGTGCGGCGGGTGGCAATGCACCACGGCGCGGGCGCGGGGGTTGGCGCGATAAATCTCAAGGTGGAGCAGCAACTCGCTGGTGCGCAGGCGGTCGCCGGCAAGGATGTTGCCATCGAGGTCGGTGAGGCAGATGTCGGCCGGCTGCAAGTCGCGCTTGCTGATCATGGTCGGCGTGCAGAGCACATAGCTCGAATTGAGGCGGGCGCTGATGTTGCCGCCGTTGCCGTCGACGTATCGGCGCTCCCACAGCTTGCGGCCCACGGCGATGATCTCGGCGCGCAGGGCGTCGGCCTCAAAGGAGTTGACCGCGGCGGAGGGGGAAATTTCCGCAGCAGGCCGCTCGCGTAGGATTTCCACCGCGGCCTGCACGACATCCCTCACATGCGACCCATCGATCTTCTCCACAAAAGGGGCCTGCTCCATGATGACCTCGACGAATCTTCCCCTTTCCGGGACCGACTCCACACCTGTAGATATACGGCGAAACGGGGTTCTGAGGACGTGACTAGGATCACGGTTGAGGGAAGGAGTGGGGCAAGGACGGCAGGATGAGGTTCGTGGCCTCCCACCCTGTCGCCAGAAAAAAGGCGACAAGATGGGGCACGGGACGTTCTGCCCAGCACTATTCTTCGGCGTGGACCAGTTTGCGCTGCAGGTCTTCCAATGTCTGGCCTTTGGTTTCGGGATATGTGAACAGCACCGTCACGAACTGCACCGCGGTCATCACGGCGAAGAACACGAACGGGATGCTCTGGCCGAAGTGCGCGGCGACCGCCGGAAACGTGAGCGCGATGATGGTGTTCATGGTCCAGTGGCTGGCGTTGCCCACGCCCTGGCCTTTGCTGCGGACGGCGTTGGGGAATACCTCGCCGATATAGACCCAGATAACCGCCCCCTGCGACAGCGCGAAGAACGCAATGTAGGTAATCAGCAGCCAGACGAGCATGCCGTGGTGGGAGGGGCTGGTGTAGACCCAGGCCACTCCGGCGAGACAGGCCGCGGTTCCCGCCGCGCCAATAAGCAACAGGGTCTTGCGGCCGAGCTTGTCGATCACGCTCATGCCGACCAAGGTGAAGATGAGATTGGCCAGGCCGATGCCGACCGAATGCTTGTAAGCGGAGAGGACGGTTTCGCCGGCCGAGGAAAACAGGTCATTGAGGTAATAGAGGATGGCGTTGATGCCGGCAAGCTGGTTGAAGGCGCCGATGGTAATGGCAAGGAAGAGCGGGAACCGGTACTTCCACTGGAAGACGGGCTCGTGAGCCGTGGCATGCTCTTCTGCCAGCGCGGAGCGAATGTCGGCGAGCTCGGCTTCGGGGTTGGGCTCGCCGATGAGACGGAGCACAGCCAGGGCTTCGTCGATGCGGTTGCGGGACGCCGACCAGCGGGGACTGCGGGGAATACCGAAGAGGAGCGCGAGAAAGCCTAAAGCGGGGATGGCGGCGATGCCGACCTGCCAGCGCCATTCGGCGGCGCCCAGGCTGAGCATGTGAATCAGGTAGTTGGAGGTATAGGCGACGAGGATGCCGAAGACCACGTTGAACTGGAAGGCTCCCACGAGGCGTCCGCGCCACTTGGCTGGCGCCAGTTCCGCAATGTAGACGGGGCCAAGAACAGACGATGCGCCGATCCCCAGTCCGCCGAGGAAGCGGAAAACCATCAGGGAGGGCCAATTCCAGGCGAGGGCGCTGCCCACGGCCGAGATCACGTAGAGGACGGCGGTGAGGCGGAGGGTCTCACGGCTGCCCAGCTTGTGGCCGACCACGCCGGCGGAGAAGCAGCCCACGATGGTGCCGATGAGGGCGATGGCGACGGTCCAGCCCTTGCCGTAGTCGCTGAGCCGGTAGAGGCGGACGACGGCATCGATGATGCCGGAGATCACAACGGTGTCGAAGCCAAAGAGCAGTCCGCCGAGGGCGCCGGTGAGGGTGGCCTTCATCAGGTTCAGGTTGGGTCGCATGCCGGTCCTTTTGAGGAACAGTTCATTGTACAGAGGGAGCCGGGGAATCGTACAGGGTGAATGGCGTACAGGGTGTCTGGCGGAGAACATGGTCCGGCGGTCTAGTGTGGTGTCTCACAAACAGGCTGCATCCTTCAGCGGCCCAGATGCAGGTCCTTCGACTCCGTTTGGCCCAAAAACCGGCCAAACTCCGCTCAGGATGACAGCATTTTCTTGATGACAGCATTTTCTTGTTGAGTTATTTACGACACCACACTAGCTGGCGGGCGCGGCTCCGGGCCGAACCACCAGGATGCGGCAGCGGTGCTTGCCCGCGGCGCTCCAGGCCAGGGCCATCGAGCTTTCAATGTAGGCGCAGTCGCCCGCGTCCAGCGTCTCCGTCATGGCGCCGGAGCTGAACTGCAGACGTCCTTCCAGGACATAGATGAGGGCGCAGGTCTGGTCATTGCCATCGTTCAGGGCCACCGGAGAGGCGGCGGTGATCTCGATCATCTGCGCTGAAAGCCGGGCATTGCGGCCGGGCGCGCTGAGGGGAATGGATTTGACCGGCTCGGCGCCGCGGCCGTTTCCCTGGATATGCGCCTTGCGGGTGATGGAGAGTGTGTGTCCCTCAGGCTCGCAGAAGAAATGGCTCATTCCGACCCCATGCACCCGGCAAATGGTGGCCAGAGTGGGAAGCGTGGGAATCATGCGGTCGGTTTCCAGCTTGGAGAGCAGCGCGGTGGAGAGGCCGGTCTCCGCCGCCAGACGCGACAGGGTGAGACGCTTTTTGGTGCGCAGCGCGCGCAGCTTCATGCCCACGCGGTAAGGCTCGAGAAACCAAAGGGCGTAGGACGCGGCTTTCGGCATGGCAAACGCTCCTGAATCGAGCTTCAACCCGCCGGGCCGCTGGAATTCTGACCAATTCTGGAAGGTTTTCCGCTCCCCGCCCGCCGCGGCGCCGGAACCCTGAAAAACATTCCGGACCGGATTTGCATCCAAAGCCATGAATTCGTATTTCCCGGCCCTTTCACCCCCCACCCATCTCCTGAGGAACGAATGCAAATGAAACTGTCCTGGCAAGACCTGCGCCTGAATTTTTTCTTCCACGCATCTCTCATCCTGCTATGTTCCATGCTCGGCAGCACCCTGTGCGTCGCCGCGGAGAAGAAGAAGCCCACGCCTCGGCCGGCCACCGACGTGCTGGTGCTGAGCAATGGCGACACCCTGCACGGCAACCTGGTCAAGGTCGTTTCGGGCAAGGTGACGTTTCACACCGAGACGCTTGGCGACCTGGATGTGAGCTGGGACCATATCAAGGAGTTACACGCGCCGGAGAAATTCGGCGTTCTGGAGAAAAATTTGAAGCTCCGCGGCAAGAACGCCGGAAGCCAGATTCCGGTGGGAACCGTGGATGTGGCCGATCAGGCGATCACCGTGCATGGGGAAAACGCCCCCGCCGCGCCGGTTGCGGTAAAGAATGCGGAGTATGTGGTGGACGCGGCGACATTGGACAAGCAAATGCACCATGAGCCCGGGTTCCTCACCGGCTGGAACGGCGCGGCCACCGCGGGCGCAACGGTGGTGAAGGCCACGCAGGATCAGTACACCTTTTCCGGCGCGCTGGGTTTATCGCGCTCCGTTCCCACGGTGAGCTGGCTGCGTCCGCGCAACCGCACGCTGGCCGATTTTACCGGCTCCTACGGCAAGATTACGCAGCCGGGTTACGTGGCGGGCGGCGTGGCTGTTGCGCCCACGGTCTCCAAGTCGGCCATCTATCACCTCGACGGCGAGCGCGATCAGTATATCTCCGCCAAAATCTTCGCACTGGTACAAACCGCGTTCGATCACAACTTCGCCCAGGACCTGCAACTGCAGCAGATTTACGGAGGCGGCCTGGGCTGGACGCTGTTCAGCACACCCCGCCATCAGGCCGATCTCAAGGCCACCATTCAATACGAAAAGCAGAAGTTCATCAGCGGCACTTCCGGCGCCAGCCAGAACCTCATCGGGTCGACTTTCTCGGCTACCTATTTGCTGCACATCAAGCCGCTGATCTTCACCCAGGGGCTCGCCTACATCCCGGCCTACAACACGCCCCGCGCTTACTCCGCCAACGAAACCGACACCCTGGCCTTCCCCGCCTTCAAGAATCTTGGGTTCTCCGTCGGCACCATCGACAGCTACCTGAACGATTCGCCTACCACCGTGCCTCCCACCAAGCGGAATTCGTTCCAGTTCACCATGGGGCTGACTTACGCGTTCCAATCGAAGTACTGAAAAGAAAGTGCGCTGGCTCACTCTTCGCTCTCGCGCAACGGCGTTCCATAGAGCTCGGTAATGTGATGACGATGCGTCCATCGCAGATTGGTAATGCTGTTTTCATTACCCGCGAAGAAAATATCGCGGCGGCTGGCTGACGGGCTTGCTGCGGATGGATAATGGATGCGACATCAGCAGACCGGGACCGGTGAACAGCGGATCATCGTGGATGATTTCATCGCGGTGTTTTTCGCACAACGGAACCGCATTGCCCGGAGCCACATTCTTTAGGGACAAACGTGTGGACCCGAGGCGAGGCGGAACCCCTGGATTGCGCGGTTCGCATGAAGCTGCCTACCCCAGATACGGCCGCTGAAAATGAACGCGGGTTCACCTTTGGCAATTTTCGGCTCGAGCCGGACGGCTCGCTATTGCTCGGCGGGAAGCCGGTACACGTGCCGCCAAAGGAAATGGCTGCACTGCAACTGCTGCTGGAGCGCGCCGGGCAAATCGTAACTCCCGTGCAGTTACGCGAAGCGCTCTGGGGCGAGTTGCACGTCACCGCCGACAGCGTTCCCCGCTGCATCTCCTCGCTGCGCGCGTGCCTGGGCTCGGAAGAGTGCATTCAGACGGTGTACAAGCGCGGGTATCGCCTCACCTGGCCTGTGCAGCGCGATTACGGTGCGCACGCCTGGAATCTGCCTCGGCTGGCCATCGTGCCCTTTGCCCTCGATCGCAATGTGCCGGAACACCTGGGGCGCGCCGTGGCGGAAGAAGCCACCGCCCGCCTCACTGCGGTTCGCCCGCCGCTATTCTCGATGCTGGCGCGGGATTCCGTCTTCACCCTGGCCGGTAAGGGAATGAGCGCGCAGCAGGTGGGCCAGACGCTGCGGGCCGACCTGGTGCTGGCAGGAACCCTGCACGCGCTGCCGGCCCACTTGAGGTTGCGCGTGGAGATGATTCGCATCCGCGATGGAACCCAGATCTGGGTGGAAGACATGATGGTGGCGCGGGAGCGCGCGGCCGGCCTGGAATTGGAACTGGTGGATCGGCTCACGTTCCGCGCCGGCGGGGGGCTTTCGCTGGCTGCCGCTGCCGATGACAACCCCGTCTTCGACGCCGAGGCCTACGAAATCTTCCTGCGCGGCCGTTACGAGTGGCAGAGCCTGGAGCGCCACCGCATGCAGGACGGCATGCGCCTTCTGCGCCGCGCCGCGGAACTGGAGCCGAAACTCGCTCAGGCGCGGTTGGACCTGGTGCACGCATTGCTGACCCAGGAACTGCTCGGCTTTCTCTCGCCCGCCGAAGCCGCGCAGCAGGTGCGCAGCACGGTGGAGGCCATGCCGCCGGACGCGGAACAAAGCGCGCAGATGCTTCCCGCCCTCGGCTGGATGGCCTTCCATGTGGATCACGACCTGGCTTCGGCTCTGCGCATGGTTTCGCCGGCCCCGCACGCTCCCTTCACTCCCTGGAGGGTGCGGATGGAGGCAATGCTGGCGGCCAGCCGGCATCGCTTCGACGAGCTTTGCCGCTTATTGCAACAGGCACGCGAGGCGGATGCGTTTTCTCCATGGGTGAATGCGGAACTGGCATGGGCCTATCACCTGTCGAGCCGGCGAGACGAGGCCTTGCGCCAGGTCGAACGCTGTCTCGAGCTCGATCCGGATCACTTCGCCACCCGCCTCTACGGAGGCATGATCCTGGCATTCCAGGGCGACGTAACCCGCGCCACCGGCCTCACCCGCCAACTGGCGCGGAGTTTGCCCTACTGCGACATAGCGATGGCTGCGCACGCCTATTCGCTGGCCTGCGATGGTCAGCGGGAACGAGCCGGCGAGTTGCTGGAAGGGCTGCAGTGGTTGAGCCGCGAGCGATTCGTGCTGCGTTCGTTTTCCGCCGCCGCCTACGTGGCGCTGGGCGATGCCGACGGCGCAATGGAAGAGTTGCGCGCAGCCGAGGAGAATCACTGCCCGTGGTTCTTCGCGATGCTGGCCGATCCGCGGTTGCAGCTGCTCGAGAGAATCTCCGAGTTCGAGCAGATGCGTGCGCGCCTCGCCGCAATGGAAGAGATCGCGGCGCAAGGCGTCCGAAACGAAAACGGCGGCCTGGGCACTGCTCGGGATAAGTCGAAACGGATTGACTGACCGAAAGCAGCTTTTGTTTGTAATGCAAGATCGCATTACAATATCGTTCAGTAAAGGGAGAGATTCGCCATGACCACCTTAACCGTTACCGCGCGGGGGCAGGTTACATTCCGGAAAGAGGTGCTGCAGCACCTTGGCATCAAGCCAGGGGAAAGGATCGAGATGGACTTGCTGCCCGATGGCCGGGCCGCACTGAGGGCCGTCCAGCGGAAAGCATCGTTCCGCACGCTGCACGGATTTCTGAAAGGCAAGACCAATGGCAAGGTGCTGAGCATAGAAGAAATGGACAAGGCTATCGCCGAAGCGGGCGCGGCGGCGGGTGCGGGCGAGTGAAAATCATTGCCGATACGAATGTCCTGCTGCGCGCGGTGGTTGGCGATGACGCGAAGCAGAGCCGCGCCGCAATTCGGGCGATGGAGCAGGCCGAAGCCGTCGTGGTAAGCCAGCACGCTTTGTGTGAACTGGTTTGGGTTCTCAACCGCAGTTACGGGGTATCGCGGGCCGACATTGCCGCCACGATCCGCCAATTGCGCGACACAAGAAACGTCGCGCTGGACCGGCCCGCTGTGGAGGCAGGTTTGACGGTTCTCGATGCTGGCGGTGATTTTGCCGATGGCGTGATTGCGTATGAGGGCACATGGCTGGGTGGAGAAGCCTTTCTATCCTTCGACAAAAAGGCAGTCGCATTGCTTTCAGCACAAGGCCAGAAGACACGTTTATTGTCGTGATCCGCATGCGCGTGCCGAACCCCAAAAGGCTTACGTTTGGGGTGAGTTCAAAAGGATCGAGAGATGGCAAGCCGCACAGCATACGTTCTTGTCTTCGAAGGCTTTGCGGACTGGGAACCGACCTCCGCATTAGCTGAGTTAATGGCGCGGCATGCTCTCGAAGTAAACCGATAAACCTGGTCAGGATTGCCCCTCGTCGGGTACAGTTTTGTGGTCTGCCCGATGCGCAGGATTCCGCACCGCTGAGCGGGGAGTTTCCGCGGACCCGATTGCGGATGGCTCCGCATGCGCGACCGGCAGACGTGGGCGCCGCTCTCGAACGCCCCCGGAAAAGGAAGGAACCCCATGCTGCACCGCCGCCGCTTTTGTATACTGCCGCTTTTTCTTGCATTGATTGCCCCGTGCGCGCCTGCCCAGGAGACAACTCAGGAACCGGCGTATCTCAATACCAGTCTCTCTGCGCAGGAGCGCGCCCACGACCTGGTGGGCCGCATGACGCTGGAGGAAAAGGCAAATCAGCTTGAGGACTGGGCCACCGCCATTCCGCGCCTGGGCGTTCCCGATTACGAAACCTGGAACGAGGCCCTGCACGGCGTGGCGCGCGCGGGATATGCCACCGTGTTTCCGCAGGCGATCGGCATGGCGGCCACGTGGGATCCGGCGATGTTGCACGCCATGGGCAACGTGATCTCGCAGGAGGCGCGCGCCAAGTACAACCAGGCGCAGCGCGAAGGCAATCACCGCATCTTCTTCGGCCTCACCTTCTGGTCGCCCAACATCAACATTTTTCGCGATCCGCGCTGGGGACGCGGCCAGGAGACCTACGGCGAAGATCCATTCCTGACCGGGCGCATGGGCATTGCCTTTGTCGGCGGGGTGCAGGGCAACGACCTGGAACATCTGCGCGCCGTTGCCACCAGCAAGCACTTCGCCGTGCACAGCGGGCCGGAGCAGTTGCGCCACGGGTTCAATGTCGATCCCAGCGCCCGCGATCTGGAGGAAACTTACCTGCCGGCGTTCCGCGCCACCGTTACCGAGGGCCACGTGCAGAGCGTGATGTGCGCGTACAACTCGATCGACAAGTTTGCCGCCTGCACGAATGAGATGCTGCTGAAGGATCACCTGAGGGACGCGTGGGGATTCAAGGGTTTCGTGGTGTCGGATTGCGGCGCGATCGTGGACGTGTCGCAGGGACACAAGCAGCAGCCCGACATCGAGCACGCGGCCGCGCTGGCGCTGCGGGCAGGCACTGATTTGTCGTGCAGCATCTGGACCCCGGGATTCAACACCCTGGCCAAGGCAGTGAAGGACGGCCTGGTAAGCGAAGACCTCGTCACCCAGGCGGCCGAACGCCTCTATACCGCGCGCTTCCAGCTTGGATTGTTCAATCCGCAGGGCTCCAGTGCTCTGGACCGGATTCCCTTCTCCAACACCGCCGACGAGGCCCATCGCAAGGTCTCGCTCAAGGCAGCCGAAGAGAGCATGGTGCTGCTGAAGAACACCGGCGCGCTGCCACTGAAGAGCCAGCCCGGCCACATCGCGGTCATTGGCCCGACGGCGGATTTGCTGCCATCCATCCTGGGCAACTACGTGGGCACGCCGCTTCGCCCGGTCACGCCTCTGGATGGTATGTACCGCCAATTCATGAGCTCGCCCATTCTCTATGCGCAGGGTTCCACGCTCGCCGAGGGCGTTGGCGTGCCGGTGCCGCGCACCGTGTTCGGGGTGGATCAGAGTGGAATGCACGGCCTGAAAACGGAGTTCTTTGCCACCCCGGACTGGACCGGGCGGCCGGTGGCGACCAGGACCGAACCGCTGGTGCAGGCGGATTGGGAGAATGCACAGCCGGCGCCGGAGATCGAGACAACAAACTACTCGGTGCGCTGGAGCGGAACCATGACTCCGCCAGCTCCGGGACATTACGTGTTCACGGTGGAGGCGGCGGACAGCTTCCCTTACTCGCCCGAGGAGAACTATCGCTTTGTGATGGACGGGAAAGTGCTCGGCGAGGGCAGTCTGCGCGCCGGACACGACCTGTCGGTGATGGGCAGCTTCAAGGCGGCTCCGGGCGCATCGCCCACCGCGCCGCCGGTGGAGACGTTCGCGCAGACCCCCAGGGTCGAAGTCGATTTTGCCGATACCACGCCGCACCCGTTCACGTTTGAGTATTCGCACTCCGCTGACCGCTTCGGCGGCGGCGTAACGCTCAAGTGGGTGGCGCCGGCGCAGGCCCAGCTTGACGAAGCTGTGGCGCGCGCCAGGGAAGCCGATGTGGTGGTGGCGTTCGTGGGACTCTCGCCGCAACTCGAGGGCGAAGAGATGCCCATCAAGATTCCGGGCTTCAGTGGCGGCGATCGCACCAGCCTCGACCTGCCGGCGCCGCAACAGAAGCTGCTCGAAGCATTATCCGCCACCGGCAAGCCGCTGATCGTGGTGCTGCAGAGCGGCAGCGCAGTGGCGCTCAACTGGGCCAACGAACATGCCGCGGCGGTGCTGGAAGCGTGGTATCCCGGGGTGGAAGGCGGCACCGCGATTGCCCGCACCCTGGCCGGGGAAAACAATCCCGCCGGCCGCCTGCCGGTCACGTTTTACGCCGGCCTCGACGGCCTGCCCGACTTCACTGACTACAGCTTGAAGGGCCGCACCTATCGCTACTTCACCGGCAAGCCGCTGTGGGGCTTTGGCTACGGGCTCAGCTATACGAAATTCAAGTATGGCGAGATCAAGCTCTCCGCCGAAACGCTGAAGGCGGGCGAGCCGCTGACCGCAATCGTCAATGTAACCAACTCCGGCGCCGCCGCCGGCGACGAAGTGGTGGAAGCTTACCTGAAGACTCCGCAGCCCGATGGCCCGATCCACTCGCTGGTGGGCTTTGAGCACGTCCACCTGGAGCCCGGCGCCACCCGCGCGGTCAAGCTCCGCATCGAACCCCGCTCGCTCTCCAGCGTGGACGAGCAGGGCAACCGCTCGATTCTGGAGGGCAAATACACGCTCACGGTGGGCGGCGCGCAGCCGGAAGAAGCGCAATCCAAATCCGAGGCTGGGTTCACGGTGACGGGGACGGCGGCGGTGCCGAAATAGGGCGCAGAAGGGCAGGGAGACTGATTCACAGCATGCCTGCTCGTGGATTTTCTCCTGAAATCATGCAATAAACCGAAGCTGCTTGGGTTATGATGGAGACGGATGGGATCGACCCGGTTCGAAGGCGTACGGTTTACGGCCTACACCATTGATCACGAACCACGCCATGTGGATGGGTTTTATGCGGAGGTTGAGGTGATTGTCGACCTTCGGTTGGACGGCACCGTCTCGCTGGCGAACCGGTCAGATGCGATCCGGCCAAGCAATGGCAGCAAATCAGACGCCCGCCATGTTTTGGTAACAGCAGCAAAGCATTTCGACGAACTTGTATCTCTGTGGGAGAAGCATCATGCGTGAACATCCAGTGGTCACGACGGACGCCGAGATCGAAGCTGCCCTGGAACGTGCCAAGCTTCATGATCGCGATCCCCTCGCGCGGACGGTGGAACACATCTCCAAACTCAAGCTGCTCATCATCTGGCTGAGCAATGGCCGCAGGCTGGTTCTTCCCGTCGAAGACGTGCAGGGCCTGGACCACGCCACACCTCAGCAGTTTCAGAACTACGAACTGCTGGGCGGCGGAACCGGCATCCGCTTTCCCGATCTCGATGTGGACCTATACGTGCCTGCGCTGGTCGCAGGCGTCTATGGCAACCGCCGCTGGATGGCACAACTCGGCCGTAGCGGAGGAAAAGTAAAGTCCGAGGCCAAGCGGCGGGCAGCACAGGCTAACGGCGCAAAAGGCGGAAGGCCAAAAAAAGCGGTTGCGTGAACCGCAGGTGAGCTTGCGTCTGAAACGAGAATTATTGCCATCCCTCCCCGGGCCGCCTGCGACACCCACCGTGACCGAAATCACACCCAGCCCACTCCCTCCTGCTCCATAATCGCTATTTCATACATGGACATTGCTGCTGACGAAGTGATATTCGTCTGGGCATTCCTCATTTCCTGTTGCAACTGCGGAGGCCTGCGTGCTGGTTGCCATACTAAAGGAGTCTTCTCCCGGCGAAAGCCGTGTCGCGCTGCTCCCTGACAGCCTCAAAGGGCTGCGCGCGCAGAGCATCGATATCGCCATCGAATCGGGCGCGGGACTCGCTGCCGGGGCGTCCGACCCGGCCTATGTGGACGCCGGGGCTACGATCGCCGATCGCGCCTCCATCCTGGCCACGGCCGACCTGCTCCCCGTGGTCAACGCGCTCGATGCCTGTGATCAGGATCAGCTCAAGCCGGGCGCGGTGGTCATCGGATTCTTCCGCCCGCTCGATGCGCCCACCGCACTCATCCCCGCCATCGACCGCGGCGCAACCCTCTTCAGCATGGAACTGGTGCCACGCATCTCCCGCGCGCAGTCCATGGACGCGCTCTCGTCCATGGCTACCGTCTCCGGCTACAAGGCCGTCATCATGGCCGCCGATCGCCTGCCCCGCCTTTTTCCCATGCTGATGACCGCTGCGGGCACCATTCCGCCGGCGCGCGTCTTTGTGATTGGCGCAGGCGTGGCCGGGTTGCAGGCCATTGCCACCGCCCGCCGCCTGGGCGCCGTGGTGGAAGCCTACGATGTCCGCGCCGCCGCCGGGGAGCAGGTCCGCTCCCTGGGCGCAAAGTTTCTCGACGTGGACCTGGGCGGCATTGCCACGGAAGGAGGCGGCGGCTATGCGGCCGAGCTCAGCGAAGAAGCCCTCGATCGCGGCCGGGACCTGATCGCGAAGACCGCCGCGCACTCCGACGTGATTGTGACCACCGCGCAAGTGCCCGGCCGTCCCGCGCCGCGCCTCATCCGCCGCGACGCCGTGGAGGCGATGCGCCCCGGCTCGGTGCTGGTGGACTTGGCCGCTGCCGCCGGCGGCAACTGCGAGCTGACCAGGCCCGGCGTTACCCAGCTCGTTGGCGGCGTAACCCTGTTGGCACCGCTTAATCTGCCCGCTGAAGTCCCTGTCCACGCCAGTCAGCTCTATGCGCGCAACATTCTCAACTTCCTCGGCCTGATCGTGAAAAAGGGCGAGCTGACCATCGATCTTGCCGACGAAGTTCTGGCCGGGGCCTGCGTGGCGCACCAGGGCAAACCCGTAAACCCGCGCGTGGCGAAGCTGCTGGAAAGCGCCGCAGCATGTAGCTCGTAGCCAGTAGCCGGTGGCTAAAAGCGAAAGAGCTACAAGCTACCGGCTACTGGCTCTCGCAAAGGAACTCAAACATGAACCCAGCCGTCCTCATCGCTTCGGTCTACGTCTTCGCGCTGGCCGCCTTTCTCGGCTACCAGGTGATCAGCCGCGTGCCGCCGCTGCTGCACACCCCGCTGATGTCGGCCACCAACGCCATCTCCGGCATTTCGCTGATCGGCTCGCTGGTGCTGGCCGGCGCCAAAGGCTATCCGTTGCCCGCGCACATTCTGGGCTTTGTCGCCGTCACCACCGCGACCATTAACGTGGTCGGCGGCTTCGGCATCACCGACCGCATGCTCAAGATGTTCCGCAAAAAGCCCGCGGCGGCAAAGGAGGCGGCCAAGTGATGAACCTGACCTCCTATTTCATGGAAGCCACTTACCTGGTCGCATCCATTCTCTTCATCCTGTCGCTCAAGATGATGTCGCATCCCGACACCGCGCGGCGGGGCATGTTTCTCGCCGAGGGCGGCATGTTCGCGGCCATCGTGGGCACGCTGATCGGCGCACACATCGTCAGTTGGACGTGGATCATCGCCGGCCTCACCGTCGGCTCCATCATCGGCGCGTGGATGGCAATCTGGGTCCCCATGACCGCCATGCCGCAGCGGACTGCGCTCTCCCACGCATTCGGCGCATTGGCCGCGGCGCTGGTCGGGATCGGCGAGTTCATGGTCAACATCAACGATCTCGGCCCCGTCAAGCGCGGCGCATTGGGCTTTGAAATCATTCTCGGCGCCCTCACCACCACCGGCTCGCTGATCGCAGCGGGCAAGCTCCAGGGCATCATCCAGGGAAAGCCGGTCCAGTTCCGCGGCCAGAAATTTGTCAACCTCGCCATCTTTCTCGCCCTGGTGGGCTGCTTCTTCTACTTCTGGTTTCATCCCGACGCCAGCGCCGTCTTCTATTCCATGCTGGGCATCGCGTTCCTGTTCGGCGTCATCCTGGTTATCCCTATCGGCTCAGCCGACATGCCGGTGGTGATGTCGCTGTTGAACTCCTATGCCGGCCTGGCCGCCGCGGCCACCGGGTTCGTGCTCGGCAATAACGTGCTGATCATCGCCGGCACGCTCGACGGTTTCTCCGGCTTCATCCTTTCGGTACTGATGTGCAAGGCCATGAACCGCTCCATCACCAACGTGCTCTTCGGCGGTTTCGGATCGGTGATTGCGGAAGCCTCTTCCAACGCCGGCGGAGTGATGCGCGAAATCTCGCTGGACGACGCGGCCATGCAGCTCGCCTTCGCCAGCCGCGTGATCTTCGTCCCCGGATACGGGCTGGCCACCGCGCAGGCGCAGCACGCCGTGCGCGAGCTCGCGGAGCTGCTCGAAGACCGCGGCGTCACGGTGAAATATGCCATCCACCCGGTCGCCGGACGCATGCCCGGCCACATGAACGTGCTGCTCGCCGAGGCCAACGTGCCCTACTCCTCGCTCTACGAGATGGAGCAGATCAATCCCGAATTTCCCTCCACCGACGTGGCCGTGGTTATCGGCGCCAACGACGTGGTCAATCCCGATGCGCGCGACAATCCCAAATCGATCATCGCCGGCATGCCCATCCTCGAAGTCGACCGCGCCAAAAGCGTGATCGTGCTCAAACGCGGCCAGGGGCGCGGCTTTTCCGGCCTGGAAAACCCACTCTTCTTCAAAGATCGCACCACTATGCTCTATGGCGACGCCAAGGCCAGCCTCAGCCACCTGGCGCAGGCCGTGCAGCACGTGTGAGGCAGTGAATAAGTGAATAAGTGAATAAGTGAACAAAGTAACAAGAAACAAGCGAACAAGGATCAGCCGCCGAACTTTCTACTCCCTGCTCCCTATTCCCTATTCCCTATTCCCTGTTTCAAAAAAATGGGCGGCAAGCTTAAGCCTGCCGCCGCCCTGTCCCTGGGTTTTCTTGAAGATGTTTCAGTTCTGCTTGACTGCGAATCTCTTACCCGGTCGATTGGCCCTCACTCTGAACCCAGATCACCGATCACCGATCACTGATCACTGACCCCTGACCCCTGTTACTGCAGCAGCTTGGTCACTTCCTGCTCCACGCTGTTGGCCTGCGCGAGCGCCGCGATGCCGGTCTGGCTGAGGATTTCGTACTTCGACATGTTGGAGGTGGCCGACGCGTAGTCCGTGGCCTGGATGGCGTTCTGCGCCGAAACCACGTTCTCCTTCTGGGTGCTCATGATCTGGCTGATGGAGTTGAGGGTGTTGATCTGGGCGCCGATGTAGCCGTCCTGCGAAGCTACGTCGCTGATGGCGATGTTCAGGTCGTTGAGCGCGATCTGCGCATTGATCTGCGAAGTCAGGTCGGTTCCGCTCAGCGACTGGCCGGCCGCGTCCTGATAGGAAATGGTGGCGATGCCGACGGCGTTCAGGTCCTGCGTGAAGGTGGTCTGCGCCGCGGTGGATGGAACGCCTACGCCCGGAACAAATGATTGTCCGACCGAGGAGTCGTACACCAGGTCGGTGGCCGCGTTGGTCTGGTCCTGGCTCACGCCCACATGATAGCCGCCGGGAGTGGGCGCGCTGCCCGCATCCACGTTGCCGGAGATGACGATGCCGGTCTCGCTCTCGTTGGCCGCTCCGCCCACTGCGGCAATGGCCGACGCGCCGGCTGTGGCGGCGGTGCCAAAGCTCGCCGTGATGCCCAGGTCGGCGTTGTTGATGGCATTGATGAGGCCCTGCGCGGTGTTGTTGGCGCCGGTCACCGTGATGGTGGCATTGGCCACCGTGTTTGTGCCCGCAATGAGGTAGGCAACCTGCAGGCTGGTGGAACCCGCGGCGGCCAGCGAATCCGTGGTCTGCGCGTAGTGGCCCGCCGTGGAGAGATCGATGAACACGTTGTTCTGGCCGTTGGTATATGACATGGCGCCGGCCGTGTCGCCCACCGAACCCGACGACAAGGTGCGGATACTCAGCATGTCCACCGAGGCCCCGGCCAGCGACGAATCGCCGGTGTAGATGGCCGTCTGCCCGCCGGCAAACACCTGCTGCTGGTTGTAGGTGGTGGTGGAACCGATGTTGTTGATTTCCGCCAGTATCGATTGATACTCCTGGTTGGCCGCGCTGAGTTGCGTCGCGTTGAGGGTGCCGTTGGACGCTTCGGTGGCCAGCGTAACCGCGCGGTCCAGCAGGTTGGTCACCTGCGACAGCGCGCCATCCGCCACCTGCAGAAGACCAGCGCCCTCAGTGGCGTTGGTGGCCGATTGGGTTAGGGCGGTCGAGTTGGCCTCCAGGCCGTTCACCAGCGAGAGGCCAGCGGCATCGTCTGCGCCCGAGTTGATCCTGGAACCCGAAGAGAGCTGCTGCAACACCGTCTGCAGGCTGCTGTTCGTGTTGTTCAGATTGTTCTCAGCATAGATCGCTGACAGATTGTTCAATACACCGAGGGCCATGGAAGCACTCCTTTTCCCGATGCTCGATTTGCAGCGATTCCTGTTTCGCGCTGCATCCCTCGGCGACCGTGCCTTGGGCTTTTCTGCATCCACAGCCTTCATCGGAAGCGCCCGGAATAACTTTAGTCATGGAACAAAGATTCTTTTCGAGACACGTTGTCGCGCTCCGGTTCAGAGGTGTCGCGAACCCGGCCACCCGGTGTCGCGATGTACGGCAGAGGGTGTCGCGATTCGCTGCAGGGGCTGTGCTGGATCGAGACAGATAAGCGCGCAGTGTTGGTCCCGTGTTCCCTTGGTCCCTGTTCCCTTGGTCCCTTGGTCCCTGCCGCAAAAAAATCGGCGGCGGGAAGTTTTTCCCGCCGCCATCGGTTTTTGGCTTCAACCGTATTTTGCTCTCTGCCTATTTGAATCTGATGCAGGAAATGCCCTATTCGACTGTCTCGGCTTGTGAAACCGCCGCAAATTCCATCGCCGAATCCAGCCCAGGCGCCTGCTGCAGCAGGCTTTGCGGGCCACCCGGACCTGGCGGAGGATTTCCCGCCGGCGCGCCTTGCGGAGGCGGTCCCTGGTCGCGGCCCGGACCGCCGTCCTTCCAGCGCCGCTTCATCCCTTCGCGCCCCTCATGCCGCTGGTTGTGCATGGCCTGCAACTGCTTCCACTGCTCCGGAGTCAGCTTCGCCCGTAACGCCAGCAGGAAGCGCGCGTTGGCCTTTTCCAGCTCCGCCCGCGCCTGCGCCACCTTGTCAATCTGGGCCAGGATCTCCGACTCGTTGGGCTGATCGGCGCTCATCAGCGGCTCCATCGCCAGCTCCGCCTTCTCCACGTTGCCGCGCATGTCAATCAGCTTCTCGCGGTGGTCCAGCAGAATCTGGTCCATCGCCTTGCGCTGATCTTCCGTTAGCTTTAGCTGGTCCACGATCTGGGGATCGTTCCAGAACCGCCCGTGCGCTCCCTGCGGCCCGAGCAGCCGCTCCATGGGTGGCCGGTGCCCTTCAAATCCCGGGCCCTGCCCCGGCTGCGCCCCCGCTGCTATTCCCAATGCCGCAAAGGCGGCTGCCAACAACGCCGATCGTACTGCTCGAATTCCCTTCATTCTGTTTCTCCTCATTGCTCAAAGTCTTTTTCGTTGCCGCTTCCCCGTGATTTTCCACCATCAGGCCAGGCTTCGCCTCTTCCCCGTTTGCGGAGAGTTCCTGGCTTTTCCTGCTCTGCATAAAAACCAATGCCGAACTTATTTGCCCTCAGGGTCCGACATCAACTGCGCCAGCGGCTCCATGGCCGAGGGCACCTCGCGCGAAACGTCGCTGTCGACGCGGGCCAGCAGATCTTCGCTTTCCCGGGCGTGCTGCTCGGCCTGCGCCCGCTGCTGCTCCATCTGCCGCTGCTGCGCCTGCCGCGCCAACTCCTGCTGATGATGGCGCTGTTCCACTCCCGCTGCCACCATGCCCGCCGAAATCGCCAGGGAGAGAACCCACGCCAGCGAGCGCCGCCACGCCCGGCGATGCGGAGCAGAAGCCACGGCCGGCCGCACCCGATGAAACTCGGCATCGCTCCACGCATGCACGCTGGCGCGAAAGTCCCGCAGCGCCGGCTCGATCGCCGCATCCTCCGGGTCAGCGCCCGGCATTGCCCCGTTGTGTGTTTCCATCCCGCTCATCGGCTTCCTCCCAGCTCCGTTCGCACCCTGGCCAGCGCGCGCGACAGGTGCGCTTTTACCGTACCCTCGCTCAAACCCGTGGCCCGCGCAATCTCGCTCACATCCATCTCTTCCACATAGCGCAGCAGGAATACCGTCTTCTGCCTTCCGCTGAGCCGCTCCACCGCGCGCCACACCTTGCCCACCTTCTCCCGCGCCAGCAACTGCTGCTCCGGAGAACTTTCTCCGCTGGGCAGCCACTCGCTGGCCTCGTCCACGTCCACCGCGTTGGAGCGAGTCTGCCGCCAGAACTGCAGCCGCCGGTTGCGCCAGTGGTCCTTCTGCACGTTGATGGCGATGCGCATCAACCACGTCAGCGCGCTCGACTCGCCGCGAAATCCGCCCCAGCTTCGGAATGCCTTCATCAGGCAATCCTGGGTCAGCGTCTCCGCCAGGTCCACGTCGCGCGTGGACGCCAGCAGAAAGCGGAAGATCTGCAGGCGATGCGTGGCCGCCACCTGGGCGAACTCCTGCGCGGCAATCTCCTGCGCCGTGGCCATGGTCATCGGTTCAATTGCGGTCCCGGCTGCCATCACTCAGGTAGACGCCAGGATTGCCAGCAAGTTTACAGCCGATTTGGAATGGCCGCCGATGCGGGGTTGCGGAATGGCCGCCGAGGAGATTTCGGCTGGGCCTGGGACGGGGCTGAGGCGCTCAGAGACGGCTCGGGGGCGTTTCTACCATTCTCTGTAGGGGCTCCCGATATTCAAATTTACCATGTATATCGCTTGTTTTGTTGCATTTACATGGTAATTTGTCTTCGTATACCCCCCGGGGGTATGAGGGGGGTGGGGGGTATTATTTTCCCCCTTCAAACTGGAAACCGCACCTCGTGGAGAGGCGCGGTGAATCCAGTATGGCAGGTTTCAGCGGATCGGCGGTGATGGCGCGCACAGGCGTGCTCAACGGGCATCGTCGTATATCTCCCGTCGATGAAGCGTTCCGGTGCCTCCGAGATGCCAAACGGGCAATTCGTCGCCTTGCGTTTCTGCCGCTTCGGCAATGATCTTGTCGATAGCCACGCGCACCAGCTCGCCAGCGGTCACGCCTTTTTCCTGCGCCAAGGCGATGAGTCTGGCCTCCGTTTGCGGCTCCAAAGGCAAAGTGATTGTCATTCGGCGCGCTCTCCTACAACGATTATGCCCTGACACTTCACTTTAAAGCGAACCGCAGTGCAAGGAAGCGGATAATCAAGAAACGACCCTAGCCGATGCAGGAACGGATCAGTCGCCTGATTGGGTGGATAAGTGAGTTGGCCTGTACGCGTCAACCGAGGTCCGACTCACGGAAATCCCGGCAGGCTGGCCCATTCGAGTTGTGCCCTGTGGGGCCGCTAGGAGTCTTCCAGCGATCTCTGTATCGCCCTCGACAGAATGCTCTCCGCCTCGGCAACTGCCTGCTCCAAGTCCTTGGGGTTCAGACCAAGAAGGCGGAGTCGGCGCTCCGTCTTTACGAAGAGCGAGTCGAGCGAGTCCAGTAACGAGGCAAACCCTTTGCTCCAATCCCTCATCTCCCTCCTCAACGCATCCTGCCGCAGGTCGATCTTTCTTGCCTCCGCAACCACCCGCGAGCTCAACTTGCGGTTTCTGTGAGCTTCCTTCCGAATTTCAACAACCGCGGCGATTGTGTGCTCCCGAGCCACGCGGCTAGTCGCGGCTGCCTCGGCCATGGCCAACTGATCGACAAACACACTCGGGCCCATGCCGCTATGCACTTCTCTTGCCCGTTCGAGCGCACGTATCGTTTCCTCCACATTTCCGTAAACCATTGCGAGTTCTTGTGCAGTCGTTTCCGGAACGGACATCCCGAGGCGCCGGCGGGCGAGGGCTTGGATGCAAGTCGCTGCGACGCCGGCAATGCGGTCGGAGTAGACGGGCGGCATGAGGATTAGTCGGCCTTTCGATCGTGCAGGTGCCTGATCTTCGCGACCAAAATGTCGCACTCTTTCGAAGCTTCGAGAATTATTCCACGGACCCTCGCCCGCTCCCCGATTCTTCCGTGAAGCAGGTCATTGATATATCGTATGAGTTTCCCGATCACGGTCGCCTCTCTCCGAGGTAGTCAAGGTATAAGCGCATCCTCAGCCTCTCATACGCATAGTCGAGATCCGCAGCCGAGATGCTGGGATCGAAATAGATCCGCGCCTGCTGAATGCAGCCTCGTCTTTTGGCATCCGCCAGTTGATCTGCGTATTTCTTCAGAATCCCATCCAACGCGAGCGTTTCTCCGTCTATCTCGAAAGAATCCCGTGAGGTGACCGTCGCACTGAAGAGCCAGCCTGAATTCTTATCTAGCTCCGCGCACGAAGGCGTTATTCTCGACTTCAGGTTTTTCCGGGAGGCTTCGATCTCGGATTGGAGGTCCGCATTCCGCTTCCGGAGATTCTCGATGTCGGCTGCAGGTAGTGATTTCTTGCTCCCGGCCTCAAGCCGCTCAAGTCGCACAACCTTCGCCCGGTACGACGGGACGAACGCTGCGAGCAGGGCGAAGAGGAGTGCGAGCGCCAGTTCCGCCAGCGTCCACCCGAGCATGTCCGTTCGAATCACCTGATAGCCTCCACCTTTGAGTGAAGCAGGACGATGAACGTGTCGAGGATGTGGTCGAGGTTGCTAATGTCTTCCTTGAGAATCTTGATTTGTTCGTGTGCAGCGACGGGTATGCCATTCAGCCGATCTCCCAGGTTGCTAATTTGGGCCGTGAGGTTCTCGGGAACGAGCTCGGCAGCACGCCGCGCGCCTGACATAGATGCCTGGAGAGCTGCGACTGAGGCCTCCAAATCTCTTCCGGCCGCACCAGCGAGGCGCCCGAAATTCTCCGGGATCAGGTCTGCGGCTTGTCGGGCAGCGAACAGGGCTCCCTGGAGAGCGGCAATGGAAGCCTCTAGCTCTTTCGCGGCCGTCCCAACTACCGCAAAAGACGCAAGCGATGACTTCAGGCCGGGGCCGTCCACGGTTGCCGCGGCCGCAGCTAGGCTGCGGATCCGCTCCTCAAGCTCGCCGAAATTCTGAGTGCAGGTCTTCAACGTAGCTGAAATCGCATTTGGGTAGCTATTGATCGAACCGTCGAGGATTGACGTTGCCTTCGAGAGGCTCTCCACGTAACGCTTAACGGCCTGCCGCTCTTCCGTGAAAAAGCTGCGCCTGACTTCGACCATCTCTTGGATGATCTGGACCATTTCCACTTGGGCCCGGCGGAATTCGGATGCGCTCCTCCTGAGTTCCTCTTCGAGGTTCCGATAAAACAGGTCCTCGTCGGACTGAGATGGACTGAAAGCGAACAGCGCTTGGCGCAAGGGCAGCGCGATAATCGTGGTCAGGAGCGCGACGCCGAGCTGGTGGATGACAACGTCGAGCTGGCCGTCGCGCTCGAAGGACGCCGAGTAGAACGCCCTTAACAGGGACGCGAGGAAAAAGACGAAGCCCAGGAAATAGGGCGAGTTATTTGTAGCTTCGGAGTGGGGAACCTGGAGCGCGACCGCGCTGTACAGGAGTGCCAAGCCATATGCTAAGACCACCAGGCATGGGACCCACGGCAACCATAAGTCGGCCCAAATCGACCCGACCCCCAAGAGAAAGCAGACGAGGAAAAACCGAAATGCACGTCCCGCTGTGAGGTTTAGGAGGAACTCCCTCAAAATCAGAGTGACGCCTTCTGAGTTCTTCATTGGGGCAATCGCGTCTCCTCCGCCATGACCCTGTCGAAGAACTCCTGATGCTTCTTGATAATCCCCTGCAGCGTGGTCTGCTTCATCGCCGGGGGGACGTCCTGTGCTTCTGCAGCTTCCATCAGTCGAGCGGCCGACGTGTTCAGTTGGAGGAGGGCGGTCATTCGGCTCTCGAAGTTCTTAATGCCAAGCTCGCGTAGGTCTTTGAGGTACTCCTCATCTAGATGGAATATGTATTTATCTGCTATAACATCAATTCTGCGTTTGTCTACCGCCAGCGCGGCCTCGAGAGCATGCTTGGTGCTCTCCATCTGTGCGTTGTGCAGTTCCTGGAGTTGATTCAGCGCCGCCTTTCGTTCGATTCCGTTCCTCTTAAAAGACCCGATGATCCCCAGCCTTCTCTGCCGAAGCTCCTCAATTTGGACCTCGATCGGCGCCAAAGGGTTGACCGGCGTCGCGTCCGGCGTGAGGGCGGTGGTACGGTGCTGTGCCTGCATTAGGGCGTCAGCTTTGTCCCATTTAGAATCTGCCATGGCTTCCTCCATTGGGGGCGGCGAGAGCGAAAGTATATCACAAGCGCTCACTGCCGGATCACGGCGCTACTGGATGGCCTCATTATCCGGCCGGTCCCACATCTCCTCGAATTTCATCCGGTACGAGTTGATAGCTGCACCGTCGCGAATGACGAGCAAGTCATTGTCCTGCCGAGTCTCCGCGTTCATAGAAAAATTCGGCGGGTGGCGCACCCTAAGTCTTCGCAACCTTGTCTATCCCCGCAACTGAGGGTGGCGGGTGGCGCACCCTAAGTCTTCGCAACCTTGTCTAACCCCGCAACTGAGGGTGCCCCATCCTTCGCCTTTTTTCTGGCGAAGGGTGGGTGACAGATGCCGTCCGCTCTCCGTACCGAAGCCCGCTGGCCCCACCGCAGGTGGTCAAGCCTTGAGTCCCTTTGTCGATTTGCCCGGCGGCAGATAGTTCTCGCCGGTTACCACCTTTCGGCCGGTCTTGCTTTCAAGTTCCAGCCGGGCGCGTTGGGCGATTCCGCCGCCCGTCTTTGCGGCCTTCTTGTTGGCGGGCAAACCCACTGCCGCTGCCGTCTCGGCGATCTGACGCGTGGAAAGCTCGGCCAGGGCCGTGAAGATGAGCTCGGCCTCGCTCATGTGATCGCGAAGATTCTGGGTTTCAAGGCCTTTCAGATCCTTATGCTGTTTAACCGGGATACCGGACCATTCTTCGTGAATGATATGGGTGAGGATGGCGAACTCCTCCCCTTGCTTTACTTCGTGACTGGCCCAGTAGTCTGTCAGCTTGTTGCGGGTTTCCTGACCGGTCATGCGCTGGGTGATCCACTTTTCGCTGCGGCCCAGCTTGCGCCAGTTCTCCCTGGTCCGCTCCAGCGCCAAGGCCGGGTCGGCGATCTCCCGCATCCTTTCGTATCCCACCTTGGCCAGCCAAAGCTTGATAGGCTCGGCCTTGGGACTGGGAACGGATTGAACCAGCCGCAGCAGCGTCTCGGCGGTTGCCACATCTGTGAGATAGTTTTTACCGTCGGAGGCTGGCAGCTTCAGTTGGTGACAATTTGTCACCAACTGGCTTCCCTCCTCATGCAGCCGCTGTTTGAGCTTGTTCCAGTATTTCCGGGCAACGGTCGAATCCGGCTGCTGGGTGAGGATTCGTACGATATCGACGACCGAGAACCACCATGTCTCCGTGGGCTCGTCGTAGACGCGGCGTATCGGCTGATTCTCGAACAGGGCGGTATGGGCGGAGATGGGCACGGTCAAAGACTACTCCCAAAGGCTTGGCATGGAAGAATCGCTTCTGCACTGCCGGGTGCGCCAGCTCTCGATTTCTGATATCCGGGGACGTCACGGATGGGGTGTAATCGCAACGATGGTGATCACGGGCGTTCGTTTCTTGCCCTTGATTTCGTCGGGGCCGTAGTGCCAGAAGATTCGGTAGGCGCCGGGGGTGTTGTTTTGCGCGTACGCCTCGAAGACTTTCTCGCCATTTACGCCGGGCGCCCAAGGTTCCGCTCATGAGACCCGGGCCCCCCGGCTTCGCCACCCCAACCAGCGTTTTTTCTGACCAGTGTTCACAGTCCTCAGGCTGCGGTCGCTACTTTCTTTGGCCTGCCGCCCTTACGGCCGTTGGCTCGTGACGCCCGCGCCTTCGCGGCGCTCCTAGCTTTGCCCCCCACCTCTCCCAGGCGCGCGGCCATCCAGCGCTTCGATCCGAAGAACCCTTCCAACAGCGCCGGAATGTACAAGTCGGCGTCCAGCGCGGGGAAGTGAAGGCCGAAGCCCGGCGGGTCAATCTCGATCTCCCGCAACTGTTCCCAAGTGGCCGCTTCCAGCCCTTGAGCATCGCGCGGCGAGAAGGAAATCTCCAACCCGGTGCTCAGGCGCACCACAATGCGTCCGATGCGGCGATCATAGCGGGCGCTCAGGGCCTGGGGAATCGCAGCCAGCATCTCTTGCCCTTTGCGGTTGGCTTCCACGAATTCATCATGGTCATCCATGTATTTCCTCCCATGCCTGGCACAGTCTGACGATGTGATCCAGCAACTTCGCTTGAATGTCATGCAACCGGTGTTCCGAAAAACCGAAATTCGCCCGCAAGCTCAGTGGGCCTGCCGGGCAATTCAAGTTGAAAATTGCGCTGCTTCCCTGCCCGATGACGTGAACGTGCGCCGGCCGGTGATCGTTGGGGTAGATAACAACTCGCAAACTCCCCAATCGAAGAACGGTTGGCATGTGTGCAGAGTACCATAAACCTGAGCGGTTAGGATAGAGTCCGGGCCGAGTGTCCCGGTATCCGCGACCCAATCCCTAATCCCTAACCCCTAATCCCTAATCCCTTCTGTGAGATGCATCACATTCAAATGTCCCGAATCACGGGGGCTTTTACCCCAAAATGTCCCACTTCATGGGGACATTTTGCGCGAAAAAGTCCCATTCCATGGGGATATACACACAAAATATGTCCCATTCCGCGTGGACTTTTGTATCGAAAAGTCCCCATGAAACGGGACATAATGCGCCCTCGTTGTCGCATTTATGGTGCAGTTCTGCCCTGCAACCGCTATCGCTAAGTTGCTGATTTTAGAGCGATCCGCTCCTGACTGGGCACTCCCTGAGAGCCCCGGTATCCACCAAAAATCACTTACTTTTCATTTACTGTGCGCGCGCGGCCGGACGCCTTGCGCCGCGGTGGTAGGCTGGGGGGGGAAACGCTTTCCGACGAGGCGCCGATGTTGCTTGCTGAACTTCGCGAAGAAGTGCTCCTTGCCAACCGGGAAATCTGCCGGCGCGGGCTGGCTCCCCACACCTTCGGCAATGCCAGCGGGATCGATCGCTCCGGCGCCGAGCCGCTGGTGATCATCAAACCCAGCGGCGTGGATTATGCCCAGCTCACCCCCGCCGACCTGGTGATCGCCAACCTCGACGGGCGCGTGGTCGAGGGCTCGCTCCGCCCCTCCAGCGACCTGGATACCCACACCCTGCTTTATCGCGAGTTTCCCCAGATCGGCGGGGTCGTTCACACCCACTCCGAGTTCGCCACCTCGTGGGCCCAGGCCGGCCGCCCCATTCCCTGCCTGGGAACCACCCACGCCGACTACTTCCACGGCCCGGTGCCCGTGACCGAGCCGCTCACCGAGGCCGAAGTGCGGGAGGGCTACGTGCGCAATACCGGCGTCGTCATTGTGCGCCGGTTCCGGCGCGACAACCTCGACCCCGTCGCCGTACCCGGAGTGCTGGTGGCCGGCCACGCTCCATTTGCCTGGGGCAAATCTGCCATGGACGCCGTGGAACACGCCGACGTGCTGGAATACATTGCGCGGCTGGCCTATCGCAGCGTGCTGCTGGGAGCGACGGAAGCCGGATTGCCGGGCTACGTGGGAGAACATCATTATTTGCGGAAGCATGGGCCAAGAGCTACGTATGGACAGGAGGGGCGGTAGCTGGTAGCTCCTTTCAGCTTTTGCTCCAAGCTACTGGCTACGAGCTACTGGCTGCCGGCACGTCTAACCGGCTGCGGTGCAAGGCTATATCAATTTGCATAGTTGCCTACTTTTTTTTATATACTGGTTCCATATTCCTGCATAAATAGGGACGAAGCGTGCCCGCAGGACTGACCAAAACGCGCCTGAGACGTCATTATCCTGTGCGCACTCAGTGGGTTGCGCAGAGCTCCTCAAGGTTTACCGAAAGTCGATGCCGGGTGGCAAGGTACGTGCATCTATCTTGTTGTCCCGAGCGCCCCCATATATGGATAAGAATTTTTCCAACCGGTTATTGGCAACGCTTCTCGCCGTGGTGACGGTGGGTTTGGTGCTGCTTGCGGTGTGGAACCTGAGCCAGGAAAGCCAGTTTAAGCAGCCCGACGACGGGGTCTGGTGGACCGAAGCGAGTGACGGGAGCGGCCTGATCGCCGACAAAGTGCTGCCCGGCGGCCCCGGCCAACGCTACGGGCTGATGCCCCATGACCTGCTGACGGAGGTGAACGACGCCCCGGTTCATCGCCTCTCCGACCTGGAGCGCGAGCTATACCGCACCGGGGTCTACGGCAACGCCCGCTACACCATCACCCGCGACGGCATCAAGCTGGATACGCCGGTGCTGGTGATTCCCGAGCCGGTGGACCGCAGCCTGGCGCAGGCGTTGCGGGCGATCGCGCTCATCTACCTGGCCATCGGCATTTATGTGCTGTTCCGGCGCTGGACCGCGCCCCGCGCGACGCACTTCTATCTCTTTTGCCTGGTGTCGTTTGCCCTGTATGCGCTGAGGTACACGGGTGCCGTGAACCCGGCGACGGGCCACTGGGACAAGCTCGACCAGGCGGTTTTCTGGTTCAATGTGCTGGCCGAATCGCTGCAGCCGGCGCTGTTTCTGCACTTTGCGCTGACGTTCCCAGAGGAACGGCTGAAAAAGATGGGGCGGCATTGGCTGCTGCCGCTGATTTACGCACCGGGCGCGGCACTGCTGGGGCTATGGGTATGGGCGCTGAACGAGTGGGAGGCCACGGGCCTGCTGACCCACCGCATGGAGCAGACCGGCACCGCCTACCTGGCCACCTACTACCTGTTCGCCACGGCGTTGTTCCTGCGCAGCTACGCCAAGGCCAATACGCCGCTGCTGCGCCAGCAACTGAAGTGGCTGACGCGCGGCACGCTGCTGGCAGTGCTGCCGTTTACGCTGCTGAGCGCCATCCCGTTCCTGTTCGACCTGCACGTACCGGTCATCCTCACCCGCCTGGCGGGGCTGTCGCTGGTGTTTCTGCCGCTGACGTTCAGTTGGGCCATTGTGCGCTACCGGCTGATGGACACCGACCTGATCTTCAAGCGCGGGGTGGCTTATACGCTGGCCACCGGGCTCATCCTCGGCGGATATTTCGGCATCGTGGCGCTGACCGCAGGTGTGGCCCACAACCGTCTTCCGGAGTCGGCAAAGGATTGGGGCGAAGGCTTCGCGATCTTATTGGCGATGGCGTTCTTTGAGCCGCTGAAGCGCCGCATCCAGGGTTGGGTGGACCGCGTCTTCGATCGCCACAAGTATGACTACCGCAAGGCGCTGATTGAATTTGGCCGCGGCCTCAGCTCTGAAACCGACCTGAACGCGCTGCTGGAATCGATTGTGGAGCGCCTGCCCCGGACGCTGCTAGTTTCGCGCGTGGCGGTATTTCTGGCGGGCGATAATGGAGGGCTGCGCCTGGCCGCGGCGCATGGGCTGCCGGCGGAAGTTCGCGCCAGGCAGGACCGGGCCGGGCAAGATGGGCTGCAGCTCGGGTTTTTGAACTTCGACCAGAACGACGGCCATTCGCACATCTTTCTGGAGAACGCGCAGCAGGCTCTGCACCTGTATCCCGCCGAGCGCCGCACCGCTGCGCTGCTTGATCTGAACTATTACCTGCCCTGCCGGGTGCAGGACGGATCGACCGCGCGCACCATCGCCGTGATCGGCCTGGGGCGCACCGTGGGCGGCGACTTTCTTTCCAGCGAAGACGTGGAGCTGCTCGAATCGCTGGCCAGCTACATCGGCATCGCGCTGCAAAACGCCAGCCTGTATAGCCGCCTGGAGAGGAAGATCAGCGAGTTCGAGCGCCTCAAGGAATTTAACGAGAACATTGTCGAGTCCATCAATGTGGGCATCCTGGCGGTGGACCTCAACGGCAGCATCGAAAGCTGGAACGCGCAGATGGAGGCGATGTATGCGCTGAGCCGCGCCGAAGTTCTGGGGCAGCGACTGCGCAATGTTTTTCCCGCCGAGTTTGCCGACGCTCTGGACAGCTTCCGCAATGAATCCGGGGTGCATCATCTGTACAAGTTCCGGCTGACCACGCGGGCCGGCGAGCAGCGCACCGCCAACATTGCCGTGGCCCCGCTGCTGTCGCGCGACTTTGTCTCCGTGGGCCGCATCATCCTGGTGGACGACATCACCGAGCGCGTCTCGCTGGAAACCCAGCTCGCGCAGGCGGACAAGCTCAGCTCCATCGGCTTGCTGGCGGCCGGCGTGGCGCACGAAATCAATACTCCGCTGGCGGTCATCTCCAGCTACGCGCAGATGCTCTCGAAACAAATGCGCGGAGATGCGCGGCTGAGCCCGGTGCTGGAAAAGATCACCCAGCAGAGCTTCCGCGCCGCGGAGATCGCCAACGGCTTGTTGAATTTTTCGCGCACTTCCACAACGGAAATGCGCGCCACCAATCTCAACCAGGTGATTCGCGACACGCTTTCGCTGCTGGAGCACCAGTTCAAGACGGCGCAGATCAACCTGCAACTGGAGCTGACGGAAAATCTGCCACCCATCCACGGAAACCCCGGCAAGCTGCAGCAAGTCTTCCTCAACCTGCTGCTGAATGCCAAGGAAGCTATGCCGGGCGGAGGCAATCTGCGCGTGGCAACGCTTGTCAACGGGCATGTGGAGGCCGTGGTCAGCGATTCCGGCGCCGGCATTGCCCCTGAAAACATGAAGCGCATCTACGACCCGTTCTTCACCACCAAGAGCATGCCCAAACCCGGGGATAAGCGCGGTACCGGCCTGGGGCTCAGCGTGTCCTACGGCATCATCCAGGAACACGCGGGCAAGATTCATGTCGAAAGCGCGGTGGGAGCCGGAACCACGTTCCATCTTGAATTTCCGTTATTGAGGAACTCTGTCCATGCCTGAGGTCGATCTTCCGTTGAACGCGTCGCCGCCGGCATTGAACGGCGTCTCCACAGCCAGCATCCTCGTGATTGACGACGAAGCGGGCATCCGCGAATCGCTCGAAGTGCTGCTCACCCTGGAAGGCTACGCGGTGAAGATGGCCGCCGATGGCGAGCAGGGGCTGCGCATCCTGGAGCTGGAGAATTTCGACCTGATGCTGCTCGACCTGGCGCTGCCCGGCCGCAGCGGGCTGGAGCTGCTGCCCCTGATCCGGGAGCGCCAGCCGGAGCTGCCGGTCATTATGATCACTGCCTATGGCACGGTGGACAACGTGGTCGAGGCCATCCGCGCCGGCGCGGAAAACTTTGTCCAGAAGCCCTGGGACAACGAGAAGCTGCTCGCGGATATTCGCTCGGCGGTGGCGAGGCATCGCGCCGAAGAAGAAAATCTGCAGCTCAAGCGCACCCTCAAGCAGCGCTACAACTTTGTCAACATCGTAGGCAAGAGCGAGATCATGCTGCGGGTGTTCGACCTGGTGGCGCAGGTTGCGCCCAGCCGGTCCACGGTGCTGGTGGC
Source organism: Occallatibacter sp. (assembly GCA_035552555.1). GTDB lineage: Bacteria > Acidobacteriota > Terriglobia > Terriglobales > Acidobacteriaceae > Telmatobacter. Next base: position 42,626 of record DASZLF010000040.1, read on the forward strand.
GGGCGAAAGCGGTACCGGCAAGGAGCTGATCGCCAAGGCCATTCACGCCAACTCGCCGCGCCGCGACAAGCCGTTTGTGCCGATCAATACCGGCGCCATGCCGTCGGAACTGCTCGAGTCCACGCTATTCGGACACGTGAAGGGCGCATTCACATCGGCGATCGCGTCAAAGAAAGGCCTCTTCGAAGTAGCCAACGGCGGCACGCTCTTCCTCGACGAGATCGCCACCATGGGCACCGACACGCAAGCCAAGATTCTGCGCGTGCTGCAGGACCGGCGCTTCATGCACCTGGGCGGCATTCAGGAGATCCAGGTGGACGTGCGCATCATCGCCGCCACCAACGTGGACCTGCGCCAGGCGGTGCGCGATGGGCGCTTCCGCGAAGACCTGTTCTATCGCCTCAACGTGATCACGGTGGATCTGCCGCCGCTGCGCGCGCGCCGCGAAGACATTCCGCCGCTGGTGCAGCACTTCCTCGAGTTTTATTGCAATGAGAACGGCATGCCGCCGCGCAAGCTCTCTTCCGACGCCATGCGCGCACTGATGGATTACGACTGGCCGGGCAATGTGCGGGAGCTGGAAAACTGCATTGAGCGCGGCGTGGTGTTGTCGTCAGGGCCGGTGATCGGCAGCGATCTGCTGCCCGGCCACATCACTGGCCGCAGCTTTCAGGACGCGCTGCTGGAGCATAATCCCAACGCCTCGCTTTTCGATATTCTCGAAGACATCGAGCGCCGCATCATCATTGAAAAGCTGGAGCGGTGCAACTGGAATCAGACCGATGCGGCGGAGCAGTTCCGGATCCCATTGTCGACGCTGAATCAGAAGATCAAGCGGCTGAATATCGAGATTCGCAAGCGCGGACGGGAGTAGGAAGGCTTCCCGCAGGGGCTAAAGCCCGAGCCTTTTTGGTTGAGCCACGTGCGGAAAAAGAAACCCCTTGTTACAGCGGCGGTTTTTGTCCCGCGGCACAAAGCCATCCCTTGCTGCGCTGTTCAAATATTTCAATTTGTGTGTATCCAGCCGCCTCAAATAGTGCTCTATGATCTTCGACACTGAGCCGCTGCGAACCGAGCAATCGCATCACAGGCCCTAAATACCAATCGTGTCGCCCACCCCTGTACGATTCGGCAACCACCATGAGGCGTCCGGCCGGCTTCAGAACGCGCAGAATCTCCCGCATGTCGTTTGCAACGTCCGGCCAGTAATACTGCGTCTCCACGGCTATCACGAGTTCGAAGGAATTGCCGGCGAACGGCAGCTGCGAAACAGAGGCCCGTTTCACCACGACTCTACCTTGCTCGACCAGTCGTTTGTTATGCGCGGATGATGCGGCAACGCTTCCCGCCGAGTAATCGATGCCGTAGGCCGAGGCCGCCATGCCGGCAAGTCTCTCGATGGTTCGCCCGCCACCGCATCCCACATCGAGTACCGCTGCGTCTTTGCTTACCTCAAGATGATTCAGAGCCCAGTCTGTGAGCGGCGCGTGGCTCCGGTTCATCAACCGCGCAATTAGCCGCCCCACCCATCGTGTTGGCTTTTTTACTTGCCTTCCGACGTACACCGTTGCAGCAATCACTATGGCAACGCGCAACGTGAAGAAGATCGCTGATCGGTCCACGGCTGGCCCCTCGTTCTTCGTCTTAGAAGAAAGAAATCGTACGGCCAGTCTAGGCTATTGGGCTCTGCTCGGTCTCATCTCGTGAGTGAACGCGTCACTCGCTGCGGAAAATTCAGAGGTGCACGATTTTCGCTACGCTGCTTTCCTGCCCCGCTCCTGTGCCAGTGCGCGCTGCCATCGCTTCAGGAACCCGCGCACTCCGGACGGCGGCCGCATCCACAGGTTGGCTGCGGTCTCCCTCGGCTCGGCGCGCATGAGCACGCTCAGGTGCGGCGCATCGATCTGGTTCAAGGCGATAAATGCGGCTTCATCGGTGAGGTCGTCGCCCATGTATGACACCGGTGTTCCCGGCGGCTCTTCTTCCACCAGGGTGCGGATCGCGGCCCCTTTGTCGCGTCCCACGCGCAGTTCCAGCCCGCCTTCAAACTCCAGCAGCGACAAGCCTTCCAGCGTGGCCAAGGGCTCGAACAACTCCCGCGTGCGCGCTTCAATGAACTTCGCGGTCCGCGGCGAAGCCCCGCGCCAGTGCATCACCGCCGCGTTGGGCTTGTCTTCAAACTCGCCGCCAAGGTTGCTATGGCGAAGGTACTCGCGCACCTCGTCCAGCTTGCGCTGGGTCGCTGGGGTCGCCTCCTCCAGTTCGCGCCGGCCGTCAGTGTAAACCCGCTCCGCGCCGTGCAGCCCCCACACCTCGATCGGTCGATCGATCACCGGGGGATAGCCGCGCAGCAGCGGGATGATTTCCCGCGCGGGGCGTCCGGTGATCACCACCAGCCGCGTCTGCCCCTGGTGCAGGATACGCGCAATCGCCTCCCGCACCCCCGTGTAGGGTCTCGCCCTTGAGCGATCCACGCGAAATGGAGCCAGGGTCCCATCGTAATCGAGCAATAGAAGCGGCCTTATCCCAGGAGTAAATGAACTGAAAAAATTCTGCAGCGTCTTTGAAGTCTCATCGGTCACTGTAATCGCCTTCTCAGGGGTCTCGAGATACTGTTCTAGTTTCGGCTTCTTTTGTGCTGGATGCCGCGGCGCCGTGGGCTCGATCCGAACTTGCTCAGCAAGCGCCTTATGCCCGTTTGAGTTGCGGACCCTCGGCCCTTTGCACCAGTAGCGGCTCCTGCCGCCCGCTGTCCAGGTTTTCAATGCGCAGTTCGCACAGATCGCCCAGAATGCTGGCTGCCCACCGGTACACATTGTGTTCCATAATCTGGCGCCGCATCCGCTGCATGCGCATCCGGCGCTCTGACGCATTCATCTCCAGGCCGCGGTGGATGGCATCCGCGACACCGTCGATATCATAGGGATTGACGATCAGCGCATCGCGCAACTCCACCGCCGCGCCGGTAAACTTGCTTAGCACCAGCACGCCGTCTTCGTCGTCGCGCGCGGCCATGTACTCTTTGGCCACCAGGTTCATGCCGTCGTGCAGCGACGTCACCAGGCAGACGTCGGCGGCGCGATACCAGGTGGTCACTTCCTCGTGGCTGCATTGCCGCTCAATCAGCAGCACCGGCCGCCACTCGCCGGTTTGGAAGCGGGTGTTGATCTGCTCCACCATGGCTTCCACGCGCCGGCGCAGCTCCGCATAGCTGGGAATGCGGGTCCGGCTGGGCGCCGCAATCTGCACCATGGTCACCCGTTCCCGGTGCCACGGATGTTCCTCGAGCATTCGCTCGAACGCGGTAAGGCGCTCCACGATGCCCTTGGTGTAATCCAAGCGGTCAACGCCCAGCACTACCTTCTCCCCGCGCACTCCGTGCTCCCGCAGCAGCTCGTCGCCGGTCTTGCCCCAGGCCGCGCGCTCCGCTCCGCCGGGATCGATGGCCACGCTCACCGGGTAGGGGCGGATGGTGGTGGTGTGGCCGCGGCGCCGCGCCGTCATGTGCTCGCGGTCGGTGCGCGACTCCAGCACCCGGTCCACGGTGTCCATGAAATTATTGCAGTGCAGAGAGATGTGGAACCCGATCAAGTCCGCTCCCAGCAGCCCTTCCAGCAGCTCGGCCTGCCAGGGACAGATTCCGAACGCCTCCGGGTTGGGCCAGGGAATGTGCCAGAAAATCGCCACCCGCGCATCCGGCCGCACCGCCTTGATCATGCGCGGCAGCAGGGCAAAATGATAGTCCTGCACAAACACGATGGGGTCCGCGCAGTCTTCCATCTCGTGCAGCAGCGCCTGGGCAAACTTGCGGTTCACTGCCTGGTAGCACTCCCAGTCAGAGGCGCGAAAGATGGGCCGGGTGTGGGCGATGTGGCAGAGGGGCCAAAGCCCCTCGTTGGCGAAACCATCGTAATAAGCGGCTTCTTCTTCCGGCGAAAGCCACACCCGCCGCAGGGTGTAGCGCGGATCGTCCGGCGGCACGCGCAGCCGGTCGTTCTCGTCCACTGTGAAGCGATCTTCGCTGCCGCTTCCCAGCGCCACCCAAACTCCATCGCAGGCGCGCAGCACCGGCTCGATTGCCGTAACCAGCCCGCTGGGGGGAACCGTGCACACCGTCTCTTTGCCCTGGCGGACATGCATGTAGGGCTCGCGGTTCGAGACCACGAAAATCCGTCCGTCGCCCGCGTGCTGGCGGACGTGCACGGTGAGCCGGCCAGCCGTCCACAGATGCTCGCCGGCATCGCGCAGCCGTGCCTCCGCCGCCGCCGCCGCGCGCGCCTCCATCAGGCTCTCGGTAATGTTTTCCACTTCCCGGGCAATCGGCGTGAACAGGCTCAGATCTTCGCCTTCATCGATGAAACCGTGTTCCGGACTTCCCATCCGCAAGCGACGGAGCCGCTCGGCGATGCGCGTGATGGGCCGCATGAGGAACCAGCGCACCATCAGCACCGTGACCCCGACAATGAGCACCACCGACGCCACAATGCGCCAGAAGGTCTGCCGCCACACCTCGGCTGCTTCGCTGCGGATGTAGCCCGCATCCTCCAGCACCACCAGCGCTCCGGCCTGCTGGCCGCGCACATGCAGCGGAACCGCTTCCTCAAGCCAATTTTGGTTTTGCGTATGCCCGAACAGGCTTGAATTCACTCCGTTCTTGATGGCGAGGCGCACCGGGTTCGGCGGCAGGCTCTTGAGCACCGCTGCCGGCCCGTCATAGACCATCAGGCTGCCCTTGCCGTCGAAGACCGCCAAGCCCAGTGCTTCTTCATGGCTGCGCAACTCCTGCGATACCGCCGTGATCTGCGGCGTGGCCCCGGTGGTAAGCGCCTCTTCGATGAAGGGTTGCAAGTTAGTGCCCAGCCAGCCCGTTCGCCGTTCCAACTCGCGGCGCAACACATGCTTGCGCGCGAGCACTTCAAAGTATGTGGAGGCAAGGGACACCACGGTGATCCCGGCGATCAAGGCGAGAATCAGCCGTAGGCGAAAATGACGCATTCCCTTCCCCTCCGTGAGCCAGCCACGTACACTGACACCCCACCACTACACGCTCTGCGGGCCAGATAGTGAGATGCGCAAAATGGGCCGCTGGGCCGTTCGGAAGTCTCATCCTATGGGAGATTTTCCCCGCCGCGTCTCATTCGCGCCTATCTCTTTGGCCACGGGGCACATGCGCTATCCTGTCGTGGAGAGCAGCGCGCCGAGGTGAGCGGCCCGTGTTCCACTTACGAGCGGCATTCCATGGCGTTGGACAAGATCGACAGAACCGCCAAACAATTTGTGCTGACCGTGCAGGATTATTCCCTGTTCGCGGCACGCGCACTATGGAATCTCTTCAGTCCGCCGGTCTACTGGTCGGATTTCATACTTCAGTCCGACATCATCGGGGTGGGTTCCATCACCATCGTGGTGTTTGCGGGATTTTTCACTGGCGGCGTGCTCGCCATTCAATCGGCCGCCACCCTCGCCTCCTTTGGCGCCACCGCGGTCACCGGCCGCTTCGTCAGCATGTCCATGATTCGAGAGCTCGGCGCCGTGCTCACCGGCATCATGGTTTCCGGGCGCAATGCCTCCTCCATGGCCAGCGAACTCGGCTCCATGGTGGTCACCGAGCAGATTGACGCAATGCGCGCACTGGGTGTCGATCCGGTACGCAAGCTGGTCACGCCGCGCATCTACGCCTGCATTACCATGCTGCTGTTCCTCACTATCCTGTCGGATTTCTGCGGCATCCTCGGAGGCGCCGCCGTCACCGTGTTCATGAACCACCAGAACGGAACGCAGTATTTCTCCGAAGCCTATGAGTTCCTCCACTATCCCGACATCCTGCAGGGCATGATCAAGCCTCTCTTCTTCGGCTTCATCATCGCTTCAGTGGGATGCTTCTATGGCATGCGCACCACCGGCGGCACGCAGGGCGTGGGACGCTCCACCATCCAGGCCGTGGTCTTCGCTTCAGTGCTCATCATCTTCGTGGATCTGCTCATCAGCACCGTGATGGTGTCCATTTTCAACCGATGAAGGAAGCTCCCACATCCGCGACCCAGGACCTTGCAACCGCCGGGGAGCCCGTGGTCGAGTTCCACGAAGTCACTGTCTCCTTCGGCGGCCCGATCGTGCTCGACAACATCAGCTTCACCGTCGGCCCGCGGGAAACCCGCATCCTGCTCGGCCCCGCCGGCGTGGGAAAAAGCGTGCTGCTCAAGGCCACCAACGGCCTGGTGCGGCCCGACTCCGGAACTATCTGCCTCTTCGGCGAAGACATTGCCCGCATGCGGGAACGCGATCTGTTCCCTCTCCGCCTGCGGACCGGCATGGTCTTCCAGGAAGGCGCGCTCTTCGACTCGCTGAGCGTGCGCGACAACGTCGCCTACCAGCTCATTCAGGAGCGAGTTCCCGACGACGAAATCGATACCCGCGTGCGCGAAGCGCTTCGCTTTGTGGGACTGGAAGAAACTTTTTCGCTTTTTCCCGGCAGCCTCTCCGGAGGCATGCGCCGCCGCGTCGCCATCGCCCGCGCGCTGATCCGCCAGCCGGAACTGCTGCTCTACGACTCGCCCACCGGCGGCCTCGATCCCGTCACCTCCACCACCATCATCGAGCTCATCGTGAAACAGCGCGACGTCTATCGCACCCCCTCGCTCATGGTTACCCACCGCCTGCAGGATGCCTTCACCATGTGCACCCACCGGTTCGACACCGAAACCGGCGGCATGGCCGGCCTGCCCGAAGGCCATATCGATCCCAACACCACCTTCCTCATGCTCAATGAGGGGCGCCTCATCTTCGATGGCTCGCTGCCTGACCTGATCCATTGCCAAGACCCGTTTGTGCGCGAGTTTCTGGAATAAATTGCCGGGCATCTCTCTGCGGAACCGCCATGCACAATCCCTTCGGACCGTTACCCCCGATATGCTACCCTTGCTGGTTTGGATTTACACGGAACGGCAGGTGCTGCATGGGATTCAAATTTCACGGCTTTGATTTTCTTCATCTCGACGCCAGCTTCAGCGAAGACGAGCTCATGGTCCGCCGCACCGCGCGCGATTTCGTCGAAGACAACCTTGTGCCCATCATCGAAGAGTGCTTCCGCGAGGGCCGCTTCCCGCGCGAACTCGTGCAAAAAATGGGCGAGCTCGGCTTCTTCGGCGCCAACCTTGAAGGCTACGGATGCGCCGGCATGTCCAACGTGGAATACGGCCTGGTCATGCAGGAGCTGGAACGCGGCGACTCCGGCTTTCGCAGCTTCGTCAGCGTGCAGTCCGCGCTGGTCATGTACCCCATCTACACCTTCGGTTCCGACGAGCAGAAGAACACCTGGCTGCCCGCTCTGGCCACCGGCGAAAAGCTCGGCTGCTTCGGGCTGACCGAGCCCGGGTTCGGCTCCAACCCCGGCGGCATGACCACCACGGCGCGAAAGTCCGGCGACGAGTACATCCTCAACGGTGAAAAAATGTGGATCACTTCCGGCCACATTTCCGACGTCGCGGTGATCTGGGCCAAGGTGGAAGACGAAGACAATCTCGTGCGCGGCTTTCTGGTGGAGACGGATCGCCCCGGCTTTCGCGCCTACGATGTGCACGGCAAGTGGTCGCTGCGCGCGTCGGTCACCAGCGGACTCTCACTGCAGGATGTGCATGTTCCTGCCGCCAACCTGCTGCCCGGCACCGGCGGCCTGAAGAGCCCGCTGATGTGTCTCAACCAGGCGCGGTACGGCATTAGTTGGGGCGCCATCGGCGCGGCTATGTCGTGCTACGACACCGCGCTGCAATACGCTAAATTCCGCAAGCAGTTTCACAATCTGCCCATCGCCGGCCACCAGATGGTGCAGGAAAAGCTGGTGTGGATGGCCAGCGAAATCTCCAAGGCCCAACTGCTCTCGCTGCACGTGGGCCGCCTCAAGGATGCGGGCACGGTGGGCCACCAGCACATCTCCATGGCCAAGCGCAACAACGTGTGGATGGCGCTGGAGTGCGCGCGCATCGCCCGCGACATCCTGGGCGCCAACGGCATCACCGAGGACTACCCCATCATGCGCCACATGATGAATCTGGAGTCGGTTAAGACCTACGAAGGCACCCACGACATTCACGCGCTGATCCTCGGCCAGCACCTCACGGGAATCGCGGCGTACTAGCGTGGTGTCTCACAAATTGGTTGCATCATTCAGCGGCCCAAATGCAGGTCCTTCGACTCCGGTCGCCGCGGCGACCTCCGCTCAGGATGACAGCATTTTCTTGATAACAGCATTTTCTTGATAACAGCATTTTCTTGATGACAGCATTTTCTTGATGACAGCATTTTCTTGATGACAGCATTTTCTTGTTGAGTTATTTACGAGACATCACAGCAGTTCGCGGCAATTCCATCGACAACCGGCGGCAAATGCGGCATATTCGTATGCATGCCGAAACTTCGTGATCGAATTGCATCTTACGGCCGCGCGGCTCTATCCGCGGGCATGGTCCTGGGCCTGGCATTGTGCGGCCTGGCTGCAGCGCAGCAGGCCCCTTCTACTCCCATCGTGCTCCACGCCGCCCGCCTTCTCGATGTCAGGGCCGGCGCCGTGATCGAGCCCGGCGAGGTGCTCGTCGAAGGCGATCGCATTCGCGCGGCGGGGAAATCCGTCGAGCATCCCCAGGGCGCTAAGGTTATCGACCTCGGCGACGTGACCCTGATGCCCGGGATGATCGACGCGCACGTGCATCTGTTTCTGCATCCCGGCGCGGAAGACCTACAGACCGTGGAAGAGTCCGTCCCGTGGCGCGTGATTCTCGCCGAACAAGCCGCGAAAGACGACCTGATGAGCGGCTTCACCGCCGAACGCGACATGGGCACCGAGGGCGCGGGCTCCGCCGACGCCGCGGTGCGCAACGCCATCAACAAGGGATTCATCCCGGGGCCGCGTCTGCGCATCAGCGGCAACGCCATCGACATTCTTGGCGGACATGAAGACGCCAACCATTACAATCCCGCGCAGCACGTGCTCTCCAACGCCGACTACGCCAACGACGCCGAGCAGATCGTTGAAGTGATGCGCGAGCAGCACAAGGAAGGGTCCGACTTCGCCAAGATTTATGAGACCGGGCCGGACCGGATGATCGACGGCGTGCTGCACACTCCATATCAATACACGGCCGAGCAGCTCAAAGCCGCAGTCGAAGAGGCCCGCCGCATGGGCACCAACGTCGGCGTGCACGCCATGGGCGAGCCGGGCACGCTCTATGCCGCGCAGGCCGGCGTCGCCTCCATCGATCACGCAACCCATTTGAGCGACGAAACCATTCGCCTGATGAAAGAGAAAGGCATCTTCGCCGTCCCCACATTCGCCATCTTCGAGTACTTCGCCGCGCATCGCGAGCAGGACCAGGCAGCCGCGGAAGCCGAAATGCTCAACTACAAAATCAAGGAGTTCAAAAAGCAAATTGCCGCGGGAGTGCCGTTCGCGTGCGGTTCCGACGTGGGCCCGTTTCCCCACGGCACCCAGGCGCGCGAGTTGGAGTTAATGGTTCAGTACGGCATGACGCCCGCCGCCGTGCTCCAGGCCGACATGATCAACGGCGCCAAACTGCTGCGCTGGGACGGCCAGATCGGCGAACTGAAGCCGGGCTTTTTCGCCGACGTGATCGCCGTGAAAGGCAATCCGCTCGAAGATATCTCAGCCGTTACGCGTGTGAGTTTTGTGATGAAAGGCGGCGTAATCGCGCGCCAGGATTGAACTGCGCTGGAGTTGATGTATCTGCGCAGGGGCTAAAGTGCCCGCGTGAGAACGCTGTTGGCCCTGTGCAACGGCGGTTGTTTGATTAGGTTTTGCTCCATGCGGTGATTGCTTGCCATGGCGACGGAGCCGATTCGGGGGTAATTGAGGTTCAGGCTGTGCGCT
>DASZLF010000041.1:0-55135 GCA_035552555.1 Occallatibacter sp.
GCCCACGCGCCAGCTTTTCCAGCCGAAGCCGTGTTTCATCCGATAATGCAATCGCCGCCGCCACACGCATATCGAGGTCCCCTCATCTTATGAGATGACCCTCGATATATAGATGATGCTATTTATGGCGCACTACACTAGGGGACTAAGGGACTAGGGCTAGCCTTCCCGCGGAATGTCCCTGTGAATCGCCTTCACTTCATATCCCGCCTGGCGCAGCCTCTCCGCCATATCCTCCGCCATCATCACGCTGCGATGCTGGCCGCCGGTGCAGCCAAACGCCACCGTCAGATAACTCTTCCCTTCCTGCACGTAATGGGGCAGCAGGTAGAGCATCAAGTCCGTCACGCGTCCCAGAAACTCCATGGTCTGGGGAAAGCTGCGCACGTACTCGGCCACCTTTTCATCCTTGCCGGTCTTCTTGCGGAACTCCGCCACAAAGTGCGGATTGGGCAGAAAGCGCACATCGAACACCATGTCGGCGTCCAGCGGCACGCCGTTCTTAAAGCCGAAACTCAAGCAGGAAACCAGCAGGCGATTCGTCTGCTCTTCCTGCCCGAACTGCGTCGTAATGTGCGCGCGCAGTTCGTGGACGTTGAAATTTGAAGTGTCGATCAGCGTATCGGCCACGTTGCGGATGGGATCGAGCAACTGCCGCTCCTCGACGATCGAGCGCCACACCGTCTCCGATTTGCGCAGCGGATGCGGCCGGCGCGTCTCCGAATACCGGCGCACCAGCACCGAGTCCTGCGCATCCAGAAACACCACCCGGGTGGGCAATACCATCTTCACGCTCTTGAGGATTTCAGGCAGCTGATCGAGGGTCTGGCCCTCGCGCACATCCACCACAATGGCCGCGCTCTGAATCTCCCGCGAATTGGCCACCAGGTTGGCGAAGTCGTGCAGCAGTTCCAGCGGCAGGTTATCCACCGCGTGGAAGCCGAGGTCCTCGAATGCCTTCAGGGCGGAAGCTTTGCCGGAGCCCGATATCCCGGTCACGATGACCAGGTCCTTGGGAGGATTTTTGGCGTGGTCCTGCGCGCCGGAATCCAATGGAAGGTGTGGTTGCGCCATGCGCCCATCGTACAACGAAACCGGCTGGATCGCCGCTCTAGTCGTCGAACGCCGCGGCGCGGTTGTTGTGGGTGGCGAGATATTGCGCCTGCACCGGGTCCATGGGCGCGGCAAGGAAATATCCCTGGCCCAGTTCGCAGCCCAGTTCCTGCAGGGCGCGCAGTTGCTGTTGAGTCTCGATGCACTGCGCCAGCATCTGCAGCCCGGCTGCCTTGCAAACGTGAATCAGCGATTCCAGGATGGCCATTTGACGGCCGCCGCCGGTTAACGCGGTCAGCTTCGCATCCAGCTTCACCAGGTCCAGGGGCAGGCGCACCAGGTGGTTCAGAGGAGCCAGACTGGCCCCGAAGTTGTCCATGGCCATGCGCACGCCGCAATCCACCATGCGCTGCAGATGAACCAGGGCGCGATCGGGATTCTCATTGAGCGTGTCCTCCGACACTTCAAACATCAGCCGCGCAGGATCCACCCTCGTGGCCGCCAGCGTTCGCCGAAGCTGCGCCACCAGGTCTTCCTGGTAAAACTGGCGTCGGGTGAGATTCACGCTCAAAATCAAACCGTTTCCGGGGATCGCCTCATCCCAGTTGAGCAGTTGGGTGCAGGCCGCCTGGATGGTGTCGCGCCCGATGCTGATCGACAGGCCGGTGTCTTCGGCCACCGGCAGCAGTTCGCGGAAGCTCGCCACCGAGCCCCCTGCCGTCCTCCAGCGCAGCAGCGATTCAAACCCTTCCAGCCTCCCCGTCGCCAGGCGATAAATGGGCTGGTACCACAGGCTGAAGTCGTGCCGGGAGACCATGTCGCGCAGCTCGCGTTCCTTTTCTTGCAGAATCGAGGCGTGCACTTCCATGTGCCGGTCGAAAACCATGTAGCGGTGCCCGCCCTCCTGTTTGGCGCGGTACATAGCCGCGTCGGCGTCCTGGATGAGCTGCTCGGCGGAGGGATGATCGTCGCCCGCCATGGCAATGCCGATGCTGGCTCGCATCTGGATGCAGCGCCCGGTGATTTCGAAGGGCTGATCCAACTCCGCCACCAGTCTCTGCGCCATGGCATCCAGGTCCGTGGCGGAGTGGATATTCTCCACCAGCACGGCGAACTCGTCGCCGCCCAGCCGTGCCGCCGTATCCTGCGGGCGAATTACCGCGGTGAGCCGATTTGCCATGGCCACCAGCAGCAAATCTCCGGCGGCGTGACCCAGCGTGTCGTTGATCATCTTGAAACGGTCCACGTCCATGAAGAACACCGCGCAGGTCTGGTCGCGGCGACGCTCGAGGCGGTTGAGGGCCAGCTTCAGACGATCGGTAAACAAGGCGCGGTTAGGCAAGCCGGTCAACACATCGTGCATGGCGTCGTGCTGCAGCTTCGCTTCCACTTCCTTGCGCTCGCCAATGTCGCGGAAAGTGAGCACGTATCCCGCTTTGTCCCCGCTCACTTTCAGCGGGGCCATCTTCAGCGCCACGTCCACCAATTCGCCGTCCCGGTTCAGGCGCACGGTTTCCGCCGCGGCGCGCCCCTGATCGTCCACCAGCTTCTGCAGCATGGCATGTTCATGCAGACGCGTCTCGGGAACCAACAGGTCGCGAAGATCGCCGCCGCTCACCTCTTCGGCGCTGTATCCGAACATAGCGGTGAACGCCGGGTTGGTATAGAGCACATGCGATCCATGCACAATCGCCACCGCTTCGGGAAGGCTGGATAGCACGTCTTCCATCAGGCCCGGCTTGGGCGTGCGTTCGCGTCCTGCAGCCTGGGCCACGATCACCGCTTCGCGCATTTCCGGGTTGAGAATGCTATAGGTGCCCTCGACCGGCGTCATGCGCCCGCCCGTACAGGCGAGAGTGGCGTGGAATGGACTGCCGCGCTTGCTGCCGGTGAGCGATGTCCGCGGTTCCGCAGTGCCTGGAAACAGGCCCCACAGCACATCTTCCACGGGACGTTGCACCCACTCTCCTTCGTGGCCGATCTCGTGGCGCGCTTCGGCGTTGGCAAACACGATCAGCCCCGCGCGCTCCAGGAATACCAGCACCGGCAGAGCATCGAGAATGTCGCGCTGCTGCTGGGAATCCGAGTTTTCAGGCAGATTCAAATCGATCCCGCTCCACGCAAGCAGTGCCGCCATTCCCATTCCTCCAACCGCTTGCTCGGAGAGAGCTTGCATCACCGCCGTTTTCAGAAATCGCGGTGCGCTGTGACCCTTCTCCGGCCTGGTTGCAATCCCCCCAGGACAGACGAGCGGGGAGCAGCCATGCGCCATCGTCTCTGACCATGGCTGTAAGAGCATCCTAGGCCCGAAGGCCGCCGGCCATCCATACCTCAAAGTGGTTACGTCTAATTACCAAAGTTCGCACTACCGGAGCGGCCCCAGCAGACTGAACATGCTGGCGCACTGGCCGCCCGAAAAAGATTTCCTGGCAGGAAATAAAGTCGCAGAAGGAAGCGATAACCCGGACGAACTTGATCGGCCTGACCGCGAACCAGCGCGGTTCTGCCGAGGTTGAAGAGAAGCGGCAGCGCATGCCGGCCGCCGCCTTCTCTCATTCCAAAAATCTTTTTAGGGAATTTCCACCAGTTCCATCTGCCCGTCGCGCCGGCGATGCAACACGAACAACTCGCCCGCAACATTGCGATAGATGAGCAGGTCGCGGTCGCGGAACTCGGCTTCCTTCACAGCTTCTTCGAGCGTCATGGGACGAAGGGCGATGGCCTCTCCGCTCTTGACCACGTGCGGTTCCACCACGGTGCGGCGCGCGGGAAAAGAGTGAACGGGGATGCTGGCGCGGGGACGGGATTCCCCTTCCTCGGATTCTGCGCCCGGAGCGGCCGCCCGCGTTTTAGGACGGGTCACCGGCGGCGCCAAAGCCTCCTTCTCCTCCTTCGGCAGGCGCTTGCGGGTGAGATGGCGATCCCGATAGCGCAACGCCTGGTGTTCGGCGTGCGACAGGGCCGCGCGCAAGGCGGCCTCCTGGCTGTCGGCTTGTCCGGCGGCGGCGATGGTGTGCATGCGCGCCTTCACCGTCAGTTCCGCGATGTGCAGATGACGCTGCACGCGAAATGTAATCGATGCGCTGGTGGTTTTGCCCAGGATGCGGGCGATGCGGTCCATTCCTTCCTCGGCCTGCTGGCGCAGCGCCTTGGGAATGCGTACCTGTCGAGCGGTCAACTCCACTTCCATGGTCAGCCTCCGCTTTTTCTCTGTTGTCTTCTCTGGCCCTTTATCGGTCTGAGAATCTGGATTCTATAGCATTTGGAGCGTCCCGGCACAACCCCGGGGTGAATCGTCACTGGGCCCATGCCGCGCCCGCTTGCGAGACTACGACCACTGCCGGTTTCGGGAAGCATCTGCGGAATCCCATTGGTTCGATGTCCTCCCAGGTCAAAGGGGTTCACCGCGAGCGGAAATGCGTCGTCGGAGCCGGGACCGTCGGATGCCTTCGTAATCCGGGTTGTAAGGAACGGCGTGATCCATCAGTCCATATTGAGAACTACGACTCCCAGATCGGCAATCAGGGTAGCCAGCATAGCCCCAAGCGTTAGAAGGCGTCCCTTCCCTTTTCCTACGATCGAAAGGGTTGAAGTTGCCGCGAGTGCCATCCAAAACACTGGCCGGAGGGGCCGCCAGATTCCTGACGATGCGCCCATCCCATGAGGGCTTCCACCATTATGTAGCCACGAGAAATTCGACACTATGCCGGTCGCAATTGCGACCATCGCGAGGAACAGGGCAGCTGTCCTGCATACCGTTCGCCAGTTCCGATCAGTTTCTTCCCGGCGGGATCGAGCAACTCGGATGCACGCACAGAGGATTAGGAGGAGCGGGATGAGAAAGAGGATGGTAGCGGCAATGTACACCTCAACTCCCTCCAACATTTCAGAAACTAATCGCGCCGCCGCCTCTGGTGGGTGCTGGGAATGTTCATGTCTTCGCGGTACTTGGCCACGGTGCGGCGGGTGAGCTGGATCCCCTGGGCCTGCAGCATGGCGGCCAACTGGTCGTCGGTCAAAGGATGTTTCGCGTCTTCGTCTTCGATGAGCTTGCGCACCTTGCGCTTGAGGACGACCAGTGGGGTGTCGGCGCCTTCGGGGCCGTTGGAGCCCTCCGTAAAGAAGAAGCGCAATTCGATCACGCCCTGGGGAGTGTGGGCGTATTTGTTGGCCACCGCGCGGCTGACGGTGGAGGGATGAACCCCAATTTCTTCCGCCACTTCCTTGATCATCATGGGGCGGAGCGCCTCGATGCCTTCCTCAAGG
The DNA here is from genome assembly GCA_035552555.1 of Occallatibacter sp. Lineage (GTDB taxonomy): Bacteria > Acidobacteriota > Terriglobia > Terriglobales > Acidobacteriaceae > Telmatobacter. The sequence continues at coordinate 5,320 of DASZLF010000041.1, forward strand.
AAATCCTGCTGGCGGCGGACGATCACTTCGCAAGTCCGCAGAATGGTGCTTTTGCGCTGGGCAATGTTGCGCATAAGCTGCATGGCGGAGCGGAACCGCTCTTTGACGTACTCCTTCACCTCGCGGTCGGTGCTCTGCGACACCAGCATCTGGCGATAGCGGCGGCTGAGGCGAAGGCTGGGCAGGTCTTCCTCGTTCATGGTGACCACCCACTCGCCGCCGCGCTTCACGAACACCACGTCGGGCTCGATGAGGCGGGTCTCTTCGCGGTTGTAAAGGCGGCCAGGGCGGGGATCGAGGGTGCGAATAAAGTCGATGGCGGCCTGCACGTCGTCGGCGGAAGTCTGTACCGCGCGGGACAGATCCTTGATGTCGCGCTTCTGCAGCAGGGCCAGGTGCTTGTCGACGATCTGGGCAGCCACTTCCATGGCGCGGCGGCGCTGCTCCAGTTGGGCTTCAGCCTCGGCGCGCAGGCTGCCGTGGGGGTCGTCTTCCTCGCCGGGAGCATGGCGGCGGGCATAGAGCAGGGCAAACTCGTGCTGCTGGGCGGCGATCTGCAGCTGCAGGCATTCGCGCAGATCGTGCGCGCCCACGCCGGCGGGGTCGAGGTGCTGCACCACGGCGATGCCGCGGCGGACCAGATCGAGGGCCACGCCATCGTCCTGCGCAGGGGCTCCGTTGGTTTCAGCGGAGGCATGAATGCCAGAGGAGAGCAGATGCAGGGAAGCGGCCAGTTCCTCTTCCGCGGCGGAAACATAGCCGTTTTCATCCAGGTTGCCGACGACGAACTCGGCAGCCGCGCAAAGGTCCGGCTCCAGGGTCAGAGCCCCCAGTTGCCACGCCAGGTGATCTGCCAGCGTCGTAGGCTGGGAGAGAAAGTTCTCGAACGATGGCTTTTCGCTGTCTTCGTACTCCGGCTGCGTACGGTAGCCGGGGTCGAGATAATCCTGGAAATAGGAACCGAAATCGACCTCGTTGAAGGAATCCTGGGGAGGCGCCGCGGCTTCTTCAGCGGGGCGCTCGAGCTGCTCCTGGCGACCCGCCACCTCATCGAACATGGGGACGGTCTCGTCAATCTCCTCCAGAACGGGATTTTCAACCATCTCCGCATCGATCATCTCTTTGAGCTCGAGCTTGTTGAGCGCAAGAACGCTCACCATCTGCATCAGGCCCGGAGTGAGGACCTGGCGTTGTGCGACCTTCAGATTCAATTTGGGCTGCAGCAGCGCCATACAAGGAGTTTCCCGGAGAACTAGAGCTTAGTGTAAATGGAGCCATTCAGCTATTCCCGCGGAAAACGTCCTCGAGCTGTCCTGGTGTTCCGGATTTGGCAAATGCCAGGCCGGAACTCTTCCTGGAGCACTAGGATGCGGGGCGATTCCGCAGGGTAAGCCTTGAATTAAAATAAACTTCCGCCCCGGCTTGGTAAAGCTTCGGCGAAGGCCGAGCACCCCGAAGACTAGTCCGCTGAACGGGCCTGGACGGCCGGCTCAATCGAGCGAAAATCCTTCTCCCAGGTAAATCCGCCGCACGTCGGGGTCGTTGCCCAGTTGGTGCGGTGTACCGGACATGAAAATCCGCCCCTCGGCAATAATGTAGGCGCGATCGGTCACGCCCAGCGTCTCGCGCACCGCGTGGTCGGTGATCAGGATGCCGATGCCGTCTGCCTTGAGGCCAAAGATAATCTTCTGCAGTTCGAGAACGGCAATGGGATCGATGCCGCTGAACGGCTCGTCGAGCAGGATGAAGCGCGGCTGAATGCAGAGCGCTCGGGCAATTTCCACCCGGCGCCGCTCGCCGCCGGAGAGCGCGTATCCGCGGGTGGTCCGGATATGCCCGAGATTGAGCTGGTTGATCAGCCGCTCGGTGCGCTTGCGTCGCTCCTTGTAGCTGAGGGGCTGGCCTTCCAGCACCGCCAGAATGTTTTCCTCGACGGTGAGCTTGCGAAAGACCGATGGCTCCTGCGGAAGGTAACTGATGCCGTACTGGCGCGCGCGCAGGTACATGGGAACATGGGTGATGTCGGTGTCGTCCACGCGAACGCGGCCCGACTCAGGCGCCACCAGGCCTACGATCATGTAGAAGCTGGTGGTCTTTCCGGCGCCGTTGGGGCCGAGCAGGCCCACCACTTCGCCGCGGGAGACCTTGAGGTCGACTCCGCGCACCACCTGGCGACCCTTGTAGGTTTTGCCGATGTCCTCGGCGCTCAGTGTTTCCATTCCATCCCATGGACGCCAGGAAACGCGCCTGGCGAGCACACACTCCGCTTTTCCGGCGTCATTTCGGCGCGACGGTCTGCGTCTGCGTCTTTTGTCCGTGGCCTTCGATACTGACGCTATCATCGCGGCTGTTGAAAATCAAAGCCTCGCCGGTGACCGAGCCATGCACCGGATCGGTCATGCGCGGCGGCGCGGCGGCGGTCCCGGTCAGAACGTAGTCGCCGGTTTCGCTGGAATACACCAGTTGCTCGCCGGTACCGCGCCGGCCCTCCGACGTGATGACGACGCGCCCGCGGGCGGTGAGGCGATCCACCTGGGCGGAACCGCCGTCCGGCGCGGCGTGATTGCCGGGGGGCAGCAGCACGATTTCGGCTTCGTTGGACGAAGTGGTAGCGGATGCGGTTTCGGCCGTCACGCTTCCCGCGGCGCCGGCGTGAAGAATCGCCCGCCGTTCCGCGCCGGAGTACTTCACATCCCCTGCCCACACCTGAAGGACCGATGGACCCGCCGCCTTGGGTTGTTTTCCGGCGGTCCGTTTGCGCGACTGCTCTCCGCCGCTGAGCAGCACCAGGTTGACGGGCTGGGAAGCGGCCCCGCGCGCCACGAGCGTCTGCCGCGCGCGGTCGAGCACAATCTCCGGCGCAGAGATGGAATTGGCCTGCTGCCATAACCGCGCCTGGCCGCGGAATGTCGCCTCGCCCGTGGCCTGATGCAAACGGGCTTCGGCGGCTACCACGTGCGCGGGGCCCTGCCCGCCCAATCCGATTCTGCCTTGCGCGATGCTGTCCGGCCCGGAGGAGCCCACCTTGGCGATGTTGGCATTGAGCCAGGTGGCCTTCACGTTGCCACGCGCAAAGGCATCGCCGCTGGACTGCGAGACGTCGAGCTTGTCCGCGGTGAGTTGCAGTCCGCCGTCGTCGACGCGCGGATTCCCCGTGAGGTGAAGCCACTCGCCCGCGCCCTCATACACGGCGTGGCCGGCGTTGGCCGTCATCGCCGGTGGCGGAGTTTCACCGGGTTTGGCGGGCTGCTGTTGCGTCAGCAGCACGTTGCCATCCACGGTGGCGGATTGAATCTGCTGTGCCGCGTCGGACTGGCTGGATTTGCCCTTGGATGGTGCAGCGCCGGCGGGCGCGAGCATTGCTTCGAGCCGGTCGCCGCTCGTGACCTGGTGCGCGCCGGCCGCCGTGGTCTGCTCCAGGCTGGCATGGCCCACGCCCACAATGCGCTTAAGCTCCTGGTGCGCGCCGAACTCGCCCGTCACCTGGTCCGCGGACATGCGCGACGGGAGCACGGAGCCGCCGGGGCGCTGCGCCTGGCCGGTGATGGTCACGCCCCCGGTTCCGCGCACCGAGGCCATCTGCAACTGTCCGTGGGCGGCGCTGCGGAACTCGATATCGGCCACTGGGGAGCGCCAGTCGCGCACCAGGTGCGCGGTTCCCTGCTGCTCGCTGTGCAGGATCACGCCGCGTTCCAGGTGGGCGTGGCGCAGTTCGCCGCGGGAGGTAAACGCCAGTTGCGCGGTGGGCGCGCTGCCGCTGGTCGTGCGGCCCGGGGACGAAGACTCCATGGTGACTCCGCCCTCCATATCTCCGCGGGTGGGCTGGTTGCGCTCATTGAAATCCAGCGAGCCGGAGGGCGCCGCCACCCGCGCGCCAGTGGTTCCGGTCAGAGAGAACCCATCGCGCGCCTCCAGCCGCTGCGCCGAGCCATCCTGCCGAAACAGAATATGCGCCTGCCCCGCGCTGGCCTGCCCGTTGCGATAGCCGGCGGCTGCTCCGATCAGATCGCACGTGAGCTCGTCGCGCTGAAACTCTCCATGTTGCGCGCGAAGCACCACGGGCTCTTTGCCGTGGCGCACATTCAACTGCACATCGCGATCCAGGATCAGCTCGCCCTTGTCGGAGTCGAAGGTGGCCCCCAGCGAGCTTCCATCCCCCTGGGCTACCGAAAACTCGACCCGCGCGGCGGTGGTGGCAATGCCGGTCTGCTCATCGAATGTGAGGCCGCTGGTCTTCACGTCAATCTGCCCCGAGGCAGCCGTGCTGGCGGCCGAGCCCAGTGGCGTGGACTTTGATTTCGCGGCGGGCGGCTGGGCATGGACGCCGTGCGCCACCGCCGGAGCCACCCCGGGACGCATGATCGTGATCTCTACAGGGCCGGCCGCCGTGGCCTTCTTCGCCTTGTCGTCCCAGTCGAACTCGCCGCCGGATATGCGGTCCACCGTCGTGCCGTCTTCGCCGTAGAGCTCGATCTGCACATCGTGGAGCTGAGCGCGGCCGCCCAGCTTCAACTGCACCACGCGCGAGGCGTGAATCTTGAACAGCGTGTGCCCGCCGTGCGATTGCGTATAGGTGAACCCGTTGGCCTCGCGCTGAATATCCGCGCCCAGCCGCTGGGGAATCTCTTTCAGATTGAAGCGATTCCTCCAGTGCCCCAGCGCCAGAAATCCCACCAGCGCAGCGATAAGCAGCGCGCCCGCGACCAGCACCAGCGTCCGCAATCGCTCAATGGTGAAGCGCACGGGCTAGTTCCCCTGGCTGAGGCGCGCAGCCAGCCTTTGCGCAAGACTTTCGCCCAGCTCGCTCCACAGCAGGCGCGCCGTGGCGCCGGAGGCCTTTTCCACGGCAGCCGTCAGTTCGACGAGCTGGCCAACATTTTCCGCCATGTGCCGCGCGGCCACGGAATCGAGTTCCGCCTCTTCTTCAAGGAACGGCGCATCGCTGCCGAAATCAACGCGGATGTGGCCATCCTGCTCGTACGAGCCTTCGTCGAACAGCGGACCGAAGCCGGTGACGCGCACCAGGCGCGGTTCGCGCACCCAGCGCGGATCCAGGCCGGGTCGGCTCTCCAGTTCCCACAGGCTCCAGCCGATCTGAAATTCGTACGCGTAATCCTCGTGGAGCAACTCGAGGGCCTCTTCGACAGCAACTCGCGGCTCCGCGCCCAGGGAAATGGGCTGCTGCCCCGCCTGGTCGGGCACTGGCGAAGCGACGGCGCGCCCCCATACGCGCTGGAATACCGGCGCCTCCTGCCAGCTCACCGGCCACACCGTAGCGGCGTAAACCAGAGGCTCGCCGCCGTGCGTTGCGAACTCGCCGAGAACCGTAGTCAGCTTTTCGGCCAGCCCGGCAAGGCGCAGGTTGGGGTACCACAGGCTCAGATATAGCGCGTCTGACATCTCTTTCAATTTTAGACGGCTTTACAGGTTGCGGAAAAACTCGCCGCACCGCCCTGTTTTGAAGGGGCACGACTTGAGTCGTGCCGATCACTGCCCTAAATTGAGCCCGGCTTTAGCCGCCGAGGGACGGTTTTCTCCCCCTTTGCGACTCCATGTACGGCTTTTTTCGCAGCCTGTGGCGCGATGAGGGCCGATGTTCCCGTGTTTCCGAGGCGTCGCGCATCCACCCCGTGCGCATGCCTTGCCGGCCCGGAAAGCACATGGCAGGTCGGGGACCACATGCTTATCCTGCTATTGCTCGGTTTGATTCCTTGATGAACGTGGTTCTGCAGTTCGCGCCGGTCCGCCGCGGCGCACGCCGCCGCCCGGATAATCGAAGGTGTGAGCGCCACCGCCAACCTGCCGCTGCTGAAGGATTACAACGCCTATCTGCGCGTGGAAAAAGGCCTGCGTCCGCTCACCTGCGAAGCCTATCTGGGCGATCTGCGCACCTTCGCCGAGTTTCTGGAATCGCGCCATGGGGTGCTGCTCAGTGCCACCCAGGAAGACGTGACGGCGCTTCTCGAACACCTCCGCACGCACGGCATCGACTCGCGTTCCTCGGCGCGCAAGCTGAGCTGCCTGCGCGGCTTTTACAAGTGGCTGCTGCTCGACCGCCGCATTCATCACGACCCCACCGTCAACATCGATTCGCCCAAATCGTGGAAGGTGCTGCCCAAATCGCTCGCCGAGCCCGAGGTGAACGAGATGCTGGAGCGCGCCGCCCTCGCGGCTTCGCATCCCCAGGCTCGCGCCACCGCGCTGCGCGACCGCGCCATCGTCGAACTGCTCTACGCGGGCGGCCTGCGCGTCTCTGAAATCATCACTCTCTCCATCAGCGATCTGGGGCTCGACTCCGGCCGCGTGCAGGTGCGCGGTAAAGGCGACAAGGAGCGCATCGTGCCGCTCGGCCGCACCGCCATTGAAGCCATCGAAATCTATCTGGCGGAAGGCCGGCCGCATCTGGCGCGCATTCGCACCTCGCGCAAAACGATCCAGCGCACGGATTCCGCGCGCCTGTTTCTCTCCCTGCGCGGCATGCCCCTCACCCGCCAGTGGGTCTGGCACCTGGTGAAAATCTCCAATCCCTCCGCCAGCCCGCACACCCTGCGTCACAGTTGCGCCACCCACATGGTGGAACACGGCGCCGACCTGCGCAGTGTGCAACTGATGCTGGGCCACGCCGACATCTCCACCACCCAGGTCTATACGCACCTCGCGCTGGGCCGGCTGAAGGAAGTGCATCGCATGCACCATCCGCGCGCCACGCGCCATTACGCCGAGCCAAAAACCGCGAAGGAGCCCAGCGATCCGGCCTCCAGCGATGCCCTCGAGGAGTCGGCATGAGCGCGGCGGCGCCGAATGCGACCCACACACTGGGTGCCCCATCCCTGGGAGAGACACTGGGTGCCCCATCCATGGCGGAGTCTCATCCCGCCATGGGTGGGTTCGACAACACCCTCGGCGAACTCGTTTCCGCGTACCTTCGCGTCCTTGCCAACGAACGCGGCGCCTCCGCCCACACGCTGCGCGCGTATCGGCGCGAACTCTCCGGCTTCGCGGCCTACATGGTGGAAACCGCCGGCGCTGCGCCCCGGCCCGACGCCATCGAGCACACGCAGATTCGTGCGTACCTCGGCACTCTCTACGATCGCGGGCTCTCCAAAGCCTCCACGGCGCGCGCGCTGGCGGCCATTCGCAGCTGGTTCAAGTGGCTGGCGCGCTCAGGATGCGTACAGCAGAACGTGGCTTCTCTGGTTTCCACGCCGAAGCTGCCCAGGCATCTTCCGCGCGTCCCCTCCATCGAGCAGATGAATCGCGTGGTCGACACCGTCGGCGAAGACGCGGCCACCTGGCCCGCGCGCGACAAGGCTATCCTCGAATTGCTCTATGGCTGCGGCATCCGCAACGCCGAGCTTACCGGCCTCGATCTCCAGGACATTCACTGGGCCAACGAAGCGATCCTGGTTCGCGGCAAGGGCAAGAAGCAGCGCTACGTGCCCCTCGGCGATGCCGCGGCGCAGGCCCTGCGCGCATATCTCGCCGAGCGCTCCGCGCGCATTGCCGCCGCCGGTCCGGCAGCCGCCACGCCTGCGATCTTTCTCAATTTGCGACTGCGCGGACTCGCCCGCCCCGGCGGCGACGCGCGCCTCACCACCCGCAGTGTAGGCCGCATTGTGAAACGCATCGCCATATTCCGCGGCCTTCCCTCCGACGTGCACCCGCACACGTTGCGCCACGCGTTCGGCACACATCTGCTCGAAGAAGGCGCCGACCTCCGCGCCATCCAGGAGCTACTCGGCCACGAACGCCTCTCCACCACGCAGCGCTACACGCAGCTCACCACCGCGCAGCTCACGCAGGTCTACGACCGCACTCATCCGCGCGCAAAGTAGTCCCTCAAATTCCGCGATTATCGTTTCTGGCGCCTGGAGTCCCGCGTAACGCGTACCAGTATTTCCCGCTTCAGCCCACGCTTCAGCATCCCCTTGCCGCGCAAATAGTTCTCCATATTCGCGACCGGGTCCTGCTGCCTGCGCCCGCCCATGCGAAACGCCGCGCACTCAATCAGCGTAGGCCCGCGATCTCGCCGCGCACGATCAATCGCCTCATGCGCCACGCGATACGCCGCCACCACGTCGTTCCCATCCACCACGATCTGCGCCAATTCCGTTCCGGGCTCGAAGCGGACGCCGTCGTACTTTCGCGGCCCGCGTTGGTCACGCACATGCTCGATCTGCTTCGAAACAAACACCATCGGCAGCCGGTGCGCGCGCGCAATCTCCAGCGCATCCATCCACACCTGTCCGTGCTCATTGCCGCCAAACACAACCGATACTTTGCCGCTCTTCTTCGTTTTGTGCGCCAGCGCCGCTCCCACCGCCCGCTCCAGTTCGAGCGAAAACGCCTCCCCCGCAGCATCGTTCCCTCGCCCATTCTTCGCCACGCCGACACCAACCGCGCGCAGCACCGAATCAGCGCCATCTGCAATCACCGTATCGTCCGCGACAAGATCTTTGGCCACGGCAACAGCCGCAGCATCGAATGTCCATCCATTGTTCTGCGCCGCACGCTTCCCCTTCGCAACCTCGCGCAGCGCGCACCGCTTCAGCAGCCCGCCGTAAAGCTCCAGCAGCGTGTCATTCGAAATCAGCGAGAACTCCTGCTTCGCCTCTCCCGCGTTGCTCTTCTTCTCTTCACTCATTCACTAGCCTTACCGTTCACTCGTGGCCTTCTAATCCCTAATCCCTATTCCCTGTTCTTCTCACGTCGAGTAATCCGCATTGATATGCACATACTCCGCCGTCAAATCCGTCGTCCAGAACACGCACTTTCCCCCGCCCTGGTTCAACTGAATCGCAATCGAAAACTCCGCCTGCTTCAGATACGCATGCGCGGCTGCCTCATCGAACTCCTCGGCACGCCCACCATTGCGACAGATGCGCTGCCCGCCAAACCAGATGTCGATGCGCTCCGCATCGATCTGCGCGCCGGAGTAGCCAATGGCCGCCATCAGCCGTCCCCAGTTCGGATCGCATCCCGCCCACGCCGTCTTCACCAGCGGGGAATGCGCAATGGCTTTCGCCACTTTCAGCGCGTCCGCATCGCATGCCGCGCCGTCAATGCGAAGCTCCACAACGTGCGTGATGCCCTCGCCATCCGCCACCACCTGCTTCGCCAGGCTCGTGCACACCTGCGTCAGCGCCTTGGCAAATTCTGTATGATCCCCGCCGATCGTCGCGCCGCTTGCGCCCGAGGCCAGCAGCAACACCGTATCGTTCGTCGAAGTGTCGCCGTCTACCGAAATGCGATTGAAGCTCAACTCGATCGCATGGTTCAAATATTCCTGCAGCACCGGCGGCTCCACGTCCGCGTCGGTCAGCACATAGACCAGCATCGTCGCGTGCGGCACCAGTTGCGGGTGAATCATGCCCGAGCCCTTGCACGCCGCCGCCATGCGCACCTCGCGGCCGTCCATTTCGAACCGCGCAAACGCCGTCTTCTCCACCGTGTCGGTGGTTAGAATTGCCTGCGCCACCTGCTGAAAATGATCCGATTCCGAGCCCAATCGGCCAGCCAACTCCGGCATCGCGGCAATCAGCTTCTCCGCCGGCAGCGGCACGCCGATAATTCCTGTCGAGGACGGAAACACTTCCTCCACCGCGCAGCCGAAGACCTCTGCCGCCGCCACGCACGTAGCCCGCGCGGCATCCAATCCGGCCTGCCCCGCCGCGCAGTTCGCATTGCCCGCGTTGATGGCCACCACGCGTACTTTGCCGCCGGTGGCGCGCAGATGTTCCTTGTCCACCTGCAACGGTGCGGCGCTCACGCGATTGGCTGTGAACGCAGCAGCGGCGCTGGCCGGCGCATCGGCCACAATCAGCGCAAAATCGGTGCGCCCGCTGGCCTTGAGACCCGCCTTGGTCGCCCCGAAGCGGAATCCGCAGGGAATCAGTAGTTGTGAAATATCGCTCATTGGCTCCGGGTTCCACGCCACCGACAGATCGCGGGAAAGGATGAGGTTCAACAATTTAATCTAGCAGGTGGGGGGCCGATGCCGGAGAGCACAGCCGCAGTGACCATCGCGCAGCAACATGAGTTTCTCCACATGCGCAACGTCAGCGTGGCGCGCGGCGATCGCATGGTGCTGCACGATGTGAACCTCTCCATCCGCACCGGCGAACACGTCGCCATCCTCGGCCCCAATGGCTGCGGAAAATCCACACTCATCCTCACCATGACCTGCCAGATTTACCCCCTGGTGGTGCCCGGAATGCACGTGCGCATCTTTGGCCGCGAGCGCTGGGACCTCACCCAACTGCGCAGGCACTTCGGCGTAGTCGTCACCGACTTGCCTGGCGAGCGCACCGCCGTCACCACCGGCCTCGACGCCGTCATCGCCGGCTTTTTCTCCGCTTCCACGCTGTGGCCCAACCTCCACGTCACCGGGGAAATGCGTGAGGGCGCTGTGGAAGCCCTGGAGCGCATGGAGGCACTCCATCTTCGCGATCAACTGGTAGGAGAAATGTCTGCCGGCGAAAAGCGCCGCATCGTCATCGCGCGCGCCCTCGTCCATCGCCCGCAGCAGCTTTTGCTCGATGAACCATCGAACGCGCTCGATCTCGCCGCCCAGCGCGAACTGCGCCAAACCCTGCGCCGCCTGGTCGGCGAAGGCACCGGCCTGGTTCTCGTCACGCATCATCTCGGCGACATTCTTCCCGAGATCGAACGCATCCTGCTCATGCGCGACGGCCGCATCGTCGCCGACGGCCCGCGCAGCGAGCTCCTCACCGAGCCGCGTCTCAGCGAGTTGTTCAACGCTCCCGTGCGCATTGGCCGCGACGAAGAGTGGCTGCATAGCTGGTAACATCCACCGCCATCAAGCGGCAATTCGCTCTCGCTCCACCACCGACGACCCCGCGGTCACAATCGCCATCCCCAAACACGCCCCGATAAGAATCTCCACGATCACCGGCAGCACGAAAAAGTACGCATTCGAGTTCACCGCCAGCGCAAGATACGCCGCCAGAAATGTTCCCATCACCGGCCTTAGGCGCTTCGCATCCGTCTTCGCCAGCGAACCAAGCTGCCAGAAGACGATCCCCTCCGCCGTCAGCGAGATCGTCGCCGCCAGCCCCATCCCGTGATAAAAATCCCAGAAACTCCGCACATGTCCCATCAGCGGAAACAGGTTCGATTTCATCGCCGCAACCGCAACGGCGGCGGGGCCCGGCGCCACCGAGCCGAACACCCCGCCGACCGTATGCAGCACCGCGTGAATCAGAGTCAACACCGAAGCGATACGCAGATACATGACTGCTTTCATGCCTTCGTCCCTTTCGTCGACGCACCGCGCCCGCGCCGACTGCATCTTTAGAGTGGAATGCGATTATAACCTGCGGTTCATTCCAGCGCGGAAACCGATCGGGCCGCTCCCGGATTTCTCCCCTCTCTCTGTGCTACGATTTCCACAGTTGGCCCCCACGGGCCAATCCATAGAGGTCCACCCATGAGCGATTACTCCCGACGGGATTTCCTCAAAACCGGCATCGTCGCCGGTACTGTCGCCAGCGTCGGCACTCCCCTGCTGGCGGAAAAGCGCACCGCATTCGACAAAGTCACTCTGGGCAAATCCGGCGTCCAGGTGACCCGCCTCGCCTTCGGCACCGGCAGCAACAACGGTCACGTGCAGGCCGCGCTGGGACAGAAGGAGTTCTCCCGCCTCATTGCCTATGCCCACGAGCGCGGCATCCGATTCTTTGAGACCGCCGAATCGTATATGACGCCCGCCATGCTCGGCGAAGCGCTCAAGCCGTATCCGCGCGACAGCTATGTGCTGATGAGCAAGGTCACCACCGACCGCGGCGCCGATCCGCATCAGCGTTTTGAGGACATGCTCCGCACTTCCAAAACCGAGTATTTCGATATCATGCTGCTGCACTGGCAGCACGACGGCAGTTGGGTGGAAGAGACCAAACGCTGGCAGGGCGGCATCGATCACGCGGAGTCGAAGAAAACCATCCTCTCCCGCGGCGCCAGCGTGCACGGCCTGCCCGCCCTGCGCCAGATGCCCGGCAATCCCTGGCTGCAGGTGGCCATGATCCGCATGAACCACAACGGCACGCGCATGGACGGCCCCATTCCCGATGTCGGCGAGCCCGGCAACGTGCCGGAAGTGGTGCAGCACGTTCACCAGGTGAAGAAAGACGGCATGGGCGTCATCAGCATGAAGCTTTGCGGCGACGGCACTTTTACCCGCCACGAAGACCGGGTCGCGGCGATGCGCTTCGCCTTCCAGACCGCCAAAATCGACTGCGCCACCGTCGGCTTCAAGACCACCCAGGAAATCGACGAAGCCATTGACAACATGAACCTGGCGCTGACATAGGAAGCAGAGTTCAGGGATTAGGGATTAGGGATTAGAAAACCGCCTTCGGGCGGTTCGAGGTGTCGCACGTCTAATGCTTGATCCCTAATCCCTAATCCCTATCCCGTTCCCCTTGACTCCTGCCGCACCACACTTTACTCTGGCGTTACACGGGAAAGGAGGTTGATCCAGCTGATGAAATCTGACTGTAGTAGTTGTTTGATACGTGAGGTGACTGAGGCCTAGGGCATCGCGCCCCAGACCCCTTGTAAGCACCCAGCGGATCGACCCGCCGGGCCAAATGGACTCGCGGCAGCGCGATGGCCTTAGTCCAATCCCAACAGATCACCGGCAGCGGCCTGGGATACTCTCCCGGGCCGTTGCTGCGTCTGCCCTGCCTTCCCTAATCCCTATTCCCTAATCCCTAATCCCTCTTTTTAAAACCTCGAACTATCTCCCCGGAGCGCCTCGAACAGGTGCCCCATATCCATCATGTTCCAGGCTTCGCTGATGCGCCCATCCCGGACCACCCCGATGGTGGCGCCGTCGAGCGGAACGCGCTTGCCCGTGGGCGCAAATCCAAGTTCGGGACCGAGATGCGTTCCGATGGCGGACCAGCGCACCGCCACGCGGTCCCCGGCGGCAATCACGTCCTGGATGGTGATGTGGACATCGGGGAAAGCATGGATGAACGCCTGGAAGACAGCCCGGAACTGTTCGGGGCCGCGCAGCACGGCATCCGGATCGGGCAAGCCGTAGATCACGCAGCCGGTGGCGAAGATTTCCTCGATCGCCGCTCCATTCTTCTGGTTCCAGACCTCTTCAAACAGACGGCGAAGGAGCAGCTCGTTGGCGTGCGGCTGAGACGGCACAGGACCTCCAGGGGAGAAGCCAGCATATCATCGCACTCGGGGCGTGCTCTGCCCTTTAACGTAAGTTGCAGAACTTTTCTTGTGCCTGAAATGTTAAGGCGTTTGTTCGCGGGAAAGAACTACCGTGCCCCATCTTTGCGCCTTTTTTCTGGCGCAAGGGTGGGCAACCACGAGCATCACAGGTCCCAATCACACAGGTTTTTGTTCGTGCATCTCATGCAGGCTCTGCAGCGCATACACCGTGATCACCCGCTTCTGCGTAGCCGCGATTCCCTCTGCCGCGGCCTGGGCCGCCGCGATGGTTGTAATGGTGGGAACGCGCGCCAGCACCGCCGCTCGCCGAATCGCTTTCTCGTCGAAGAACGTGTCCTGCCCCCGCGGCGTATTGATAATGAGCTGAATGCGATCGCCTTTGATCAGATCGACTACGTTGGGCCGGCCTTCCTTCACCTTGAACACCGTGTCGACACTGAATCCCAGTCCGGCTCCGAGCACCCGCGCTGTACCTTCGGTGGCCACGATCTTGAATCCGAGATCGACGTAGCGCTTCGCCAACTCCACCACCGCGGGCTTGTCATGATCGTTCACGCTAAAGAAGACAGTGCCGCTTGACGGAAGCACCTGGCCTGCCGAGAGCTGCGCCTTGGCGAATGCCTCTCCGAAGCTCCCCGCCACGCCCATTACTTCACCGGTCGACTTCATCTCCGGGCCCAGCACCGTGTCAACGCCCGCAAATTTCGACCACGGAAACACCGGCGATTTGACGTAATAATGCGCGCCCACATCCAGGTCCTTGCCGCTGGCCAACTGTTCCGGCAGCAGTTCGCGAAGCTTGCGGCCGGTCATGAGCCGCGCCGCCACTTTGGCCAGCGGAATGCCCGTGGCTTTCGATACATACGGCACCGTCCGCGATGCCCGCGGATTCACTTCGATCACGTAGACGCGATCCTCGCCCTGCGCATCGCGCTGGATGGCGAACTGCAAGTTCACCAGCCCCACCACCTTCAATGCCAGCGCCAGTTGGCGCGCATACGTGCGAATCGTCTTCAGCGTCTCTTCGCGAATGCTCACCGCCGGCAGCACGCAGCTCGAATCGCCTGAGTGAATCCCCGCCTCCTCGATGTGCTGCATGATGCCCGCAATGATCACATCTTCGGAGTCGCATAGCGCGTCGACATCCAGTTCCACCGCATTCTCAAGGAAGTGGTCCACAAGAACCGGCCGCTCCTGCGAGTACTCGACCGCCTCGCGCATGTACTGCGCCACTGCCGCTGCATCGTAAGCGATCACCATCGCTCGCCCGCCGAGCACGTAACTCGGCCGTACCAGCACCGGATAGCCGATGCGCTCGCCGATTGCCAGCGCCTCATCCACGCTGGTCGCAGTGCCCCCCGCGGGCTGCGGAATTTCAAGCTCTTCCAGCAGCTTTCCAAATCGTTTGCGATCCTCCGCAAGGTCGATCGATTCCGGAGAGGTGCCGATAATCGGCACCCCCGCGGCCTTCAACCGCTGCGCAAGATTCAGCGGCGTCTGGCCGCCGTACTGCACGATCACGCCGATCTCCGCACCCGAGCTCGCTTCATGGTTGTAGATGGCGAGCACATCTTCCAGCACCAGCGGCTCAAAATACAACCGGTCGCTGGTGTCGTAATCGGTCGACACGGTTTCCGGATTGCAGTTCACCATGATGGTCTCGTAGCCATCGTCCCTCAGCGCAAACGCCGCGTGGCAGCAGCAGTAATCGAACTCGATTCCCTGCCCGATGCGGTTCGGCCCCGAACCAAGAATGATGATCTTCGGCGTATCCGTCGGCGGCGCCTCGTCCTCTTCGTCGTAGGTGGAATAAAGATACGGAGTCATCGATTCGAATTCCGCCGCGCAAGTGTCCACCAGCTTGAATACAGGGCGAATCCC
The DNA here is from genome assembly GCA_035552555.1 of Occallatibacter sp. Taxonomy (GTDB): domain Bacteria; phylum Acidobacteriota; class Terriglobia; order Terriglobales; family Acidobacteriaceae; genus Telmatobacter. Next base: position 20,413 of record DASZLF010000041.1, read on the forward strand.
GTATCCCTCGCGGAGTTCCCTCACCCGCTGAATTCCCGCGTGGCCCTCCAGCTTCCACTCCGTCGCAATGCGCTCGTCGCTCAGGCCCATGCGCTTCAGCCGGCGCAGTTGTTCCTCGCCAATAGCCTCAGGCGTGGTCTTCGCAATTTTCTGCTGCTCCAGCGTGATCTCGCGAATCTGGTACAGAAACCAGGGGTCCATGCCCGTCAACCGCGCCACTTCGCGCACCGTCATGCCGCGCTCAAACGCATAACGGATATAGCCCAGCCGCTCCGGCTTGGGCGTCACCAGCATCTGCGTCAGGCGCCGTGGGTCCAGCACTTCCGCGCCGGTCTTCTTGCCTGTCTCCAGCGCGCGCCACGCCTTCATCAGCGATTCCTTGAAGGTGCGCCCGATGGCCATCACCTCGCCCACACTCTTCATCTGCGGGCCCAGCGTGTCATCCGCGCCGGGAAACTTCTCGAACTGCCACTTGGGAATCTTGGTGACGACGTAATCGATGGTTGGCTCAAAGCACGCCGGCGTCTTGCGCGTGATGTCGTTGGGAATCTCGTCGAGCGTATAGCCAACCGCGAGTTTGGCCGCAATCTTGGCAATCGGAAAGCCGGTCGCCTTTGAAGCCAGCGCCGACGAGCGCGATACGCGCGGATTCATTTCGATCACCGTCATTCGGCCGCTCGCGGGATCCACCGCGAACTGCACATTCGATCCGCCCGTCTCCACGCCGATCTCGCGCATGACCGCGATAGCCGCGTCGCGCATCTTCTGATACTCGCGATCGGTCAGCGTCTGCGCAGGCGCCACGGTGATCGAGTCGCCCGTGTGCACGCCCATGGGATCGAAATTCTCAATCGAGCAGATGATGATGACGTTGTCCGCGAGATCGCGCATCACCTCGAGCTCGTACTCCTTCCAGCCCAGCACGCTCTCTTCAATCAGGCACTCGTGCACCGGCGAGAGATCGAGCCCGCGCGCCAGAATCTCCATCAGCTCTTCGCGGTTGTAGGCAATGCCCCCGCCCGATCCGCCCAGCGTGAAGCTCGGCCGGATCAGCACCGGAAAACCAAGCTTGGCGGCAAAATCAATGCCGTCGCGGAGATTGTTGACCAGCGCCGACTTCGAAACGTCCAAGCCGATGCGGATCATCGCATCCTTGAACAGCAGACGGTCCTCGGCCTTTTTGATGGCCTCAAGCTTCGCGCCGATCAGCTCCACGTTGTACTTGTCGAGAATGCCCGCGTCGGCCAGATCCACGGCGAGGTTCAGGGCCGTCTGTCCGCCCACCGTGGGCAGCAGCGCAAACTTGCCGCGTGCCTTACTAAACCTGCCGTCATCCTGAGCGGAGTCCGCCGCGGCGGACGGAGTCGAAGGACCTGCATTTGGACCGCTCATCATTTCGGCTTCGCGCCTGATGATCTCCTCGACGTACTCGCGCGTGAGCGGCTCGATGTAGGTGCGGTCGGCCAGCTCAGGATCGGTCATGATGGTGGCCGGGTTCGAGTTCACCAGCACCACCTCATAGCCCTCAGCCTTGAGTGCTTTGCAGGCCTGCGTGCCGGAGTAGTCGAACTCCGCCGACTGTCCAATCACAATCGGCCCCGAGCCGATCACCAGGATTTTCTGAATGTCATTTCTGCGTGGCATTGTTTCCCTGACTCAATGTCTGTTTTTTTCCCGAATGGCCTTTTCAAACTCGTGCTTGCTCGTAAACACCGACGAGCACGCATCCGCGCACGCCCCCGGCCCCACAATCACGTACAGCTTCTTTCGCTCCAGGTAGCTCTCAATCAAGTCGCCGACCCCGATTTCCCGAGCCGCCGGCGCGTACTCCGTCCGCGCAACCCGGAACCAGTAATGCCCCAGAACATGATCGAAGCGAAACGCCCCCGCATCATTGGTGCGGGTTCTGTAGATGACCGTGCCTTCCTGGTCCAGCGTGACCTCGGCATGCGCCAACGGTTTACCGGCGCTGTTCACCACATAGCCCTCGACGCGCGCGAGATGCAGCGGCTTATCGACTTCAATCTGCGCATGCGAGAATCCGCAAGCCGCAGCGCACAGGAATGAAATCACCAATGCCCGGCCCAAAAAACAGCGGAGCCAAAAGCCCCGCTGTCTCGAAATGCCCATCCTCTCGCTCGCGGCGCACGTCATCCCTTCCACTCCTCCATCATCGAGCGGAAATCCCGAAACAAATAATGCGAATCGTGCGGCCCCGGCGCGGCCTCCGGGTGATACTGCACGCTGAACAGCGGCAGCGTCTTGTGCCGCAATCCTTCCAGCGTGTTGTCGTTCAGGTCAACGTGCGTCAGCTCCACCTCGTTCGCGTTCACCGAATCGGGATCGACCGCGAAGTTGTGGTTGTGCGCGGTAATCTCCACCTTGCCCGTGACGTTGTTGCGCACCGGATGATTGCCGCCATGATGCCCGAACTTAAGCTTGTAGGTCTTGCCGCCCAGCGCCAGCCCGCATAGTTGATGCCCCAGGCAGATTCCGAACACCGGCACGCGCCCCATCATGCCGCGGATCGCTTTCACGGCATAATCCACCGGCTCAGGATCGCCCGGCCCGTTGGACAGGAAGACGCCATCGGGCTTCAGCCCCAGGACTTCGTCGGCTGAAGTCTCCGCCGGCACCACCGTCACCCGGCAACCCTCGCGCGCCAGCATGCGCAGAATGTTCTGCTTGATGCCGAAGTCATAGGCCACCACATGCAGCGATGATTTTTCGGTAGCTGCAGGCAGCAGCGGATCGCCGCCCTGATACCGCGGATCGTTCTGGTCGAAGCTATACGCCTGCCCGGTCGAGACCACCTTCGCCAGGTCAGTGCCGTCCATCTTGCGGATCGCCCGCGCCTTCGCCACCAGCGCGTCTACGTCCGTCGTCAGCGTCGAGATCACGCCGCGCATCACGCCGTTGTCGCGCAAATGCCGCACCAGGGCACGCGTGTCGATCTCCGCCAGCACCGGAACCGCATAACGCTCCATGTACTCGTCGGTGACCTGCTCGGAGCGCCAATTCGAGCTGACAGCCGAGAACTCGCGCACGATCAGGCCCTCGATATAGGGCTTCGAGGCCTCGTTATCGGCTCGATTGGTGCCGTAATTCCCGATCTGAGGATTGGTGAGAACGACAATTTGTCCGGCATAGGAAGGATCGGTTGCGATTTCCTGATAACCGGTAAGGGAAGTATTAAAAACAACCTCGCCCGAGCATTCGCCGGGGTGCCCGTAGCCTTGGCCGCGGAATATGCGCCCGTCTTCGAGCGCCAGAATTGCTCCCTGCATTACCTCTCCGAGGAGTGGATTCAATCGATTTTAGCAGGTTTCAGGCGTGGCATTGGTCGCGGCCTGTGGAAGATCGAACACACTCCAATACAAGCCGGAAAACGCCCCTCGAGTTGGCCAATATCTTGTCCTCGCGAGATTTAGCTGCGCCCACAACCCCCGTGGCGGCATCTAAATCAATGTAAGGATTGCGTTCATTTCGTAACTTCTGGAGATTCATGCCGATACCCGTAAAGCCCTGTGAAGGGCGCTTCAGTGACGAAGTCTTATCAGTTCTCGGCCAAACCCGGGACCGAAGCCATTGGGCCACTTACCCCTGCGAGGTTTGCGGCGCGGCGGTTGGAGCAACCCAGGATCGGGGCAAGTGGATTCCTGAACAGCATTGGCCCTCCGTTAAATACCCTGTCCGCAATACCGCTGCCAAGAGGCACGAATATTCGAGGTCTGGTCAGGCGCCGGCTCACGTCGCTGCTGCCGTTGCCGAATCCGATTCGCGCTAAACTCCGGCCGGCCATCGGAAAATCAGCCCTCGCAGACGACTACTCCACAACCCCGGCGTCGCGCGTAGGCCAATAGACAAACACAGCCTTGCCGTAGATCAGATCGCGGTCCACCGGCCCGAACTCCCGGCTGTCCGACGAAATCGAGCGATGGTCCCCCATCATGAAGTATTCATCGTCGGGAACCACCATCGCTGGCATCGATTTCGAGTCGCGATACTCCTCGGGCACGTACGGCTCGCGGACCAGCTTGCCATTCACGTACACCTCGCCGCGATCGATCCTCAGCCGGTCCCCCGGCAGCGCGATCACCCGCTTGATGTAGCTCTTTTCCGGGTCGCGCGGATAGTGGAACACCACCACGTCGCCGCGGTGGATCTCCTCGAAGTGGTACACAAATTTGTTGATGAAGAGCCGATCGCGATCCTCGAGCCGCGGCAGCATGCTGGTGCCTTCCACCCGCACCGGCTGATAGAGAAAGAGGATGATCAGCACCGAGGCGGCCACCGCCACCAGCACATCGCGCAGCCACAAACCAAGGCTGTTTGCGTTTCCCTGCTCCGCAGCAGCACCTGCCGGCCCTGCAATCGCCGCTGGCTGATCCGGGGCAGCCGTAGGCTCCAGCACCTCGGGCGACGACAGTGCCGCATCCAGCGGAGCTTCCACCTGGGCATCCGGATTCAGGCAATGGCGTGAGTTGGTTTCGTCTTCGGGCAACATTTCCGTCTATTCCAAGATTACTCGAAATCACGCTGTCGTTCTTTGCACCCTTCGAGCGCTATTCGCAGCCGAGTCCGCCTGGCGGGCAAAGTACGCGCGCGCGCTTCGGTTTCTCCATGGGTTTGGGCTGGTTCGCTACGGGTACCAGGGCCGTTGCAGCACCCGTTCCCGAAGTCAAATTCGCGTCTTCCAGAATCAGCGGCCGTTGCAGCACCATCTCCACCTGCGTCCCGGTCTCAATGTTCACATCGGCGCCGCGCGTGAAAAGGCTCACCAGCCCCGCTGCCGCCAGCCCTGCGCCCATGCCTTCCAGGCCCCCCGCAAGAGGATGCCCGCTCTCTAATCCTCCCAGCGATCCCACCGTTCCGCCCGCGGGAATGGTCACTTCCGCCACTTTCCCCATGTTGCGAGTCTTGTCGCCCTGCTGCTCGATGGTCCCTTCGCCGTCGTCCCTTACCTTCTGCTTGCTCGCGCCCGGCAGACGGTTCACCAGCCCCGGAATCTCCACCACCGAGCCGTTGGGGAAAATCATCGAGGTGAAGTGCATGTCGAGTTGCGCCCTGCCCTTCACATGCCCCGCGCGCTCCACGCGATCCACCACGCCCTGCACATACACGCCCGCCGGAATCAGCACCCGGTTGCCCACCACCACCGGGAAGGTAGATGCCAGGTAGACTCCGTCGCCCGCCCTGGCGCTCTTGGTGTTCACCGAGCTGCGCAACTCCAGCAATACCTTGGTCCCCGCTGGAACCGTATAGGTCGTCTTCGCCACAGCCGGCTGCGGCGCCGTCTCTGCCGGTGCGGCATCCGGTTGCGTCTCCGCCGCGGGAGCCTGCGCCGGCGCCGGCGGAGTTTGTCCGCGAACCGCCTGTGCTCCCACCGCCACCAGTCCTGCCATCAGCACTGCCATCCCCGGCCGATACGGCATACTTCTCCCCCTCCGCGTACTTATCCCGATAGACGGTACGCTCGCTCTCAAGGATAGCTGGAAATTCTCTCCCGGCGGAGAATTTCCCGGCTTCATCACAGCCGTATCCGCCATTTGGGGTTACGATTTCAGTCACCATGACCTCCGAGACCGCCGTGCCCGACGCCACACTCGCCGAAACCCGATTTGCCGCTGCCCAGCGCGTCCTCCGGGATGCCATCGCCGCCCGCGCCTTCCCCGGCTGCGCTTTCGGAGTCCTGGCCGAAGGCCGCGTCGTGATGAACGGCGCACTGGGCCGCTTTATCTACGAAGACTCCGCGCCCGCCGTCCTGCCCCAGACCGTCTTCGACGTTGCCAGCATCACCAAGGTCGCCGCCACCACCGCCGCCGCCATGCTCCTTCACCAGCGCGGCCTCCTCGACCTCGAAATGCCGGTTGGCGAACTGCTCCCCGGCTTCATCGTCGGACGCGAACCAGGCACGTTCGCCCGCCACGTCAAGCTCCGTCATCTGCTGGCGCACAACTCCGGCCTGCCCGGCTATGTCGAATTCTTCCGCACTCACACCACCCCCGCCGCGCTCTTCCGCGCCTGCCTCGAGCTGCCCATTGGGACACCGCCCGGCACCCGCTCCGAGTACTCCGATCCCGGGTTCATCCTCCTCGGCAAGGCCATTGAGGTCATCGCCGGCGAACCGCTGCCCTCCTGGCTCGACCGGGAAGTTTTCCAGCCCCTTGGCACGGCCGCCACCGGATTCTGTCCGCGCCTCTCCGCTCGCGCCGCCATCCCTCCCACCGAGGAAGACTCCACCCTGCGCCATCGCATCGTCCAGGGCGAAGTGCAGGACGAAAACGCCTACATCCTCAATGGCGCCGCCGGCCACGCAGGACTATTTTCCAACGTCCCCGACCTGCTTCGCTTCGCCGCCGAAATCCTTGCCGCGGACCAACCGGGAAGACTGTTCCAATCCTCGACCGTCGAGCTTTTCGCCCAGCGCCAGCAGCCTCAGGGCAGTTCCCGCGCGCTGGGATGGGACACCCCGGGCGAAAACTCTTCCGCAGGCCGCCACTTCTCGCCCCACTCCATCGGCCACCTCGGGTTCAGCGGCTGCTCCCTCTGGATCGATCTCGATGCCGGAATCGCCGTTGTGCTGCTCACCAACCGCACCTGGCCTGACCGCCAGAACCAGGCCATCCGCGAAGTCCGCCCTGCCTTCCACAACGCCATCCGCGAAGCCCTCTGACAGCAGCAGAAATTCGCGGCCGATAGGAGCAGTGCCGATCTGCCCTCGTTTGCGCTGCGCTGCTCCTGAATCTGCAGCATCTCCGTACCAGACGCGCAACTTCTGTGCTCAATCGTTTCACTAGCCCCGGGGCAATTTCTGCAATCCAGGGCCTCGCGCGCCAAAGATTTCTTTTTTACCGCTTGCATCAAGTTCCAGCTACAATCTAAATAAGGACAAGCCTGATGTTAACTACCTCTACGCTGCAACAGAACGCCGGTGGGCAACCTAAAGAGAACGGAAAAAGAGACCAGGCGTCGCTGCTTCAGCACCTCACTACAGAGAGCCAAAACGACGCATCTCAAGGGTTTGACACTAAATCCGCCCTGGAAATTGCGCGCATCATCAACCACGAAGATGCCAAGATCGCGGTCGCGGTGAAAAAAGCGCTTCCCGAAATTGCGCAGGTCATCGACCAGGTGGCGCGTGCTCTTCGCGACGGCGGCCGGCTTATTTATATTGGCGCCGGATCCAGCGGCCGCATTGCCGCCCTCGACGCCTCTGAGTGTCCGCCCACCTACTCCACCGCGCCAGGCCAGGTCCAATACATCATGGCTGGCGGGCCCAAGGCTCTCGCCTCCGCTGTGGAAGTGAACGAGGATTCAGAAGAACTTGGCCAGCGCGATATCGCACGCCGCCGCCCCACGCGCAAGGACGTCGTAATCGGCCTCTCCGCTTCCGGCCGCACTCCCTACGTGGTCTCCGCCACGGCCTACGCCCGCGCCCGCGGAGCCTACGCCGCCGCCGTTACCTGCAACCAGGGCACTCCCCTGGCTGAAGTCGCGGACATCGCCATCGTCGCGGAAGTGGGCGCCGAAGTCGTCTCCGGCTCCACGCGCATGAAAGCCGCCTCGGCGCAGAAGATGATCCTCAACATGATCACCACCGGCGCCATGACCCGCCTCGGCTATGTGTACGAAAACCTGATGGTCAACGTGCACATGCAGAACTCCAAGCTGGTCGAGCGCGGCATCCGCATCCTCATGCAGGCCTGCAAAATCGACCGCACCACCGCCGTTGACACCATCAAGAGCGCCGGCCGCAGCGTGCCCGTAGCTCTGGTGATGCTCAAAGCCAAAGTCGACAAGCCCGAAGCCGTCCGCCGCCTCGCCAAGAGCGACGGCAACGTCCGGCTGGCCATCGAAGACAACGTCCTCGAACTGTAAGCCTCCAAACCCTGTCATCCCGAGCACAGCGAGGGATCTGCGGTTGTTTCTCGCAGGCGCCCCATAATCCTCCGTGCCCCATCGGGTACACTCTGGGTGCGCCTTTTTCTGGCGACACGGTAGGGATGGCGAGCGCTCAACTCGCCACGAACGCACCGACGCGCGCGTCACCCCCGTTCACAATCCAACAGCCCCGATCCGTTAAACTCCCCACAGGCCCAACATGCCCACTCAGCTCGATCAAGACCAATACTGGATGCAGCGCGCCCTCGAACTCGCCCGCCGCGGCATCGGCGTCGCCTCGCCCAACCCCGCCGTGGGCTGCGTCATTCTCGACTGCGCCGACCAGGTCATCGGCGAGGGTTGGCATGAGTACGACCTGCTCGACCACGCCGAAATCGTCGCCCTCAAAGAGGCCCAGCAGCACGCCGCCCCGCGCCTTCGCGGCGGCACCGCCTACATCACCCTCGAGCCCTGCAATCACACCGGGCGCACCGGTCCCTGCACCCAGGCGCTCATTGCCGCCGGCCTCAAGCGCGTCGTCGCCGCCACCGGCGATCCCAACCCCAACGTCACCGGCCACGGCATGGATATCCTCCGCGCTGCCGGCTTGGAAACCACCCTCGGCGTCTGCGAAGCCGAAGCGCGCCGCCTCAACGAAGGCTTCGCCCGCTGGATCCAGCACCAGCGCCCCTTCGTCCTGATGAAGGTGGCCATGACCCTCGACGGCCGCATCGCCCCGCCGCCCGCGGGCCACCAGACCGGGTTCACTCTCGGGCGCGAGCCCTACTGGATCACCTGCGAAGCCGCCCGTCGCGCCGTGCAGCCCCTCCGCTGGCAGGCCGACGCGGCCCTCACCGGCGTCGATACCGTGTTGGCCGACGACCCGCACCTCACCGACCGCAGCGGACTCCGCCGACGCCGCCCCCTGCTGCGCGTGGTGCTCGACTCCGCCCTGCGCATGCCGCTCGAATCTAAAATGGCGCGCACCGCACAGAACGACCTGACCATTTTCACCGTGTCCAAGGACGAGAAGAAGATCGGCGACCTCACCAGCCGCGGCATCCGCGTCGAAGTCCTCCCCGCGGATAACGGCCGTGTCCCCCTCGGCGCGGTACTCGACAAGCTCGGCAGCGAAGGCATCCTCAACCTGCTCACCGAAACCGGCACGCGCCTCAACACCGCGCTGCTCGCCGCCGAGATGGTGGATCGCATCCACCTCTTCGTGAGCCCGCAGATTATGGGCTCCGACGCTGTCCCCGCCTTCAAAGGCGTATCCGCGCCCATCCGCATGGGGCAAGTCGAAGTCGAGCGCTACGACAACGACCTTGGCCTATGCTCGCTGCTGCGCGATCCGTGGGAATACGCATAAGGGATTAGAGAGCCGCACTCCCAAAATTGCCATTACTTCCGGCGCTGTCATTCTGAGGCGCAGCCGAAGAATCTGCGGTTGTTTCCGCCGCCCATTCCATCAGGGACGTTACTGATGAAGATGAAGGTCCGGATGGTTCCAGGGCAGATAGCATGCGGACGGCCTGAGAATGCACTTGTCCGGCGCGTCCGCCAGCTCCGGGCCCAGCTCCCCGCCCAATATGCGTTTCGCTTCTATCTGATTCAGCGAGCGCACAATCGCCATTTTCTGCGGATCCACCTCATATGCGCGGAACGTCCCGTAGCTGTCGCAGATGCTGTGATGGACGATCTCCGCCGCCACCCATAGTCGATGCGATCCGGGCACCCATGCAATTCCGGCGATATTCGGGTCCTCCGGAGCTTGGCACTTCACCGGGTGTCCGAACCTATGCACGATCAGATCCGTCAGTTCGCGTTTTTCGAGTTCACCTTCGAATCGATCGATCACGTACAAGCGGTAGGGTCCATTGCGGACGCCATCGCTCGTCGTAATAAAAAGTGCCTTCGAGTCAGGCGACCATAATAATTCCGCTCCGACGCCCAGCCCGATATTCACCTTCCACATGCCCACCGCGCCGCTCAACACGACATCGACATTCTCATCGTCATCGGATTCCGTGTACGCTGCTGTAGCCCGCGAGCGCCCGTCAGGTGAAACCACGACGACTGGACGCGTGTTTTCTCCCACCCAGAGGCGATCCCAGACCGAAGTCGCTGCTTTGCTGTAAAACGGATCTGTCTTTACCTGCGCAGAAGCCACACTCGCCGCCAAGAGTACGACCGTACAGCCGCGAACGAACCGGAACATGCCAGCATCCTAGCACGATTCCGGCGCAACGCCTCGCAACGAGCGCAAAGCAAAACCTGCAGGCTCCCCTAATCCCTATTCCCTCTTCCCTATTCCCTATTCCCCGTTTTTCCGGCACAATGAACCATCCTCTTAGTTCCCCAAGGAGCAGCCCCATGCCAACCCAGGCCCCCTCCATCTCGCTCACCGTCGAAGTGGAGCGCAAAGGCGAACTCTCCGTCGTGCACTGCCGCGGCAAGCTGGTTTCCGGCGTGTGCAGCTTCCTTTACAACAAGGTCCACGCCCTCATCCCTGAGAGCAAACAAATCGTGCTCGACCTCACCGACCTGGAATGGGTCGACAGCATGGGCCTGGGCACCCTGGTGCGCCTTTATGTCGCCTGCAAGGGCGCCGGGTGCAAATTGCAGCTCATTAACCTCGGCCCGCGCGTGCGCGAGCTGCTCGGCCTCACCAACCTGCTGGGCGTCTTCGCCGACATCGGCGAAAAAGGCGTCACGCACTTTTGACCGGGCCGGTAGCCGGTAGCCAGAAGCCCGTAGCTACGAGCTACCGGCTATCGGCTACCAGCTTCTACAATGGACCCATGTTTACCGGAATCATCGAGCAAACAGGCACCTTCGTCAGCCTGGAGAGCCGCGGGGGCGTCCATCGCATTACCATCGAGGGGCCTGGGATCGCCGCCCGTCTGCGCGAAGGCGATTCGCTCGCTGTCTCCGGCGTCTGCCTCACCGCGCTTGACGTCGATCCCACCTATTTTCATGCAGATCTGGCCCAGGAAACTCTCGACCGCACCTCCCTCGGCGCGCTCCGACCCGGCTCGAAGGTGAACCTGGAATTGCCCACCGCAGCCGGCAGCCCGCTGGGCGGCCACATCGTCCAGGGCCACGTCGACGGAACCGGATTCCTCATCGCCCTCGACCCGGTCAACGATCCCGAAAGTCCCCAATTTGACCTCCAGACCACCGATTGGACCCTTCAAGTAAAAGTTCCGGAACATACCCGCAAGTGGATGGTTCCAAAAGGCTCTGTCGCCATCGAAGGCATCAGCCTCACCATCGCCGATTTCGACGGCGACACAGTCACCGTGGCTATCCTGCCGCTCACTTACTGGCGCACCAACCTGCACACCCTCACCGCCGGGGCCCCGGTGAACATCGAAGCCGACGTGCTGGTGAAGCTGGCATGGGCAAAAATGCAGGAACATAAGAATCAAAGCTTCGACCTCAGCGAATCCTGGCTGGTTGCAAACGGCTATTAGTCGCCCACAGTAATCCATCCCGCAGAATGGCCGATTCCTACAGCATGATCAAGCTCACTGCATCAGCCGCTCGGGCTCGCTTCTATTGGGTCCTCGATCAAGTTGAAGCTGGCCAGACCGTGCTCATCACACGTCGTGGCAAGGTCGTTGCTCGAATTGAGCGGTTTCCTCCCGTCGAGATCGAAAATCTTCCCTCCAGCGGCAAAAATGCGAGTACCTGAGACCCCGTTCCCAGCGAACGCTCCGCCCGCCCTCCGCGTCTATAACTCTGTAAGCACTGTTACCCTTGAAACTGAGAGAGTTGTCGAGGATCAGCCGGTGCGGCCCGCCCGCTTCCGGCGCATCAAAAAAGCATGGCAGAATTCGTCATCAAGCTGGCCGATGAACGCGGCAGGGTTCAGGAGCAGGTGCAGACCGCGGCCACGGCCGAGGAGCTGCGCGCCCGCTTCCTCCACGCCGGCTACCACGTCTTCTCAGTGAAGGCGCGGGGAGGCCTGGGCCTTTCCCGCCGCAAGGTCAAGCTTGAGCCGTTCCTTATTTTCAACCAGCAGTTCCTCACCCTGATTCGTGCCGGCCTCCCCATCCTCGGCTCGCTGCAGATGCTGGGCAAGATCCAGAAGAATGCCCACTTCTCCGCCCAGCTCGACGACGTGGCCACCCGCGTGAAGACTGGCGAATCGCTCTCAGCGGCATTCGAGGCGCAGAGCGGCTTCCCGCTCATGTACACCACCACGCTGCTTGCGGGCGAGCGCGCCGGCAATCTGCAGGAGGTTCTGGAACGCTATCTCAATTTCCAGCGGATGTCGCTCACATTCCGCAAGAAGCTCATCTCATCGCTGATTTATCCCAGCGTTCTGCTGGTACTGGTGACCGGCCTGATGACCTTCATGTTCACGGTGGTCATTCCCCAGTTTGCCAAGCTCTACGACCAGATGGGCAACAAGCTGCCTGCCATCACCACCGATCTGCTGGAGTTCGGCAAGTGGACCCAGCACAGCATCGTCTACATCCTGGTTGCGCTGCTGGCGCTGGCCGTTGCCGCCTGGCGATTTTCAATTACCGATCGCGGTCGCGATGCGCTCGATTCCCTGCGCTCCAAGGCTCCGGTGCTTGGCAAAATCTGGCTCAAATACCAGGTGGCGCTGTTCGCGCGCACGCTCTCCACGCTGCTCACCGGCGGATTGCCGCTGGTTCCTTCGCTGGAAACCGCAGCCCGCTCCATCTCCTCGCGCCGAGTCTCCAGGGCCGTCACCACCTCCATCACCTCGGTTCGCGAAGGCAAATCGCTGGCCGATTCTCTGACCCAGACCGGCGTGTTCCCCGATCTGGCCGCCGAAATGATTGCCGTCGGCGAACAAACCGGCGCGCTGCCCCAGATGCTCAACTCGGTCGCCGAATTTTTTGAAGAAGACGTGTCCACCGCGCTCACTGCCGCACTCGCCCTGATTGAGCCTGCCATCCTCATCCTCATGGGTGTAGTGGTGGTCTTCATCCTCATCTCGCTTTACCTGCCCATCTTCTCCATGGGCCAGGCCCCCACGGGCCAGGTGTAACCCATATGGCTGATACAGTTCTCTCCGTCCCCTTGCCGCCTATCCAGGACGAACGCGCGACCGCCGAGGCCCTGGCGCGCCGGTATCGCGCCGAATTCGTCGACTTGAAGAACTTCAAAATCCAGCACGATCTGCTGCGCACGGTGCCGGTGGAACTGATGTTCCGCTACAACTTCGTGCCTATCGAGCAGCAGGCCGACGCGCTGGTGATCGCCGTCTCCGATCCTTCGCAGCTCATGGTGCTCGACGAGATTGCGGGGCTGCTCGCCCACCGCATCATCGCCCGCGTGGCCACGCTCTCCCAGATCACCGACCTGCTGAAGAAGACCGAACAGTCGCAGCGCGTCCTCGACGAAGCCAGCGAGGGCCTCACCTTTGACGTTCTAACCGGCGACGACAACGCCGACGAAAACATCTCCATCGAGAAGCTCACCCGCGAAGAAGACATCAGCCCCATCATCCGCCTGGTTGACACCACCATCTTTACCGCCCTCGAGCGCCGCGCCTCCGACATTCACGTGGAGACCATGGACGATTCCGTGGTGGTGAAGTACCGCATCGACGGGGTACTGCAAATGGCCATGGCGCCCATCGCGCGCGAGCACCACACCACCATCTTGTCGCGCATCAAGATCATGTCGGAGCTCGACATCGCCGAGCGCCGGGTGCCCCAGGATGGCCGTTTCCGGGTGCGCTACAAGGGCCGCCTCATCGACTTCCGCGTCTCCATCATGCCCACCGTGCATGGCGAAAACGCCGTGCTCCGCGTGCTCGACAAAGAGTCAATGAGCGAGAAATTCCGCAACCTCACGCTCGACGTTGTGGGCTTTGCCGATGCGGACCTGAAGCGCTTTCGCCGCTACATTCGCGAGCCCTACGGCATGGTGCTGGTGACCGGCCCCACGGGCTCCGGCAAAACCACCACGCTCTACGCCGCGCTCAACGAGATCAAGAGCGACGAAGACAAAATCATCACCATCGAAGACCCGGTCGAATACCAAATCCGCGGCATCACGCAGATTCCGGTGAACGAAAAGAAGGGCCTGACTTTTGCGCGCGGACTACGCTCCATTTTGCGCCACGATCCCGACAAGATTCTGGTGGGCGAAATCCGCGACCAGGAGACGGCGCAGATCGCCATCAACTCCGCGCTCACCGGCCACCTGGTCTTCACCACGGTGCACGCCAACAACGTGGTCGACGTACTCGGCCGCTTTCTCAACATGGGCGTGGAAGCCTACAACTTCGTCTCCGCCCTGAACTGCATCCTCGCCCAGCGCCTGGTCCGCACCATCTGCGACTATTGCGCGCGCCCTGTTCATTATGACGAAGAAGCGCTGCTTGCCGCGGGGCTCGATCCCGCGGACTGGCGCGATTTCGAATTCCGCGAAGGCACCGGCTGCATGGAGTGCGGCGGCACCGGCTACCGCGGCCGAACCGCCATTCATGAGCTGCTCGACCTAACCGACCCCATCCGTGAAATCATTCTGGAAAAGAAACCAACGTCGGAGATTCGCAAGCTGGCGCAGAAGGAAGGCATGAGCTTCCTGCGCGAGTCGGCCATTGATCGGGTCAAACGCGGACTCACCACACTCAAGGAAATCAACAAAGTTACGTTCATTGAGGCCTCACGATAGTGTCTCTGCTCTCCAACAGATTGAAACCCGCATCTCCTGTCAGCGGACGCCCGCAAACCGCGGTGGAGCTGTCGCCCGAAGGCGCGTTAGCCGCCACCCGACCAGCATCCGGAGCTGCGCCGGTGTATGCGTTTGCCGCGTTGCCCGCCGGCGCGCTGACTCCCGGCATCGATGGCGTGAATCTGGCTGCCGCCGACGCCGTAGCCGAGACGCTGCGCGTCGCCATCGACCAGGTTTCGCCGCGCAGCCGCTTCGTCACGCTCATCGTGCCTGACACCGCCGCGCGCGTGTTTGTGCTCGACTTTGACTCCCTTCCGTCCAAGCCGGCGGAGGCCATCCCCGTGCTCCGCTTCCGGCTGCGCAAAATGGTTCCCTTTGACGTGGAACATGCCGCCGTCAGCTACCAGGTGCTGGCGCACGCCCTCGCGTCGGAGAAGGTTCCGGTGAAGGTGCTGGTTACGCTCATGCCTGCGGCCATCCTCGCCGAGTATGAAGCCGCCGTGCGCGCCGCCGGATATGAACCGGGCGCGGTGCTGCCTTCCAGTCTTGCGGCGCTCGCCGCTGTGGAGACAATCGAGCCCGTCCTCACCGCCAACCTGAGCGGCGCCGCTCTCACCACGTCCATCACCATCGGCGACGACCTGCTGCTCTATCGCACCATCGAGCTGCCCGCCGACAATGCCGGCCGGGTTGCAGAAGTGCAGCGCAGCGTGGCCGTCGCGGCTGCCTATTTTGAAGACAAGCTGCACGTGCCCGCGCGCCAATTGCATTACGCTGGAGCCGTGCCGGTCGCCGACTTTGCCCGCGCGGTAACCGAAGCCGGTTTGGAAGTCGTGGAGGTGGCGCCGCTTCCCTCGGCCGGCGCAACCACCGCCCCCGGCCCCATCGGCTTCGCCGGAATCACCGGCGCGCTTGCGGGAGTGGCCTGACATGCGCGTAACCATCAATCTCGCCACGCGGCCTTTTGCCGATCTCGGCCCGGCGCTCAAGCGCCTGCGCATTGCCATGGGCGTGCTGGCCCTGGCAGCCATCGCGCTGGGCATCGGACTGCACGCGCTGCATAGCAAGGCCGAGGCCGCGCGCGCCCGCGAACATTCGCTCGACGGCTCCATCGCCCGCGTCAACCAGGAACGGCAAAGCTATCAGAGCATGATGCGCCAGCCCGATAATGCCCAGGTTCTGGACCAGGCCGGCGCACTCAACACCCTGATCGACCAAAAAGCATTTTCCTGGACGCTGGCCATGGAGGACCTGGAAACCGTGCTTCCGGGCGGCGTCCAGGTCACCACTCTGGAGCCCGTCATTGATAAGAAAGACGGCCACATCACCGTGCGCCTGCGCGTTGTGGGACCGCGCGATCGCAATGTCGAGCTGGTGCAGAATCTCGAACACTCGCGCCATTTCCTGCAGCCGCGCATCGTGGGCGAAACCCTGGAGAGCACCGGCAACGGCACTCAGCAACTGGAGCCGGTGAGCGCCAGCAGCCGCGTCAATTTCGACCTGCTTGCCGACTACAATCCGGCGGTTCCCGCGGAACACAAGTCCGCGGAGAAAAAGCTGGAGCGCAAACAGAAGGGCGAAGGCGCGGAAGAAGCTCCGGCATCGGCCCATCCCCGGGTTGGAACTCCCCGCCCCGGTCTGCAACGCCCGCCCTCTGCCCACCGGCCGCATGCAAAGAAGCCCAAGCCAAACCCGGGAGTCCGCCCATGAGCGACAACAAAACACCCTTGTGGCGCGAGCGGCTTGCTTCCCCTCTCACCTGGCACTACGTGGGCTTTGCCGTGCTGCTGGTGGGCGTGATCGCGCTAGCCACCCGCTTCGGCCTCGACTGGGCAGCCATCAGCACTCGCACCACCGACGCGCTCGCCGGCAAGCAAGTGGAGCTGAAGACGCTGGAATTGCAGACTGCTCCTTTGCGCGGCCTGGATAAGCGCGTGGCCGATACTCGCGACCAGATCAAGGACTTTTACGCCAAGCGCATTCCCGCCAACTACTCCTCCATTTCCACGGTGGTCGGCGATCTCGAGATCAAATCCGGCGTGCGCCTTACGCGTTTGCAGTATGCGCAAAAACCTCCGGCAAACAATCTTGCGGAGATCACGCTCGATGCCGGAGTCACCGGCGAGTATCCGCAGATCATGAAGTTCGTGAATTCGCTGGAGCGCGACAAAATCTTCTTTGCGATTCGCGGCATGGGCCTCACCGGCCAGCAGGGCGGAGTAGTCAATCTGAGGCTGCAGCTCTCCACCTGGCTGCGTCCTGCGGACGCGGCGGCCAGCGGCTTGCCCCAGTTGAAGGAGCCCGCCGCCCCCGCGGCCAGGGAGGGCACAGCGCAATGAAGATCGGCGCCGAAGATAAACGCAAAGTTGCCATCCTGGCCGGGCTGCTGGTGGCGATGATCCCCGTGGGCATCTATGAGCTGCGCGGACCGTCCACTCCGTCCCGTCCCAGTGCTCCGATGCCGGCTGTGCCGCAGCGCCCGAATCCCGCGCGACCCGTAGCGGCTCCCGCGGCCGCTACGTCTGGCCCCGCGCCGCAAGCCGAGCGCATCGGCAACGCCGGCATCGATCCCTCGCTGCACCTGGAAAAGCTGGCGCAGAGCGAAGATGTGGAATACCAGGGTACGGGGCGCAACATCTTCTCCGCCGAGTCGGCGCCGGTGCCCATTCCCGCAGCGCTCGCGAGCGCGCGGAGTAATGCCGACGTGACCGTGCCCCAGGGACCGCCTCCGCCGCCCCAGCCGCCGACCATCGACCTGAAGTATTTTGGCTATGAGCAGGCCAAGGACAACAAGGCCAGCATGAGGGCGTTCCTGGTGCACGGCGAAGATGTTTTCATGGCTCATTCCGGAGAAATCATTGACCACCGCTACAAAGTGGGCAACATCTCGCCGGGCAGCATCGAGATCACCGACCTGGCCTACAACAACACGCAAAACCTGCCCATGACGCAGGACTGAGCGGCATATGGTCGCATGGCCCACCAATCCGCATGAAAACGGCTCACTTACTGCTGTCATCCTGAGCGAAGCAGGTCGCGGCTTTTTGCGACCTGCGCAGTCGAAGGATCTGCGGTTGCCCTTCGCTCGCACCACCACCAAAGCACCGTGCCCCATCCAAGCGACGTGTTTGTTTTTGTCGCTTGGGTGGGATGGCGAGCGCTCGGACCTCAACCAGTCCGCAGCACGAAAACAGCTCACACCCTCCCGTGACGGCTGACACAGCGCCACCCAGGACGACCGGGCCATACTCATACAGAGCGCGATTCTTCCGGTGGCCGGGTTTCTTTGTCCGCGCTGGGAAAAGGAAAATAATACCCCCCACCCCCCTCATACCCCCCGGGGGTATACAAGCATCTTTAAGGATGTAAGCTACAGGAAACACTGCACATACGGCGATTCAAAGCGACGCAAAAAGTCT
Source organism: Occallatibacter sp. (assembly GCA_035552555.1). Lineage (GTDB taxonomy): Bacteria > Acidobacteriota > Terriglobia > Terriglobales > Acidobacteriaceae > Telmatobacter. Next base: position 38,382 of record DASZLF010000041.1, read on the forward strand.
ACCAAAAAACGTAAAATCGCCCACAGCAGCCAAATCGCGCCCGCTATTGCTGACCCTCACCCTCGTCGTACGTGGGGAATGGCTCCGGAACCGGGCTGGTCGGCATCGTTTTCAACGTCACCAGATCGGCCTGCACCTGCTCCCAATGCCGCGGGTATTTCTTGGTGGTAAACGGCGCATCCAGGTTCGAATAAAAGGCCAGGATATCCTCCTTGATGCCTGGAGGAATGGGCACCGTGGGCTGGCGAGTCAGGCTGTGCAGCAGGCTCGCGTAGGTGGCGTCGGTGAGCGAATATCCGCCTGGAGCGACCACGTTTCCTGTGTCCAGGTCGCGATTGGCCAGCGGATGCCGCGGGTCGGGCCCGGTTTCGCTCACGTTCGTGGCTTGAGCGCTGTGATCCAATCCGCGGATGGAAGGCCGCGAGCTCGCGCCGTTCGCATCCGCATTCTGTGCCCGCTTGCGCTTTTCCGGAGGCGTGAAACGCACCAGCATCCTGCGCAATGCAGCCGTGGAGAGGGACAGGCTGTGCACGTAATCTGTTTCGGTCGCAGGCGTGGGCCCCTTGATGGCGGTCAGCTTCAGCGGGCCAATCTTGGGAAGAATCACGATCAGGCCGGCCAGCGTCCAGGTTCCGATGCCCGCATGTCGGCGATAGGTCGCCCAGTTATTTTCCAGGGCCAGGGCGGTCACCTGGTCATGAAGCTCCCTGGCCTCGGGCGTTGCGACATCCAGCGGCTCATGGCGCCGGTGAATCAGCGTGATCGCGTAGGCAATGCGCGGTATGAACGATCGCACGGCAAAGCGGTACGCGGTTACATTGATGCCCCGTTTGCGCGTCCCTGAAAAGCGGTCGGATAACCCGTAGGTCTGGTAGAAGGCCAGCGAAAGCTGCCGCATCGAGACATTCATCCCGATGTGCTTCAGGTACTTCAGCGGGGCCATGCGGTGATGCGCAATCTCGTTGATATCGAAGGCAAACTCGGCCTGCACATGCTGGTGCCGGCCCTGGGCATAGCTCACCGTGCGGCCATACTCCGCTCGCAGCCGGGGAAATTCGACTGGAACGGCAAGGTTGGTCGCCAGCGGGTGCCCCACCGAGTCGCCAATGTAATGCGACAGCGCTCCCACGGCGAACGCCAGCTCGTCGGCATTTTTCGCGTTGCGAAACAGGGCCATAACGAAATCGCCGGAGCGCACATAATGCGTGAGATTGGAAATCGACATCTGGCCGAAAGGATAGTAGCCGATGTCCTGGATCACGCAGCCGCCATACGCGTAGGAGCGCGCCTCATCCAGTTGTGCCGGAGTCAGGCCCGGATAACGGCTGAGCAACAACGGAACAATCGAGTCGTCCCAGGTGAGGTCGATCAACTGCTCGTGGGTCAACAGAGAATAAGCGAATGCGGGCATCGAACATACCGGCACAAGAAGAATCAGAAGAATTCGGAGAACTGCTGAACCCCATCTTGCCATAAGAACTATAGATGCAAAGCGGGAGAAGCGTGGTGGATGGAGTGGAGATGGTGGGCAGTGAGGGACTCGAACCCCCGACTTCCTGCTTGTAAGGCAGGCGCTCTAACCAACTGAGCTAACCGCCCACGGGCGGCGGCAAGGCCCCCAAAGGCCCTGATTCATCATACCAGCGCGCAGCATGCAGGGCCGCGGGTGATACCGGGACGGCGCTTGATACACTCAGCCCGTGACCCGCCTCATCGTGAACGCCGACGACTTCGGCCTGACCTCCGGCGTCAATCGCGCAATTCTCGAGCTGCACGAGAAAGGCGTGCTGACCAGTGCCACGTTGATGGCGCGCGCCGCCGCCACGGAGGAAGCAATCGCGATGGCGCTCGCCACACCGTCGCTGGGAGTCGGCTGCCACGTGGTGCTCGTCGACGGCGAACCGGTCCTCTCCGGCATTCACGACATACCGAACGTTGCCGATCCCGTTGACGGCCGGTTTGAGCCGACGCTGGGGCGTTTCCTTCGCACCATCTACTCGGCCTTCCCTCAATCGCGGTTTGGCCCCGCGACGGCGGACAAGGTTGACTATCGAATCGAGATCGAAGCCCGTGCGCAGATCCAGTCGCTGCAGTCGCACGGCGTCACCCTCACTCACATCGACACCCACAAGCACACCCACATGTTTCCCCGCGTATTACGCCCGATTCTGCGCGCCGCGCGTTCCTGCGGCATTCGCGCCGTTCGCAATCCTTTCGAGCCGGCATGGAGCATCGCCGCCACGCCCGGCGCACCGTGGCTCCGGCGCGCGCAGGTGCGCCTGCTGCGCCTGCTCGCGGCAAAATTCCGGCGCATCGCAGCCGCGGAAGGATTCGCCACCACCGAGGGCGCGATCGGCGTACTGGCCACCGGCACCCTGGACGCGCCGGCTCTCGCTTCCCTGCTCCGCGCCATGCCCTCTGACGGAATCTACGAGCTGGTGACGCATCCCGGCTACAACGACGCGGACCTGGCAAACGCCCACACCCGCCTGTTGGAATCGCGGGAGAGCGAGCGGCAGGCGCTGGGGTCGCTTGGGAACGCACGCAACGTGGAACTCATTTCGTTCGGGCAGATACCGGCGCCAAAGGCTCCGTAGGATCGTGCCTGGTAGGGGGCGAAGCGCTGCGCGAAGACTACGTTCTGCATCTTCCGGCTTCGCGGGAGCGTCCAATCGCAAGACACTGGCAAAGCGAGACTTCATGCGCATCGGCATCACCTGTTATCCCACCTACGGCGGATCCGGCGTTGTGGCCACCGAACTCGGCATCGAGCTGGCCGCGCTGGGCCACGAGGTGCATTTCATCTCCTATTCGCAGCCCTTCCGCCTCAACGGCCGCGATAACGGCGTCTTTTATCACGAAGTGCCGGTTTCGAATTACCCCCTGTTTGAATTTCCCCCCTACGACCTGGCGCTGGCCTCGCGCATGGCCGAGGTGGCGGAGTTTTACGAGCTCGACCTGCTGCATGTGCATTACGCCATTCCCCACTCGGTGAGCGCGCTGCTGGCGCGGCAGATGCTGGCCGAGCGCGGGCGGCGGCTGCCCTTCGTAACCACGCTGCATGGCACTGACATCACGCTGGTTGGACTCGACCGCAGCTACCTGCCGATCACCCGCTACGCTATCCAGGAAAGCGACGGCGTGACCAGCATTTCGGAATACCTGAAGAAGAAAACGCTGGCGGATTTCGGCGTCACGCGCGATATCGCGGTGGTGCCGAATTTTGTCAACTGCAACGTCTACCAGCCCATCCTGGATGAGGCGGCGCGGGCCGAGTCGAGAGCGCGGTTTGCCCGGCCGGACGAGAAGATTCTCCTCCATCTTTCCAACTTCAGGCCGGTGAAAAGAGTGGTGGATGTGGTCAAGGTTTTTGCGCAGGTGGCGCGCCAGGCGCCTGCGCAGCTTCTACTTGTGGGCGATGGGCCAGACCGGTCGGCGGCGGAGTGGCTGGCGCACGATTTGAAGATTCAATCCAAAGTGCATTTTCTGGGTAAGCAGGAACGGGTCAACGAGCTGTTGCCGCTGGCCGATTTGATGGTGATGCCCAGCGAGCTGGAGTCGTTCGGGCTGGCGGCGTTGGAGGCCATGGCGTGCAAGGTGCCGTCGATTGCCACGGCGGTGGGCGGAGTGCCTGAGTTGATTGAGGACGGAGTCAATGGATTGCTTTATGCTGTTGGAGCCGTGGAGGATATGGCTGATGGAGCGATCCGGCTGCTGAGCGATCCGGAACGCCTGCAGAGGATGCGCGACGCGGCGCGCAAGACCGCGCAAAAGCGCTTCTGCTCCACCCTGGTGCTGCCCCAGTATGTGAAGTTTTACGAGGCGCTGCTGGGCAAAACCAGCGACCAGTGGTCCATCTAGACCTGATTCTGGGATGGTGTATCCCAGGCGAGGCCTTGTGTCAGGGCACGACTTCAGTCGTGCCGCAAAAGTGACCATAGAGAGTCCTGGACTTTAGCCCCTGCGCGTGATTCGCGCGGTTGCTAATCCGAACACTCGAACGTGGGGTGGAACCCGAGCCGCCGCCAGAACGACTCGACCAATGCAATGGTTTCGGGGGTGGTGCGGGCGGTGATCCTGAGGTGGATGGGGGAGCCCGGGTTTTCGCCGGAGAGCGAGCGGGGCGCGGCGGCGATCGCAATGCACTTTTCGGGGCGGTAGGTGCAGGCGGCCAGGTCGGCGATGGAGAGGTTGGTGGTTGGCGTGGCGAGAACCGTTTTGGGCGGGGCCATGCGGTCGAGCAGCCACAGGATTTCCAGTTTCGATTCCAGTTCGTCGGGGACGCAGTCGATGGCCAGGTCGGCTTCGCGCACGGCATCTTCAATGGTTGAGACGAAGGCGACAGTCTCGGGGCGTACTTCAGGGGCTAAAGCCCAAGTCGTTTTTTGCGGCTCATTCGGCACGACTGAAGTCGTGCCCCTACGCGATACGTCGGCAGAAACGTTTGGCGGGGAGAGTTGTTGTCGCAGGTATTCCTGCGCGTGGTGCAGGTTGGAGGGCATGACGTCTTCCAACAGGACGCGATAGCCGGCGCGGGCGGCGGCGAGGGCCAGCCAACGGCCCAGCGGCCCGGCTCCGATGATGGCGATGGTAGTCAATACAGGGTTCAGGGTTCAGTGGTCAGGGTTCAGTGGTCAGTGGTCGGTGATCAGCGGGCAGCGGTCGGCTGCCAGGGAGGGCGGCTTTTGGTCCCTTAGTCCCTCGGTCCCTTAGTCCCTCGGTCCCCTGGTCCCTCGGTCCCCGCTTCATTCCGCTTCGAGGGCATTGGCGACGTCGTCAACGCTGGGCTTGGAGTGGCGCAGGTGCTCGTAGACGCGGGCGCGCTCCTCCGCTGACAGGGTGGGAATGAACGCCAGCATGCGGCGCAGGGTGACGGAAACGTCGTCAATGTAATTCATCAGGCGGATGGCTTCTCCGGATAGCGGCATGACAGGACCTCTCCTAGAATCTTCAAGGACTATTGTAGGGGCTTGGGTCGAGCTGCCGAAAGAGAGGCGATCTGCCGGTAGTGGGTCACCATGAATCCACAGTTTCCAAACGGCCGGCAGACGGAGAGTAAAGGGACGGGATCGGCGTTTTCGGGGACCAATCGTCGCAATGCCGCCCAACCCTATGTCAATGAGCGCGTTGGTCTGTTTGCATGAGATGAGCGCGTCTTGACTTTATACTAAGACATCTATATAAAGACATCTACATATGGCCAAGACCGATTCCCTGCAGGGTTCACTCGATTTGCTGGTGCTTAAGATATTGTCGCGGCGTCCGCGGCTCCACGGATACGCCATCATGGCTGCCATCGCCAATACGTCCGGCGAAGTGCTGCGCGCGGAGGAGGGCTCTCTCTACCCCGCGCTGTATCGGATGGAGGAAGCGGGCTGGATTCGCGCGGAGTGGATCAAGAAAGACACCGGCCGCCGGGCTCGGATCTACGAACTGACCGCCGCTGGCAAGAAGCAACTGGGCGCAGAAGAGTCGCGCTGGCAGTCAGTCAGCCTGGCAGTCAATCGGGTTCTCCGGGAGGCATGACATGTCTTTGTGGTCGCGTATCTCGAATGCCGTGCGCGGCGAGCGCTTGAATCGCGAGATCGAGGAAGAGCTGCAGTTGCACATTGAAGAAGCCATTGCCTCGGGACGCGACCCCGGCGAAGCGCGCCGCACGTTTGGTTCGATACTGCGCCAGCGCGAGGCGAGCCACCGGATTCGCGTTGCCGGATGGCTTGAGTCGCTTGTCTCAGATTTAAGATTCGGCTGGCGGCAGCTCTGCCGCAACAAGATCACGTCCGTGGCCGCGGTGCTGTCCCTCGCCCTCGGCATAGGCTCCTGTGTGGCCGCCTTCCGTCTTATCGACGCCCTGCTCTGGCGCCCGCTGCCCATCTCCGGCGCCAGCAAGCTCTATGTCCTCTCCCGCAAGATGACTGGCTTGTACGGCAAGCCTGCCGAGGACGACCACTGGGCCACGCCGGATTTCAAGCTTATGCGCGATGCGGTCAAGGATCAGGCCGACCTCATCGCCATCAGCGACGCCGACCGCACGGACATCACATGGTCAAGCGACGACGACATAGATAAGGCCCACGTCGCTTATGTCTCCGGTAACATGTTCCCGGTCTTCGGCCTTGAGCCCGCGCTCGGCCGCCTGCTCATCCCCGCCGACGACCGCGGCCCCGGTGCCGGTCCCTATGCGGTCCTCTCCTGGGACTACTGGAATCATCGCTTCGGCCGCGATCCCCACATTCTCGGCCGCTCGCTCCACATCGGCGACCAGACCTTCGAAATCATCGGCGTCGGCCCTCACGATTTCACTGGAACCGAAACGGGAACTGTCACCGACATCTTTCTGCCCCTCAGCATGAACGGCTTCGCCACCCAGGACAGAACGGACTGGCACCACATCTTCCTGATGTTGAGACCCGGCGTCAAGCAAGGCGCCGCCCTCGAGCCGGCCGTCGACCTCGGACAACTACGCCAGCACCTCTCCGCCGTCCACCGCGCCTTCGGAAGCGCGTGTTCCACGTGCTTCCGCGGCGAGACCCAGGCGTCCATCGACCGCTATCTCAATCAGACGCTCGTCTTCAATCCCGCCGGCGCCGGCATCTCCGACCTCCAGAAGGACTATCGTCGATTCCTCGGCGTCCTCGGTCTCATGGTGGCTCTCGTCCTGCTCATCGCCTGCGTCAACGTGACCAACATGATGACCGCCCAGGCTGCCGCCCGCGCCCAGGAGATGGCTCTGAGAATCTCGATCGGCGCCGGCCGTCGTCGCCTCGTCCAGCTCATCCTGACGCAGAGCGCGCTGCTCGCTCTCCTGGCTTCCATCCTTGGTGCATTCTTTGCGGCGTGGTCGGCTCCCTTTGTGCTCAGTCTCGTCAATCCACCCGACAACCCTGCGCGCCTCGCCCTTCCCGCCGACTGGCGTGTGCTTCTCTTCGGCTTTGGGCTGCTGATCCTCGTCGTTCTATTGCTTGGTTTACTTCCTGCTCTCCGTGCCTCTGCCGTCAGGCCTGTCGCCGCCCTCAAGGGTGGGGAAGATCCGCACTCGCCACGCCGTCTCATGCGTGGAGCCATCGCTCTTCAGGTCGCCTTCTGTTTCCTCGTGCTCTTTCTGTCTTCGCTCTTCGTCGCATCCTTTCAGCGCCTGCAGAACCGCCCCCTCGGCTTCTCCACCGACCGTCTGCTGCTGCTTGAAACCGTTGCCGGCAAAGGCCAGCTCCCCGTGGTCTGGAATCAAACTGCCGGGGCGCTCCGCGCCGCCCCGGGCGTCGACTCCGTTGCCATCTCGGGCTGGCCCCTTCTTGGACGCATCAGAATCAACAGCGACATCTCCATCAACGGCGCGCCGCCCAGTCCGACTCCCGCCTTTTTCCTAAATATTTCCCCGGGCTGGCTCTCGACGATGAAGATCCCTCTCGTTTCCGGCCGTGACTTTCGCCCGGAAGACACCTCGCCGGGAGCCGCCATCGTCAACGAAACCTTCGTCAAGACCTTCTTCCTCGGCCAGAACCCCATCGGCCGCACCTTTGAACGCGGTGCGAACCAACCCCTCAACAAGATTGTCGGCGTCACCCGCGACGTCCCCGACCACGATCTGCGCGAGCCCAACCTCGCCGTCTTCTACGTTCCCATCAACGTAATCGACGACAAATCCGCCCCCACCCCCGTCGACTTCGCTACCTTCACCATTCACACCGAGGCCAAGAACCCGCTCGCCCTCGCAAACTCCCTCCGCCAGCTCATCGCCGAGCGCCACAACGGCCTTCGCGTCTCGAACATCACCACGCAGCTCGATTTGGTCCGCGACCAGACCATCCGCGAGCGCCTGATCGCCACGCTCGCCGCCTTCTTTGCCGCCGTCGCGCTGCTCCTCGCCGGCATCGGACTCTACGCTGTCCTCAACTACTCCGTCCTCCAGCGCCGCCGCGAGATCGGCATCCGCATGGCGATTGGCTCGACTCGCGCCGGCATCGTGCGCATTGTGACTCTCGATGTCTTCCTGATGATCGCGCTCGGAGGCTGCGCGGGCGTCGCGCTCGGATTCGGCGCGGCGCGCTATGTCGAGTCGCTTTTCTACCAGGTCAAAGCGACCGACACGGATATGATCGCGCTGCCGGCGTGTGCCATTCTGCTCACTGCTCTTGTTGCCACACTGCCCGCCGTGCTTCGCGCGCTGCGCACAGACCCCACCGAAATTCTGCGCGCGGAGTAAGGGACAGAGTCCCACTTATAGCGATGGTGAATCGAGTGTGCTACTCGCCTGTGACTCTCCGTTGCGAGTGAGTTCCGACGCGCTTCCCTCCCCGGTCCTCAAGTGCGAGGGACCCGGGGCCACCCTCAGTTACGCGACGTCGGAGCCCGGGGTGCGGCATTTGATCCATTCGCATTCGAAAGATGACTAGCCACACCCCGCCATTCGACAGTCGCGAGATAATTCCATAGAGGTGAGGTCAATGGCAAAACCGGTGAGTTTTAAAGAGGACATCCGTCCGCTCTTCACGGACCGGGATATTCACGCCATGAGTAAGGCTTTCAATCTGGCGAGTCATGACGACGTGAAGACGCACGCGGCCATCATCTACGATCGAATTCGAGGCATCGGTGGTGCGGTGATGCCGCCGCCACCTCCACGAGGAGAAGGTTCCTGGCCTCAAACTCGCATTGAACTATTTGCTCGCTGGATGGCGGACGGATACCAACCTTAGAAGTCGAGGAGTGAGTTGGGCCGCCTGCGCCACGCCTATTTGATTGGCGTGCAGAAGCACAAACCGTTGCCGTCTGGATCGGTCACGGCAAATTCACGCAATCGCCATGTCTGATCCACCGGCGCGGTGTGAATGGGAGACTCTGGACGCGATGTCGTGTCCAGCCCCCGTGCGCGAAAGGTCAGATAACGCTCGTCAACGTCGTCCACAAACACGCGGTTGATCGAACCGAACACGCCGTCCCCCGCATGACGCGAGAGCTGTACGTCGGCACCGTCGCGAATCAGGTCAATGACTCCGTTGGGCATCTCGCGATCTTTCTGTCCAGGCCACTTGCGCTCGAAGTCGAGAATTCTTGTGTAAAACTGTACGGATCTTGCTAAATCACCAGACTTGATCACCGGAACAATCTTCATGACATTCTCCGGAATGGCAGGTCAACAGGATATCTGGTCGCGCCCCGGAGCCGGATTAATCTTCCGGCATCCAGCGCCAGATGGAGCAGTCTTCACAGGGGGACGAGGCGTATTCGCCGTCGGGCTGATTGTCCAGGATGCGCCGGTCGGCTTCGGCATCTGCCCGCGACTTGCGCACCTGCCCGTGGAAGCGCCGGGAAAACCTCCGCGCCTGTTCCAGCACCGCTTCCTGCTCGTTGTTCACGTAGAGGATGTCGAGTTGTCCGGGCCTGCCGGCGAACGAGCGCGAGAGAGCCGCGAGCAGCCTGCGCATGACCACTGCGCCAAATGGATTGAAGAGGAACAACACCGCCGGCCCGCGGGGAAACCGAAACTCCACCGCATCCGCCTGGACGATGCGCGCCGGAGTCCGCACCCGGCCGGCCTTGCGCCACAGGGTCAGGTTGCGGCGGGCAATGCGCACCAGCGTGGGGTGCAGTTCCACGCCGATCACGCGGCGGAAGTTCGTTTCCGCGGCCAGGAGCACCGCCCGGCCCATGCCTGCGCCCACGTCGATGAAGGTGGTGTCCTCGATGGCCGCTGCCGGCCCGGTGGCGCGCCAGCGCCGGAGCAACGCCTGGAACACCGATGGCGCCACTCCGTAGTACGCGGTAGCGTGCCGATCGTGCGCATGCCCGCTCTTGAGGTGCCGCCCAGCCACTAATCCGCCGGTGCGCACTCCGTTGGCCGCATCGAAGGGGTGCGGGGTGTAGCCCTGCTCGACCGTGAGGCCGGGGAGGCGGCGCCTGGATTTGTTCTCGGATTTCACTGTTCAGCGCCGCCTAGAAAGCATGATGGTCATCGTGGAGGGATTCCAGGGGGCCATGACGGTCTTCGCCGGCAACACGGCGTTCGGAGTCAGGATTGGCGATCTCCGCGCTGGCCCGCACCTTGGACACGGTCAACCAATTGTCCTTGCGCTGCTGGGTCGCGATCCAGGGCGGCAGCGGCATGAAGAAGTGGCGGCTGAGCGCTTCGGCATAAGGCTCGTAGAGCCGTCGCATCTCGCACAACCGCTGCTGCGAGTCGTTGTCGCGGCACATGCTCACCCCGCCCTGGCAGAGCAGGCCGTAAAGCTGTTCGTAGCGCTCCGCAGGCAGGCGGTCGGCGGCGTCGGGCACGGGCTTGAGGGAGAAGACCTGGGAGAGATCGACCATGGCGTGGCGAGCCATGGCAAAGGTCAACTGCGCCTGGCGTGCCTCATGGCCCCGGACCCCGGCAATGAGCAGCGCGGAAGTGTCGAGGATTGCGGTGAGGGCGCTGATCCAGCTCTGGTTGGTGTGCTGGGAGCGGAAGTAGCACAGAAGCGGGAAGGAGATGTGGCTCTCCAGCAGTTCGGCGGACCATCGCTCCCATTCGATGAGCAGGGTGGAGAGCGCCTCGACCGCATCCTGGTTCGCATGGCGGCGCATCAGTTCGGAAGCAGTGGGCGGAGAGCCCGCGCGGGCATCGAGCAGCGAAATCGATACTTCGCGCCGGGAGAAGGCGCCGTAGAGAACGGGAAAGTAGCCCATGACGATGGCGAGGAAGCCGAAGCCGGTGCCCGCCTCGAGAACCATGAGCAAGCGAGCCGCGTACCTGGCCGGACCAGCATCGGTGGGGCCAAGCGTAAACACGGTGGCGCCGCTCACATAAAGATCGGAGAGCAAGCCGGCGTGCTGGCGGCTGTCGTAAAAAGGAGTGCCGAGGGAGTAATACACCAGCCCGAAGCCGAACAACAGGGCAGCGGCCCACAACGCCAGCAGAACGATGAGCGAGAGCGGCCCGAAAAAACTGAACGCAGTTTCGCGGGATCGAGCATCGCGGATGCGCTTGACGAAGAAAGCCCAGGGATTCCAAGTGAGGATGTAAAAAATGCGGGTGAGGCGAAATGTCCCGGTGGCGCGCCGCGGCAGGATGATGGTCTGAAAGGCATCGAAGAGCACGGTAACGATGCAAAATACGCCTGCGACGAGGGCAAAGACGCGCAAATCCGGCATCCTCCAGTTCCCTGTATTCTAGCGACGGTCCCACCCTTTTCACGATAAAGCCGTGAAAAAGATGGGGCACGGGCGGTGGGAAAGGGCGGCAAAAATGGCGGAATTGGGCAAGGCGCTGTTGGCGCTGGGCATACTGCTGGCGGTGCTTGGCGGAACGCTGCTTCTGGCCAGCAGCCTGGGATTGCCTCTGGGTCGGCTTCCGGGGGACTTCGCATGGAAGGGGAAGCACGTGCGGATCTACATTCCGCTGGGAACATCGATCCTGGTCAGCATCGTGCTTACGGTGTTGCTTTACCTGCTTTCGCGGATGCGGAGGTAGGTAGGTAGGCTTGCGGGCTAGGTGCGGGCGTGGACACCCGCACGACAGTCTGGAGACCGGCGGTACTTTTTGGCGGCGGCGGGCCCGTGACAATCGTGGCGAATTTGGGCTATCCTCTTGACGGATTTGTGATCCGTACGGTGAAGCGAAATCCCCAGTTCGGCTCCGTTCAAAGGAGGAGAATCCATGGCTGCACCTTCCCCAAAGAAATGTGCCAATGCGGCTTGTAGCTGCGTTCCGCCCGCCAACGCCAAGTATTGCAGCGCCCACTGCGAGGGAGTCGCGCAGAAGGTGGAGATTCTGTGTTCGTGCGGGCACCCCGGCTGCGAGATGAGCTCGGCGAGCAGCTAAGGACGCACAAGACAAATGTTTTCAGGGTTTTTGTCGGGTTCTCCAAGGGTGAAAGCCGGTGCGACCGTGGTGTTGGTGGTCCCACCCTTTTCACGATAAAGCCGTGAAAAAGATGGGGCACGGGTCCGCTGGTGTTGGCGGTCCCACCCTTTTCACGATAAAGCCGTGAAAAAGATGGGGCACGGGTCCGCTGGTGTTGGCGGTCCCACCCTTTTCACGATAAAGCCGTGAAAAAGATGGGGCACGGGTCCTTTGGGCGGGTTTGGAATCCGGGTACGCCTGTCAGCGAGATGGGTGACACGCGTGCCCGGTACGCGATAGGCTGAATGGGTATGCGCGGGGATCGCGCAGCAAGGAGCAATCAGCCTCTCATGCCTATCCAACCGACCTCGAAAATCTGGCACAACGGAAATCTCATCCCCTGGGAGAACGCCACGATCCACGTGATGAGCCACGTGGTGCATTACGGGTCCAGCGTGTTTGAAGGGATTCGCTGCTACACGCAGCCGCATGGAGCGGCCGTTTTTCGCCTGCCCGAGCACATGCAGCGGCTGATCGACTCGGCCAAGATTTACCGCATGACGCTGCCCTACTCGCTGGACGAGCTGTGCGCGGCGGTGGTGGACACGATCGAGGCGAACGGGATTGCGCCATGCTACATCCGGCCGGTGGCGCTGCGCGGTTATGGCGAGATTGGCGTGAATCCCAAGGGATCGCCTGTCGAGGTGTACATCGCGAATTATCCCTGGGGCAAATATGTGAGCGGCGGCGAGGCCGCGGACGTGTGCATTTCCAGTTGGAACCGGCTGGCGCCGAACACCATGCCCGCGCTGGCTAAGGCGGGCGCCAACTACATGAATTCGCAGCTCATTCGCATGGAAGCCGATACCAATGGCTACGCCGAAGGTATTGCGCTGGACGTGAACGGGCTGGTCAGCGAAGGCTCGGGCGAGAACGTGTTCGTGGTGCGCAACGGAGTGCTTTATACCCCGCCGCTGGCGAATTCGGCGCTTTCCGGCATTACCCGCGACAGCGTGCTGACCCTGGCGCGCCACCTGGGGCTGGCGGTAGTGGAGCAGTCGATGCCACGCGAGCTGCTTTATATCGCTGACGAAGTGTTCTTCACCGGGACGGCGGCGGAGGTTTCGCCGATTCGCTCCATCGATCGCATTGTGATCGCGGACGGCAAGCCGGGCGAGATTACGAAGAAGATCGCCGACGAGTTTTTCGGAATTGCGAATGGACTGAAGCCGGATAAGTTTGGCTGGCTGACGCCGGTGAAGGTGGGGGCGCCGGAGACCGTGACGGCGTAAAGGCGGCTTTTCGCTTTTAGCAAAGGAACGGCGAGGGTGAAGCGAGGCATAGTCATGCAGGATATCGGGTACACGGTGCATACGTTCAAAGAGGGCGATGCCTTCGTCGCCTACGTTCCGGAACTCGATGTCTCCAGTTGGGGAGCCACACAAGAGGATGCCATGCGCAATATTCGCGACGCGGTACAGGGCTTCCTCGAATCGAGCGCGGCGATCGGCTCGCTGGAATGGATCCTCGAGGAATCGGGATATCGCCACAATGGAAGCGCCTGGGAGCCTCCGGAGTTTGTCGGGTTGGACCGACAGACGGCTAGCGTGGCGTAATGCCTCCGCTCCATCCTGTTTCTTACAGAACCCTGGTTGCACTGTTCGAGCTGGATGGGTTTGTCTTCGACCGGCAGCGTGGAGACCATCTCATTTTTGTAAGACCGGGCAGTGCCCGCCCACTGGTTATTCCCGCGTACGCTGATGTTCCCGTTTTCATCATCAAGAATCTGCTTCGGACCGCTGGAATGAGCCGGGACCGATATTTCGAGCTCCTGCAAAGGCTCTGAGCGGCCCCTGCCGGACACCATAAACTATAGATGTGAAACCCGACATGACAGTGAAGCTGGCCGGCCTCACGCTGGCCAACCCGGTGATCGCCGCCAGCGGCACGTTTGGATACGGAATCGAATTTGAAGAGATCGTCTCCCTGGAGCGGCTGGGGGGATTTGTCACCAAGGGAATTTCGCTCAATCCCATGCAGGGGCATGGCGCGCCGCGGATTCTGCAGACCGCGGCGGGGATGCTGAACGCCATAGGCCTGCAAAACGTGGGCGTGGAAGAATTCATCGAGAAAAAGCTGCCGGCGCTGAAGCGCTATCCACGGGCCAACACCATCGTCAATGTATTCGGGTATACCGTGGGCGATTACGTCGCGGTGATCGAGCGGCTGAACCAGACGGAAGGAATCGCAGCGTATGAGCTGAATGTTTCCTGCCCCAACGTGCACGCCGGGGGCATGGCATTCGGGTCCGATCCGGGCTCGCTGGAATACCTGGTGGGACGGGTGAAGAGTGCCAGCACGCGGCCGCTGATTGTGAAGCTCTCGCCCAATGTGACATCGATCGCGCACGTGGCGCAGATTGCGGCCGGCGCGGGGGCCGATGCCGTGAGCCTGGTGAATACGTTCCTGGCGATGTCGATCGACGTGGAAACGCGCAAGCCACGACTGACGAATGTGACCGGCGGGCTCTCGGGGCCGGCAATCAAGCCGATTGCCCTGCGCATGGTGTATGAAACTGCGCGGGCGGTGTCGATCCCGGTGATTGGAATGGGCGGGATCGTGACCGCGGAGGACGCAGTGGAGTTTCTGCTCGCCGGCGCTACCGCGGTTCAGGTGGGCACGGCGAATTATGCCGATCCGCGGGCAACCGAAAGGCTGGCAAAAGGACTCGAATCGTGGTGCCGCGGACATCATGTGGAGAAGGTGGCGAGCTTGACGGGGGCGCTGAACAGTGGTCAGTGAACAGGGATAAGTGGTCAGGGTTCAGTGGTCAGTCATCAGCGGACAAGTGGAATAAGGAGACCTGACGAGAAGGCAGTTATGGGATTTCCAATCAAGACTTGCGTAGTTTGTGGGGAAGAATTTGAGCTGCGGCCGGGGAAACCGGGGTTTGCCAACCGGTGTCCGGCGTGCAGCGAGCCGGAGGCGGATGAGGCAAAGGGGCGGAGCGCCGCCGATGTGCTGGATCGCAAAAGCGAGAGCGAGTTGAACGAGGCGCGGCGGAAGACGATGCGAGAGATGCTCTACCGCAAAGAGAGCTGAACTGGCTCAATGGAAGGCGCGCTTCCTCCAATTCGTGAGCGAATCTAGCCAGGAATGGGAACGGATGTTTCGCGCGATTCCGATCTGACGAGTACGGCCCTCAGCCTCAGCAACACCCACACCAGCAGCGCCAGGCTGACTAGCCATACAGCCAGCGTGAGATAGAAGACCCACGCGGGCGCAACCCCCACGCGGCGCAAAACAAACGGCAGCACGTTCCAGCAGGTGATGTGCACATAGTCCCATGGATCGCTCATCATGTCGCTGTTGGTCAGTCCCCAGGCACTCATCTTACCCAGCGCGAAGGCAGCGATATTCTCGAATCGCAGCGCCACCACGAACTTGTTGCCGAGGGTGGTCATCTGGTAGAGCTCGAGGGAGAGCCAGAAGGCGACCGAAGCCGCTTGAATGGCGGCACTGGCGGCGATAAGCGCGGCTCCCGCCACGCGCACGGCGCGGCCCAGCGCGCGGCGCTCCTTAAGCAACTGGGGAACCGCCAGAAACGCGGCCATTTCCGCGGCGGTGGAAACGTAGCGGTCGCCCCAGGCGGAGTCGCCGCTCCACACCGTGTAACGCGCATAAAAGCAGATGTAGGCCAGTAGCAGCAGCGCCGAAACAGCGGCATACGCGCGCACCGCCGGCGCAAATCGCCGACCTGCAACCAGGGCCAGGATCAGTATCAGGATCAGCAGCGGATCGAAGAGGAAGATGGACTTCTGGGGCGAAAACAGAGCGCCGAAGAACCCCACGTGAAACGGCGTTTCCCATGGATAGCTCGCGGGGAGCGAGGGATCGCGCGCTTTCATTTCGCCAGCCACCACGCTCACGTAGGTATTGAAGAACGAACCGAAGCGATGGTATTGATAAAGGCGATCGAGCAGGCCGAAGAGCGCGTACACGGGGAAAGCGACGGAAAGATAATTCTTGATGCGGGCCCATAACGCCGCTCCCCGCGCGCCTTCCATCCACAAGGTGAGCAAGACGAACAGCCCCCCGGCCATCAGGTCAAGCCCGGTGGTCAGCCGGGTGAGCAAATTCAACCCCAGGGCGCACGATCCGAGCAGCAGTGAGCGCGAGCGGCCGGTGCGCACCCAGTCCAGTTGATACAGGAAACCGGCAAGAGTGAGCAGGCAGATGTAGTTGTTCTCCATCATGTTCTGCGTGTAATGGAGATGGGTGGTAAGCGCCAGCAGCGCCAGCACTCCGGCAACAGCGTGGCGAGTCTCGAATCCCAGCAGGCAGAGAAACCGGAAGCAGACCAGCGCGGTGAGCACGTTGAGCAGGATATTGACGTTGTAACTCACAAAAATATTGCGAACGGTGGGGTCGGTTCCGTAGTAATTGGCGAAGGCGGGCAGGCGTTCGATGTACGTTCCCACGATATCGAATGGCAGCATGAGCAGCGACTGGCCAATGCCGTACCAGCTTTGCAGGCTGCCATCGCGGCCGTGAACGCCGAACTCGGGATATTCATTGGGAAAGACAGGCGGCTCCGATGTCCAGAAGGAGTGAGTGGACTGCAGCCGGTGCGTGGTGTCGGCGGAGCCCAGTTCGCCGGACTGAACGACAAATGCGATGAGAGCTGAAGCGATGGCGAGAAGAAAGATGGGGCTGCGAAACTTCAGGCGAATGGATGAGATCAATTCCTGCACACAGCTAAATCTAACATCTCGATCTCTCGAGAGCTTCTCGCAGGGGCTAAAGTGCCCGCGTGAGAACGCTGTTGGCCCTGTGCAACGGCGGTTGTTTGATTAGGTTTTGCTCCATGCGGTGATTGCTTGCCATGGCGACGGAGCCGATTCGGGGGTAATTGAGGTTCAGGCTGTGCGCT
>DASZLF010000042.1:0-3726 GCA_035552555.1 Occallatibacter sp.
TCCGTCGTCCGGTTCGTCGCCGGCAGCGTAGACGGCTGGATCGCCAATCGGCGGAGCCGCGATGTGTCACTTGAGGTGCGCAGTGTCGCCGATAATTGCAGACTGGGTGCGTCATCGGGGGCTATTGTTGCTATGTCACAGTCGGGTCGTAAACTCACGTTGGAAGAGCGGGTCGCACGGGCTGCGGAAGCCGCTTTGTTACGGCAACAATACGTCAGCACCATTGACGTGCTGTGCGGAATGGGACTCTTGCTGCCCATGCACGTCGACACCTGGCGCAAGGGACGGGTGGATTACCTGGAGCAAGTCATTCAGGGAAATCTCCACAAGATCTCTTCGTCCATGGAAATATTCCGGCGCTGGGCTCGGGAAAAAGGCCTGAAACCAAGTGAAACCGGCTACGTGCGCAGAGCGCTGTCCGGGACCATCCCCTTGCAATTCAGCATAGAGCGGGGACCCGGCGATCGAGAAGAACTACTCGACGCATTACATATCGCCCGCGCTCTCTGAGCGGAAGCAGGAGAAGCTGCAGGAAAAGCTGAATCGCGCACCACAACCAGTCGTATTCCAGACCCTGCGCGACGGGCAGTGCTCGGAGTGCGGCGCGGAGCTGGACGCGGGATCGTTTCTTTTGATGGAAGCCGAGCAGCCGCTCTGCCTGGCCTGCGCCGGTTTCGGCGACCTCGAGTTTCTTGCCGCGGGCGACGTGGCATTGACGCGGCGGGCAACGAAACATAGCGCACGCAACGGCGTGGTGGTCCGCTTTAGCCTGACCCGAAAGCGCTACGAGAGACAGGGCATCCTCGTTGAGACATCCGCTCTGGAAAGGGCCGAGCAGGAATGCGCGGAAGATGCGGATGAACGGGCGGCCGGACGCGCGCGTGATGCGGTGCGGCGGCGCGAAGAAGACCGCAAGCTGGTGGCTCGCATGGTGAGCAAGATTGGAATCCTGTTTCCCGGCTGCCCGGCTCATGAGCTCGCTGCAATCGCTGAACATACCGCGGCTCGGGGAAGCGGGCGCGTCGGAAGGACGGAGGCGGGTAGAAATCTGGAGGAGCGCGCTTTGACCGCTTCGGTTATCGCGGCGGTTCGGCATAAACATACCGAGTACGACCAACTGCTGGCACGAGGAATGGATCGCTCCGCAGCTCGTCAGTTAGTCGGCGATAAGATAGACGAGATTCTAGCGGGGTGGCGAACTCGAAGGCTGGCCGCGCAGCACTTTGAGGCATGAAGCGCGCCATGTTATACGCTCTTCAAGAGGGAGCACTTCAATGCTAATCGAACAGCAGATTGCTGAGCGTCAGGATAGGGCCGCGGCGGCTCCGCTGAAAATTCTGAAACGGCCAGCAGACGGGCCCTATGGCGATTACAGCGTAAAGTCAGCCAGCGGACGGACCTATAAAGTGGCGATTCGCGGCCTGGGGCTATTCGAGAATTATTGCTCCTGCCCGGATTTCGCGGTCAACACGTTAGGAACCTGCAAACACGTCGAGGCCATGCTTCTGCGGCTGCGGAAGCGTCACCAGAAGACATTGGAAGCTGCGAAGTTCAAGCGCACGCGTGCTTCCATTTCGCTTGTGTACGGGAATGCGATCGAGGTGCGGCTACGCATGCCGGCTTCGCCTCCGCCTGCGCTCCTGAAGCTCGCAACCGAACACTTCGACGCCAACGGTTTTCTTCGCCGCGATCGTTATCGGCAATTCTCCGAGGTGCTGGAGGCGCTGCGCAACGCTGACGGCCAGGCGGTCATCTATAGCGATGTTCTGGATTACATCGACCGGGAAAACGAGCTGGTCGAAGGCCTGGAACTGGAGCGTAAGCTGCTTGCTAAATTGAAGCGCGGGCTCGATCCCACCGCCGGCATTCTAAAAACGAAACTTCTGCCCTATCAGGCCCGCGGCGCGATCTTCGCAGCATGCCGCGGGCGCGTGGTCCTGGCCGATGACATGGGACTGGGCAAGACAGTTCAAGCGCTGGCCATGGCCGAACTTCTGCGTCAGCGTCGTGCAATCGAGAGAGTGCTGGTGATTGCACCGGCCTCGGTCAAATACCAGTGGAAGACGGAGATCGAAAAATTCACCGACAGCTCGGTGGAGATCGTTGAAGGCCTGTTGCCGCAGCGGCGCGCGATGTATGAGTCCCCAGAATTCTTCACCCTCACCAACTACGAACTCGTTCTCAAAGATATTCGATACATGCAGGAACTCAGTCCGGACCTGATCATCCTCGACGAGGCGCAACGAATCAGAAACTGGACCACCGCCACTGCGCGCACCATCAAACAACTGAAAAGCCGCTATGCCCTCGTGCTTACCGGCACGCCGCTCGAAAACAAGCTGGAAGAGCTGTTTTCCGTTGTGGAGTTTGTCGACGGCCGCAGATTGGGCCCTGCGTTCCGCTTCGTAAACGAACACCGCGTCATCGACGACAAGGGCCGCCTGACCGGCTATCGCGGCCTGGATCAGATTCACGAGCAGTTGGCCCCAATTCTGTTGCGGCGCACGCGCCCCGAGGTGCTGAAGGATCTGCCCGAGCGGACCGACAAGGTCTTCCGCGTGCCGTTGACCAGCCAGCAGGCGGAACCTTACTACGAGCAGAGCGATATGCTCGCGGCGCTCATGCGCAAATGGGAACGCCAGGGCTGGCTCTCCGAGATCGATCAAAAGCGCATTCTCTGCTACATCCAAAATATGCGCATGTTATGCAACTCCACGTTTCTATTCGACAATCAGACCCATCATTCGCCCAAGCTCCAGGAGTTCCGCGAGATCATGACCGACTTCGTCCTCGGGGAAAAGCGCAAGGTGGTGGTCTTCAGCGAGTTCGAGCGCATGACACGCCTGGCCGGCGAGGAGTTGCGCAAGCTGGGCATCGAATTCGTTTCTCTACATGGAGGTGTTCCCTCGCGCCAGCGCGGCGCCTTGATCGAGAAGTTTCGCAACGATCCGGCCTGCAAGGTCTTTCTCTCGACCGATGCGGGAGGCGTGGGCCTCAATTTGCAAGCAGCCTCGGTGGTGGTGAACTTCGAGCCTCCTTGGAACCCTGCACGATTGGAGCAGCGCATCGGCCGCGTACACCGGTTGGGGCAGTCGCGGCCCGTACACGTCATTCAGATGCTCACAGAGAAGAGCATCGAAGAGCGCGTGTGGGAGACGCTGGCCTTGAAGAAATCTTTGTTTGCCGGAGTCTTCGACTCTCCCACTTCCGAGATCAGCTTCGCCAAGCTGGGCCGGAAGACAATGCTACAGGCGGTGAAGGAGATATTCGCCGACCAACCCGGCCGGCCCAAACCGGTGATTGACCACGCTCCCGTCGAGCCGGTTCCGCTAACGCAGCCGCAGCTGGACGCTAAGACGCAGCAGGACGGATCAACGAGTGCCGAGGCGCCCGCGCCACAAGGCATTCCTCCCTCGCCTGCAACTCCTGGCGGGAATGGCGTCGAATTTGCCACGGCCTCGTTCATCGAGGCTGGACTGCGATTGATTGAATCGATCACGGCAGGCAGCACTGCGGGAAGCGCGGCAGACGGCACCGCCGGACGTTCCACGGCCGCTTCCGCACCCCGCCCGCCTCAAGTGTTGCCCACCCTGTTCACGAGAGATCCCCGGACGAACCGCCCCGCATTGACCATTCCTCTGCCTGATTCAGTGACCCCTGAGCGGCTCTCCAGCGCGTTTTCGGCTCTGCTGAGTGTGCTCGGAAAATCCGTGAGTCCACCTGCCA